>NZ_SNXY01000006.1:1216075-1824113 GCF_004362745.1 Oharaeibacter diazotrophicus | reverse complement strand
CAATCGGTCGCCTCATCGACCTCTTCCCGCCTGCCGAATGCGCCAACTACTTCAAAGCGGCCGGATATGATGCAATCTGATCGGATTCCGCTCTAATCTCATTTGTTGCGGTTGTTTCTGGTCTTTCGTCATTATTTGGTATTGACTTTGGTTGTTCGTCTTTCAAAGTACTTGCGTAATTTTTGAATGTTTCAAATGTGTTGTATATGTATCTAACGACACTGTCCCCTTTTGGTGCGCCAGTAATTGCAACTATAACGTCGGTCAGCGCCTTTTCCTCAGCCTTGTGCGCATACTGATTTCGCTTGAATATTTCTTGGAATCCATTCCGAAGAGCTTGAAGGGCAGCTGATGCTCTGCCACCATCGGTTTGGAACTGAGCGTAAAGTTCTGTTGGTGTGGCGCTCTGGTTCAAGAGCCCCGTTGCTTTGAGTATAGGAATAATTGGCCTAGCTGAACCGCCGGTTACGCCAAGCACTGTCGTCAGGAAGTCATTATTGAACACGGCGGGCTTCTCAGAGATTGGAATTTTCTCCAGTACGCGCCTGAGGACGCCCGGTGAGCTAGTGTACGGTAGGTTTCCCGGTATCTTTCGCCGAGCCGAGGAACCCGAGCCAGTTTCAGACTCGGCGCCAGCCGGAGCTTCAGTTTCCGACATCCGATATCTTTCCAGGTTAGGCCAAATCTCCAATTGAAAATTTACCAGAGGTCATTGCATTGATAAAGGACAACCTGTTAGAAGCCTCTGATTCACTCGCGGCTGCGCGGGGCGATGGGATTCCCCCTTGTCCACCGCAAATGCCGGTTTTCAGCCTTATAGGCCTCGCAGGAGGCGGGTACGGAGCTTCGGCATTCGTTGTGGGAAAGCCCCCCGCCCCCGCCCCCGTTACCCCTCCATCTCGATCTGGATCTTCACCTCGCCCTTCGGGGCCGCCGCGGCGTAGTCGAAGGCGGCGACGGCTTCGGAGAAGGGGAAGGTGCGGGTGATCAGGGGGGCGACGTCGATGGCGCCGGAGGCGAGCATCTCGACGCAGCGGCGGAAGACGTGGGCGTAGCGGAAGACGTGCTCGACGCGGGCCTCCTTGACCTGGGCGCGCGCCACCTCGTAGGGCACCGGGGCGAGCGGCATGCCGACGAAGACGACGCAGCCGCCGGGCGCCAGCGGGTCGAACACGCCGGCGGCGGCGCGCTCGGCGCCGGAGCACTCGAACACCACGTCGGCGCCCCAGCCGTCGGTCTCGGCGGCGACGGCGGCGGCGAGCGGCTCGCGGCGGACGTCGACGGTGCGGGCGGCGCCGAGGCGGGCGGCGAGGGCGAGCTTGTCGTCGTCGACGTCTGAGACGATCACGCGGGCGCAGCCGGCGGCGCGGGCGGCGAGGAGGGTCAGGAGGCCGATCGGGCCGGCGCCGATCACCACCGCGACGTCGCCCGGCTTGACGCGCGCCTTGCCGGCGGCGTGGACGCCGACGGCGAGCGGCTCGACCATGGCGCCGGCGGCGAAGGAGACCTGGTCCGGCAGCTTGAAGCACCAGTCGGCGGGGTGGACGACCGAGGGGCGCAGCACGCCGTGGACCGGCGGCGTCGCCCAGAAGCGCACGGCGGGGTCGAGGTTGTAAAGGCCGAGCCGGCTCGCCCGCGAGGTCGGGTCGGGGATGCCCGGCTCCATGCAGACGCGGTCGCCGACCTTCAGCTCGGTCACCGCGGCGCCGACCTCGGTGACGACGCCAGCGGCCTCGTGGCCGAGGATCATCGGCGCGCGCACCACGAAGGGGCCGATGGCGCCGTGGGTGTAGTAGTGGACGTCGCTGCCGCAGACGCCGACCACTTTGATCGCGACGCGGACGTCGCGCGGGCCGACCGTCTCCTCCAGGGGGAAGTCGCGCAGCGACAGGCGGCCCTTCTCTTCCAGAACCAGTGCCTTCATCGGAGTCGTCCTCGGGATCGTGGTGGGCGGGGCGCGCCGGCCCCGGATCGGGCGGCGGCAGGGCGGCGGCGGGAGGGGGATCAGACGGGCGCGATCGCCCGGGCGTGGAGGTCGGCGAGGGTGGCGACGACGCCGGCGCTGCCGGCGAAGAGCACGCCGGGGCGGCCGATGTCGCCGTCGAAGCTGGCGGTGCCGCCGGCCTCGCGCACGATCAGCAGGCCGGCGTAGCAGTCCCAGGCGTTGATGCGCGGGTCGTAGTAGCCGGCGAGACGGCCGGCGGCGAGGTAGCCGAGCATCAGGGCGCCCGAGCCGATGCGGAACATCACCCCGCCGGCGCGGTAGAGGCCGGCGACGAAGCGGCCGGTGGCGTCGGCGTCGAAGGTCTGGGTGGCGCCGATGGCGACGTTGCCGGCGGTGACGTCCAGCGTCGGATCCATGGCGAGCCGGCGCTCGCCGAGCCGGGCGCCGCCGCCGCGCACGGCCGAGTAGGTCTCGCGCAGCACCGGGGCGTGGATCACGCCGACCGCGATGCCCTCGGCGTCGACGACGGCGATCGAGACGCACCAGTTCGGCTGGTCGGTCAGGAAGGGCAGGGTGCCGTCGATCGGGTCGATCACCCAGGTCCAGCCGCTGGTGCCCGCGGCGACGCCGTGCTCCTCGCCGACGAGGCCGTCGCCGGGGAAGGCGTCGAGAACGGCGGCGCGGATCCAGGTCTCGACGTCGCGGTCGGCGCGGCTGACCCAGTCCTGCAGCGTGCCCTTCGATTCGACGACCAGCTCGCCGCGGCTCTCGAAGAAGGCGAGGGCGCGCCGGCCGGCCTCCACGGCGATGCGGCGGGCGGCCTCGGAGCGGGCGACGACGGCGTCGCTGGCGGGGGCGTTCATCGGCGGGTTCCTTCGGCGGGAGCGGCGAGAACCTTGCCGGGATTGAGGATCCCGGTCGGGTCGAGGAGCGTCTTGAGATCGGCCATCAGTGCCATGGCGACCGGGTCCTTGACGGCCGGCAGCAGGTCGCGCTTCAGGCGGCCGATGCCGTGCTCGGCGGATATGGAGCCGCCGTGCGCGGCGACGATGGCGTGGACGGCCGCATTCATCGCCTCCCAGCCGGCGAGATAGGCCGCCTTGTCGGCGCCGACCGGCTGCGACACGTTGAAGTGCAGGTTGCCGTCGCCGACGTGGCCGAACACGGCCGGGCGGCAGCCGGGCACGAGGGCGAGCACGGCGGCGGTCGCCTCCTCGACGAAGGCCGGCAACGCCTTCAGCGGCACGGCGACGTCGTGCTTGATCGAGCCGCCCTCGTGGCCCTGGACCTCCGACATCGCCTCGCGCAGGCGCCAGAAGTCGGCGCGCTGGGCGCCGGTGGCGGCGATGGCGCCGTCGGTGACGACGCCGGCCTCGAAGGCGGCGCCGAGCAGGCCCTCCATGGTAGCAGCGAGCTGGCCGTCGAGCGGGCTGGAGAGTTCCAGGAGCACGTACCACGGGCTCGGTTCGGCGAGCGGGTCGCGGGCGCCGGGGGCGTGGCGGAGCACGAAGTCGAGCGCGGTGCGCGCCATCAGCTCCACCGTGGTGACGGCGCCACCGGCGTGGGCGCGGGCGAGCGCCAGGAGTTCGAGGGCGGCGGCCGGCGAGGGCACGGCGACGAAGGCGGTCTCGCGCGAGCGCGGCCGCGGAAACAGCTTCAGCACCGCCGCGGTGATGACGCCGAGCGTGCCCTCCGAGCCGACGAACAGGTTCTTGAGGTCGAAGCCGGTGTTGTCCTTGCGCAGCCGCCCGAGGCCGTTCCAGACCCGGCCGTCGGCGAGCACGACCTCGAGGCCGAGGCAGAGGTCGCGGGCGTTGCCGTAGGCGAGCACCGCGGTGCCGCCGGCGTTGGAGGCGAGGTTGCCGCCGATGGTGGCGCTGCCCTCGGCGGCGAGCGAGAGCGGGAACAGCCGGTCGGCCGCCTCGGCCGCCGCCTGCACCGCGGCGAGGGTGACGCCGGCCTCGGCGACGATCAGGTCGCTCGCCGGGTCGACCTCGCGGATGCGGTCGAGCCGCTTCAGCGACAGCACGATCTCGCGGCCGTGCTCGAACGGGATCTGGCCGCCGACGAGGCCGGTGTTGCCGCCCTGGGGCACCAGCGCGACGCCGGCCTCGCGGGCGAGCGCCACCACGGCCGCGACCTCGGCGGTCGAGCCGGGGCGCACGACGGCGCGCGCGGCGCCGCGGTAGAGGCCGCGCCATTCCACCAGATAGGGCGCGACGTCGTCGGCTGCGGTCAGGAGGTTGCGGGCGCCGACGACGGTGGCGAGGCGGTCGAGGAGGGCGTCGGGCGGAGCGGTCACGGCGTTCGATCCAACTATTGATCAAGCGATATTACACCTGTATGGTCTCGCTCGTCAGGTCAACCGGAAAGAAGCCGAAGCCTCGATGAGCCGAGCCCTCTACCTCCACGGCGCCTACGACGCCCGCGTCGCGCCGTTCAACCTCAGGGAAGGCCAGCCCGGCGAGGTGCTGCTCGACGTCGCCGCCGTCGGGCTGTGTGGCTCGGATCTGCACTATTACAAGGATGGCGGCATCGGCTCGGCGACCATTCGCGAGCCCTTCGTGCCCGGCCACGAGTTCGGCGGATACCTGTGCGAGGCCCTGCCCGAGCAGGGGCTGGCGGCGGGCGCGCTCGTGGCGGTGGACCCGAATCGGGCTTGCGGGACTTGCGAGTTCTGCCATCGCGGGCACTTCAACCTTTGCCCCAACGTGAAGTTCATTGGTGCACCGCCCTTCGACGGTGCCATGACCGGCCGGATCTGGGTGCCGACGTCGCAGGTGGTGGCGCTGCCCGAGGGCATGACGCCGCTCGAGGCGGTGATGCTGGAGCCGCTCGGCGTCGCGATCCACGCGGTCGACCTCGCCAAGCCGCGCCTGCTCGAGCGCGTCGCGCTGATCGGCTGCGGCCCGATCGGGCTCCTGATCCTGCAGGTGCTGAAGGTCGCCGGGGCCGGCGAGATCGTGGCTGTCGATCCTCAGGCGCACCGGCGCGAGGCGGCGGCGAAACTCGGTGCGGCCCACGTCGGCGCCGATCTCTCGATCGTGCGCGAGGTCACCGGCCGCACCGGCTGCGACCTCGTCGTCGAGGCGACCAATTCGCCGGACGGATTCCGCGACGCCGTGCTCGCCGCCAAGATCGGCGGCCGCGTCGTCATGGTCGGCATTCCCGACGGGGACGTCTACACGCTCCCCGCCGCCGAGACCCGCCGCCGGGGTCTCAAGATCAAGTTCGCGCGCCGGATGGGAGAGGTCTATCCGCGCGCCATCGAGCTCGTCACGAGGAGGAAGGTCGACGTCGCGTCCATGGTGACGCACGAGGTCGGCCTCGACGAGGCACCCCGGGCGTTCCAGCGCCACGCCGAGAGCGCGCCCGGGGTCATCAAGACACTGATCTATCCGAATCGCTGAGAGGAGAGGGGAGGAGTACGCCTTGAGGAAACTGATCCACGCCACGCTCTGCGCCGCGACCATGCTCGCCGGCGCCACCACGATCGCCCGTGCCGACTGGCTCGAGGACGCCGCCAAGCCGCTCGCCGGCACCGAGATCAGCGGCATCTTCCTCGACCGCCCGGGCTACCGCGCGATCATCAAGCTGCTGCCGGAGTTCGAGAAGAAGACCGGCATCAAGGTCAACTACGAGATCGTCCCCTACGAGAACACGCGCGAGAAGGAAGTGCTGAACTTCACCTCGCAGGGCGACCTCACCATGGCCCTGGTCGACCTCGTCTGGATCGGCGAGTTCGCCGAGAACGGTTGGATCGAGCCGGTCGAGAAGTTCACCGCCGACGCCTCGATCACCGATCCGAACCTGAAGCTCGAGGGCTTCTTCCCGCTGCTGCTCGACGCGTTCGGCTCGTGGGGCGGCAAGGTCTACGGCCTGCCGTTCGACAACTATTCCGGCCTCCTGTTCTACAACAGCTGCATGCTGAAGGACGCCGGCTTCGACGGCCCGCCGAAGACCTGGGACGAGCTGAAGGACGTCTATGGTCCGAAGCTCACGGCGGACGGCAAGTACGCCTTCGCCCTGCAGTCGCTGCGCGGCGAGACCCAGTCGGCCGACAGCTTCATGCGCGTGCTGTGGCCGTTCGGCGGCTCGCTGCTCGACAAGGACTTCAAGTCCAACCTGAACTCGGCCGAGAGCCAGAAGGGCCTGCAGTTCCGTCAGGACCTGATGAAGTACATGCCGCCGGGCATCGTCTCCTTCGACCACGCCGAGGCGGTCAACGCCCTGGCGCAGGGCCAGGTCGCGATGATCACCGAGTGGTCGGCCTTCTACGGCACGCTCACCGACCCGGCCACCTCCAAGCTCGGCGACTGCCTCGCCGTCGCTCCGGAGCCTGAAGGCCCGGCCGGCCGTCTGCCCGCGCTCGGCGGCTTCTCGCTCGCCGTGGCGTCGCAGGCCTCGGACGAGCAGAAGAAGGCCACCTGGCTGTTCATTCAGTGGGCGACGTCCGAGGAGATCGCCCGCGCCTATGTCGAGGCCGGCGGCGTCTCGGGCCGGATGGCGATCTACAATGAGGCCGACATCAAGGCCAAGTACAAGTTCGTCGAGCCGATGGTCGCGTCCTGGCAGAAGGGCGTGCCCGAGTTCCGTCCGCGCTTCCCCGCGTGGCCGGCGATCTCGGAGATCGTCGCGGAGTTCGGCTCCAAGATGATGCTCGGGGAGGTCACGGTCGAGGGCGGCGCCAAGGAGATCGGCACCCGCATGGAAGCCATCCTCGAGAAGGAAGGCTACTACGACGGCAAGAAGGAGAAGCTGCAGTAAGCGGCTTCCCGCGTCGGGGACCGCGGCGGGCGCCAGGATCGCCCGCCGCCGGTTCCCCCAACCGATCGCGTATGCTCTTCGAGGAGACCGGGGCGCGGGGCGTTCCCCGGGGGAGGATGGACGTGACCGATCTCTACCAGGGCGCGCTCGCCGAACTGTCCGCGGTATTCGCGCGCGTCGACGACGCGAGCGTCGATGCGGCGGTCGACACGATCGCGCGGGCGAAGCGGATCGCCTGCTACGGCGTCGGCCGGGAAGGCTTGCAGATCAAGGGCTTGGCTATGCGCCTGTTCCACCTCGGCCGATCCGTGGCCGTGGTCGGCGACATGACGACGCCGCCGCTCGGGCCGGGCGACCTCTTGATCGTCTCGGCGGGACCGGGCGACTTCTCCACCGTCGCGGGGCTGATGGGCGTCGCGACGGAGGCGGGTGCCGAGACGCTGGTGGTGACCGCGCAGGCGGACGGTGGCGCGGCGCGCCGGGCCGACCACGTGCTGGTGATCCCGGCGCAGACCATGGCCGACGACACCGGTTCGGCGGCGACCTCGGTGCTGCCGATGGGCTCGCTGTTCGAGGGCGCGCAATACGTGCTGTTCGAGGTCATGATCTTGAAACTGCGCGCGAAACTCGGCATCGATCCCGCCCTGATGCGGGCGAACCACACCAATCTCGAATGACCACCGAAGCCGCGGGACCGGTCCGGACGGACGTCGGCCCGCCGAGGGAGGACCGCTCCGTGGCGGATGCCGTCGACAGACGACCCAACCGAGGCTACGGCCGCTGGACGCCGTTCTGGTTCCTGGCGCCGGCCGTGTTCACGCTGCTGGCGATCGGCATCTATCCGACGATCTTCGCGGCGGTGACCTCGTTCCGGCAGTACAACATCACTCGCCCGCGCGACGGTTTTCCTTTCGTCGGTCTAGAGAACTACTTCACCGTCCTCTCCGACGACACCTTCTGGGCGACGCTGGGCCTGACCGGACGCTTCTTCCTGACGGTGATCCCCATCCAGGTCGCGCTCGGGATCGGGATCGCGCTCTTGCTGCACACGCCGGGTCTCGGTGTCCTCCGGGCGCTCGCGCGGGTGACGCTGGTGGTGCCGCTCGCGACCACCTACGCGGTGGTCGGCCTGATCGGCCGGCTGATCTTCAACCGCGATTTCGGCGTTGCGAATCAAGCGCTTGATTTCATCGGCATCGGCGGGCTCGACTGGCTCGGCTCGCCGGCCGGCGCCTTCGCGGCGATCGCGATGATGGACATCTGGCAGTGGACGCCGTTCTGCGCGCTGATCTTCCTGGCCGGCCTCTCGATGGTACCGACCGAGATCGAGGAGGCTGCCCGGCTCGAGACCCGCTCGAAGTTCATGATGCTCCGGCACGTCCAACTGCCCTACCTGCTGCCGGGTCTGACCGCGATGCTGATCCTGCGCTCGGCAGATGTGCTCAAGTTGTTCGACATGGTGTTCGTGATGACCCGCGGCGGCCCGGGCGCGGCGACCGACCTCGTCTCGGTCTACATCCAGCGCGTCGGCTTCCGGGTGTTCGACCTCGGCGTCGCCTCGGCGCAGGCCATCCTGTTGCTGGTGCTGACGATCCTGCTCGCCCGGCTCTACATCCGCCTGCTCTACCGGGAGATCGAGTGATGACGAAGCCGACCTCCCGCCTGCTGCACGGCCTCGGACTGACCGTAGTCGTCGCCTTCTCGTTGTTTCCGTTCTACTGGATGGTGACTTCGAGCCTCAAGGACCAGACCGACCTCCTGGCCTCGCCGCCGGTCTGGACCTTCGCGCCGACGCTCGAACACTATCGCGCGATCTTCGCCGACCAGAAGGTGGTCAACGCGGTGATCAACTCGCTGATCGTGGCGACCTCGACCACGATCCTGGCGGTGATGCTCGGCGCTCCCGCAGCCTATGCGCTGGCGCGCTTCGACTTTCGCGGCAAGCAGGACCTGTGGTTCTGGTTCATCTCGAACCGTATGATCTCGCCGATCGTTCTGGCGTTGCCGATCTACTTGCTGGCGATGCAGCTCGGCCTGCTCGACACCCATCTCGTGCTGATCCTGATCTACCTGACCTTCAACCTGCCGATCGTGGTGTGGATCTGCACCGACCAGTTCCGGTCGATCCCGCCCGAACTCGAGCAGGCCGCCCGGCTCGAGGGCGCCAACCAGTGGATCATCTTCTCGAAGATCTACGTGCCGCTCGGCGTGCCCGGCATCGCGGTCTCGGCGATCTTCTCGTTCATCTTCTCCTGGAACGAACTTCTCTATGCCCTCGTCCTGACTCGGCGAACCGTCCAGACCGCCCCGGTGGTCGCGACCAGCTTCATGTCGGGCTACGAGCTGCCGTGGGGGAAGATCATGGCGACCGGCACGGTGATCGTGCTGCCGGTGACGGTGTTCGCGCTCTTGGTGTCGAAGCACATGATCCGCGGCCTGACCATGGGCGCCACCAAGTAGCAACCGATCGACAACCGAACGACAACCAACGGGCTCGGGAGGGGACCCCATGGCGACACCGCTCGGCATCAACCTGTCCTTCTGCGTCAAACGCTGGGTGACCCCGTCGCTGTGGGCGCCGGTGGTGCGCGACCGGCTCGGGCTCGACCTCGTCCAGTTCTCGTTCGACCTCGTCGATCCCACGTGGCCGGACGAGATCCTCGACGACCTCGCCGCCGAGATCGCCGCGGTGCCGGAGCGCCACGGCGTGACCGTGCACAGCGCCTTCATCGGGCTGGCCCACTACACCTTCAACCAGATGCTCCACCCCGATCCCCGGGTGCGCGACATCGCCGAGCGCTGGCTCGGGCGGGCCTACCGCTTCGCCGCCAAGGCGGGGATAGCGCGGGTCGGCGGGCCGCTCGGCGCGATCGCCTCGCGGGTCGACGGCGCCGAGGCCGAGGCGATCCCCCCTGCCGACTACGACGACCTGATCGCGCGGATGCGGCGGCTGGCGGTGGTCGCCGCCGAGGCGGGTCTGACCGAGCTCTACGTCGAGCCGACGCCGATGCGGCGGGAGTGGCCGTGGACGGTCGAGCAGGCCCGGACCATGACCGCCGACGTCGCCGGCTCGGCGGTGCCCTGGCGGCTCTGCGTCGACTGGGGCCACGGCACCTTCGAGCCGCTCTACGGCCGCTACCGCGCCCGGATGGAGGATTGGTTCGAGGCGCTGGCGCCCGAGATCGGGGCGGTGCACATCCAGCAGACCGACTTCCAATACGACCGCCACTGGGACTTCACCGAGGCCGGCGCGGTCGATCCGACGGCGGCGGCCGACCTCCTGGCGCGGACCGGCCTTGCGGACCGGCCGGTCTTCCTCGAAGTCTTCTATCCGTTCGAGCGCGACGACCGCTCCATCCTGGAGGCGGTGGCCCGCTCGGCCGCGATCCTGAAGACCGCGTTCTCCCGGGGATGACCGCAGCCGTGAGCGAAATCGAAGCCGTCGACGTCGGCCCGGACCTGCCGGGCGGCCAGGACCCCGAGCAGATCAAGGCCCGGGTGGTCTGGTATTATTTCGTCGGCGGCCTGACCCAGCAGGAGATCGCGGACAAGCTCGGCATCACCCGGCTCCGGGTCAACCGCATCGCCGGACAGGCCCGCGCCGACGGGCTGGTGCACATCGACGTCCGGCTGCCGCTCGCCCGCTGCGTCGCCCTCGAGGAGAAGCTGAAGCAGCGCTACGGCCTCGCCGCGGTCACCGTGGTGCCGACGGTGGAGGACGACCAGCAGCGCGTGGTCGGCGAGGCCGCCGGCGTGATGCTGGACCCGATGCTGCGCGAGGGCCTGGGGCTCGGCGTCGGCTGGGGCCGGACGCTGTCGGAGGCGCTCAAGCGGATCAACCCGCGCAAGGTGTCGCGCGGTTGGGTCGCGACGCTGATGGGCGGGCTCACCCGCGGCTCCGGCATGAACACCTTCGAGGTCTCCACCGCCTTCGCCAAGCTGCTCGGCGCCGAGTGCTATTATCTGGCGGTGCCGATCTACTTCCCCTCGGCCGAGAGCCGGACCGCGCTGTTGCAGCACTACGGCATCGCCGAGGCCTACCGCCGGGCCAAGCTGGTCGACATCGCGCTCGTATCCTGCGGCGACCTCTCCAACCGCTCGCTGCTCGCCGTGACGCAGATCGTGACCGAGAACACCGCGGGCCTGCGCGAGGCCGGGGCGGTCGGCGACCTGCTCGGCGTGTTCCTCGACGAGGCCGGACGGCCGGTCGACCATCCGCTGAACCAGCGGGTGATGGCGCTCGCGCCCGACGAGCTCAAGGCCATCCCCAACTCGATCCTCGCCTCCGGCGGCGCGCACAAGGCGCCGATCGTCAAGGCGATCCTGACCGGCGGCTACGTCAAGCGCCTCGTCACCGACGAGGCCTGTGCGGAGAGGGTGCTTTGAGTTCCACCGTGTCCCGGCCCCTGGTGCTGGCGGTCGACGTCGGCACGCTGTCGGCGCGCGCCGGCCTGTTCGATTCGGCCGGCGGCCTCGTCGCCGTGGCGGCCGAGGGGTTCGAGCTGCGCCGTCCGGCCGAGCACAGGGCGGTCTACCGCATGGCGGACATCTGGGGCGCGGTGTGCGCCGCCGTCGCCGCCTGCCTCGCGAAGATGCCGGGGGCGGCGGAGCGGGTCGCCGCGCTCGCCTTCGATGCGACCTCCTCGCTCTACCTGGAGACCGGCGGGCCGGCGCCGCTCGAGGACGGCGCCGACGTCGTCTGCTGGATGGACCACCGCGGCGAGGCCGAGGCGGCCGAGATCGACGCCACCGCCCACCGCTTCCTCGCCTTCGTCGGCGGGTCGATCTCGCCCGAGATGCACCTGCCGAAGCTGCTGTGGCTGAAGCGGAACCGGCCGGGCGGGCTCGCCGGGATCACCGCCGCCCGCGACCTCTGCGACGAACTCGCCTTCCGGGCGACCGGTGTCGACCGCCACTCGGTCTGCGGCCTCGCCTGCAAGTGGCCCTATCTTCCGGCCGAGGCCGAGCCGTGGTGCCACGACCTGCTGGCGGGCCTCGGTCTCGCCGACCTCGACGGGCTCGGTGCGCTGTCGCAGCGGCCGGGTCTGGTCGGCGACGTCCACGGCCGCGTCTCGGCGGCGGGGGCGGCGGCGCTCGGTCTGCCCACGGGCATCCCGGTCGCGGTCGGCCTGATCGACGCCGAGGCCGGCGCCGTCGGCGTGCTCGGCCGCGGCTTCCGCGACCGCATGAACCGGGTGCTGCCGATGATCGGCGGCACCTCGACCAACTACATGCCCTTCGCCACCGAGGCCCGGCTGGTGCCGGGTGTGTGGGGGCCGTTCAGGGACGCGGTGTTCCCGGGCCACTGGATGCACGAGGGCGGCCAGAGCCTCTCCGGCGCCGCCCTCGACGCGGTGCTGCGCCACCATCCCGGCGGGCCGCGGCAGGCCTCGTCCGACAACCACGCCCGCGCCGCGGCGGCGATCCTCGCCATCCTCGAGGAGGAGGGACCGGCCTTCGCGGCGCGCCGGCACATCGTGCCGGACTGGCTCGGCAACCGCTCGCCGCTCGGCGACGGCCGGGTCCGGGCGCTCGCGACCGGAATCGGCGAGGAAACCGGCGAGCGGGCCTTCCTCGAAAGTTATTACGCCACCGCCCGGGCGCTGGCGCTGCAGAGCCGCCACGTCGCCGAGCATCTGAACGGCCACGGCTTCGCCTTCGAAGCGGTGACGCTGTCGGGCGGCCACCTGCGCAATCCTCTGCTGGTGCGGCTCTACCGCGACGCCCTCGGGGCCGACCTCGTGCTCTCCGACGCGCCCGAACCGGTGCTGCTCGGCACCGCCATGGTCGCCGCCGTCGCCGCCGGCCTCCACGGCGACCTCTTCGCCGCCCTCGACGCCATGGCCGCCGACCAGCGGACGGTTCCGGCCGATCCCGCCTGGAAGGCGCCGCACGAGACGGCCTATCGCACCTATCTGAAGTTGTTCTCCGTCCGCAACGAGGTCGAGGCCGCCGCGCGCGCGCTCGAGGCCGGTGCGGCGGCCCACCGGAGTTGAAGCCGATGTCCTTCCTGGTCCTCGACAAGGTCGTCAAGCGCTACGGCGATCACGAAGTCATCAAGGGCGTCAGCTTCGGCGCCGAGAAGGGCGAGTTCGTCGTCTTCGTCGGCCCGTCGGGCTGCGGAAAGTCGACGCTGCTCCGGATGATCGCCGGGCTCGAGGACATCTCGGGCGGCGACGTCTCGATCGACGGCAAGGTGGTGACCAACGTCGAGCCGGCGCTGCGCCAGGTCTCGATGGTGTTCCAGTCCTACGCGCTCTATCCGCACATGTCGGTCTACGACAACATGGCCTTCGGCCTCCGGATGATTAAGGCGAGCGAGGCCGACATCAAGGCGCGGGTCGGCGAGGCGGCGCGGATCCTCCAGATCGAGCCGCTGCTGGAGCGCAAGCCGCGCCAGCTCTCCGGCGGCCAGCGCCAGCGCGTCGCCATCGGACGGGCGATCGTTCGCAACCCCAAGCTGTTTCTGTTCGACGAGCCGCTGTCCAACCTCGACGCGGAGCTGCGCACCCAGATGCGCGTCGAGATCGCCAAGCTGCACCGCGACCTCGGCGTCACCATGGTCTACGTCACCCACGACCAGATCGAGGCGATGACGCTGGCCGACCGCATCGTGGTGCTGCGCGCCGGGCAGGTCGAGCAGATCGGCTCGCCGACCGAGCTCTACGACCGTCCCGCCAACACCTTCGTCGCCGGCTTCATCGGCTCGCCGAAGATGAACTTCATCGAGGGCGTGGTCGCCTCGGCGGGGGAGGCGACGGTGGAGGTGGCCGGCGAGACCTTCGCCGGCGGCCGGGCGCGTCTGCCGGCCCGCGCCGGCCACCGCGCCCGCGCCGGCGACAAGCTGCTGGTCGGCTTCCGGCCGGAGCATCTCGAGATCGGCGCGGCGGCGCCGGTGCTGCGGCTGACGGCGGACTTCAGCGAAAACCTCGGCGGTTCGACCCAGGTGTTCGCCCGCGGCGGCGCCGAGCCGGTCAGCATCCTCGCGCCGGGCCGTCCGGCGGTGAAGCCGGGCGACACGCTCGATCTCGGCGTGGCGCCGGGGCACGTGTACCTGTTCGACCAGAAGGGTCTGGCGCTGTAAGGGGCGAGATTTGACCCTCCCCTTGCGGGAGGGTCGGCGCGAAGCGCCGGGGAGGGTCGCCGGCCACGGGCTCGACGCTCAGAGGGGCGTCGCGGCGGTGGAGGCGGATCCCACCCCGCCGGCCTTCGGCCGTCGACCCTCCCCACGAGGGGGAGGGTAGTTCGCGGCGCGCCCCCCCCATCTCACACCAGCGTGGCGTGGATGCTGCGGTGGATGGTGCGCGGGGGGATGAGGTCGGGTTCGATCTCGACGAGGACCGGTTCGCGGTTGCCGGAGGCGATGATCTCGCAGGCGCGCTCGATCAGGCGGTCGGCGTTCTGGCGGATCATGTGGACCGGGAACTGCAGATAGGCCGCGAAGGGGTCGTAGTCGTAGCAGCCGATCGCCGAGCCGGCGAGCGCCTCGGGCGGCAGCTCGACGAAGTGGCGCAGCACGCCCTCGAAGGCGGTCAGCGAGTTGACGAACAGTGCGGCGGGCAGGCCGCCGAGCCGGGCGATCAGGTCGGCGACGGCGACGCCGGCCTTCGACGGGGCGTAGCCGCAGGCGACGATCTGGTCGTCGGCAACGGTGCCGAAGCGGGCCGTGGCGGCGGCGACGAAGCCTTCGATGCGGCGCCGGGTGGCGTAGTCGCGCGCGTCGCCGCCGAGGAAATACGGCCGGGCGCGGCGCGGATCGGCCGTCGGCGGCATGTCGGCGAGAATCGCCTCGGTGAGGCGGACGGCGCCGAGGTGGTTGTCGGTGACGACCGAGGGATGGCCCCAGCCCGGCAGGTCGACGAAGACATAGGGCTTGCGGCCGGCGTCGCACAGCGTGCTGATGGCGTCGGGATCCGACGCGCCGGCGATCAGCACCCAGTCGACCGCGTAGGAGATCAGCGTCTCGACGGTGCGGATCTCCTCCTGCGGGTCGCGCAGGGTGGAGACGATCACCGGGCAGAGCCCGCGGGCGCGCGCCTCGGCCTCGAAGCTCTGGCTGAGCGCGGAGAAATAACGGTTGTCGTGCTCGGGGATGATCATGCCGACGAGGTGCGAGCGCGCCTGCCGGAGGCCACGCGCCTGCATGTTGGTGCTGTAGCCGAGCTCGGCGGCGACGCGCTGGATCTCCTCGACGGTGGCCGGCGCGATCCGGCGCGACGGGCCCTTGCCCGACAGCGCGGCGCTGACGGTGGAGGCCGACGCGCCGGTGAGGCGCGCGACGTCGTAGATCGTCGGCTTGGTCCTGCGTCCCGTCATCGTGCCACCACGTCGGTCCCCGTCCGATCGGCCGTCTCCCGGGCCGTTTCCCACGGCTCGTCGCAGATCGCGTGCCGAATGGCACCGCTCGTCGCTTGACGACGATCACCGTTTTTGTTTTGGTATGCAACATCGATTGTGCAGCACGGTGCGCCGAGGAGGTTCGGCGGTCGCGGTGCGGGAGGACTCGCCGACAAATCCAGTGCGACTGGCAGCGTAGGCTTCGTGCGCGCAATTGCGCAATCGATTGTGCAGGCTATTTGCAGCGAAGACCGCCCGGCAAGGGCGGGACGAGGGAGGACAAGCGATGAAGAAGACCCTGACCGCGACGCTCGCGGCGCTGACGCTCGCCGTTTCGGCGATCGCGACGATGGCGGTGGCCGCCGACAAGCCCACCATGGGCGTGGTGGTGAAGATCGGCGGCATCCCCTGGTTCAACGCCATGGAGGCCGGCATCAAGGAGGAGGGCGAGAAGCTCGGCGTCGACGCCAGCATGATCGGCCCGACCAGCGCCGACCCGGCGCTGCAGGTGCGCGCGATCGAGGACCTGATCGCCAAGGGCGTCGACGTCATCGGCGTGGTGCCGAACGACGAGAAGGCGCTGGAGCCGGTGCTGAAGAAGGCGATGGACGCCGGCATCAAGGTGGTCGCCCACGAGGGCCCGGGCCTGACCAACATCGACTGGGACTTCGAGCTCGCCTCGGCCTCCGGCTTCGGCGAGGCCCATGCCAAGCTGCTGGCCGAGAAGATGGGCGGCGAGGGCGAATACGCCGTGTTCGTCGGCTCGCTGACCGTGCCGCTGCACAACGCTTGGGCCGACGCCGCCAACGCCTATATCGCCGCCAACTATCCGAAGATGAAGCTGGTCGGCGACCGCTACGGCGTCGCCGAGAACGTCGACGACAGCCGCAAGACCGCGCTCGACGTCATCGCCGCCCACCCGAACCTCAAGGGCTTCCTCGCCTTCGGCAGCCAGGGCCCGATCGGCGCCGGCCGCGCCGTCGAGGAGCGCCGGCTGGTCGACAAGGTGTTCGTGATCGGCCCGTTCTCGCCCGGCCAGGGCCGCGCGCTGATCAAGGAGGGCGCCATCACCGGCGGCTTCATGTGGAACCCGGCCGAGGCCGGCCGCGTGTTCGTGCGCATGGGCAAGCTGCTGGTCGACGGCACCGAGATCAAGTCGGGCATGACCGTCGAGGGCCTCGGCACGATCGAGCCGGACGCGGCCGCCAAGGACATCATCACCAACAACCTGGTGACCATCAACAAGGACACCGTCGACGGCCTCGCCGACCTCGGTCTCTGACGAGACCCCGCGGGCGGCCCGAGCGGCCGCCCGCATCCCCGCCTCCCGCTTCCCGATCAGGCCCGGAACGCCGCGGTTTCAGCCGCGGCCACAGGTGACGCCA
This sequence comes from Oharaeibacter diazotrophicus, assembly GCF_004362745.1. Classification (NCBI taxonomy): domain Bacteria; kingdom Pseudomonadati; phylum Pseudomonadota; class Alphaproteobacteria; order Hyphomicrobiales; family Pleomorphomonadaceae; genus Oharaeibacter; species Oharaeibacter diazotrophicus. The sequence goes on along the minus strand of NZ_SNXY01000006.1, from coordinate 1,807,679 downwards.
TGACCTCAGACGCCAGCGCGGCCGCCCTCCGGCCCGCCGACGGCGCGCCCGCCATCCGCATGTCCGCGATCTCCAAGGTGTTCGGCGGCGTCCGCGCCCTCGACGACGTCTCCTTCGAGGTCGGCCGCGGCGAGGTGCACTGCCTCGCCGGCGAGAACGGCTGCGGCAAGAGCACGCTGATCAAGATCATCTCCGGCGTCTACACCCCCGAGCCGGGCGCGGTGATGGAGTATTTCGGCCGCCCCGAGACGGGCGTGACCCCGAACGCGGCGCGTGCCCACGGCATCGCGGTGATCTGGCAGGACCTCGCCCTGTTCGGCGAGATGACCGTGGCCGAGAACATCGCCTTCGAGACCCTGGTCGGCGGACGGCCGCGGCTGGTCTCCGACGCGGCGCTGCGCGCGACCGCCGCCGCGGCGCTCGGCCGGCTCGGCGTCGACCTCGATCTCGACGCCCGCGTCGCCACGCTGGCGATCGCCGACCGTCAGGTCGTGGCGATCGCGCGGGCGCTGGTCTCGGACGCCCGCCTGATCTTCATGGACGAGCCGACGGCCTCGCTGACCCAGGCCGAGACCGACAAGCTGCTCGACGTGGTGCGCACGCTGTCGGCGCGCGGCGTCGCCATCGTCTTCGTCAGCCACCGCCTCGCCGAGGTGCTGGAGATCGCCTCCCGCGTGACGGTGATCCGCGACGGCCGGCTGGTGGGCGTGTTCCCCGCCTCGTCGCTGACGCAGGGAAAGCTGACCGAGCTGATGACCGGGCGCACCTTCGAGCGCGGCATCTCGGCCCGCGACGTCGCGGCCAATCCGGTGGCGATCGAGGTGAAGGGCCTGACGCGCCGCGGCGAGTTCGAGGACGTCGACCTGACGATCCGCGCCGGCGAGGTCGTCGGCCTGACCGGCCTGATCGGCGCCGGGCGCACCGAACTCGCCCACGTGCTGTTCGGCATGGCGCGTCCCGACCGCGGCGCGATCCGCCTCGCCGGCCGCGAGGTGCGGTTCCGCTCCAACCGCGAGGCGATCGCCGCCGGTGTCGCCTACGTCTCGGAGGACCGCCTGCAGCTCGGCCTCGTGCAGCCGCAGTCGATCGCCGACAATCTCACCCTGACCGTGCTGCCGGCCCTCAGCGACCGCAATGGGCTGGTGTCGCCGGCCCGCAAGGCCGACCTCGTCGCCCGCTGGATCCGCGACCTCGCGGTCAAGATCGGCCGGCCCGAGGACGCGGTGTCGACGCTGTCCGGCGGCAACCAGCAGCGCATCGTGCTCGCCAAGTGGCTCGCGACCGGCCCCAAGGTGCTGATCCTCGACTGCCCGACCGTCGGCGTCGACGTCGGCGCCCGCGAGGGGATCTTCCGCGTCGTCCGCGACCTCGCCGAGCGCGGCCTCGCGATCCTGCTCATCTCCGACGAGGTCTCCGAAGTCCACATGAACGCCGACCGCATCCTGCACATGGCGGGCGGGCGCATCGTCGGGGAATACGACCCCCGCGTCGCCTCGATCGCCGACCTGGAGGCCGCGATCTATGCGTAGCCTCGTCCGCGCCTATCCGACCGAGACCAAGCTGCTCGCGGTGCTGGTCGCGCTCTGCACCTTCCTCGCCGTCGCCTCCGACAGCTTCTTCACGCTGGCGAACGCGACCTCGCTGCTCAACAACAACGCGGTCAACGTGATCTGGGCGGTCGGCCTCCTGGTGGTGCTGATCGCCGGCGGCATCGACATCTCCTTCGCCGTCGCCGCCTCGGTGGTGCAGTATCTCTGCGTCTACGTGTTCGTCTGGCTCGGCGGGGCGAACTGGGCGATCGGCTTCGTGGTCGCCGGCGGTCTCGGGATCTGCCTCGGCCTCGTCAACGCCTTCCTGATCCACCGTTTCAAGATCATCTCGATCGTGGTGACCATCGCCACGTTCAACGCCTTCTTCGGCCTCCTGATGTTCTTCTCCTCGGGGAAGTTCCTCTACAACCTGCCGGATTGGTGGAGCGGCCGGCTGATCGTGTGGGAGCACCAGAGCGCCGACGGCACCTGGGCCGAACTGACGCTGCCGGTGCCGATCATGCTCGCCTGCATGCTCGCCACCTTCCTGCTGATCCGCCGCACCAACATCGGCCGCCAGCTGTTCGCCTTCGGCGACAATCCGGAAGGCGCGCGCCGCGTCGGCGTCAACGTCGCGGCGATGCAGGCGATCGCCTTCGGCTGGATGGGGCTGATGGCCGGCATCGGCGGCCTGATGCAGGCGCACATCGTCAAGGAAGTGGTGCCGAACGCCCTCTACGGCCGCGAACTCGACGTGCTCGCCGCCGTGGTGCTCGGCGGCGCCCGGCTCGGCGGCGGTCGCGGCTCGGTGATCGGCTGCTTCCTCGGCGTCGCCCTGGTGGCGGTGACCCAGAACGGCCTCAACCTGCTCGGCGTCTCGCCCTACGCCTTCAAGATGGTGATCGGCCTCGTGATCCTGGTCGCGATCTCGACCTCCAACCTCGACCTCGGCGCGCTCGTGACCGCCAAGCGGGAGGGCCGCTGACATGACACGTCTCCTCGACGGCCTCCGCCGCACGGTGGGCGACGACGTCGCCGCGCTGCTCGGCTTCCTCCTCGCCGTGGTCGTGGTGTTCGGCATCGCCGCGCCGAAATTCCTCTCGGCCGCCAACTTCGACTCGATCGCGTTCCAGCTGCCGGAGTTCGGCCTGCTGACGCTCGCGATGCTGATCCCGATCATCTCGGGCGGCATCAACCTCGCGATCATCTACACCGCCAACATGGCCGGGCTGACGCTCGCCTGGGTGCTGAACAGCCACGGCGGTCCCGACGCCGGCGTGACGGCCTTCGTCGTCGGGTCGGTGCTGGCGATCGGCGTCGGCGCGCTCGCCGGCGCGGTGATGGGCGCGGTGATCGCCTACACCGGCGCGCACCCGATCCTGGTCTCGCTGGCGATGATGATCTTCCTGCGCGGCCTCGGCGAGTTCCTGACCCGCGGCGGCGACATCTCCGGCTTCCCCGACTTCATGGCGCCGATCGGCCACGGCACGCTCCTCGGCATCCCGGTGCCGCTGGTGATCTTCGCGGTCGCCGCGGTCGCTTGGCACTTCCTGTTGTCGCGGACCCGCCACGGCGTCGCCGCCTCGATGATCGGCTCCAACATCCGGGCGACGGAATATTCCGGCATCCCGGTCAAGCGGACGCTGACGCTGATCTACACGCTGTCTGGCGCGATGTGCGCGCTCGCCGGCATCCTGATGCTGGCGCGCTTCAACTCGGTGCGCGTCGGCCACGGCGAGGCGCTGCTGCTCGTCACCGTGCTCGCCTGCTTCCTCGGCGGCGTCGACCCGTTCGGCGGCTTCGGCCGGGTGGCGCCGGTGGCGGTGGCGCTGGTGGTGCTGCAGGCGCTGTCGTCCGGGCTCAACCTGATCGGTGCCAACCAGCACCTCTCCACGGCGGTCTGGGGCCTGTTCCTGATCGCCGTCATGATCCTGCGCTGGACCTTCCGGCGCTTGCAGAAGAACCCCAAGGGAAGGACCTGACCCATGCAAGGCTTCGGCGTTCACACCAGCATGTGGACCATGAACTGGGACCGCGAGGGTGCCGAGCGCGCCATCGCCGGCGCGGTTCGTTACAAGATGGACTTCGTCGAGATCGCGCTGCTGAACGCGCCGATGGTCGACGCCGCCCACACCCGCGCGCTGCTCGACGAGACCGGCGTGCGCGCGGTCTGCTCGCTCGGCCTGCCCGAGGTCAACTGGGCCTCGGTGAACCCGGACGGCGCGATCGAGCACCTCAAGGTGGCGCTCGACAAGACCAAGGAGCTCGGCGGCGAGGCGCTCTCCGGCGTCACCTACGGCGGCATCGGCCAGCGCACCGGCGTGCCGCCGACCGCGGCGGAATACGACAACGTCGCCCGCGTGCTCGAGGTCGCCGCCCGCCACGCCAAGGCGCTCGGCCTCGCCTTCGGCATCGAGCCGGTCAACCGCTACGAGAACCACCTGATCAACACCGGCGCGCAGGCCAAGTGGATGATCGAGAAGGTGGGCGCCGACAACATCTTCATCCACCTCGACACCTACCACATGAACATCGAGGAGAAGGGCGCCGCCAACGGCATTCTCGACGCCCGCGAGCACCTTCGCTACATCCACCTCTCCGAGAGCGACCGCGGCACGCCGGGCTCCGGCACCTGCGACTGGGACGAGGTGTTCGGCGCGCTCGCCGCGATCGGCTTCAAGGGCGGCCTCGCCATGGAGAGCTTCATCAACATGCCGCCGGAAGTGGCCTATGGCCTTTCGGTGTGGCGGCCGGTGGCGGAGAACTTCGAGGAGGTCATGGACAACGGTCTGCCGTTCCTGCGCAACAAGGCGCGGCAGTACCGGTTGATCTGATCCCGGGCTCGCGAGGCGCGCCCGACCGGGCGCCGGCCGGAAGGCCGCAACCCCATGACGTCCCGACGAGCCGGGACGTCATGGGACAGGTATGACGCGAAGCCCCGCGCGGGCGGGCCGGCGGGACGTCGGTCCGTCGCCGGCGCGGGCGAGAGGGGAGAGCGGAAGGTGACGGCAGCGCCGATCGACGTCGACGGTCTCGTCCGCCTGTTGGCGGCGCGGCCGGCGGAGGGGCGGACCATCGCGGCCATCGCCGGCCCGCCGGGCGGCGGCAAGTCGACGGTGGCCGAGGCGGTGGTGGAGCGACTGGAGGCGATCGCGCCCGGCGCCGTGGCGCTCTTGCCGATGGACGGCTTCCACTACGACGACCTCTTCCTGGTGCCGGCCGGCCTCCGACCCCGCAAGGGCGCGCCGGAGACCTTCGACGTCGGCGGCTTCCGCCACGTGCTGGCGCGGCTCCGGGTCGCCGACGAGGAGTTCGTGGCGGTGCCGGTGTTCGACCGCGCGATCGAGATCGCCCGGGCCGGCGCGCGGCTGATCCCGCGCTCGGCGCGGATCGTGGTGGTCGAGGGCAACTACCTGTTGCTGCGGCAGCCGCCGTGGTCGTCGCTGGCGCCGCTGTTCGACGTGACGGTGATGGTCGAGACGCCGGAGCCGGAACTTCGCCGCCGGCTGATTGCGCGCTGGGAGGGATACGGCCTGCCGCCCGACGTGGTCGCCGCCAAGGTCGAGGGCAACGACCTGCCGAACGGCCGCTTCGTGGTGGCCGAGAGCGCCGAGCCGGACTACCGGCTGGCGAACTGACGAGTGCCTTCCGGAGCCCCGACCGCCGGTCGGGGGCGAACGCGCCCGAGCGGGCGCCGGCCGGACGGCCGAGACCGAATGAGAAGACGCGCCGTGAGGCGCGCGAGCCCCTGGAGGGGCGAGGGGAGGAGGCCCGCCATGGCGGACGGACCGGCGAGCGTCGCCGTGGTCGACGTCGGCAAGACCAACGTCAGGGTCTCCGCCGCGCTGGCCGACGGCCATGTGGTCGAGACGATCGGGACGGCCAACGCGGTGCTGCCCGGCCCGCCCTGGCGCCACCACGACCTCGCCGGGCTCGGCGCCTTCGTGTTCGAGACGCTGGCGGCGCTCGCCCGTCGCCACCCGATCGAACGGGTGATCGCGGCCGGCCACGGCTCCGGCGGCGTGCTGGTCGGCGACGACCCGGACGCCGGCGGCGACGGCGCGGCGCTGCCGATGATCGACTACGAACAGCCGCTGCCGGCCGGGATCGCGGAGGCCTACGCCCCACTTGCCGGCGACTTCCTCGACCGCGGCTCGGCGATCATGATGGCCGCGACCCATCAGGCGCGCCAGCTCCTGTGGATGGAGCGCGACCATCCGGACGCGGTGGCGGCGGCGCGGTTTCATCTCGGGATTCCGCAATACTGGGCGTGGCGGCTCTCCGGCCGGGCGGTGTCGGAGGCGAGTTTCCTCGGGGCGCAGTCGCATCTCTGGAACGTGCCGGCGCGGCGCTTCACGCCGATCGTGCACACCCGCGGCTGGGAGCGGCTGATGCCGCCCTTCGCCGCCGCCCACGCCGACCTCGGGCCGGTGCGGCCGGAACTCGCCCGCCGCTTCGGCCTGCCCGCTGGGATGCGCGTCCACGCCGGCGTCCACGACAGCACCGCCAACGCCTACCGCTACCGCGCGGCGGGGCGGGGCGACCTGATGGTGGTCTCGACCGGGACCTGGATCGTCGCGCTCGCCGGCGACGTGCCGCTCGACCGGCTGGTCGAGGCGCGCGGCATGACCCTCAACGCCGACGTCGACGGCCGGCCGGTCGGCGGGGCGCTGACCATGGGCGGGCGCGAGTTCGCCGCGATCGCGGGCGCGCAGCCGGACGGCGCCGTCGCCGATCCAGCCGTTGCTGCGGCGCTGATCGACCGGGGGACGATGGCGCTGCCGAGCTTCGGCGACAACGACGGCCAGTTCCCGGGCACCGCCGGCCGCGGCCGGATCGCGGGGCCGCCGCCGGAGGGGCCGGCCGAGCGGCTGGCGCTGGCGGTGACGACGATGGCGCTGCTGACCGTCGCCTGCCTCGACCGGCTCGACGGTGCGCGCGCCGTGGTGCTCGACGGCTCCTATCTGCGCGATCCTCTCTACGCCCGGTTGGTCGCCGCGCTCCGGCCCGGCCGCGAGACGCTGTCGAATGCCGAGAGCTACGGCGTCGCGGCCGGTGCCGCACTGCTCGCCGGCCACGCCGTGCGGACCGCGCCGGTCGAACTGGCGCTGGAGAGACCCGACCCGTTCACCCATCCCGGCCTCGTGCCCTACGCCCGCGCCTGGCGCGCGGCGGCGGAGGCATCGGTGCCGCCCGACATCGCGAGGAGAGACAGGACATGACGATCGCAGACGAACACGCCGCCCGCTCCGCCATGGTGGACATCTGCCGCAGGATGAACGGCACCGGCATCAACCAGGGCAACGCCGGCAATCTGTCGCTGCGCCACGGCGACGGCTTCCTGATCACGCCGTCGTCGCTGGCCTACGACGTGATGCAGCCCGAGGACATCGTGGCGATGGCCTTCGACGGCACCTATGTCGGCCGCCGGCCGTCGTCGGAGTGGCGGTTCCACCGCGACATCCTGAAGAACCGGCCGGACATCGACGTGGTGCTGCACTGCCACTCGGTCTACGCCACCACGGTCGCCTGCCACCACAAGGCGATCCCGGCCTTCCACTACATGGTCGGCCTCGCCGGCGGCACCACGATCCGCTGCGCCGCCTACGCCACCTTCGGCACCCAAGCGCTGTCCGACGCGGCGCTGACCGCGCTCGAGGGCCGGCTCGCCTGCCTGCTCGGCCAGCACGGCCAGATTTCACTCGGCAAGACGCTGGAACAGGCGTTCCACATGGCGACCGAGGTCGAGACGCTGGCCCGGCTCTACGTCCAGGTGCTGACGCTCGGCGAGCCGCCGATCCTCTCCGACGAGGAGATGGAGCGGGTGATCGCGCAAATGAAGCGGATGAGCTACGGCTTCGGCCCGGAGCCGGAGGGCAGCAACGACGTCGCGCGGCCGCGCGCGGCGGGCTGACGGGCAGAGGCGCCCGGACGAAAAAGCCCGGCGCGGAGGGCGCGCCGGGCGGGAGTTCCGTGTCCGCGGGGCCGGTCAGGCGGCGTCGACGACGATCATCGCCTTGACGAGGCCGGTCTTCTCGCTCGCCCAGCGCGGCAGGTCGTCGGCGGCGCCGGCGAGCGTGGTGCGGTGGGTGATCAGCGGCGCGACGTCGATGCGGCCGTCCTTCAGGCAGGCGAGCACGTGGTCGAAGTCGACCCGGGTGGCGTTGCGCGAGCCGTGGAGGGTCATCTCGCGCTTGTGGAACTCGGGGTCCGAGAAGGAGATGGTGTCGCGCACCACCGACAGCAGCACCAGCGTGCCGCCGTGGCCGACGTGCGCGAAGGCCGCCTCGATCGACGGCGCGGCGCCGGTGGCGTCGTAGACGACGTCGAAGCCCTCGCCGCCGGTGTGGGCGGCGACGCGGTCGGCGAGGCCGTCGCCGGCGAGCAGGGTGTCGTCGAAGCCGAGGGCGTCGCGGGCGAAGGCGAGGCGCTCGACGCTGGTGTCGAGCAGCGTGACGCGCTGGCCGGCGATGCGGGCGAACAGGGCGGTGCCGAGGCCGATCGGGCCGGCGCCGATCACCAGCGCGGTCGCGCCCGGCGCGGCGCCGGAGCGGCGGACGCCGTGGGCGCCGATCGCCAGGAACTCCACCGTCGCGGCCTGCTCGAGCGTGATGCCGGCGGCCGGGTAGAGGTTGCCGGCCGGCACCAGCACGCGCTCGCACATGGCGCCGTCGGTGTGGACACCGAGCACGGCGATCGCCGTGCAGCAGTTCGGCTTGCCCTTGCGGCAGGCGCCGCAGTGGCCGCAGGAGACGTAGGGGTTGACCACCACCGGCGAGCCCGGGGCGATCGCGACGTCGGCGCCGACCGCGACGACGCGGCCGGAGACCTCGTGGCCCATCACCCGGGGATAGTTCAGGAACGGGTGCTTGCCGCCATAGATGTGGTAGTCGGTACCGCAGATGCCGACGTGGCTGACGGACACCAGAGCCCAGCCGGGCGGCGGGGAGCCGGGCTCCGGACGGTCGTCGAGCCGGAGCCGGCCGGGTTCTTCGCAGACGAGGGCCTTCATGGGAGCGGGTGTCCGTCGGGAGCGTTGCCGAGGGGCGGCGCCCCGGCGGACCGGGGCGTCGCGGGAGGCGGTATCAGGACCGGCCGCGTCGGCGCAACTGGTCGAAGTAGACGATCACGATGATCAGGCCGCCGGTGATGATGCGCTGCCAGAACGAGTTGACGTTCAGGAGGTTGGCGCCGTTGTTGATCGTCGCGAGGATGAAGGCGCCGAGCAGCGGGCCGTGCACCGACCCGACCGCGCCGAACAGCGAGGTGCCGCCGATCACCGACGATGCGATCGCCTGCAACTCCCAGCCCTCGGCCTGGGTGGCGTTGCCGATACCGATGCGGGCGGCGAGCAGGAGGCCGACGAAGGCGGCGCAGAGGGCCGACAGCGTATAGGCGAGGTAGATCATCCGCGGCACGTGCACGCCGGACAGGCGCGCGGCCTCGGGGTTGGAGCCGACCGAGAACAGGTAGCGGCCCCACCGGCTGTGGTGCAGGAACAGGAAGGCGGGGATCGCCACCAGGATCACCATCCAGAACAGGCTGGGGATGCCGAGGAAGTCGGCCCGCGAGAAGGCGGTGAACTCGTCGTTGGTGATCGAGATGGTGGCGCCGTTGGTCATCAGGAGGCCGATGCCGCGCAGCGAGGTCAGCGTCGCCAGCGTGATGATGAAGGGCGGCAGGCCGAGCTTGACGATGCCGAAACCGTGGAAGAGGCCGATGCCGACGCCGATCGCCAGCGTGATCAGGCAGGCCGCCCAGATCGGGAAGCCGGCCTGGAGCAGCATCGCCGCGACCACGCTGGTGAAGCCGACGATGGCGCCGACCGACAGGTCGATGCCGGCGGTGATGATCACGAAGGTCTGGCCGATCGCCAGGATCGCGGTCATCGAGCCCTGGCGCAACAGGTTCGACAGGTTGTTGGTGGTCCAGAAGCTCTGCGTCGAGAAGGCGAGGATGCCCCAGAGCAGCAGGAGCAGGGCGAGCAGCGTCAGGCCGAACAGGAACTGGAAGCGTCCGCGGGCGTGCGCCTTCGGCTGGGCAGGAACGTCGGTCATCGCAGGAATCCCTCAAACGCCGATCGCACGGGCGAGGATGTCTTCGTGGGACACCGCGCGCCAGCCGTGGCTGGAGACGAGGCGACCACGGCGGAACACGTGGAGCGTGTCGGAAAGCTCGTAGGCCTCCGGCAGGTAGGACGAGATCAGGACGATGCCGGCCCCCTGACGCAGGAGTTCGGAGAACAGGCGGTAGATCTCGGCCTTGGTGCCGACGTCGACGCCGACGGTCGGCTCGTCGAAGATGAACAGCCGGGCGCCGTGGTTGAGCCACTTGCCGACGACGATCTTCTGCTGGTTGCCGCCCGACAGCGAGGAGGCGAGCGCGCTCCGGCCGGCGGTCTTGATCCGGAGGTCGGCGATCTGCCGGTCCGCCGCCGCCGCCTCGGCGCCGCCGAACAGCAGGCCGCCGCGGCCGAGCCGGTGGTAGATCGGCAGGTCGAGGTTGAGGCCGACCGAGAGGTTGAGGCAGAGGCCCTGGTCGCGCCGGCTTTCGGGCGCGAGGGCGATGCCGAGATCGATGGCGTCACGCTCGGAGCGGATGTCGACCGGCCGGCCGTCCCAGGAGACGGTGCCGGCGGTGCGGCGGTGGCGGCCGAACACCGTGGTGACGAACTCGCTGCGCCCGGCGCCGATCAGGCCGTAGAGCCCGACGATCTCGCCCGACCGCACGGTGATCGAGACGTCCTCGAAGCCGGGGCCGGACAGGCCCTTGGTCTCGAGGATCACCTTGCCGGGCGTGAAGTGTTCCTTGTGGTAGATCTGCTCGAGCGAGCGGTTGATCATCATCGCGATCAGCTCGGCCTCGTCGGTCGCGGCGATGTCGCGGGTGCCGACCAGGGTGCCGTCGCGCAGCACCGAGACGCGCGAAGCGAGCTCGAACACCTCCTCCATGCGGTGGGAGATGTAGACGATGGTGACGCCGTCGGCCTCGAGCCGCCGGATCAGCGCGAACAGCTGTTCGGCCTCGCGGCGGGTGAGATAGGCGGTCGGCTCGTCGAAAATCAGGAAGCGGGTGCCGCGGGTGGCGGCCCTGGCGGCGGCGACCAGCTGCTGCTGGCCGATGGTGAGGTCGCCGAGCAGCACGTCGGCCGGCAGGTCGAAGCCGAGGTCGTGCAGGATCGCCTGCGCCTCGCGCTCCATCCGGCGGCGCTGCATCAGGCCGAAGCGGACCTTCTCCTCGCCGAGGAACATGTTGGCGGCCACGGTGAGGTGGCGGCAGAGCACGACCTCCTGGTGCACCGCGTTGATGCCGAGGGCCATCGCCTCCTGCGGCGAGGCGAGCGGGACCGGACGGCCCTGCCACAGCACCTCGCCGGAGGTGCGCGGGATGACGCCGGTCAGGAGCTTGATCAGCGTCGACTTGCCGGCGCCGTTCTCGCCGACGATGGCGTGGATCTCGCCTGCGCGGAAGGTGAGGTCGGCCGGCTTCAGCGCGTGGGTGCCGACGTAGCGCTTCTCGAGGCCGCGCAGCTCCAGGATCGGGGTGCCGCGCGCGGGCGCGTGATGGGGTTCCGGGTGATGTGCCATGGCGCCCTCGTGAGGCCGGGAAGCTCGGCGGCCCGCCGGGCCGTGGCGACGGCGTGCGGGTACGGAGCGGCCGGACCCCGTGGGGTCCGGCCGCGCTTCAGGGGGAGCGGATCGACCCGCCCGAGGCTCAGTTGAGCTTCGGGTTCAGGAGCGCGTCGATCTTGGGCTCCTTCATGTTGGCCTTGGTGACGAGGTTGGCGCCGGTGTCGACGAAGGTCTCGACGGTCTCGCCCTTCGAGGCGGCGAGCGCGGTCTTGATGCCGTCGTAGCCCATCCGGTAGGGGTCCTGGACCACGAGGCCGGCGATGACGCCGTCGCTCAGGAACTTGACCAGCTTGTCGTCGCTGTCGAAGCCGATCAGCTTGATGTTGTCCTGGGCGTTGTTCTCGGCGATCGCCTGACCGGCGCCCTGGGCCATGATCAGGTTGGAGGCGAACACGCCGCGCAGGTTCGGGTTGGCGGTGATCAGGTCGGTCATGATGTTGAGGCCGGTCGTGGCCTGACCGTCCGCCACCTTGTCCGCCACCAGCTTGAGGCCCGGGTACTTGGCCGCCAGCTGCTCCTTGAAGCCCTGGGCGCGCTGGTCGAGCGAGCCGACGCCCGGCAGCGACGTGATCAGGGCGACGTCGCCCTCGGCCGAGCCGTACTTCTCCGCGATCGCGGCGGCGAGACCGTCGGCGGCGACGCGGCCGCCCTGGACGTTGTCGGTGGTCAGGAACGAGGTGAACGCCTTGCTGTCGGCGCCGCTGTCGATGCCGATGATCTTGACCGACTTGGCGGCCTCGTCGATCGGCTTGCCGAGCGCCTTGAACTCGGTCGGCGAGATCACGATGGCGGCCGGCGAGCCGGAGACGGCGTTCTCGAGGATCGAGATCTGGCCGTTGATGTCGGCCTCGGACTGCGCGCCGAGCTCGGGCACGTTGACGCCGAGGTCCTTGCCGGCCTGACGGGCGCCGGCGAGCACGATCTGCCAGTAGAAGGACGTGGTGTCCTTCACGATGATCGGGATGGTCGCGTCGGCGGCACGGGCCGGCGCGAACGGGGCCGCGACGGCGGCCACGGCGAGAGCGGCGGCGCCGACGAAGAGGCGGCGCGTCATCTTGGACTGCATGGTCTTCTCCTCCCAAGCCCGTCCCCTCCAGGACGGGTATTCGATGGCAGCTGTTATATTATCGATAAAAGACAACCAAGGGAACCGTAGCCCAATCACCCGGGGCTTTCAAGTCCCCTCTCGCGCAATATGGAGCACATTTTCCAATTCGGGCGCAAGATGGAATGAATGAACCGCGCGGACCCAGGCGAGGAAATCGGCGATCCGCCGTTCCGCCTTCTCGCCGTGGTTCACCGCGATGTCGGCCAGGCGGTGGTCGAGGAAGGGATTGGCGAAGCGTTCGAGGGTGGTGGCGACGTAGGCCTCCGCCTCGGCGCCGAGACCGCGGGCGGAAAAGCCCGGCAGGACCTCGTCGCGGTAGACCGCCTCGAGATGCGCGCGCGTCGCCGGATCGGCCATGGCGGCGCGCACCGTGGCGCCCTCCGGCCGGCCGGCGGCGCGCCAGCCGTGGGCGAGCACGGTGTGGCCGAGGTTGAGGATGTGCAGCTTCAGCCGCTCGAAGGGCTCCAGCGCGTCGGCGACGACGATGGCCGGGTGCTCGCAGGGTAGGCTGAGGCCGGGGCGGCGCTCGATCGCCCACAGGGCGTAGGGCTCGGCGACCGCGCCCGCCGGTTCCAGCGGCGCCGAGACGATGCGGTCGACGAGGCCGACGACGAAGACGCAGTCGCGGTCGAGCCAGTCGAGGAAGGCGGCGGGGGCGCCGGCTGCAACCGCGAGGCCGCGGACGAGGCCGTGCAGCACCTCGCCGTTGCGGCGGACGAGTTCGGTCGGCATCACGACCGGCGCCGGTCCGCCCACGCGCCAGCGGTGGTGCAGCAGCATCAGCAGGCGGGCGGGAAAGCCGGCCGGCGGCGTGGCGGCGTCGAGGTCGACCGGCGGGCCGTCCGCGAGGCGGTAGCCGCCCTCGGAGACGTTGGAGATCCAGAAGGCGGCGCCGGCGGCGACGGCGCGGACCTCGTCCCAGTCTGCGACGAGGTCGAGGCCGCGGCGGACGCTGCGGACGCGGACCGTCCGTTCCACCGGCACGCCGGCCTCGAGGCCGCGGATCTCGACCGGGTAGCCGGCCGGGTCGTCGAAGGCGGCGAGGCGGCCGCGGCGGCCGCCGTCGCCGCTGGACGCGACGATCGCGACCGGGCCCGCCGCCTGTCCGGCCTCGGCGGCTTCGTGTACGAAAAGGTCGACGTGGGCCTGCAGGAATCGGCTGGTGCCGAACTGGAGGATGGGGAAATCGGACATGAACGGACCCTAGCGCCAAGCTGTCTTTTATCTATAGAATGCAACGAGACGCAGCGCTAGGCCCCGCGAGGGCCGTCGCCCGGGACGGAACCGGGCCGGGAAGCCGATGTCCAGGCAGAACACCACCTTCAAGGACGCCTACAACCGGGCCTTGTCCCTCCTCGCCGGCGAGGGGCTCGGCGCGTCCGAGCCGGAGATCGGCCGCGCGCTCGGCGTCAGCCGCACCACCGTGCGCGCGGTGCTGCAGCGGCTCGAGGACGCCGGGCTGATCGCCCGGTCCGGCCGGTCGCGGACGGTGCTGCGCGCGCCCGTGCCGGGCGATTATTTCGCCGCCGCCGAGACCGACCCGTTGTCGGAGGTGATCGAGCGCAGCTTCATGCGCCGGCTGCTCGAGGGCGACGCGCGCGCCGGCACCCAGATCAACGAACTGGAACTCGCCCGCGCGATCGGCGTCGGCACTACCAGCGTTCGCGAATTCCTGATCCGCTTCAGCCGCTTCGGCCTGATCGAGAAGCGGCCGAACAGCCATTGGGTGCTGAAGGGCTTCGACCGCCGCTTCGCCTTCGAGCTGATCGAAGTGCGCGAGATGTTCGAGATGCGCTCGGCGCAGGCCTTCGCGCAGCAGCCGCCCAACCATCCGGCCTGGGCCCGGCTCGACGCGCTGGAGGCCGAGCACCGGGCGCTGCTGTCGGAGATCGCCACCGGCTACGGCCGCTTCTCCGAACTCGACGAGCGGTTCCACCGGCTGATCCACAGCGCCTCGGCCAACCGGTTCATCATCGACTTCTACGACGTCATCGCGATGATCTTCCACTACCACTACCAGTGGAACAAGCAGGACGAGCGCCGCCGCAACGAACGGGCCGTGCTCGAGCATCTCGACTACGTCGCGGCGCTGAAGGCGCGCGATCCGGCCCGCGTCGCCGCGGCCTGCCGGGTGCATCTCGATTCGGCGCGCGAGACGCTGCTCGCCTCGCTGCCGGACGTGGGCGAGGCGGCCGAGCCCGTGGGAATCGCGACCGCGGAGGCGTGAAGCCGTCCGCGGCCGTGGCGGAGGCTCAGCCGGCGCGGCGCAGACCCTCGGCCCGCGGCGCCAGGAAGGACACCGGCGGGATCGCCGGGAACTCGCGGGCGGCGCAGTCGAGCAGCGCGCGCTTGCGGGCGTCGTCGGCGAAGGGGCAGGCGGCGATCAACTTGGCGACGTCGACCAGCGGCCGGGTGGTGAGCTTGGGGCCGAGAAAGTCCGCGGCGGTGGTGGCGGCGGTGACACGGAAGGGCTCGGCGTCGTCCCAGCCGACCGAGGCGAAGTAGTCGCGGAACTTGAAGTCGTCGCCCATCGGCCGGTTGCCCCACTTCAGCCAGGTGGCCGGGCGGCCGTAGGCGTGGGCGGCGATCAGGCCGTGCAGCGAACTCGACACGATCTCGCGGCAGGACAGGATGTCGTCGACGACGCCAGTGATCGAGCCGAGGATGTCGATCACCTTGACTTTCAGGCCGGCCGGCACCGGCGGCAGCGGCTCGCCCTCGGCGTCGCGGAAGTGCTGGATGACGCCGACGTCGAAGGTCGGCTCGATCGCCGGCCGGTAGAACAGCGGCAGCAGCAGCGCCATGTCGCCGTAGACGTCCGGCACGTCGAGGCCGGCGGCGAGCGCCTTCGCCCGCGACAGCGGTCCGCGCACGGCGGCGACGGCGCGCGGCACCGGGGTCTTGTCGGCGGTGTCGATGTAGCCGGTGCCGTAGACGACGCTGCGCGGCCGGATGCTGCCGAGGCTGCTGCCGATCATGCGGATCGCCGGGGCGTCGTCGCTGCGCAGGGTGCCCTTGCCGTTGACGACCGGGCGGCCGGAGAGCAGGGCGGCGAGCACGGGGTTGAGCTTGTCGCCCCAGTTGCGGCCGGTCTTGGCCGTGTTCGGCCAGTCGACGAAGAGCGGCGCGGGATCGGCCGGCGGCGGCAGGTCGGGCGCGGGAATCGCGGCGAGGTCGTCGGCGTAGTCGGCCCGCAAGGTCGCGAGATCGGCGGCGACGGCGTCGTAGACGGCGCCGAGGGCGGCGGCGTCGGCCGGCCACAGGCCGGTGCGGCCGCGGGCGGGGTCGCGGCGCAGCTTCGGGTGGACGTCCTCGAGGCGGTAGCCGCCGGGCGGCAGCAGGACGACGTCGGCCTTGGCGGCGAGCACGCGGCGGAGCTCGGCGACCGCCTCCGGCTTGGTGTTCTCGGGGGATGGCACGCCGACCGACCAGACGATCCGGCCGCCGGCGGCGGCGACGCGCGTAAGGCCGGAGCGGACCTCCTCGACCACGCGCGCGGTCTCCTCGTCGGTGAGGCCGGCGCGGAAGAAGCCGGTCTCGCCGGAGACGTGGACGATCACCGGGATGCCGCCGGCGAGATACTCCGCGGCGGCGTTGACGCCGGCCTCCTCGCGCAGGACGGGCCGGTAGCGGCCGGCGAGGCCGTCGAAGAAGGCGCGGACGACCCTGTTCCGTTCCGTGACGGGGCTGAGGAAGACGAGCATCGGCGGTTCCGTGTTCGAGACTGCGGGCGGTCGGGGCGACCGTCTTGGCGGACCGGACGGCTCGGCGGTCGAGCCGGACGCGACGGTCACGGCGAACCTATAATCCATATCGGGAAAGTCGAGAAATAAATCCGCCGACCTCGGTCGCCGGGAGCAATTTCCGCCTCCTGCGACGGACGGCACAAATGTGCGGCAGCGCAAAAAACGGATCGTAAGTGTATTTCCGATATGTTCGCGATCGCATGTGACGGAACCGCAGCCATGGCCAACGGAAGCACCGATCCCGGCATCGACGTCGTCGCTCCCTCGGAGACCGGCGGCGCCGTCGCGCGGCTCGCGGCCGAACTCGCGGCCAGCGCCGCGGTGATCAGCGCCCAGGGCGAGGCGCTGGCGCATTTCCGCAAGCTCTTCGAGCGCGCCTCCGAGGCGGCGCGGATCGGGGTGTGGCAGTGCGACCTGCCGTGCCAGACGCTGACCTGGACCGACATGGTCTACGACCTGTTCGAACTGCCGCGCGGCATCGCTGTGACGCGCGAGATGGTGCTGCCGCTCTATCCGGAGGAGTCGCGCGCGAGGCTGCGGGCCGTGCGCGATCGGGCGCTCGCCGAGCGCTCGGGTTTCCAGCTCGACGTCGAGATCCGCACCGCGCGCGGCGCGGCGCGCTGGATCCGCATCACCGCGACGGTGGAATGCGACGGCGACGTGCCGGTCCGCATCTTCGGCATGAAGCAGGACATCACCGAGGAGCGGCTGCTCGCCGACCGGCTGCGCCACATGGCCGAGAGCGACGCCATGACCGGCCTCGCCAGCCGCGCCCGCTTCCAGAGCGCACTCGCCGCCTTCGACGCCCCGGACGACCCGCTGGCGCGCTCGGGCGTGCTGATGATCGTCGACCTCGACGGCTTCAAGCAGGTCAACGACGGTTTCGGCCACGCCGCCGGCGACGCCTGCCTGCGCCGGGCCGCCGACCGGCTCGCGGTCGCCTGCCGCGACGCCGAACTGGTGGCGCGGATCGGCGGCGACGAGTTCGCGGTGATCTGGCGCGCCGAGCGCATCGCCGACCCCGAATTGCGCGCCGCGCGGATCGCGAGCGACCTCGCCGAGACGGTGGGCAGCGGCGCGGCCAAGGTGCGGATCGGCGCCTCGATCGGCATCGCCCGCGCCGACGGCCGCAGCGCCGACGAACTCTTCCGCGCCGCCGACGACGCGATGTACCGCGCCAAGGCGGCGGGGCGCGGGACATATCGTACCGCGCCGCCGCGGGGCAGGGGCAAGGGCCCGGCGCGGCTGAGGCTGGTGTGAGGGCGGGGTTCGCCGCGGGTGGAGGGTGTGGCGCCGACGCGCACCCCTGTCTTGACCCTCCCCTTGGGGGAGGGTCGGCGCGAAGCGCCGGGGAGGGTCGCCGGCGTCGGGCTCGACATTGGACAGGGCGGCGCGGCGGTGGACGCCACCCCACCCCGCCGGCCTTCGGCCGTCGACCCTCCCCGCAAGGGGGAGGGTAGAAGAACGGCCTGCGTCCGGGGGAGGGTAGATTCGCGCCCCTTCAGGGCGCCGGGCGGCGGGTGAAGCCCTCGCTGGCGGTCAACATGGTGCGGGTGTAGTCCTCGGACACCGTTCCGGTGCGCAGGTGCGCCGCCGTGGTCGCCTCGACGAGGCTGCCATGGCGCATCACCACCAGCCGCTCGCAGAGATGGGCAACCACCGCGAGGTCGTGGCTGACCAGGAGATAGGTCAGGCCGAGCTCGCGGCGCAGCGATTCCAGGAGGTTGAGGATCTCGGCCTGGACCGAGGCGTCGAGCGCCGAGGTCGGCTCGTCGAGCAGCAGCACCCGCGGACGGAGGATCAGCGCCCTGGCGATCGCGACGCGCTGGCGCTGGCCGCCGGAGAGCTGGTGCGGGTAGCGGAAGCGGAAGGCCGGGCCGAGCCCGACCTCGCGCAGCGCCCCGAGGATGCGGGCCTCGACGTCGCGCTCGCGGTGGATCGCCAACGGCTCGGCGAGGATCTGGTCGACGGTGTGGCGCGGGTGAAGCGAGCCGTAGGGATCCTGGAACACCATCTGCACGGTGCGGAAGAAGGCCATGTCGCGCGGGGACGGCACCGGCCGGCCGGCGAGCGCGATCTTCCCGCCCGACACCGGCGCCAGCCCGGCGATGGCGCGGAGGACGGTGGACTTGCCCGAGCCGGATTCGCCGACGAGGCCGAGCGCCTCGCCCTCGCCGACCGAGAAGGAGACGCGGTCGACCGCCGCGACGGCGAGCCGGCCGGAGCCGAAGCGCACCGCGAGGTCGTCGACGGCGAGGAAGGGGGTCACAGCGCCCATGCGGGATCCCTGTCGAGCACCGGCAGCGGGTGGACGTCGTCGTGGAGCTTCGGCAGGCAGCCCATCAGCCCGCGGGTGTAGGGATGGCGGGCGTTCGCGAGGTCGCGCGCGGCGACCTCCTCGACGACGCGGCCGGCGTACATCACCAGCACGCGGTCGCAGAAGGAGGACACCAGCTCGAGGTCGTGGCTGACGAAGATCAGGCCCATGCCGCGGTTGGCGACCAACTCGTCGAGGATGCGCAGCACCTCGAGCTGGACCGTGACGTCGAGCGCCGATGTCGGCTCGTCGGCGATCAGGAGGTCGGGGTCGCCGATCAGCATCATCGCGATCATCACCCGCTGGCCCATGCCGCCGGAGAGTTCGTGCGGATAGAGCGAGAAGACGCGGCCGGGATCGCGGATCTTGACGGCCTCGAGGCCGGCCAGCGCCTTGTCGCGCGCTTCGGCGCGGCCGGCGCGGGCGTGGGCGCGGTAGGCCTCGACGATCTGGGCACCGACGGTCATCACCGGGTTCAGCGAGTATTTCGGATCCTGCATCACCATGCCGATCCGCCCGCCGCGCAGCCGCCTCAGCTCCTTCTTCGAGGCGCGCAGCATGTCGACGCCGTCGAAGGCGAGCTTGGCGGCGGTGACCTCGCCGGGCGGCGGGGTGAGGCCGAGGATGGCGCGGCCGGTCTGCGACTTGCCCGAGCCGGACTCGCCGACGATGCCGAGGCGCTCGCGCCCGAGCGCGAACGAGACGCCGCGCACCGCCTCGACGGTGCCGCGGCGCAGGTGGAAGCGGACGCGGAGGTCCTCGACCTCGAGCAGGAGACGGTTCATTTCGCGGCCTTGGGATCGAGCACGTCGCGCAGGCCGTCGCCGAGCAGGTTGAAGCCCAGGCTGACCACGAAGATGGCGATGCCCGGCATCGCCGCCACCCACCACTGGTCGATCAGATACTGCCGGCCGGCGGCGATCATCGCGCCCCATTCCGGCAGCGGCGGCTGGGCGCCGAGGCCGAGGAAGCCGAGGCCGGCGGCGGTGAGGATGATGCCGGCCATGTCGAGGGTGACGCGCACGATCACCGAGGACATGCAGAGCGGCACGACGTGGCGAAGGATGATCCGCGCCGACGAGGCGCCCTGGAGGCGGACGGCGTGGATGAAGTCGCCGTTCCGCACCGTCAGCGTCTCGGCGCGGGCGATGCGGGCATAGGGCGGCCAGATCGTGATGGCGATCGCGATCACCGCGTTCTCGATGCCGGGGCCGAGCGCCGAGACGAAGGCGAGGGCGAGCACGAGGCGGGGGAAGGCGAGGAAGATGTCGGTGATCCGCATCAGCACCGTGTCGACGATCCCGCCGAAATAGCCGGAGACGGTGCCGACCAGGACGCCGATCGGAGTGGCGATGACCGACACCAGCACCACGACGAGCAGCGTCAGCCGGGAGCCGTGGACGACGCGGGCGTAGATGTCGCGGGCCTGATTGTCGGTGCCGAACCAGAATTCGGCGCTCGGCGGCAGCAGCCGCTCGGTGCGCAGGTCGCCGCCGATCAGCGGATCGCGGGTGGCGAGCACGTCGGCGAAGATCGCGACCAGCACCAGCGCGACCACGATGGCGAGGCCGACCATCGCCAGCGGATTGGCGCGGAAGCTCAGCCAGCCGACGTAGAAGCGGCCGAGCCGCGCCTGGGTGCGCGAGCCGGGTTCGGCGGCGGTCAGCCACGCGCGGAGCGCGCCGGCGGACGATGAGGTCGCGGGCGGGGCCGGGGCGGTCATCGGCGCGTCCTCGGGTCGATCAGGCGGTAGAGCAGGTCGGACAGCACGTTGAGGCAGACGAAGGTGGTGCCGATCACCAGCGTGCCGCCGAGCACGGCGTTCATGTCGGCGCTCTGCAGGGCGCTGGTGATGTAGGTGCCGAGCCCCGGCCACGCGAACACGGTCTCGGTCAGCACCGAGCCCTCGAGCAGGGTGGCGTAGGAGAGGACCACCACGGTGACCAGCGGCACCGCGGCGTTGCGCAGCGCGTGACCCCAGATCACCCGCGCCTCGGACAGGCCCTTGACCCGGGCGGTGACGACATATTCCTGCGACAGCTCGTTGAGCATGAAGGAGCGCGTCATCCGCGCGATGTAGGCGAGCGAGAAATAGCCGAGCAGCGCCACCGGCAGCACGATGTGCGAGACGGCATTCCAGAACACCTCGGTCTGGCCCTGCATCAGGCTGTCGACCAGCAGCATGCCGGTGACGGGGGTGACGTAGTAGTCGTAGGCGACATCGAGCCGGCCCGGTCCGGCGACCCAGTCGAGATTGGCGTAGAACAGCAACAGCCCCATCAGGCCGAGCCAGAAGATCGGCACCGAATAGCCGACGAGGCCGAGCACGCGGACGATCTGGTCGCCGAGGCTGCCGGCGCGCACCGCGGCATAGACGCCGAGCGGGATGCCGACCAGCGTGCCGACAAGGGTGCCGAGGGTGGCGAGTTCGATGGTGGCGGGGAAGTAGCGGGCGATGTCGACCAGCACCGGATTGGTGGTCAGCACCGAGGTGCCGAAGTCGCCGGAGAGCGCCTTGGTGCAGTAGATCCAGAACTGTTCCCACAGCGGCAGGTCGATGCCGAGCTCGGCGCGGACGCGGGCGTAGACCTGCGCTGGGGCGCGGTCGCCGACGATGGCGAGCACCGGGTCGATCGGGATGACCCGCCCGATCACGAAGGTGACGGCGAGCAGGCCGAGCAGCGTCGCCGCCAGCGTCGAGACGAATCGGCCGAAGGCCGCGGCGATGCCGAGGACGGGCTTCCACCCGTCCCCGGCGGCGAGGACGGGGGATGCCCCGTCCCCGGCGCCGCGATCCGGTCCGGGACCGGAGACCGCCGTCACTCCTTGCTCACCGGCGCGACGAAGTTGTTGTCGAAGGACGGGCCGAGCTCGAAGCCCTTGACGTTGGCGCGGACCGCCGCGACCTCCGTCTGCTGGAACATGACGACGAACGGGCTGGTCGCCATCACCTCCTTCTGCATCGCCTCGTAGAGGGCGGCGCGCTTGGCGCCGTCGCGCTCGAGGATGGCGGCGTCGACCTGCTTGCCGAGTTCCGGCGTCTCCCAGGCGTTGCGCCACGCCAGCGTCTTCGACGCGGCGTCGTCCTTGTTGTCCGGGTTGGACGCGAAGGTCTGGGCGTTGGTGTGCGGGTCCTGGTAGTCCGGGCCCCAGACGCCGATGTAGATGTCGTGGGTGCGGGCGCGGTACTTGGTCAGGGTCTGCTTGCCGTCGCCCGGGATGATCTCGACCTTGATGCCGGCCTTGGCGAGCGTGCCCTGGACCGCCTCGGCGATGCCGGTGATCGGCTGGGTCGAGCGGACGTCCATGGTGACGGTGAAGCCGTCCGGCAGGCCGGCCTTGGCGAGCAGAGCCTTGGCCTTCTCGACGTCGAGCGAATAGGGGTTGTCGTTGACCGCGCCGAGGAAGCCCTTCGGCAGGAAGGCCTGATGGACCTCGCCGAGGTTCTTCATGATGGTGTCGGCGATCGCCTGGTAGTCGACGAGGTACTTCATCGCCTCGCGAACCTCGGGCTTGGCGAGGGTCGGGTTCTTCTGGTTGAGGCTGAAGTAGTAGAGCGTGCCCTTGGCCGCTTGGGCGAGTTTGACGTCCGGGTTGGCCGAGACGGCGGCGATCTGCTCGGGGCCGAGGTTGCGCGCGACGTCGATGTCGCCCTTCTCGAGCAGGAGGCGCTGGGTCGCGGTCTCGGGCACGTGGCGGTAGATCACGCGGGCGAGCGGGGCGGCGGTGCCCGAATAATTCGGGTTGCGCTCCAGCACGACGGCCTCGTTGGCGCGCCAGTCGCGGATCGAATAGGGGCCGGAGCCGGCGTAGTGGGTCTTCAGCCACTCGTAGCCGAGGTCGCCGTTCGCCTCGTGCTCCTCGACCAGCTTCTTGTCGACCACGGAGGCGACCGAGGAGGTCAGGCAGTAGAGCACGAAGGACGGGGCGTAGGCCTTGTCCATCTCGAAGGTGAAGGTGTAGTCGCCGGTCTGCTTGATCTTGTCCTTGACGTTGTCCTTGGTCAGGCCGAACTGGGAGACGATGAAGGCCGGGGACTTGTCGAGGATGATCGCGCGCTGCAGCGAATAGACCGCGTCGGCGGCGGTGATCGGGTTGCCGGAGGCGAACTTGCGGCCTTCGCGGATCTTGAAGGTGATGGTCTTGCCGTCTTCGGAGACGGTCCAGTCCTCGGCGACGACGCCGAACACCTTGGAGACGTCGTGGATGTCGTAGCCGATCAGGCGCTCGTAGGTGTTGCCGGCGATCTCGGTGGTGGAGATCTCGAAGATCTCGGCCGGATCGAGCGAGATGATGTCGTCGATCTGCCAGGCCTCGACCAGCGTGTCGGCCGGCGTGGCCGCCGCGGCGGGACCGATCAGCGCGGCGCAGACCGCCGCCGCCGACACGAAATGGCGCACTGAACGCATGAGCATGCCCGTCACCCCTGTTCGATTTTCTAGCGAGCGGACGCGAGTTTAGCCGGGCGGGCACCGCTGTCCACGTCGAAAATGAAGAATGCACGGCCCCGTGCGGCGCGCCCCGCGGGCATCGACGCGGCGCATGCGCAGCGGCGCCGACGGCGACCGGACCATTCCCGGAACCCGGGGCCGGCGAGGAGAATTTTCCGTTCCGGGTGGAAAAAACGCTGCGAAAGGAAACTTGATAAACTCGACCCATCAGATAGAGTTAGTTTCATGAGACGGGGCCGGCACGAGCCGGCGGTGCGGAACGGCCCCCTCGCAGAACGAACCACCGGCCGCGCCGCGGCCGGGAAATCCGACCCGAGGGGACGCTCGACCATGAAGCCGTTCGACTGGAAACGCCTGCTGATCGCGGCCGCGGTGGCGCTGCCGATGGCCGCGCCGGCGCTCGCCGACGTCACGCTGACCAACGTCAGCTACGACCCGACCCGCGAGCTCTACAAGGAATTCAACGCCGCCTTCGCCGCCAAGTGGAAGGCCGACACCGGCGAGACCGTGACGATCCAGACCTCGCACGGCGGCTCGGGCAAGCAGGCCCGTGCGGTGATCGACGGCCTGCCCGCCGACGTGGTGACGCTGGCGCTCGAGAGCGACATCGACGCCATCGCCGCCAAGTCCGGCAAGATCGCCGCCGACTGGCGCGGCCGGCTGCCGCACAATTCCTCGCCCTACACCTCGACCATCGTGTTCCTGGTCCGCAAGGGCAACCCGAAGGGCATCACGGACTGGGGCGACCTCGTCAAGGACGGCGTCGAGGTGGTGACGCCGAACCCGAAGACTTCGGGCGGCGCGCGCTGGAACTATCTCGCCGCGTGGGCCTGGGCCTACGGCGAGTACGGCGGCGACGAGGCCAAGATCAAGGAGTACATCGGCACGCTGTTCAAGCACGTGCCCGTGCTCGACACCGGTGCGCGCGGCTCGACCACCACCTTCGCCCAGCGCCAGATCGGCGACGTGCTGCTCGCGTGGGAGAACGAGGCCTTCCTCGCCCAGGACGAGTTCGGCGCCGACCAGTTCGACATCGTGGTGCCGCCGCAGTCGATCCTGGCGGAGCCGCCGGTCGCGGTGGTCGACGGCAACGTCGACGCGGCCGGCACCCGCAAGGTGGCCGAGGCCTACCTGAACTACCTCTACTCCGCCGAGGGCCAGACACTGGCCGCCAAGCACTACTACCGCCCGGCCGAGCCCGATCTCGTCACCGACAAGACGCTGCTCGGGAAGATCCCGCAACTGAAGCTGGTCTCGATCGACGACCCGATCTTCGGCGGTTGGAAGAAGGCGCAGCCCTACCACTTCGGCGACGGCGGCGTGTTCGACCAGATCTACAAGCCGGCGCAGTGATCCGCACCGCCGGGCCCCGCCGCGACGGCGGGGCCCGGTTCGATCGTTCGCGCGGCGATCCGACGCCGCGCCCGCGAGGGGGAAGGAAACGGGTGTCGACATTTCGATTGGTCCAGCCGAGCGTGATCCCGGGCTTTCGCCTGGCGCTCGGTTTCACGCTCGTCTACCTCGCCGCGATCGTGCTCCTGCCGCTCGCGGCGCTGGTGTGGAACGCCTCCGGCCTCGGGTTCGGCGCCATCGCCGCGCTCGCCCTCGAGGAGCGCACCTTCGCGGCGTTGAAGGTGTCGTTCCTGACCAGCTTCGCGGCGGCCGTGTTCAACGTGCCGTTCGGCGTGCTGGTCGCCTGGGTGCTGACGCGCTACTCCTTCCCCGGCCGGCGTCTCCTCGACGCGGCGATCGACCTGCCGTTCGCGCTGCCGACGGCGGTGGCCGGCATCGCCCTGACGGCGCTCTACGCCCCGAACGGCTGGCTCGGACAATACGCCCAGGCGATCGGCCTCAAGATCGCCTTCACCCCGCTCGGCATCTTCGTGGCGCTGGTCTTCGTCGGCCTGCCCTTCGTGGTCCGCACGGTGCAGCCGGTGCTGGCCGAGGTCGACCGCGAGTGCGAGGAGGCCGCGGCGACGCTCGGCGCCGGCCGCTTCCGCACGCTCCGGGCGGTGATCCTGCCGACGCTGACGCCGGCGATCCTGACCGGCTTCGCGCTCGCCTTCGCCCGTTCGGTCGGCGAATACGGCTCGGTGATCTTCATCGCCGGCAACATCCCCTACGTCTCGGAAATCGCGCCGCTGCTGATCGTCATCAAGCTCGAGGAGTTCGACTACGCCGGCGCCACCGCGGTGGCGACGATCATGCTGGCGATCTCCTTCGCGATGCTGCTCGCCATCAACCTGATCCAGGCCTGGTCCCGCCGGAGGTTCGGTCGTGTCTGACGTCGCCGTCTCGTCCTCGGCCGTGCCGCCGCCCGCGCGCACCGCCGCCGCCCCCGTCCGGGTCGCCCGCCGCCCGGCGCCACGCCTGCCGACCGAGGAGGCGCCGTGGGTCCGGCGCACGCTGATCCTCGTCGCGGTGGCGCTGCTGGCGCTGTTCCTGCTGCTGCCGCTGGTCGCGGTGTTCGCCGAGGCGCTGCGCCGCGGCCTCGGCCCGGTGGTCGAGGCGCTGACCGACCCCGACGCGCTCGCCGCGATCCGGCTGACGCTGCTGGTCGCCGCGATCGCGGTGCCGGCCAACCTCGTGTTCGGCGTCGCCGCCGCCTGGGCGGTCGCCAAGTACGAGTTCCGCGGCAAGGCCTTCCTGATCACCCTGATCGACCTGCCGTTCTCGGTGTCGCCGGTGGTCGCCGGCCTCGTCTACGTGCTGCTCTACTCCACCACCCACGGCTGGTTCGGGCCGATCCTCAACGCCGCCGGCCTGCAGGTGGTGTTCGCCGTGCCCGGCATCGTGCTGGCGACGATCTTCGTCACCTTCCCGTTCGTGGCGCGCGAGCTGATCCCGCTGATGGAGGAGCAGGGCACCACCGACGAGGAGGCCGCGCTGTCGCTCGGCGCCTCGGGCCTGCGCACCTTCCTCACCGTGACACTGCCCAACGTGAAATGGGCGCTGCTCTACGGCGTGCTGCTCTGCAACGCCCGCGCCATGGGCGAGTTCGGCGCGGTGTCGGTGGTGTCCGGCCACATCCGCGGCCTGACCAACACGATGCCGCTGCACGTGGAAATCCTCTACAACGAGTACCAGTTCGTCGGCGCCTTCGCGGTCGCCGCGGTGCTGGCGCTGCTCGCCCTCCTCACCCTCGGCCTGAAGACGCTGCTCGAGGTCCGCTTCGCGGACGAACTCGCGGCCGGCCGCCGCCACTGACGGGAGCCCTTTCGATGAAGCTCGACCTCCGCTCGATCGCCAAGGACTTCGGATCCGCCGCCGCGCTGCACTCGGTCGACCTCGAGGTCGCATCCGGGGAGCTGCTGGCGCTGCTCGGCCCGTCCGGTTCGGGCAAGACCACGCTGCTGCGCATCATCGCCGGGCTCGACTTCCCGACCCGCGGCCAGGTGCTGTTCGGCGGTGTCGACGCCAGCCTGAAGACGGTGCGCGAGCGCAACGTCGGCTTCGTGTTCCAGCACTACGCCCTGTTCAAGCACATGACGGTGGCCGACAACGTCGGCTTCGGCCTGCGCGCCCGCCCGCGCGCGACCCGGCCGGCGGAGGCCGAGATCGCCAAGCGCGTCGCGACGCTGCTCGACCTCGTCCAGCTCGGCGAGTTCGGCAAGCGCTACCCGACCCAGCTCTCCGGCGGCCAGCGCCAGCGCGTCGCGCTCGCCCGGGCGCTCGCGATCGAGCCGCAGGTGCTGCTGCTCGACGAACCGTTCGGCGCGCTCGACGCCAAGGTGCGCAAGGAACTCCGGCGCTGGCTGCGCGAGCTCCACGACAAGACCGGCCACACCACGGTGTTCGTCACCCACGACCAGGAGGAGGCGCTCGACCTCGCCGACCGCGTGGTGGTGATGTCGAACGGCCGCATCGAGCAGATCGGCAGCCCCGAGGACGTGTACGACCGCCCGGCCAGCCCGTTCGTGTTCGACTTCATCGGCGAGGCGGCGCGGATTCCGGTGGAGATCCGCGGCGGCGTCGCCCGGCTCGGCACCAACCCGGTGCCGCTGGCGCCGGGGGTGCGGGCCGCCGACGGCCGCGGGCTGCTCTACGTGCGCCCGGAGAACGTCGCCTTCGCCCGCGAGGGCGAGGGCCTGCCGGGCACGGTGGTGTCGCTGCACCGGTCGGGATCGTCGCGCCGGGTCGCGGTGCGGCTCGACGGGGCGGAGGCCGACCTCGAGGCCGTCGCCCCGGCCGGCTTCACCCCGCCGGCGGTGGGGACGCGGACGTTCCTGCGGCTCGACCGCGCGGGGCTGTTCGCGGCCTGAGGGGGCGGGGCCGGGGGCGTCGGGTGTCGGCGCTCCACAATTCTACCCTCCCCCTTGCGGGGAGGGTCGACGGCCGAAGGTCGGCGGGGTGGGGTGGCTTCCACCGCCGCAACGCAACATGCCGCGTCGAGCCCGTAGCCGGCGACCCTCCCCGGCGCTTTGCGCCGACCCTCCCGCAAGGGGAGGGTCAAAGCAGCGGTGCCGGGCCGGGGCGCCGCCGCCCTACGCCACCTTCACGCCGCGAGCTGGCCGAGGTATCGGTCGGCTTCCTCGGGGACGGCGAACCAGGGGAAGAGGTCGCGCGGTTCGTCGAAGCCGTTGGCGATGCGGCGGGCGAGGGCGGGGTGGGCCTGGGCGCTGCCCATGATCCGGAGCACGTGCGGCGGCGGGGGCTGCAGGAGCGCGTTGGTCCAGCCGACCACGAACTGCGCGTAGGCCCAATAGGCGTCGAAGGTCGCCTGCATGAAGGCGGCGTCGAACGGGCGGTCGCCGTGGGCGAGGATGGCGTCGAGGTAGATCTTGGCGGCCTTCGACGCGTTGTTGGAGCCCTGGCCGGTGATCGGGTCGTTGAGGCAGACCGCGTCGGCGAGGCCGAGCACGACCGCGCCCGAGGGCAGCCGGCCCACCGGTTCGCGCACCGTGGGCGCGAAGGCGCCGGCGAGGATGCCGTTGTCGTCGGTGAGCTCGATGGCGCGGCAGCGCTCGGCTTCCCACGGCAGGAAGGTTTCGAGGATCCGCTTGGAGGTCGCCAGATGCTCGGCCGGCGAACGGACGTCGCGCCAGCAGTCCATCGGGCCGCCGGGCAGGCCCTCGAACACCATGATCTCGCAAGGGCCGGACGTCGTCAGCGCCGGGAAGACGAAATACTCGCCGACGCCGGGGATCAGGTTGAAGCAGACCGCCGAGTGCTCCGGCCGCGGCGTCATGCCGGTGACGTAGGTGAGGGCCAGGGCGCGCTGCGGCCGGTCGAACGGCGACTTGCCGGCGTCGCGCGGGAACAGACGGGCGATGTCGCCCTTGCCGGCGGCGACGATCACGAGGTCGCTGTCGCGGGCGTAGGCCTCGAGGTCGGGAATGCCGGCCTCGGCGATGTCGAGCCGGCCGCCGCGGCGCTCGAACTCGGCCATCCAGGCGGGGATCTTGACGCGCTGGTCGACGCTACGGGCGGGGCGGTCGAGCTTGCCGTTCCAGTCGATCGCCTTGCCGGCGCCGTCGGGCGCGGGGACGCAGAAGTTGATGCTGTCGACGGTCGGGCAGGTGTCGGTCCAGAAGTCGAGGCCGACGGCCGCCTCGTTGACGAGCGCCTCGCCGAACATGCACTGGCTGGACAGGACGCGGCCGCCGTGGATCTCCTCGGCGGTACGGTTCTGGACGATGCGGACGTCGTGGCCGGCGTCGAGCAGGCCGCAGCCGAGCTGGAGCCCGGACTGGCCGCCGCCGACGATGGTGAAGCTGCGCTTGGTCATCGGGGTGTCCCTGGTTCTCTGGAAGAGGCCGACGCGGGCGGTTCTGGCGCGCCCGTCGCGGCGGAAGGGGTGGTTCACTCCATCAGGAGCGGGATGGCCGGGTCGGCGCGCTCGGGGCCCATGGCGCCGTAGCCGCCGTCGACCGCGAGGTCGGTGCCGGTGACGAAGGAAGCGGCGTCGGAGAGCAGGAAGGCGACGGCCTCGCCGACCTCGGCGGGATCGCCGGCGCGGCCGAGGAGGTGGAAGGGCTTCGCCACGGCGTCGGCCTTCTCGCGGCGGTCGTTGGTCAGCTGGCGCATGATGTTGGACCAGGTCCAGCCCGGCGACACCGCGTTGACGCGGATGCCGTCGGGGGCGAGGTCCATGGCCTGGTTGCGGGTGAGTTGGAGGATCGCCGCCTTCGAGACCGGGTAGACCCAGCGGCCGATCTGGGCGACGCGCGCCGAGATCGAGCCGAAGTTGACGATGGCGCCGCGGTTCGCCTTCAGATGCGGCCGGGCCGCCTGCATCAACATCACCGAGCCGACGATGTTGACGTCGAGCGCCTTCAGCCAATCGGCGCGGCTGGTGTCGGCGCCGTCGTCGAGATAGGTGCAGGCGACGTTGACGAGATGGTCGAGCCGGCCGGTCGCCTCGACGGTGGCGGCGACGAGGGCGGCGACGTCGGCGTCGGAGGTGACGTCGCAGGCGAGGAAGCGGGCGCCGCGGCCGATCCTCGCCGCGGCGGCCTCGCCGGCGGCGACGTCGACGTCGGCGATCACGACATTGGTGCCGTAGCCGGCGAGCGTGGCGCCGACGGCCTCGCCGATCAACGTGGCGCCGCCCGATACGATCGCCGTTCTGCCCTCGAGTCCGCGCATGTCAGATCCTCCCGTCCCGATCCGGAATGCCCCGATGGTCGGGGCGCCCGCGGCGTCCCGCTATCCGCGCGGCGAGTCCGGCTGTCCGGATCCGGCGTCGACGTCGGCATCGGCGACGCCGGCGAAGCGGCCGTCGACGTAGACGAGCGGCGCGAGCCCGGCCGGGCCGAGGACGGTGCCGACGACGGCGCCGAACAGGACGACGTGGGTGGCGAATTCGACCGCCTTCTCGAGCCGGCATTCGAAGGCGGCGACGGCGCCGGCGAGCCGCGGCGCGCCGAGGGCGCCGGCGGTCCAGTCGCCGACGGCGAAGCGCTCGTCGCCGACGTGTCCGGTGCGGCCGGCGAAGGTCTCGGCGACCGGGCGCTGGTCGCCCGTCAGGACGTTGACGGTGAAGATGCCGCTCTCCGGCGCCATTCGGCCGACGGCGCTGTCGCGGGCGATGCAGGCGATCACGGCGGGTGGGTCGACGGTCAGCGAGCAGACCGCGGTGGCGGTGGCGCCGCGGCGCTCGCCGGCGGCGTCGGCGGTGGTGACGATGGTGACGGCCCCGGCGACGCGGCGCATGCCGGTACGGAAGGCGTCCCTCGAGGCGGCGATGTCCATGGTCGACGCTTCCTCTTCGTTCAAGTTTCAACTATCATCAGTAGGGTGCCGGATTTCGGCCGGTTCTATCCGCGCGGCGAGGGAGGCTGTCCGCTTCGCGCGGGGATCCGAGGAGGGTCGCGATGACGCCGACGCCCGACCTGCCGCTCGCCCGCAACGCCGTCGTCGACACGCGCCGGCCCGACGAGGCGCGCGAGGCGATCGGGCGGATCTTCTGTCCGCATTTCCTGAGCCCGCTGGAGCGGCGCGCCGAGGGCTTCCACGCCCGCCACCACGCCGCGACCTTCGGCGACTTCTCGGTCAACTACGTCGCCTACGGCGCGACGGTGGAGATCGACCCCGGCGAACTCGCGCGTTTCTATCTGCTGCAGATTCCGCTGAAGGGCCGGGCGCGGGTGCGCTGCGGTACGCGGGTCGCCGAGGCCGAGGCGGGGCGGACGGCCTCCGTGCTGTCGCCGATGCTGGCGACGCGGATGACCTGGCAGGCCGGCTGCGAGAAGCTGATCGTGCTGGTGGAGCGCGAAGCGATGGCCGCGCGCTACGGTGCGCTCGCCGACCGGCCGGCCGCGGCGCCGGCCTTCGACACCGCAGTCGACCTCGACGGTCCCGTCGGCATGGCGCTGCAACGGCAGGCGGCGGCGCTGCTGGCGGCTGCCGACGCCGGCGCCCGGCTGCCGGCCGCCTATCTCGCCACGCTGCGCGACGGGGTGACGACGCTGATGCTGGCCGGGCTGCGGCACGACCGCACCGACGTGCTGGCCCGCCCGACGGCCGCTCCGGCGCCGGCCGCGGTGCGCCGCGCCGAGGCGTTCATCGCCGAGAACGCGGGCCGGGCGATCTCGACCGCAGACGTCGCCGCCGCGGCGGGCGTCTGCCTGCGCTCGCTCCAGGACGCATTCCGGCGGGCGCGCGGACACACGATCACCGAGGCACTGCAGGCCGCCCGGCTCGAGCGCCTGCGCGCGGGCCTGCTCGACCCCGACGGCCCGGCGCTGGTCGCCGACATCGCCTTCGCGGCCGGCTTCGGCCACCTCGGCCGCGCGGCGGCCGCCTATCGGGAGCGCTTCGGCGAGAGCCCGTCGGAGACGCTCAGGCGGCGGCGGTGAGGCGTCGGCGCGGGACGCAGAACCAGTTCATCTCGTCGAGGGCGGTGGTGTCGTAGTCGGCGGCCTCGAGGATGGCCCTGCAGTCGCTCTCCGTGGACTGATCGACCTCGAGGTGGATCGCCGGTCTCGCTTCGGACAGCACGCGGCGGGCGCCGCGCAACACGTCGACCTCGGCGCCTTCGACGTCGATCTTGAGGAGCGTCGGCGGAGCGGAGACGTCCAGGAGCCCGTCCAAGGTGATCGTCGGGACCAGGATGCGCGCGCGCTCGCCGCCCGCCTGACTGCGCCCGCCCACGCGCGTCAGATGGTTCGAGGCCCGCCCGCGCGCAGCGATCGAGAACTCGGCGAGGCCGACCGCCGAAGCCGCCGCGGCGGCGACCAGTTTCACCGCGACGCCGTTCAGGGCCATCGAGCGCTGCACCACATGGCAGAGAAACGGATCCGGCTCGACGGCGACGATGCTGCGGGCCCCTGCGCAGCCGAAGGCGAACACGCCGCAGTTGGCGCCGATGTCCCAGACGACCGACGACGGCGTCACGGTCTCCCACGCGATCCGCAGCATCCGATCGTCCAGACGGGACCTGAGGTAGCCGAGTTGGCTGTCCGGCGTGACGTAGATGGCGACCCCGTTGGGCAGTCGGCGCCTGACCATCCGGCCCCGCGCCAGGACCTCGGCGATCCGCCTGAGGAATGTTGCTCCAGCGATCATCGTCCCTCTCCGTGCCGGCCCGATGCCCCGGCGACGGGGCGGTCGCGCCGCGATGCCCTCGGCGTCGGTCGCGGCGGTCGCGAGGATGCGTCGCGCCCCGGCGACCCGGCAGTCCGTGGGTACCGCGTCACCTGGAGCGCCTTCCGACCTGACGGAATCGTCCGGTCGACGAGATACCGCACCAGATTCGATATGCTCCAGCATTCTCTCATCGACCAAGTCTTGCAGCTTGGTCGGAGAACGCCCTGGCAGCCGCATGCCCGCCGGCGGAAGGCAAATCGAACCGACGCCGCAGGGATGACCGCCGATCCCCGCCGCTTCGACCAAGCGGCCGGTTGAGTTTCGGGGCGGGTTCTGCCAAAGGTCCGCGCCACGCGGCCGCGGAGAAACGGCCGGTTTCCGGGGCGGGACATGTCGAAGATCGAGCGCATCGAGGCCGGGACGCTGCATCCGGCGCTGTGGCGGACGACGGTGAAGATCCGCTGGGGGCACTGCGACCCCGCGGGCATCGTCTACACGCCGAACTACTTCGACATTTTCAACGGCGTGGTCGAGGACTGGTACCCGGCGAGGCTCGGGCTCGACTACCACGCCTACATGCGTGACCGCCGCGTCGGCCTCGGCTACGCCCACGCCAGCGCCGACTTCCTGTCGCCCGGCTTCATGGGCGACGAGATGGAGGTGGCGGTGGTGCTGACGCGGATCGGCGGCGCCTCCTTCGCGCTGACGCTGCACGCGCTGAAGGACGGCCGCGAGGCGCTGCGCGGCCGTCTCGTGGTGGTGTGCACCGACCTCGTCGAACACAAGGCAATCGCGATCCCGGACGACCTGCGCGCCGCGCTCGAGCGCTACCGCGCCGAAACGGCGGGTTGAGGCGCACGCCCGCGGGGCTGCCGTCTCCGGGTGCCCCGCGGTCTTCGTCCGTGCTTCGCGCCGTCAGGCGTTGGCTTCCTCGGGGAGGAAGTCGACGTCGTGCTCGGCGGAGAGGCGGATGATCTCCGGGATGTCCGAGAGCTTGTCGAGGGCGCGGAACAGATCTTCGAGCTTGCCGGCCGGCGAGACCCAGAACAGGGCGCGGGCGGGGACGTCGCCCTTGTTGAAGTAGCCGTGCGGGATGCCGCGCGGCATGCGCACGAGGTCGCCGGCGCGCGCCTTGGTCCAGACGCCGTCGAGTTTCAGGTCGAGTTCGCCCTCCTGAACCAGGATGAACTCGTCCTGGGTCGGGTGCACGTGCACCGGCACGAACTGGCCGGGCTCGCTATTGGTCTCGAAGGCGAAGGTGCTGTCGCAGCTCGCCTTCGGGAAATAGACCTGCCCGAGGATGTTCCATTCGGTGCCGGCGAAGCCCTCGCCGTCGCGGGTGATGCCCTTCTCGAGATCCGCCATCGTCCTGTCCTCCCTATGGCGAGACGTTATCACTTCGCGGGGTCCTTCGGGCTCCACAGCACCGTCTCCGCCCCCTGTTCGTAGGCCATGCCCTTCGGATAGCTGATCGCCTCGAGCTGCATGCCCCAAGGCGCCTGGAAGTAGAGGATGGTCTGGCCGGCCGCCGGGCCCTGGTCGACCGGGATCGGGCCGAGGCGCGTCGCGACGCCCTTGGACTCGAGGTAGGCCTTCGCCGCGGCGACGTCGTCGACGTAGAAGGCGACGTGGAAGGCGCCGACGTCGCTGTTCTTCTGCTTCAGCGTAGTCTGGTCGGGCGCGGTGTACTTGAACAGCTCGATGTTGGAGCCGTAGCCGCAGCGCACCAGCGTGATCTCCTCGATCACCGCCTTGGCGTCGACGCCGAGGGCGTCGGTCATGAAGGTGCCCTTGTCGTCGGCGAACGGCCCGAAGGTCATCGCCTTCTTGCAGCCGACCACGTCGACGAAGAAGGACACCGCCTCCTTCATGTCCGGCACGGTGACGCCGGTGTGGTCGTGGCCGCGCATGCCGGGGATGCCCTCGGCGGCGGCGGGCAGCGACAGGGCCGCGACGAGCGCGGCGGCGAGGGGCAGGCTGGTACGGGGCATCGGTGGTCGTCCTCCTCGGCGAGACGCGGGCGATCCGTCGGGGCGACGCGAAGCCGTCCCGTCGCGCCGGAGGCCCGCGGCCCCGGTGCCGGTGTCGTGGATGTCGTCCGTTCCGCCGCCGACCGTCCGGGTCAGGCGGCGTCCTCGAAGTCGGTGCGGCGATCGAGCCAGCCCGGGTCGATCTCGGGCAGCGGCACGGCGTCGATCAGCGCGCGGGTGTAGGGGGCCTTCGGCGCGGCGAACAGCTCCTCGCAGCGGCCCTCCTCGACGATCACGCCGTGGCGCATCACGTAGACGCGGTCGCAGACGGCGCGGACGACGGAGAGGTCGTGGCTGATGAAGGCCATGGAGAGGCCCATGTCGGCCGAGAGGTCCTTGAGCAGGCGCAGCACCTGGGCCTGGGTGGAGACGTCGAGGCCGGAGACGATCTCGTCGGCGAGCACGAAATCGGGCTCCAGCACCGCGGCGCGCGCGATGCCGACGCGCTGGCGCTGGCCGCCGGAGAGTTCGTGGGGATGGCGCTCCAGCACCGCCTGCGGCAGGCCGACCTTGTCGAGCATGGCGGCGACGCGCCGGCCGGCGGAAATCGCGTCGGTGGCGAGGCCGTGCAGGCGGAGCGGGCCCTCGAGGATGCGCCGGATGGTGTGCCGCGGGTTGAGGCAGGCCATCGGGTCCTGGAAGATCATCTGCATGCGCCGGCGCAGCGGCCGGAGCGCGTCCTCGCCCATGTGCGTGACGTCGGTGCCGTCGAAGACGACGCGGCCGGCCGAGGGCTCGACGAGGCGGATCAGGGCGCGGCCGAGCGTGGTCTTGCCCGAACCGCTCTCGCCGACGATGCCGACGGTCTCGCCGCGGCCGACGCGGACGTCGACGCCGTGCAGGACGCGGGTGCCGGGCCGGTCGCCGAACAGGCCGCGGCGGGCGCCGTAGACGACCTCGACGCCGGTGGCGACGATCAGGTCAGCGGCCATGGCGCGGTTCTCCGTCGAGCGCGGCGGCCTCGCGGCGGAGCCCCGCGAACACCGCCTCGGGCACGGGCGCGAGGCCCTCCTCGGGACGGTCGTGACGCGGGCTCGCGGCGATCAGCGCGCGGGTGTAGGGGTGGGTCGGGCGCGTCAGCATCGCCTCGACCGGGCCGGCCTCGACGACGCGGCCGGTCCACAGGAGCGTGACGTCGTCGCAGATCTTGGCGACGACGCCGAGATCGTGGGTGACGAAGACGACGGCGGTGCCGTGGGCCTCCTGCAGGCCGCGGATCAGGCGCAGGATCTGCTTCTGCACGGTGACGTCGAGGGCGGTGGTCGGCTCGTCGGCGACCACCAGCTTCGGCTCCATCACGAAGGCGGCAGCGATCAGCACGCGCTGGCGCATGCCGCCGGAGAGCTCGTGCGGATAGGACCGCATCACCCGCTCGGGATCGCGGATCTGCACTTCGGCGAGCATGGCGGCGGCGCGCGCCGTCGCCTCGCGCCGGCCGAGGCCGCGGCCGACCACGAGGCCGTCGACGATCTGGGCGCCGATCCGCCGCGACGGGTTCAGCGAGGTCATCGGGTCCTGCGGGATCAGGACGATCTCGGTGCCGAGGACGCGGCGACGCTCGGCGGCGGCCATGGCGAGGAGGTCGCGACCCTCGAACAGGACGTGGCCGCCGACGACGCGCACGGTGCGCGGCAGGATGCCGAGCAGCGCCTTGGCGATCGTGGACTTGCCGGCGCCGCTCTCGCCGACGAGGCCGCGGACGCGGCCGCGTTCCAGCCGCAGCGAGACGTCGGAGAGCACCGGGGCGCCGCCGTCGCGGTCGGAGACGGCTGAGAGGCCGACGATGTCCAGGAGGGGCGCGCTCATCGCTTCATCACCGGGTCGAGGGCGCGGCGCAGGCCGTCGCCGAGCTGGTTGAAGGCGAGGACGGTGAGGAACAGCATCGTCAGCGGCGCCGCCAGCACCCACCAGCCGTGGCGGACCATCTGGCGGCCCTCGGCGATCATGCCACCCCAGGTCGGCGTGTCCGACGACACCGACAGGCCGACGAAGGACAGGATCGCCTCGACGATGACGGCGATGCCCATCTCGAGGCTGACGAGGGCGATCAGCACCGGCACCACGTTGGGCAGGATCTCCGAGACCAGGATCCGCCCGCGCGAGAAGCCGACCGAGCGGGCGGCGGTGACGTAGTCGAGGCCGGCCTGCGCCATCGTCTCGGCGCGCACCACCCGGCAGAAGCGCGTCCAGTCGATGATGACGATCGCCGCGATCACTGCCGGCAGGCCGGCCCCGATCACCGCCACCAGCAGGATCGACAGCAGCACTGGCGGGAAGGCCATCCAGACGTCGACGAGGCGGGACACCACCACGTCGATCCAGCCGCGGTACCAGCCGGCGAGCAGGCCGAGCCCGGTGCCGACAAGCGCCGCGAGGCTGGCGGCGACGAAGGCGACCGTGAGCGCGACCCGGCTGCCGTGGATCACCCGCGAGAGCACGTCGCGGCCGAGGTCGTCGGTGCCGAGGAGGTAGCCGGGCTCGGCGCCGGAAAAGCCGACCGGCGGCAGGGTGCCGAGCATCAGGTCCTGCTCGAGCGGGTCCTTCGGCGCGATCCACGGCGCGAACACCGCGAGCACCACCAGGAACAGCACGAAGCCGCCGCCGACGACGACCTTGGGATCGCGCAGCGGCGCGGGGAGGCGGAGCGGGGGTCTCGACAAGGCGGGGGCCGGTCCCTGGTGGGTGACGTCGGTCATGACTGCGCTCCGGTGGGGCGCGGCGTCGAGTAGAGCGCGCGGGCGGGGCGGAAGGGAAGGGGGCGCGCCTCAGCCATGGCGCAGCCGCGGGTTCAGGGCGGCGACCGCGAGGTCGGTCGCGAGATTGACCAGGATGAACAGCGTGCCGAACACGAGGACGAGGCCCTGGATCAGCGGCAGGTCGCGGTTGATGACGGCGTCGACGCCCATGTTGCCGATGCCGGGATAGGAGAAGATCCGCTCGACGATCACCGTGCCGCCGATCAGGAAGGTGAACTGCACGCCGGTCAGCGCCAGGGTTGGGCCGATGGCGTTGCGCAGCGCCTCCTGCAGGATCAGCCGGAGGTCCGACATGCCCTTGAGGCGGGCGAGCAGCACGTAATCCTGCACCATCGCCTCGGCGAGCGCGCCCTTCAGCACCCGCGCGATCACCGCCGCCAACGGGAAGCCGAGCGCCAGCACCGGCATCGCCATGTGCGCGAGGATGCCGAGGAAGACGTCGAAGCGGAGCGTGACGAGGCTCTCGGTCAGGTAGAAGCGTGTCGCGAAGGCGACGTCGGCGCCGGGGTCGATCCGGCCGGACAGCGGGAACACCGGGAAGACGACGCCGAGGAGGAGCACCAGCGCCAGCGCCCAGACGAAGTCGGGCACCGCCAGGAACACGCCGTTGACGGTGTCGACTACCGTCTCGCCGATCGTGCGGCGCGCCAGCGTGCCGACCACCGCCACGGTGCCGCCGAGCGCCAGCGCGAAGGCGAGCGCGGCGACGGCGAGCTCGAGCGTCGCCGGCAGCCGCTCGGCCAGGAGCTCCAGCACGTCGCGCCGCAGCGAGATCGAGGTGCCGAAGTCGCCGCCGGCGACGGCGCCGAGCCAGACCAAGAACTGCACCGGGATCGAGGCGTCGAGCCCGTAGCGGGCGCGCAGCGCCGCGACGTCGGCGGGGCTGGCGCCGGGCGCGATCATCATCGCGATCGGATCGCCGGGGACGACGCGCAAGAGCACGAACACCACCACGGCGACGCCGAAGAGCGTGGCGAGGGCCATCAGGAGACGGTTGAGGGCGGCGACGGCGAGCATGGCGGGGACGGGGGTGGGGGAGAGGGTGGGGGGAGGGGGCAGTAGGCAGTAGGGCTTCGGCAGTCGGCAGTCGGCAGTCGGCAGTCGGCAGTCGGAAGTGGGGCTTCGGCAATCGGAAGGAGAGTGTCGATTGCCGAGCGTCGGCAGTTCTGCCTCCGTCCTTCAGCCCCGTCGTCGTCCTGCGCTTCCCGCTTCCACCCGATCGACCTGCCCCCTCCCCCCTGGAGGGGGAGGGTTGGGGAGAGGGGGCAGACGCCGTGCGGCTTCCGGGTGCCCTCGCCGGCGACGTCGGCCGGCGTCGGCGCGGGTGGCCCCCTCTCCCTGTCCCTCCCCCTCCAAGGGGGAGGGGACGCGGTGGAAGGGGTACGGCGAACCGGGAAG
Source organism: Oharaeibacter diazotrophicus (assembly GCF_004362745.1). NCBI lineage: Bacteria > Pseudomonadati > Pseudomonadota > Alphaproteobacteria > Hyphomicrobiales > Pleomorphomonadaceae > Oharaeibacter > Oharaeibacter diazotrophicus. The sequence continues at coordinate 1,769,682 of NZ_SNXY01000006.1, read as the reverse complement.
CGGGCACGGCTTGACCTGCCGGTAGGCAATCCGCTCGGCGGTGGCGACTCCTCCGCCCGGCGATCGGGCGGAAGCGAGGCGGCCGCGTGCGCCCCGCCCGTCAGGCGCCGGGCGCGATCAGCGTCGGCTGGAGGGCGCCGGAGACGTTGGGGGTGACCTTGAGGCTCGCCTTGTAGACGACCGGCTGGACGTACTGCAGCAGCGGGATGACGTAGCCCTCTTCTGCGATGTACTTGTCGACCGCCTTCCAGCCGGCGATGCGCTTTTCCTCGTCCTTCTCGCCCCAGAGCGGGGCGATCATGGCGTCGAGGTCGTCGGTGTCCCAGACCGAGTGGGGCGAGGGGCCGAACATGGCGAAGCCGGTCGACGTGGTCGGGTCGCCGATGGCGTTGCCCCAATTGTAGAAGGCGGCCGGGGCGAGCTGGTCGGCGGCGCGCAGCTCGTAGTGCTTGGCGATCTCGTAGACCTCGATCTCGGCCTCGATGCCGACCTTGCGCCACATGCCGACGATCGCCTGGACCATCTCGTAGTCCTTCGGCTTGAAGCCGCGCGTCGTCTGGATCCTGAACTTGACCGGGTTCTCGGTCGAGAAGCCCGAGGCCTTCAGGAGTTCCTTGGCCTTCTCCGGGTCGTAGCCGACCTTGATGGAAGCGTCGTAGGCGGCGTATTCCGGCGCCTCGAGCGTGTCGATCGGCACGCCGTAGCCGAGCAGCAGCCGCTTGACGATGGCTTCCTTGTCGATGGCGTGGTGGGCGGCGAGGCGGACGTTCTTGTCCAGCATCGCGTCGACGTCGTTCAGGAAGATCATGCCGATGTCGGAGATCGGCGTCGCCGAGCCGGCGAGGCCCTCGATCTCGATCAGGCGGTCGAACTCCTCGTAGGGCACCTCGAGGGTGACGTCCGAGGAGCCGGACTCGATCTCGGCGACGCGGCTGGTGGCGTCCGGCACGAACTTGAACACCACGGTGTCGAAGGCCGGCTTGCCGCCGTACCAGTTCGGGTTGGCCTTGAGGCGCAGGAAGGCGTTGCCCTCGTAGGCGTCGACCATGTAGGGCCCGGTGCCCACGGGCTTCTTCTCGAAGCCCTCCGGCCCGACCTTCTCGTAATAGGCCTTCGGCAGCACGTAGCCGGTGAGGAAGGCCATCCACTTGAAGAAGGTCGGCTCGAAGCGCAGCACGTCGGCGGTGATCTTGTTGCCGTCGACGACGTAGTTGCCGGCGGTCGACCAGACGAATTGGATCGGGTTGCCGGTCTTCTCGTCGGCGGCGCGCTGGAGCGACCACACCACGTCCTCGGCCGTGAAGGGCGAGCCGTCGTGCCAGGTGACGCCCTCGCGCACGGTCATGTGGATCTTGGTCTTGTCCTCGTTCCAGCCCCACTCGGTGAGGAGGCCGAGGCCGGGCTGGAACGACAGGTCCGGCGCCTGGCCGACGAACTGGTCGAAGATCGAGCGGTAGATCGCCTGGATCGTCGGGTTGACCGCCGACGGACCCACGGTCGGGTCGAAGGACGGCAGGTTGACGTTGTAGGCGATGGTGAGCGTGCCGCCCTCGGCGGCGCGGGCGATGCCGCGGCCGGTGACGAGCGTGGCCAGGAAACCGCCGGCGCCCAATGCGAGCGCCTGACGACGGGACGGCGTCAGCATGGAACCCTCTCCCCTCATCTTCTCGGCCGGCATGGCGCCGGCAGACCCTGTGACCGGGGTTTTCCCCGTGTCGTTGTTTCAAGCTTAAAATAACAAGTCGGCCGCTGCCAAGGGGAATCTGTGGGCATCCGGCGGCGCGGCGCAAGGCAAATCGCCGCCGCCTCGAGCGGTCGAGATGAATGCGTGTGCATATAATTGCGGCGACGACGCGAGTAGGCCGGGGCCAGGGTCGGCGTCGGCCGCGCAGCGATCGGGCGGGCCGGGGCGCGCTGCATTGCGGGAAGGGCGTGCCGGGCACGCCGATTGGACGATCGGGATCGGTTGACAGGTCCGGCGCGACGGAAATATGAATTTGCAAGCGATCGTCGTCGAGGGCGGCGATCTCCCCCGGGAGGCCCGATATGGCAGAGCGTTCGTTTGCCCGCGAAGTCGAGGACCTGAAGCTCGGCGAGGGCGAGATCTTCCGCGGCGAGGGCATCCTCGCGATCACCAAGGCGCTGCTGCAGTCGGGCGTCTCCTACGTCGGCGGCTACCAGGGCTCGCCGATCTCGCACCTGATGGACGTGCTGGCCGACGCCAAGGACGTCATGGAGGACCTCGGGGTCCACTTCGAATCGTCGGCCTCGGAGGCGACCGCGGCGGCGATGCTGTCGGCCTCGGTGATGTATCCGGTGCGCGGTGCGGTGACCTGGAAGTCGACCGCCGGCACCAACGTCGCCGCCGACGCGCTCTCCAACCTGTCGTCGTCCGGCGTCACCGGCGGCGCGCTGATCGTGATCGGCGAGGACTACGGCGAGGGCTCCTCGATCATGCAGGAGCGCAGCCACGCCTACGCGATGAAGTCGCAGATGTGGCTGCTCGACCCGCGACCCGACCTGCCGACCGTGGTGCGCATGGTCGAGGAGGGTTTCGAGCTCTCCGAGGCGTCGAGCACGCCGGTGATGCTGGAGGTGCGCATCCGCACCTGCCACGTCCACGGCCAGTTCGTCGCCAAGGCCAACCGCAAGCCGGCCTTCACGCTGAAGGAGGCGGTCGAGAACCCGGTGCGCGACGTCAACCGCATCGTGCTGCCGCCGGCCTCCTTCCTGCAGGAGAAGGACAAGCTCGAGCGGCGCTGGCCGGCCGCGGTGGAGTTCGTCAAGAGCCGCAAGCTCAACGAGCTGTTCGGACCGGAGACGGCCGAGATCGGCATCGTGCTCCAGGGCGGCATGTACAACAACGTCATGCGCGCCCTGCAACTTCTCGGCCTCGCGGACGTCTACGGCGAGACGGCGGTGCCGCTCTACGTGATGAACGTGACCTATCCGCTGATCGAGGACGAGCTGGTCGCCTTCTGCGCGTCCAAGAAGGCGGTGGTGGTGGTCGAGGAGGGCGCGCCCGAGTACATCGAGCAGGCGCTGAGCACCATCCTGCGTCGCCGCGACATCCAGACGAGGGTGTCGGGCAAGGACGTGCTGCCGATGGGCGGCGAATACACCACGCCGGTGCTGACCAAGGGGCTCCGGCAGTTCGTCGAGGCCAACGCCCGGCCGCTGCTCGGCAACCAGCCGCCGCTGCCGGACCCGTCCGGCGTGCTCGCCGACCCCAAGGTCAAGGCGCTGGCCGAGGTGGTGCCGGCCCGGCCGGCCGGCTTCTGCGTCGGCTGTCCGGAGCGGCCGATCTTCGCGGCGATGAAGCTGGTCGAGCAGGAACTCGGCCGACACCACGTCTCGGCCGACATCGGCTGCCACCTGTTCTCGATCCTGCCGCCGTTCAACATCGGCGCCACCACCATGGGCTACGGCCTCGGGCCCGCCTCGGCGTCGGCCTTCAACGTCGAGGCCGACAAGCGCCCGATCTCGGTGATGGGCGACGGCGGCTTCTGGCACAACGGCCTGAACTCGTCGGTCGGCAACGCCGTCTTCAACAAGCAGGACGGGGTGATCCTGGTCGTCGACAACTATTATTCGGCCGCCACCGGCGGGCAGGACATCCTGTCCTCGCGCGCGCTCAACCCGCGGCGCAAGACCAACAACTCGATCGTCGCCGCCGTGAAGGGCGTCGGCGCCACCTGGGTGCGCCAGATCGACCGCACCTACGACGTCGGCAAAATGCGCGACACGCTGCGCGAGGCGCTAACCACCGACGCGCCCGGACCGAAGATCATCGTCGCCTCCTCCGAGTGCATGCTGAACAAGCAGCGCCGGGTGAAGCCGCTGTTCGCCAAGGCGGTCAAGGACGGCCGGCGCGTGGTGCGCGAGAAGTTCGGCGTCGACGAGGACGTCTGCACCGGCGACCACGCCTGCATCCGCCTGTCCGGCTGCCCGTCGCTGACGGTCAAGCACACCGACGATCCGCTGAAGGACGATCCGGTCGCCGCCATCGACGAGAACTGCGTCGGCTGCGGCAATTGCGGCGAGGTCGCCGAGGCCGCGGTGCTGTGCCCGTCCTTCTACAAGGCCGAGGTGGTGCACAACCCGACCCGCTGGGACCTGCTGCTCGACCGCGTCCGCGGCACGGTCATCGCCTGGCTGCAGCGCCGCCGCGCGGCGCGCCGCGTCGTCTTCGCCGAGTGAACCCGGAGCCCACGCCCATGACGCGGCACGAGACCTTCCCCGCGCGCCTCTCCACCGACCGGCCGCTGTCGATCGCCATCCTCGCCATGGGCGGTCAGGGCGGCGGCGTGCTCGCCGACTGGATCGTCGCCCTCGCCGAAGCTGAGGGGTGGATGGCGCAGACCACATCGGTGCCGGGCGTCGCCCAGCGCACCGGCGCCACCATCTACTACGTCGAGATGCTGCCGGCGAAGGACGGGCGCGCGCCGGTGCTTTCGCTGATGCCGACGCCGGGCGACGTCGACGTCGTGATGGCCGCCGAACTGATGGAGGCGGGGCGCTCGGTCCTGCGCGGCCTCGTCACGCCCGACCGCACCACGCTGATCGCCTCGACACACCGCTCCTTCGCGGTGGTCGAGAAGGAGCGTCCCGGCGACGGCGTCGGCGACCCCGGCGTGGTCGTCGCCGCCACCGACTTCGCGGCCAAGCGCACCATCGCCTTCGACATGGAGGCGGTGGCCAAGGCGAACGGCAGCGTGATCTCGGCCTCGATGTTCGGCGCGCTCGCCGGTTCCGGCGTGCTGCCCTTCCCGCGCGAGGCCTTCGAGGCGACGATCGGCGCCGGCGGCAAGGGCGTCGAGGCGAGCCTGAAGGCCTTCCGCGTCGCCGCCGACCGCGTCCGCGACAAGCCGCGCGAGGCGGTGGCGCGCACGGCGCCGAAGCGGCTCGACGCCGTGCCGGAGACCGCCGGCCATCCCGCGCTCGACCGGCTGGTCCACCGCATCCGCGCGGAGTTCCCGGAAGCGGCGCGGGCGATGCTGTTCGCCGGCGTCAAGACGCTCACCGCCTACCAGGACCCCGACTACGCCGGCGAGTATCTCGACCGCGTCCGCCGGCTGCACGGCGAGGACGTCGCCGCCGGCGGCGCCGAGCGCGGCTTCGCCTTCACGGTGGCGGCGGCGAAATACGTCGCGGTCGCAATGGCCTACGACGACGTCGTCCGCGTCGCCGACCTCAAGACCCGCGCCGCCCGGCTCGCCCGTGTGCGCCGCGAGGTCGGCGTGCGCGAGGGCCAGGTGCTGCACACCACCGAGTACATGCACCCGCGCATGGAGGAGGTCTGCGGCACCCTGCCGGAGCGGCTCGGTCTCTTCATCGAGAACCGCCCGCGGCTCTACCGCGCGCTCGACCGGGTGGTGAACCGCGGCCGCCGCGTGAAGACGCACACGCTGTTCTGGTTCCTCGGGCTCTACATGGTCGCGGGCCTGCGCGGCCGCCGCCGCGGCTCGCTCCGCCACGCCCGCGAGACCGCCCACCGCGAAGCCTGGCTCGCCACCGCCTCGGCGACGCTCCCGGCCAACTACGACCTCGCCGTCGAGGTGCTCGGCTGCCGCCGGCTGGTCAAGGGCTATTCCGACACCCACGCCCGCGGCGTCTCCAAGTTCGACCGCGTGCTCTCCGCGCTGCCGACGCTGATCCCGCGCGAGGATGGCGCGGTCTGGCTCGCGCGGCTCCGGCAGGCCGCCCTGCTCGACGAGGCCGGCGTGGCGCTCGACGGGGCGCTGAAGACGGTGGGGACGTTGTGAAGGGGGCAGGGGGGAGGCAGTAGGGCTTCGGCAGTCGGCAGTCGGCAGTCGGGCTTCGGGTCTCGGACGGCGCTGGTCGTCGACGCGACTGCGTTGGTCGCGAGCCGCACCGTCGACCCCATCCTCGACCGGCCCTCTCCCCCCTGGAGGGGGAGAGTTGGAGAGAGGGGGCCGACGCCGAGAGACGTACGGTCTGCCGCCTCGTCATTCTGTCGCTTGGACAAATGTCGCGGCGGTTGCCTCCTCTCCCTGTCCCTCCCCCTCCAGGGGGGAGGGGACGCGGTTGCGAGGTTCAGGTTGCGGCGGACGCCAGGGCGTATCCGCTGAGAACGGTTTTCGCGAGCCGCACCGCCGGCCATCCGCTCGGCGGGCCCTCTCCCCCCTTGTGGGGGAGAATTGGAGAGAGGGGTACGCGGGGCTTCGACCGCCGGTACGTTCTATGCCGGGTGAACCCCTCTCCCTGTCCCTCCCCCCGCAAGGGGGGAGCGACTGTCTTGGTGGTCAAGCGTCTTGTGCGCGCCATGGTTGGCTGTCCCGGAGGATGGCGTTGAGGATGGTGAGGATCTTTCGAGCGACGGCGACGAGGGCGACGAGCTTCGGCTTGCCGGCTGCGACGAGCTTGTCGCGGAAGGCCTTGAGGGTCTCTTTCCATCGGCTGGCGACCATGGCGCCCATGAACAGGGCGGATCGGACCGGCGCTCGGCCGCCGCCGATGAAGCTCTTGCCGCGCCATTGTCCGGATTGCCGCGTCCAGGGCGCCAGGCCGACGAGCGCCGCGATCCGGCGGCGGTCGAGCGTGCCGAGTTCCGGCAGCTCGGCAAGGAGGGTTCGGGCGATCTGGTCGCCGATCCCCGGGACGGATGTGAGCAGCTCGGCCTTCGCCAGCCAATTCGGCGAGCGTCGGACGGTGGCGTCGATGTCGCCGTCGATGTCGTCCAGTTCCTTCTGCAGCGCCTTCAGGAGCCGCAGGATGCTCTTGCGCATGCGCGCCGAGGCGCGGTCGAGGCGCTGGTTCTCCGCACCGATCATGGCCACGATCTGCCGGCGTCTGGCCACGAGATCGGCCAGGGCCTCGGTTTCGGCGTCCGGCAGGGGCCGCACGGGCGGCCGGGTCGCCGCGGCGAAGTGGGCGATGACGGCGGCGTCGATCGCGTCGGTCTTCGCCCGCTTGCCCAAGGCCCGGGCAAAGGCCCTGACCTGGGCCGGATTGACCACGACGACGGGAAGCCCCGCTCCCGCCAGGGCGGCCACGACGACCGTCTCGAAGCCGCCCGTGGCCTCGAGTGCGATCCTGCCCGGGCCGAGCGGCTTCAGCCGATCGACCAAGGCGGCCAACCCATCTCCGTCGCGCGACACGCTGAAGGCGGCGAACGAGGCCGTGGTCGCAGCGACGTCCAGCCGATCCTTGGAGACGTCGATGCCGATGTCGAGGGCGTCCATCCGATCCCATCCTTGCGCAAGCGGGCTTCGCTTCGAGCGGCCCAAGCGACTGTTCGGGTTCGATGGAACGGCGGACGAAGACCCTCGCTCCCCCACGGGCTTGATGTCCCAAAGGGCTCCCGGTCTCCCGTCCGCCACCGCAACCGGCACTATACCAACTGCGGCACAGGGGAAGTTACAAGGGGACGCGGTGGGGTTGTTCAGGGTAAGGCAGATGCGCGGGCGGTTCCGGCGAGCCGCTCCCCCTCAGGTGCCGGAGGCGTCGAGCGGGAAGGCGCGGTGGAAGCGCAGGCCCTCGCTGTCGGACACGTCGACGGCGAGGTCCTTGCCGCGGCTCGGCGTGGCGTAGGTGATGCGGAAATGCGGGTTCTCCGACACCGAGATGCCGCTCTCGATCGTCACCAGCGGGCGGCCGTCCTGCGCCAGCGCCATCTCGGTCATGAAGTGGGCCGGGATGTAGTAGAGCGTGACGTAGTCCATCTGCATGCCCGTGTAGTTCGGGTGCTGGACGGAGATCTCGACCTGTCGCTCGAGCGAGCCGTCGGCGCGCGGGGTGCGGCCGATCTCGGAGAAGGCCATCTCGCCGAGGTCCTTCAGCGCCGCCTCGCGCAGTTCGACGCCGCGGGCCGAACAGCCGCCGGAGCCCTTGACGAAGCGCTCGACAGCGAGCAGCCGGCCGTCGGCGGTCTCGGCGACGAGGTGGACGCTCGAGAAGCGATTGACGCGGATGGTGGTCTCGACCTTGGCGAGGACCGCGCCGTCGGCGACGTCGAAGCTGGCGACCACCGGCGAGGGATTCTCGTCGACGATCAGCGTCAGCTTCTCGATCCGGTCCGGGCCGGCGGCGGGGCCGGCCGTGGTGATCGTGACCGGGATGGCGCCGGCGTCGGGGTGGTTGACCGGGGCGGCGAGCGCGATCAGGCCGGTGCCGTCGCCGATCGGGCGACCACCGAACACGTCGGCCGACAGGGCCGGCCAGCTGCTCTCCGCCGCGCTCGCCGGCGCATCCTCGGCCGCCGCGGGTCCGACGAGGGCCGACGCCAGGAGCAGCGCCGCGACCAGCGGGCCGCGGCCGATACCGCCACGCTTCATCATCTCCATCCCCGTTTCCTCGCCGGGCGGCTCCTCCGCACGCCCGTCCCTCGGGGGAGAAGAATAGCGAAACCGCTTTGCGCCGCCAGCGGGAAGCCGGGAAATATTTCCTGAAGGGCAGGGCGCGTGCCGGGGGCGGGGGGCGGGAACGCGCCGCACGCGGGTACGGCCTTGTGACGCGCGTGCACATCTGCAACCATCGGCCCTCGGTTGCGGAGGGGCGGCCATGCCTTTGAAGTCGTCGATCTTCGGATTCGCCAGCCTGGGGGCGTTGACGGGCGCCCTGCTGATCTTCTCCTCGACGCCGATCGCCGGGACGCTGTTGCCGCTGCTGTTCGGGCTGACGGCCGCCGTCGGCGCGTTCGGTTTGTCGAAGGCGGATCTGGGCAAGCCGGAGAACCGGGACAAGATCGAACTGGTGTCGAAGTCGGCGGGCGCGCTGTTCGTCGCCTGCCTCGTCACCGGGATCCTGTCGGTCGCGATCAAGCCGGCGGTGATCGCCCATCTGAACCCGCCACCCGAAACGCCGATCGACGTATCCGACAGCCCGGACGTGGCCAAGGCGGTTGCGCTCCGAGCCAAGATGCTCCGGCTCGGCGCCACCAACGCTGAGATCGCGGCCGCGGTCAAGGCGAAGGCCGATCCCGCGGTGCTCGATCAGGCGATCAAGTTGCTCGGTGAGAACTCGTTGGGCGCACCGGGAGCAACGAATGCGCCTCCAGGCGCGGGTGCATTTCAGACGTCATGCGAGGACGGCTTCTGCCAGCCTGTGCCCTTCAAGCTCGCGGGCCCCAAGGATGGCGGCGTGGCCCAAGTGCCAGACTTCGTCGACGCGTGGCGGAAGGCGATGGAGGGTGGCAGCTGAACCGCCCTCACAGCTCGTGCTTGCGGATGTTCCTGAGCAGCTTGTGGAGGGTGGCGACGAAGGCTCGGTACTCCTCGTCGTCGACACCGTCGAACAGGGCGCGGAAGTCCTCGTACATCACCGGCCAGAAGCTGTCGAAGGCGGCGCGGCCCTCCTCGGTGACCGAGACGTCGCGCACGCGCATGTCCTCGGGGCGGGGGACGCGGCGGATCAGGCCCTGGTCCTCGAGGGCGTCGAGGGTGCGGCTCATGGTCGACTGCTCGGTGACGGCGTAGACCGACAGCTCGTTGATGGTCAGGCTGCCCGACAGGCACAGCACCGCGAGCGCGCGCATCTTGGTAGTGGTGAGGTCGTGCGCCTTGAGGTCCTCGGCGAGGTTGGCGTTCCAGCGCGCCATGACCCGGTTCATCAGATAGGGCGCGAAGTGGTTGAGCCCGATCTCGCCGAGGGTCGGGCGCGTGGCGGGATCGACGCCGTCGCCGCCGAGGATGCCGCCCGTGAAGCGCTCGTCCATGTCGCCGTCCCCCCGAGGTCTCGTTCCTGTCCCGTGACGTCCCGATGCATCGGGACGCAACGGGGTTTCGGCCTTGCGGCCGGCGCCCGGCCGGGCGCCTCTCGCGCGCAAGCCTCCGGCCCGAGGCAGGAGGCTTGCGCGCTCGGTGTCATTTCAGCGCCGAACCGAGCAGGAAGCCGGAGCCGCCGCCGAGGCCGGGGCCCGGGTGGGTCGAGGCGCCGATGTGCCAGAGCCCGTCGACGTGGGTGCGGTGGTTGATCGACGACTTGAACGGCCGCCACAGGAAGAACTGGTCGAGGCCGCAGAAGCCGCCGTAGGGGTCGCCGCCGACGAGGTTGACGTTCATCGCCTGGAGGTCGGCCGGCGAGTAGACGCGGCGGGCGATCACGCCGTCGCGGAAGTTCTCGACGTGGGCGGCGAGCAGCGCCTCGACGCGGTCGGCGTAGGCCTCGCGCACCGCCTCGGTCCAGCGGCCGTCGGCGGGGACGTCGATCGAGCCGGCGGCGTCGCCCTTGATGACGCGCGGCGCCTCGGGCAGTTGCAGCCACAGGATCGCCTTGCCGTCCGGCGCGCGCGAGGGATCGAGCGCGGTCGGCTGGCCGACGCAGATGGTGGGCTCGGCCGGCAGCAGGCCGCGCTCGGCCTCGTTGGCGGCGCGCGAGACGCCGTCGAGGCCGGGCGTCAGGTGGATCAGCGCGACCTTGTCGAGGGCCGGCCCGGCCTTCCAGCGCGGCGGGGCGGAGAGCGCGTAGTGGATCTGGACGTTGCCCTTGCCCCAGCGGTAGCGGGCGAGGCCGGCGGTGACCTCTGCCGGCACCGGGCGGGGGAAGTCGGCGAGCAGGCGGCCGTAGAGCTGGTCGGGCGCGACCGAGCAGATCACGCCGCGGCGGGCCGTGATCGTCTCACCGCCGGCGAGGCGGACGCCGGCGGCGCGGTCGCCCGGGCCGGGCACGATGCCGACGACGTCGGCGCCGGTGTGGATGGAGCCGCCCTGGTCGACGATCAGCCGCTCGAAGGCGGAAAGCGCGTTGCGGGCGCCGCCGGTGACGATCGGGCAGCCGGCGATCTCGATGGCGAAGGCGATCACCCGGGCCATGGCGCCGGAATAGGCGCTCTCCGGGCCGAGGCCGGTGTGCAGCACCCACGGCGCCCAGAGCGCGCGCAGCGCCTCGGACGCATAGGCGCCCTCGAGGTGGGCACGGGCGGTGACGAGTTGCTCGCCGAACCAGGCCATGAGCCCGCGCGGACCGCGCCGCAGGGCCTCCTTCGCCACCGCCTTGAAGATCGGCGCCGACCACAGCGAGCCGCCGAGCAGCGCGAACAGGAAGGACGCGTCGGCGCCGAGGCCGTCCATCTCGCGGGCGAAGGCGGCGCCGTCGCCGGCGGCGAGCGCCTCGAAGGCGGCGACGTTGCGGGCGCGGTCCTTGGTGAAGACCACGTGGGAGCCGTCCGGCCGGAGCACGGCGGTCGGCGTGTCGGTGTGGGAGAAGGAGAGACCCCGCGCCTCGAGGTCCTTGCCGAGCGCGGCATAGGCCGGCGACAGCAGGAACAGCACGAAGGTGGTGGCCATGACGTCGTGGACGAAGCCCGGGGCCGTGATCTCCTCGGTGCGGATGCAGCCGCCGATGCGATCGTTGCGCTCCAGCACCACGACCCGGCGGCCCTTCCGGCCGAGCATCGCCGCCGCGACCAGCGCGTTGATGCCGCTGCCGACGATCACGTAGTCAGGTTCGGACATGGGGGCTCCGGGAGTGGGGCACGGGCGGGGTGGGGACGGGCCAAGTCGGACGCCGTCGCGGTTCCCCCTCATCCGCCTGCCGGCACCTTCTCCCGCGAGGGGAGAAGGAGCGCGGGGGATTCCGCGAGGGGAGAGGGAGCGCGGTGGCGCCGTGGTTGGAGCCGGCGGGCGCCGGGGCGCCCGCCGGTGGACTTCGCCGTGCGGCCGGCCGTCAGGCCGGGACGAGGGCGAGCGCGCGGACCGGCGAGCCGGTGCCGTTGACGAACTTCAGCGGGGCGGCGATCAGGACGGCGCCCTTGGCCGGGAGCTGGTCGAGGTGGCAGAGGCTGGCGAGGCCGTATTTGTTGGCCTTGTGCATCAGGTTGTGGGCCGGGAAGGGCGGGTTCATGCCGCCGGCCGAGCCGGCGTCGGTGCCGACCGTCTCGGAGCCCCAGCCGACGATGCCCTTGGAGAGCAGGTACTCGATCGCCTCGGCGGTGGGCCCGGGGGAATGCGGGCCGTTGGCGTCGGCGTTGAGGAAGGTCTCGGTCGAGCCGTTGCGCTTGTACCAGTCGGTGCGCAGCACCACCCAGGAGCCGGCCTCGATGGCGCCGTGCTCGGCCTCCCAGGCCTGGATGCTCTCGACCGTGAGCAGGTAGTCCGGGTTCTCCGCGGCTTCCTTCGAGCGGTCGATCACGTTGACCGGGGCGACGAAGTTCTGCGGCGGGATGCGGTCGGTGGTGCCGTCGGCGTAGTCCTTGCCGGTGATCCAATGCACCGGGGCGTCGAAGTGGGTGCCGGTGTGCTCGCCGAGCTCCAGCCAGTTCCAGGCCCAGTAGGGGCCGTCGCCGTCGTAATGGGAGATGGTGTGCACCTTCACCGGCGGCGTGTTCTTGCCGATCTGCGGCGGCAGGAAGATCACCGGCGTCTCCGGGCCGAGCGGGGCGGTCAGGTCGACCACCTTGACGGCGCCCGAGAGGAGGGCCGACGCGAGGCCGGCGAGGCTTTGGCTGGAACTCATGGATGTCGTCCCCTGGCAAGATCCGGAACGGGCGCCCGACGGCCTTCCTCCGCCGTCCGCCGCCCGTGGTCCCGGGTGGCGGCATCTCGGACGCGTCCGGAGGGCATCCTACGCCCGAAATATGGGATTGCAAGTATCGGGGCGCGCTCCGGCCGAGTGTCGAGGGGCCGCGCCGAGCCGGAGCTTCGCCGCCGACCACCGCGGAACGGTGCGGTTCGTGGACGGAGCGCCGGCCTCGCCGGCCCGCCGCGCCCGCGTCCGCGCTGTTGCAGCGGCGGCCGAGAGATGTATGCATATGGGAGTTTCGAGGATCGGCTCGGCGGGAGGTTCGGACGATGGACTACGACGCGATCGTCGTCGGCGCGGGACACAACGGTCTGGCGGCGGCGGTGCATCTCGCCACCCGCGACTGGAAGGTCGCGGTGGTGGAGCGTGCGGACGAGCCGGGCGGCGCGGTGAAGACGCGCGAATTGACGCTGCCGGGCTTCCGCCACGACGTCGCGGCGATGAACCTGTCGATGTTCGCCGGGTCCGGCTTCCTCGCCGAGCACCGCGATCTGCTCTCCGCCCACGGCCTCGGCTTCGTGCCGGCGGCCGACTGCTTCGCCAGCGTGTTCCGCGACGGCACCCACCTCGGCGTCTCCACCGATCTCGACAAGACCGTCGCAGGCATCGCCGCGCGCTCGCCGGCCGACGCCGAAGCGTGGAAGGCGATGCTGGCCGGCTTCGGCGCCGACGCCCCGCACATCTTCGGCCTGCTCGGCGCGCCGATGCCCTCGCTCGCCGCCGCCAAGGTGCTGTGGAAGGCCTGGCGCCGGCGCGGCACCGGCTGGCTCCACGATACCGCCCGGCTGCTGCTCGCTTCGCCGCGCGACTTCCTCGACGCCCGCTTCGAGGATCCCGCGGTGAAGACGATGATGGCGGCCTGGGGGCTGCATCTCGACTTCGCACCCGACGTCGCCGGCGGCGCGCTGTTCCCCTATCTGGAATCGATGGCCAACCAGGCCTTCGGCATGGTGATCGGCCAGGGCGGCGCCGACACCATCGTCAAGGCGATGACCGGCGCGCTGGCGGCGAAGGGCGGCGAACTGATCCTCGGCACGGCGGTGGAGCGGATCGAGACGGACGGCGGCCGGGCGACCGGCGTGCGGCTCGCCGACGGCCGCCTGCTCAAGGCCAAGCGCGCCGTGATCGCCAACGTCCACCCCAAGCTGCTGTTCGGCCGGCTGCTGCCGCCCGATTCCGCCCGCGCCGACTTCGACGCCAAGGTGGCGCGCTTCCGCGCCGGGCCGGGCACGATGATGATCCACCTCGCCATGGACGACCTGCCGGACTGGCGCGCCGGGGCGGACCTCCGCCGCTTCGCCTATGTCCACGTCGCCCCGGACATGGCGATGATGGCGCGCGTCTACGCGGAGGCGAGCGCGGGCCTCCTGCCGGCCGAGCCGGTGCTGGTGGTCGGCCAGCCGACCGCGATCGATCCCTCGCGCGCCCCCGCCGGCAAGCACGTGCTGTGGATCCAGGTCCGCGTGCTGCCGGCCGAGATCCGCGGCGACGCCGCCGGCACCATCGCCGCGCGCGACTGGGACGGCGCGAAGGACGCCTACGCCGGGCGCGTCCTCGACCTCCTCGAGACTTACGCTCCCGGCACGCGGGCGAAGATCCTCGGCCGCGCCGTGTTCTCCCCGCTCGACCTCGAACGCGAGAACCCCAACCTCGTCGGCGGCGACAACCTCTCGGGCAGCCACCACCTCGACCAGAACTTCCTGTTCCGCCCGGTGCCGGGCTGGTCGCGCTACGCGACGCCGGTCAAGGGACTGCACATGTGCGGGGCGTTCACCTGGCCGGGCGCGGGCACGGGGGCGGGGTCGGGGTACATGGTGGGGAAGATGTTGGCGGGGCGGTAGGCGGGGGGCTTCGGCAGTCGGCAGTCGGCAGTCGGGCTTCGGGGCGGCGGTCGGCGGTCGGCGGGGCCGTCGGGTCTCGGCCGCGGGACTCGGAGCTACCGGCCGCCACCGCCGCGACGGATTCCCTCCCCCCTCGTGGGGGAGGGTCAGGGAGAGGGGTGTGCGACGCCTCCACCGCCGCACCGGCGGACACGTGGGGAACCCCCTCTTCAACTCTCCCCCACAAGGGGGGAGAGGGCAGGGCGGGCTTCCGTGCGAGGGGGGATGGGCCGGGGCATGCCGTCGGCCGGCGAAGTCCGACTGCCGACTGCCGAAGTCCGACAGCCTACTGCCGAAGCCCGACTGCCGACTGCCGACTGCCGAAGCCCGACTGCCCAAGCCCTACTGCCTACTGCCTACCACCCCACTCTTTGACATTTGAAATATCCCTCCGTAATCCTGATGGCCGGACACGGGATCGCGGCATGGACCAGGACAGCGGCAACGTCGACCTCGAGATCATCGTCAAGGGCACGCCGGAGGGCCACAAGCAGGAGCTCCGGCTGTGGCTCAGGATGCTCTCGACCACCAACCTGATCAGCCAGGAGGTGCGCCGGCGGCTCAGGGCGCAGTTCGGCATGACGCTGCCGCAGTTCGACCTGATGGCGCAGCTCGACCGCGAGCCGGCCGGACTCCGGCTCGGCGAACTTTCCAAACGGATGATGGTGACCAACGGCAACGTCACCGGGCTCGTCGACCGGCTCGAGAGCGACGGGCTGATCAGCCGCGAATCCGCCGACGGCGACCGTAGGGTCACGGTGGCGCGGCTGACGGCCAAGGGCCGCGACACCTTCGCCGCCATGGCGCATGCCCACGAGGGCTGGCTCTCCGACATGCTCGCCGACGTCGAGCCGCGGCTGGTGGCGGCGACGCTGCGCGACCTCGGCGTCGTCAAGGCCTCGGTCGCCGCGCATCTGACCGCGGGCGAGGACTGATCCCGAGCTCGCAAAGTTCCGACCTGTGGTCGGAGCTTTACGGGCGAGGAGCGCCCGACCGGGCGCCGGCCGGATGGCCGAAACCTCGCACGGTCCCGACGAGTCGGGACCGTGCGAGACTGGTATGAACCTCAACCCGCCGCCGCCGTCTCGAACATCGGGCCGCCGCGCCAGTCGGGATAGCCGTAGCCGGCGATCATGACGAGGTCGACGTCGGAGGCGCGTTGCGCGATGCCCTCGTCGACGAGGGCGCGGCCTTCGCGGGCCATGGCGCCGACGAGGCGGCGGACGATCTCGTCGGCGGCGACGACGCGGCGGGCGACGCCGGCCTCGGCCGAGGCGGCCTCGACCAGGGCGGTCACCTCGGGATCCACGCGGCGCTCGCCGCCATCGTAGGCGTACCAGCCGCGGCCGGCCCGGCGGCCGAGGCGGCCGCGCTCGCAGAGCCGGTCGGCGATGGTCGGCGCCGGGGAGAGGCGGCCGGCGGCGCGCAGGCGCTCGCGTCGGGCCCGGGCGATCTCGAGGCCGGCGAGGTCGAACACCGCGAACGGACCCATGGCGAGGCCGTGCGCCTCCATGGCAGCGTCGATCGTCTCGGGGTACGCGCCGTCGAGCAGCAGCCGCTCGGCCTCGTCGCGATAGGCAGAGAAGACGCGGTTGCCGACGAAGCCCTCGCAGACGCCGGTGACCACCGGCAATTTGCCGAGGCGTTTGGCGACGGCGATCGCGGTGGCGAGCACGTCGGGCGCGACGGCGCCGGTGCGGACCACCTCGACGAGGCGCATCACGTCGGCCGGCGAGAAGAAGTGCAGGCCGACGACACGGCCGGGGTCGGCGACCACGGCGGCGATGGCGTCGGGATCGAGGTAGCTGGTGTTGGTGGCGAGGATGGCGTCGGGCCGGACGATGGCCGAGAGGGCCGCGAACAGCTCGCGCTTGACGTCGAGGTCGTCGAACACCGCCTCGACGACGAGGTCGGCGGCGGCGAAGGCGGCGCGATCGGCCGAGACGGCGATGCGGCCGAGCCGGGCGTCGCGCTCGGCGGCGGCGAGGCGGCCGGTGGCGACGCGGCGGTCGTAGAGCGCGGCGAGGCGGTCGCGGCCGGCGGCGGCGGCGGGTTCGTCGCGCTCGACCACGATCACCGCGCAGCCGGCGTCGGCGGCGGCCGCGGCGATGCCGGAGCCCATCAGGCCGCAGCCGGCGACGCCGACGGTGGTGACCGCGCGCGGGGCGACGCCGTCGAGCCCGGGGACGCGCGCAGCCTCGCGCTCGGCGAAGAAGACGTGGCGGAGCGCCCTCGCCTGATCGGTCTCCTTGAGGCGCGCGACCGTCTCCCATTCGCGGGCGAGGCCGTCGCGGAGCGGCAGGTCGGCGCTCGCGAGCACGAGGCGGGCGGCCTCGCCGGGCGCGATCCGGCCGCGGGCGCGGGCCTCGACCTTGGCGACGACGGCCTCGACGGCGGCGCGGTCGAAGGCGGGGACGGGGCGGTCGCCGGTGCGGCGCGGGGCGTCGAGGTCGGCGGCGAGGGCGACGGCCTCCGTGAGGAGGTCGGGGCCGGCGATGCGGTCGACGAGGCCGCTCGCGAGCGCGTCGGCGGCGTCGACCGGGCGGCCGGAGGTCGCCATCTCGATCGCGCGGGGCACGCCGACGAGGCGCGGCAGCCGCTGGGTGCCGCCGGCGCCGGGGACGATGCCGAGCTTGACCTCGGGCAGCCCCATCCGCGCGCCCGGGGCGGCGATCCGGGCGTGGCAGGCGAGGGCGATCTCGAGCCCGCCGCCGAGCGCGGTGCCGTGCAGCGCGGCGACGACGGGCTTTGCCGACGCCTCGATGGCGTCGCAGACGTCGGTCAGTCGCGGCGGCTCGGGGGGCCGGCCGAACTCGCGGACGTCGGCGCCGGCGACGAAGCTGCGGCCGGCGCAGGCGATCACGACGGCACGGACGTCCGGGTCGGCGTTCGCGCCGGCGATCGCGGCGACGAGCCCGGCGCGGACGGCGTGCGAGGCGGCGTTGACGGGGGGCGAGTCGATGGTGACGACCGCGACGGCGCCGTCGCGGCGGGTGGTCACCACGGGGGCGGCGTCGGTCATCGGGTTCAGTCCGGCACGACGGCGGTGGCCTGGATCTCGACCAGCGCCTCGTCCTCGACGAGGCCGGAGACCTCGACGACCGCCATGGCCGGGAAGTTGCGGCCCATCACCTCGCGCCAGACCGCGCCGATCTCCTTGAGCTTGGCGGCGTAGTCGCGGCGGTCGATCAGGTACCACGTCATGGTGGTGACGTGCTCGGGCCCGGCGCCGGCCTCGGCCAGCACGGCGACGACGTTGAGGAGGGCTTGGCGGATCTGGCCGGCGAGGTCCGTGGCCTCGAACCGCATGTCCGGCGTCCAACCGATCTGGCCGCCCACGAACACGACGCGCCCGCGCGCCTCCATGCCATTGGCATAACCCTTCGGCTGCGGCCAGCCCTCGGGCTGCAGGACACGGGGACGGGGGGCGGGGGGACGGTCGAGCATGGCGGGGATTCCGGTGGAGTGGGGATCAGGAAAGGGGGAGGGGGAGGGGGAGGGGGCGGGGCGCGGTTCTGCCCTCCCCCTTGCGGGGAGGGTCGGCGCGGAGCGCCGGGGTGGGGTGGCCGGGCAGGGGCTCGACGGGAATGGGGTTGAGCGCGTGCGGTGGGGAGGGACGGGCGTCGCGGCGGTCGAGGCGTACCCCACCCCGCCGGCCTTCGGCCGTCGACCCTCCCCGCAGGGGGGAGGGTAGTGAGGTGGCGCCGGCCGTTCTTCTACCCTCCCCCTTGCGGGGAGGGTCGGCGCGGAGCGCCGGGGTGGGGTGGCCGGGCAGGGGCTCGACGGGAATGGGGTTCCCCGCGCGCGGTGGGGAGGGACGGGCGTCGCGGCGGTCGAGGCGTACCCCACCCCGCCGGCCTTCGGCCGTCGACCCTCCCCACGAGGGGGAGGGTAGTGGGGTGGAGCCGGCGCGGGTCGTCCTTCTACCCTCCCCCTCGTGGGGAGGGTCGGCGCGGAGCGCCGGGGTGGGGTGGCCGGGCAGGGGGGCGACGGGATCGGGGTTCCCCGCGCGCGGTGGGGAGGGACGGGCGTCGCGGCGGTTGACGCGGACCCCACCCCGCCGGCCTTTGGCCGTCGACCCTCCCCGCAGGGGGGAGGGTAGATCGGTGGCGCCGGCGTGGGCCGTTCTTCTACCCTTCCCCTCGTGGGGAGGGGCGGCGCGGAGCGTCGGGGTGGGGCGTGCGACGGCGTCGGTGCCCGTCATCGCCCGGGCTCCTCGAGGAGTGCGCGGGCGACGATGAGCTTCTGGACCTCGGTGGCGCCTTCGTAGATGCGGAGCGCGCGGATCTCGCGATAGAGGCGCTCCACCGTCTCGCCGACGCGGACGCCGCGGCCGCCGAAGAGCTGGACGGCGCGGTCGATCACGGTCTGGGCGGTCTCGGTGGCGGTCATCTTGGCCATGGCCGCCTCCTTGGTGGTGGGCAGGCCCTGGACGTCGCGGCGCCAGGCGGCGCGGAAGGTGAGGAGGGCGGCGGCGTCGACGCCGGTCGCCATGTCGCCGAGGGCGGCCTTGGTGAGCTGGAGGTCGGCGAGGGTGGCGCCGAGCATGCGGCGGCCGCGGGCGTGGGCGGTCGCCTCGTCGAGGGCGCGGCGGGCGAAGCCGAGCGCGGCGGCGGCGACCGAGGCGCGGAAGACGTCGAGCGTGCGCATGGCGAGCTTGAAGCCCTCGCCGGACGCGCCGAGCCGGCGCTCGGCCGGAATGCGGCAGCCGTCGAAACGGATGGTGGCGAGCGGGTGCGGCGCCATCACGTCGATCCGCTCGACGATCGAGAAGCCGGGGTCGTCGGCGAAGACGGCGAAGGCGGAGATGCCGCGCGTGCCCGGCGCCTCGCCGGTGCGGGCGAACACGGTGTAGACGTCGGCGATGCCGCCGTTGGAGATCCAGGTCTTCTCGCCGTCGAGCACGTAGGCGTCGCCGTCGGCGCGGGCGGCGCAGGTCATGGCGGCGACGTCGGAGCCGGCGTCCTTCTCGGAGAGCGCGAAGGCGGCGACGAACGCGCCGGCGCGCACCTTCGGCAGCACGGCGGCCTTCAGCTCGGGCGCGCCGGCGAAGGCGATGGCGCCGGTGCCGAGGCCCTGCATGGCGAAGGCGAAATCGGCGAGACCGTCGTGCCAGGCGAGGGTCTCGCGGGCGAGGCAGAGCGCGCGCGAGGAGATCGCCGAGGCGTCGCGGTCGGGGGCGGCGACGGCGACGTCGAGCAGGCCGGCGGCGCCGAGCCGGCGCACCAGCGTGCGGCAGGTGCCGTCGACGTCGTGGTGGTCGAGGCCGGAGAGGCCCTCGGCGGCGAAGGCGTCGAGGCGCTCGGCGTAGGCGCGGTGCTCGGGGCCGAAGAAGGGCCAGTCGAGATGGTCGCGGGCGGGGCGGGCGGCGGCCATGGCTCAGTCGCCCTCGAACACGGGTTTGCGCTTCTCGGCGAAGGCCTCGAAGGCGCGGCGGAAGTCCCGGGTGGCCATGCAGATCGCCTGCGCCTGCGCCTCCGCCTCGATCATCTCGTCGAGGCCCATGGCCCATTCCTGGGTCAGCATGGTCTTGGTCATGGCGTGGGCGAAGGCGGGGCCGTCGGCGATGGCGCGGGCGAGGCCGGTCGCCTCGGCGAGGAGCGCGTCGGCGGGGACGAGGCGGTTGTAGAAGCCCCAGGCGGCGCCCTCGTCGGCGGTCATGACGCGGCCGGTGTAGAGCAACTCGGAGGCGCGGCCCTGGCCGATCATGCGCGGCAGGATCCCGCAGGCGCCCATGTCGGCGCCGGCGAGGCCGACGCGGGTGAACAGGAAGGCGGTCTTGGCCGCCGGGGTGGCGAGCCGGATGTCGGAGGCCATGGCGAGGATGGCGCCGGCGCCGGCGCAGACGCCGTCGACAGCGGCGACGATCGGCTGCGGGCAGCGCCGCATCGCCTTGACGAGGTCGCCGGTCATGCGCGTGAAGGCGAGCAGGTCGGGCATCGCCATGCGCGTCAGCGGCTCGATGATCTCGAAGACGTCGCCGCCGGAGGAGAAGTTGCCGCCCGCGCCGGTGATCACGATCGCCCGCACGTCGGAGGGGTGGGCGAGGGCGCGGAAGAGGTCGCGCAGCTCGGCGTAGCTGTCGAAGGTCAGCGGGTTCTTGCGCTCCGGCCGGTTCAGCGTGACGACGGCGACGCGGCCGTCCTCCTCGGCCCGCCAGCCGAAGTGGCGCGCCTCGTAGTCGCGGAAGGGGCGGCGCATGGCGCCCATGATCGAGGTCTCGCTCATCCGGTCATCACCTCTCCACCGGCCACCGCGATGGCCTGTCCGTTGATCGCCGAGGCCGCGTCGGAGGCGAGCCAGACCACCGTGGCGGCGACCTCCTCCGGCGAGACCAACCGTCCCTGCGGGTTCGAGCGGGCGAGCTCGGCCCGGGCGGCGTCGGCGTCGCGGCCGGTCTTCTCCGCGATCGTCGCCACCGAGGCGTCGATCAGCGGCGTGTCGGTGAAGCCCGGGCAGACCGCGTTCACCGTGACGCCGCGGCGCGCGACCTCGAGCGCGAGCGCGCGGGTGAGCCCGACGACGCCGTGCTTGGCCGCGACATAGGCCGAGACGTAGGGGTAGCCGACGAGCCCGGCGGTGGAGGCGACGTTGACGACGCGGCCGCGGCCGCGGGCGACCATGCCGGGCAGGATCGCGCGGGTGACCAGGAAGGTGCCGGTCAGGTTGACCGCGATCATCTCGTGGAAGAGCGCCGGCGTGGTGCGCTGGAACGGGGCGCTCGCGGCGGCGCCGGCGTTGTTGACCAGGAGGTCGACCGGGGCGACCGCCTCGACCGCCGCAACGGCGGCCGTGACGGAAGCCTCGTCGGTGACGTCGAGGGTCGCGGCGATGCCGCGCGGGCCGGCGAGGGTGGCGAGCGTGGCTTCGAGAGGCGCGGGCCGGCGACCGGCGACGCTGACGCGCCAGCCGGCGGCGGAGAGGGCGCGGGCGGTCGCCGCTCCGATGCCGGAGCCGCCGCCGGTGACGAGGGCGTGTCGGGTCATGGACGGGCTCCGGGGGCGGGGCGGCCGGTGGCGAGCGGCGTGGCGGTGGGCGACATTGCGGCGGGCTGCGTGGCGGCGCGGACTCCCCCCTCTCCCTGTCCCTCCCCCTCCAGGGGGGAGGGGACGATGGGGGGAGGGACAGGGTGGATGTCGGGCGTCGCGTGCTCGTGGGCGGGGTGGGGGACCGCGCGCGTGGGATACCCCTCTCCCTGTCCCTCCCCCACAAGGGGGGAGGGGACGCGGTGGGGAGGGACAGGGTGGATGTCGGGCGTCGCGCCGACGGCGGCGGCGTGCGTTGTCGGATCCGAAGCTCCCGGTTCACGGGGGATCGATCGGTCACCGCGGGCGCCGAGGCGGCACATCAAGGTCGAACGAAACCAACCGCGTCCCCTCCCCCCTTGTGGGGGAGGGACAGGGAGAGGGGTTGGCGCGTGAGACGTAACGACTCCGTCGAAGCGGATGGCGAGGTTGGAGATCGAGGTCGAACGATTCCATACGCGTCTCCTCCCCCCTTGTGGGGGAGGGACAGGGAGAGGGGTTCGCAAGTGAGACGTCGAGGATCCGGCGCAGCGAGCGCCGAGTGCGATCGTAGAGGCCGAACGATCCCAACCGCGTCCCCTCCCCCCTCGAGGGGGAGGGACAGGGAGAGGGGGCCCCACACGGGACGTTCTCGCGCCGGCCATTCCGGGCCTCAGCGCGGGGCGACGGCGGCGGGGGCCGCGGTGCGGGCGAGGGCGGTCTCGTACTGGCGCTTGCCGGCGAAATACTGGCGCGGCCACTCGACCTCGGTGAGACCGATCCTGGCGGCCTCGTGCAGGGTCCAGGCGGGGTCGGCGAGATGCGGGCGGGCGACGGCGCAGAGGTCGGCCCGGCCGGCGGCGATGATCGAGTTGGCGTGGTCGGCCTCGGAGATGGCGCCGACCGCGATCGTGGGCACGCCGACCTCGTTGCGGATCTTGTCGGCGAAGGGCGTCTGCCAGAGCCGGCCGTAGACCGGCTTCTCCTCCTTGGAGACCTGACCGGACGAGCAGTCGATCATGTCGGCGCCGGCGTCCTTGAACATGCGCGCGTAGATCGCCGCGTCCTCCGGCGAGTTGCCGCCGTCGACCCAGTCGTTGCAGGACAGGCGCACCGAGATCGGCCGGTCCTCGGGCCAGACCGCGCGGATGGCACGGAACACCTCGAGCGGGAAGCGGGCGCGGCCTTCGTGGTCGCCGCCGTAGGCGTCGGTGCGACGGTTGGT
The DNA here is from genome assembly GCF_004362745.1 of Oharaeibacter diazotrophicus. NCBI lineage: Bacteria > Pseudomonadati > Pseudomonadota > Alphaproteobacteria > Hyphomicrobiales > Pleomorphomonadaceae > Oharaeibacter > Oharaeibacter diazotrophicus. The sequence continues at coordinate 1,747,093 of NZ_SNXY01000006.1, read as the reverse complement.
GAGCGGCGACAGGAAGGACGACAGCAGGTAGCCGTGGGCGCAGTGCAGCTCGAGCATGTCGGCACCGGAGCGGGCGGCGCGCTCGGCGGCCTGGACGAAGTCGGCGAGGACGCGGTCCATGTCGGCGCGGGTCATCTCGCGCGGCACCTGCGAATGCGGCAGGTAGGGGATCGGCGAGGCCGAGATCAGCGGCCAGCCGCCGGTCTCGACCGGCTGGTCGGTGCCCTCCCAGGCGACCTTGGTGGCACCCTTGCGGCCGGCGTGGCCGAGCTGGATCGCGAACTTCGAGCCGGTCTGGCCGTGGACGAAGTCGATCATCCGCTTCCAGCCGGCCTCCTGCTCGTCGTTCCAGAGGCCGAGGCAGCCCGGGGTGATGCGGGCGTCGGGCGAGACGCAGGTCATCTCGCCGAAGACGAGGCCGGCGCCGCCGAGGGCGCGGGCGCCGAGGTGGACGAGGTGGAAGTCGTTGGGCAGGCCGTCGACCGCGGAATACATCGCCATCGGCGACATCACAATGCGGTTCTCGAGCGTGAGCCCGCGCAGGCGGTAGGGCGTGAACATCGGCGGCAGGCCGCGGCCGTTGCCGCGCGGGGCGATGCCGGTGCGGGCGGCGAACCAGCGCTCGTAGCCCTCGAGCCACGCGGGATCGCGCAGGCGCAGGTTCTCGTGGCTGATGCGCTGCGAGCGCGTCAGCATCGAGTACATGAACTGCTCGGGCTCGAGGGTGTCGGCGTAGCGGGCGCCGACGACCTCGAACCATTCCATGGCGTTGCGGGCGGCGTTCTGGATCCGGGCGACGTCGACGCGGCGGACCTCCTCGTAGGCGGCGAGCACGGCCGGGATGGCGGCGCGGTCCTGGCCGAGCGCGCCGAACTGGCGGGCGAGCTCGATGGCGTCCTCGATGGCGAGCTTGGTGCCCGAGCCGATCGCGAAATGGGCGGTGTGGGCGCTGTCGCCCATCAGCACGACGTGCGAGTTGCCGTTGAAGAAGCTCCAGCGGCCGCAGATCAGGCGGTTGAAGTTGAGCCAGGCCGAGCCGCGCAGGTGGCGGGCGTTGGTCATCAGCTCGGCGCCGTCGAGGACGTCGGCGAACAGGCGCTCGCAGAAGTCGATCGACTGTTGCTGGTCGGCCTGGTCGAGGCCGTGGGCCCTGAAGGTCTCCTCGGTGGTCTCGACGATGAAGGTCGAGGTGTCCTCGTCGAACTTGTAGATGTGCGCCTGGAACCAGCCGTGCTCGGTCTTCTGGAAGTCGAAGGTGAAGGCCTCGTAGGCCTTCTTGGTGCCGAGCCAGATGTAGCGGTTCGGGCGGACGACGAGGTCGGGCTCGAACACGTCGGGATGGGCGAGGCGGATCTTCGAGTTGAGGCCGTCGGAGGCGACGACGAGGTCGGCATCGGGGAACTGCCGGTCGCCGTCGACCTCCTGCTCGAACACCAGCTCGACGCCGAGCGCCTCGCAGCGGGCCTGCAGGATGTTGAGCAGCTTCTTGCGGCCGATGCCGACGAAGCCGTGGCCGGTCGTCCGCATCGCCTTGCCCTTGATGCGGACTTCGATGTCGTCCCAGTGGTTGAACGCCTGCTCGATTTCGGCGGCGCTCTCCGGATCCCAGATCCGCATGTTCTCCATGGTGGCATCGGAGAAGACGACGCCCCAGCCGAAGGTGTCGTAGGGGCGGTTGCGCTCGATCACCGTGACTCGGTGGGCGGGGTCGGCCTTCTTCATCAGAAGCGCGAAATAGAGACCGGCCGGGCCGCCGCCGACGCACACGATGCGCATGTCCGCCTCCTTCAGGGTTCGATATTTGAAGTCTAAACTAATAGGCGCGAACCCGTGCTGTCAAGGCTAGGGCGCGCCGGGCGGAAAGGGGAGGGCGAAGGCCGGACGAAAAGCACGCCCGGCACCGAAAACGAAAGGGCGCCGCCCCCGGCGCGGGGACGGCGCCCGATGCGGACGCGCGGTGGTGGCGCTCGCAGGAGGTTCCGACCGGTGTTCGGAACCTCGCGAACTCGGTGATCAGTGACCGTCGTGCGACGGTTCCTTGGCGCCGACCGGCTCGACGGCGAACTCGACCTCGACCTCGCCGGCCTTCTCGAACTTCAGCGTCGCCTTCTCCTCCTTGCCCTGCTCGAGGCCGTGCTTCAGGCCCATGAACATGACGTGGAAGGAGCCGGGCTTCAGCGTGACCTCGCCGCCGGCGGGGATCTCGAGGCCGTTCTCGAGCTGGCGCATCTTCATGACGTCGCCCTCCATGGTCATCTCGTGGACCTGGAACTCGTCGGCGAAGGACACGGAGCCGCCGACCAGACGGTCGGGCTCGGTGCCGGTGTTGCGGATGACCATGAAGCCGCCGCCGACCTTGGCGCCCGGGGGCGTGGCGCGGGTCCAGGGGTGGACGATCTCGAGGGCGCCGGCCTTGAACTCGTGGGCCGCGGCGGGGGCGACCAGGGCGGCGAGGACAGTGGCGGCGGCGAGGAACTTGGCGAAACGCATGGCGAGGATCCGATGTGAAAGGTGACGGGCGGTGCGCGGGACTCGCGGGCGGCCGTCGGGAAGACGAGAAGCTGTCGAGCGGGCCGCCGGGGCGGCCGGGACGGTGTCGATCAGGCCGCGACGGGCGGGCCGCGCGGGACGAGCGGGGCGGTCTCGGGCGTCTCCGCGCCGCGCACGCCCGCGGGGGCGGAGGGGACGTCGAGGTGGATCCAGCCGCGGGCGGCAACGACGGGACGGGGCGGTGCGTCCGGCGGCAGCGCGGTCGGCGGGACGGAGAGGGTGCAGCAGTCGTCGTGCGCGGTGCCCGCGGGCAGGTGGCCCGCGGGAGCGGCGCCGGTCATGGCGGCGGCGCAGATCGCCCGGAGGTCGGACGGAAGCGGCGCGGCCGCCGCCGGGACGACCGCCTGGACGACGAGCGCCCAGGCGGCGAGTATCGCCACCCAGACCCGCAGAATGTCGCGCGCCGTCGCGGGCAAGTCCGTCTCCCTCTCCCCGACCCGGCCGAGTTACCACGTCGGGGCGCGGTCCGGTAGTTCGGGTTTAGCCGCAGGGCGCAGGTGGACGGGCGGGAGCGTGCAGACCTACCGGCGGCCGCCCGTCGGATCCTTCTTGCGGATCTGGCCGGCGGCGTCGAGCGTGCTCATCAGGCGCGCCATGTCGACCGCCCCGACCCGGCCGTCCTTGGCGAGGGCCGCGGCGGCGCCGGCGGCCTGACCGATCACCATGAAGGTCGGCTCGACCCGCACCGAGGTGAAGGCGACGTGGCTGGCGGAGATCGTGGTCGCCGCGATCAGGTTGAGCGAGTCGCCGATCTTCGGCAGCAGCGCGCGATAGGGGATCTCGTACTTGCCGCCGGGCAGGCTCTGGCGGATCTCGTCGGCGATGAAACCGCCGACGACCGTGCGGTACATGCCGTGCTCGTCCATCGGGTAGTAGCCGAGGCCGATGGAGTCGTCGAACGAACGGCGCGCCATCAGGTCGTTCTCGGTGAGGACGTAGCGGCCGACGAGGCGACGGCCCTGGCGGACGTAGAGCTGGCGCGGGAAGTTGCCGTTGTCGCGGAATTCGTCGGCGCACCAGCCGTAGCGGCGCGTGTAGCTGCGCACGTTCTTCGGCACCCGCGGGTCGGTCGAGGCGAACCAGAACAGGCCTTCGGTGTAGTTGCGCACACGCGCCAGGACCGCGGCGCGGCCCGCGCCGTCGGCGAGGATGTAGTCGCGGCCGATGTGCCAGACGTCGGTCGAGAAGTAGCGGCTCGAATTGACGTCGAGCTTGCCTTCGACCGTGACGCTGTTGCCGATGAAATGGGTCGAGGTGACGAAGCCGCGCTCGGCGATCAGGGTCTGCAGGAAGCGCGCGGCGGTCTCGTAGAGCGCGGGATCGTAGCCGGCCGGCTTGCGGAAGGGCACCTTGTTGGCCGCGCGGTCGGTGACGCAGAGGCGATAGTTGAACGCCATCAACCGGTCGTCGGCCTCGCCGGTCGTCCGCGCGACGAAGGGCTCGACGCCGTAGAGCAGGCCGCTCGAGGGAACGCCGGGCTTGACGTAGGGATCGACGAGCACGGTGCGGTTGCCGACCTCGATCCGCCCGAGCGGCTGCGCGCCGGCGTGGGCCTCGCCGTAGGTGGCGCGCGCCTCGCGGCCGAGGATGGTCGGGACGCCGGCCCTGGCGAGGAGGTCGCCCTCGTAACTCGCCTCGACGAAGACCTCGGCGCAGAAGCGACGGCCGGTGGTGGTCTCGATGCGGACGATGGAGCGGCCGGACCGCACCGCCCGGGCGATCGGCTGGCCGAGCACGATCTTCGCCCCGGCGTGGATCGTCATCCGCCGCAGCGTCTCCTCGGCCCAGCCGGATCCGTAGTAGATCCGCGTCGTGCTCTTGGTGTCGTAGTGCGCGCGGGCCAATGCGAAGAACGAGCGGGCGATGCCGCCGTAGGTGTCCTCGTAGACCGACACGTCGGCCTTGGTCAGGCCGCTGCCCATCATGCCGCCGACGTGCATGGTCGGCTCGAGCACGGTGACGGACTTGCCCATCCGCCCGGCCTGGATCGCCGCCGCCAGACCGGCCGGCGTGCCGCCGTAGACCACGATGTCGGAGGTCTCGCAGGTCGCCGCCCGCGCGGCCGGGGCCGCGAACGCGAGGAGGAGCGGAACCACCGCCGCCGAAAACCACTTCCGCACGTGCATGCCGCCGTCCCCACACGTCCTTGCCGATGGCACAGCCAGACCCGAAGGCCGGCCTCGCGTCAAGGGCCGCGGCGTGCCAGCATCGCCGTCGCGGCGGACGGGACGACGCCGACCGCCGCCCGTGAGGAGAGCCTTCCATGACCCCCGCCCAGTGCCGTGCCGCCCGCGCCTTCCTCAACTGGTCGCTCGACCAGCTCGCCGGTCAGGCCGGCGTCGCCGTCGACGCGGTTCGGGAGTTCGAGGCCGAGCGGCGCCCGCCGCCGCCGGGGGCGGTGGCCGCGCTGGCGGCCGCCTTCGAGCGCGGCGGGGTCGAGATGATCGGGGCCGACGACGGCCGCACCGGCATCCGGTCGAAGCGGGCGGCGGGCGCGGAGGACACGGGCATCCGCCCGGACGAGCTCAACGCGGCCAACGACGGCTGACGGGAGCGCGCCCGCGCATCACCCGCCGATGCGGCCGCCCTGGGTGAGGACGCGGCTCTTCAGGATGTCGTCCGGCTCTATGGTGGAGAGCTCGTCGGCGCCGACCGGGCCGGCGGCCTCCTCGAACAGCCGGTTGGCCTGGCGCAGGCGGGCGCGGTCGAGGGCGTTGCGGATCGAGCGGGCGTTGGAGAAATGCGGCTGCGTCCGCCGCGCCGCGACGTAGGCTCGGAAGGCCTCGACGGCGGCGGGCGAGAAGCGGTAGCCGGCGCCGGCCAGCATGCGCACGGCGATCTCGAGCAACTCGTCGTCGCCATAGTCCGGGAAGTCGATGTGGTGGGCGATGCGGGAGCGGAAGCCGGGGTTGCTCTCGAAGAATTTCTCCATGCGGTCGGCGTAGCCGGCGAGGATGACCACGAGGTCGTCGCGCTGGTTCTCCATGACCTGCAATAGGATCTCGATCGCCTCTTGGCCGTAGTCGCGCTCGTTCTCAGGGCGGTAGAGGTAGTAGGCCTCGTCGATGAACAGCACGCCGCCGAGCGCCTTCTTGATGACCTCCTTGGTCTTCGGGGCGGTGTGGCCGATGTACTGGCCGACGAGGTCGTCGCGGGTGACCGAGACGAGGTGGCCCTTGCGGACGTAACCGAGCCGGTGCAGCAGCGAGGCCATGCGCTCGGCGACCGTGGTCTTGCCGGTGCCGGGGTTGCCGGTGAAGCTCATGTGCAGCGTCGGCGCGCGGTGGGCGAGGCCGAGCCGGGCGCGCGCCCGCTCGACCAGCAGCAGCGCGGCGGTCTCGCGGATGCGCCGCTTGACGGGCGCGAGACCGACGAGGTCGCGGTCGAGTTCGCCGAGGATGGCGGCGACGCCGGCCTCCTCGAACTCGCGGCGCAGGTCGATCGCCGTCGGCACGATCTCCTCGACCGGCAGGTGGACGTTGGTCGTCGTCATGGCTCCCGCGCCACCTCCCCGGCGCTCTCTCCTCGCGGACGCGATCTTGCGCCATCGCGCGCGAAAAGTCCGCGCCCCTCGCGAGCGGCGTTACGTCGCCGGGCGCCCTTGACCTTGCCCGCCTCCGACCCGAGATACGGCTCGGGATGACCGGGCCCCTCTGGCGCGCCGAACGGCGCGCGATGTCGGCTCCCGCGCGGCGGCGCGGGCCGCCCGACACGAGAGGAGCAGGACCCATGATCGGCAAGATGCTGAAGCGCGCGGTGGCCGAGGCCCTCGGCGGCCGTCGGCACGGATACGGCGGCAAGTCCTGGAAGAAGGGCGGCTACCGCGATCGTCGATACGACGACCATCGCTACGGCGACCACCGCTACGGCGACCCCTTCGGCGGCTACGGCCATGGCCGTGGCGGCTACGACCACGGCCCCCGCCGCAGCCGCGGCGTCAAGGGCGCGCTGATCGACGCGCTGATCGGATTCCTGGCGCGGCGGCGCTGACCGACCGGACGAACGTCACGAAGACCCGCCAGAGTGGAGCGGGACGGAAGGGAACGAGGGAGGACGACATGGGCGAGCGGATCGACGAGGACCGGCGGGACGTCGCCGAGGAGCGGATCGGCTGGGACGCCTTCGCCGGCCCGGTCCGGCTGATGGCCGGCGACGGCGCGGTGCCGCCGCATCTGGTGCCGATGATGGTGGCCGCGCACGGCATGCGCCTCGCCGCCGAGATGAATCTGCGCGTGCTGGAAGGAATCGCCCGCGGGCGGTGAGGGCGGTGGTGAAACGGACACGTCCCGTCCACCGGCGGACGGGACGGCCGCCGAAAGGGTGCGCGAGGGGGACGGGCGCGGCCGTATCCGATCGATATTGACAGTATACTGCTATATTGGCATGATGCTGTCATCATGAAGAAACCCGAAGACGTCTTCTCCCATCCCGTCGATGCCCTCGTGCTCGAGGTGTTCCGTCTGAACGGCGCCCTTCTCGCCAGCGGCGACGCGCTGACACGTCCGCTCGGCCTCACCAGCGCGCGCTGGCAGGTGCTCGGCGCCGTCGCCGGCGACGGCGAGGGCGCAACCGTGTCGCGGATCGCCCGCGGCATGGGTCTCGCCCGTCAGTCCGTGCAGCGCGTGGTCGACGACCTCGCGGATGCCGGTCTGGTGGCGCTGGAAGACAACCCGCACCACAAGCGGGCCCGCCTCGTGGTGCTCACCGACGAGGGCCGCCGGCGTTTCGCGGCCGCAGGGGCGGCCTGGACTCCGGTCGCCGAACTGCTCGCCGGCCTCGTGCCGGCCGACGATCTCGCGCAAACCGTCCTCGTCCTGCGGCGGCTCCGCGCGTCCCTGGAGCGGGACACGGAGGGCGGGGCATGATCCGCTTCCTGCATCCCGTCGCCGGCGTCGTGGCAATGGCGACGATCTCGACCTTCATCGTGCTCACGCTCCGGGGCGAGATGGCCGGCGACGCGACCGCCATCCTGGCGGCTAAGACAGCGATCGCGGAGGGGCTGTGGCTGCTGGTGCCGACGATGGCGGTGCTCGCCCTGACCGGCCGCCGGCTCGGGGCCGGGAGCGACGATCCGCGCGTGGCGGCCAAGCGGCGGCGCATGCGGATCGTGCAGGCGAACGGACTCCTGGTGCTGCTGCCGACCGCCTTGATCCTGCACCGGCTCGCGGCCGCCGGCAGCTTCGACTTGACCTACATGCTGCTGCAGGGCGTCGAACTGATCGCCGGACCGGCCAACCTCTTCCTGCTCGCCCTGTCGTTCCGCGACGGTCTCGTCCTCGCCGGTCGCCTGCGGCGTTGCCGGCGGGCGAACTGACCGCGTCGGGACGGTGACGGGCCGGCCGGCGCCGGCCCGTCGTCGATCCGGCTCAGCCGAACTTCGGGTCGAGTTCGCCGCTGGCGTAGCGCTTGGCCATGGCGGCGGTGGAGAGCGGCTTGATGCGGTCGGCGTGGCCGGCGGTGCCGAACTCCTGGAAGCGCTGGATGCAGAGCTTGCGCATCGCCTCCATGGCCGGCTTCAGGTACTTGCGCGGGTCGAACTCCGACGGGTTCTCGGCGAAGACCTTGCGGATCGCGCCGGTCATGGCCATGCGGTTGTCGGTGTCGATGTTGATCTTGCGCACACCGTGCTTGATGCCGCGCTGGATCTCCTCGACCGGCACGCCCCAGGTCGGCTTCATCTGGCCGCCGTAGCGGTTGATGATCTCCTGCAGGTCCTCCGGCACCGACGACGAGCCGTGCATGACGAGGTGGGTGTTCGGCAGCTTGTTGTGGATCGCCTCGATCACGCCCATCGCCAGCACCTCGCCGTCCGGCTTGCGGGTGAACTTGTAGGCGCCGTGGCTGGTGCCCATGGCGACGGCGAGGGCGTCGACCTTGGTGTCCTTGACGAACTGGACGGCCTGGTCGGGATCGGTCAGGAGCTGGTCGTGGCCGAGCACGCCCTCGGCGCCGTGGCCGTCCTCCTTCTCGCCCATGCCGGACTCCAGCGAGCCGAGCACGCCGATCTCGCCCTCGACCGAGACGCCGGCCCAGTGCGCCATGTCGACGACGCGGCGGGTGATGCCGGCGTTGTACTCGTAGTCGGCGGGGGTCTTGCCGTCGGCCTTCAGCGAGCCGTCCATCATCACCGAGGTGAAGCCGTACTGGATCGCGGTGGCGCAGGTCGGCTCGGCGTTGCCGTGGTCGAGGTGCATGCAGATCGGAATGTCCGGGTGCAGCTCGACGAGGCCGTCGATCAGCTTGGCGAGCACGATGTCGTTGGCGTAGGAGCGGGCGCCGCGGCTCGCCTGGATGATCACCGGGGACCGGGTGGCCTCGGCCGCCTCGAGGATCGCGAGACCCTGCTCCATGTTGTTGATGTTGAAGGCGGGAACGCCGTAGCCGTGCTCGGCGGCGTGGTCGAGCAGCTGGCGCAGGGTGATGCGGGCCATGTTGTCTCCGTCCTCTCGACGTTGGCGCCTCCCTGAAATCGGAGGCGGCGGGCGCGTTCGGCCCGCGTGCGGACTGGTGGCGGATCGGTGCGACGATCCGATTAGAAACCCGCGCGCGCCGGCGCAAGTCTCCATTGGTCGGCTCCGTGTTCGTCACAGGAGGCGCTTCTTGCGCTCCACCAGCCGGAGGATCTTCGGCGTCAGTATCAGTTGCATGGCGAGTTCCATCTTCGGGCCGGGGACGACGATGGAATTGGCGCGGGACATGAAGCTGTCGTGGATCATCGACAGCAGGTAGGGGAAGTCGATGCCGCGCGGGTTGCGGAAACGGATCACCACCATGGATTCGTCGGCGGTGGGGATCCAGCGCGCGACGAAGGGATTGGAGGTGTCGACGGTCGGCACGCGCTGGAAATTGATGTCGGTCTGGGTGAACTGCGGGCAGATGTAGTGCACGTAGTCGTGCATCCGCCTGAGGATGGTGTCGGTGACCGCCTCGGTGGAATAGCCGCGGGTGGCCTTGTCGCGGTGGATCTTCTGGATCCACTCGAGGTTGATCACCGGGACGACGCCGATCTTGAGGTCGACGTGGCGGGCGATGTCGACCTCGCCGGTGACCGCGGCGCCGTGCAGGCCCTCGTAGAACAGGAGGTCGGTGTCCTCGGGGAAGTCCTCCCAGTCGGAGAAGGTGCCCTCGGGGATCCCGAACAGGCGGCTCTCCTCGTGGTCGTGGGCGTAGTGGCGGAAGCGGCCGGTGCCGTTCTCGCCGTAGCTGCGGAACACCGCCTCCAGTTCCTCGAGCAGGTTCGCCTCCGGCCCGAAGTGGCTGAAGGTGTAGTTGCCCCGGGCCGACTCCTCGGCCGACTTCGCCTTCATGGCGACGCGGTCCCAGCGGTGGAAGCTGTCGCCCTCGATGTAGGCGGCGTCGATGCTCTCCCGGCGGAAGATCTGCTCGAACGTCGCCCGCACCGACGTGGTGCCGGCCCCGGACGAACCGGTGATCGCGATGATCGGATGCCGCTCCGACATGACCTCGGGTCCGCCCTCCGGCTGAAGTGCCCCGCCCTCAGCGGAACAGGCCGCGGTAGCCGAACAGCGGCGACCGATCGGCGGGCACGGGGTTGCGCTCGTAGAATTCGACCTGCCCGACCTCGGTGGTCGAACCGAAGATCAGCGGGGTGCGCTGGTGCAGGTCGGTCGGCACGAGGTCGAGCACGCGCTCGGTGCCGTTGGTGGCGCGCCCGCCGGCCTGCTCGACCACGAAGGCGATCGGGTTGGCCTCGTAGACGAGGCGCAGCCGGCCCTGGGCGTAGCCGCGGCGGTCGTCGCCGGGATAGAGGAAGATGCCGCCGCGGATCAGGATGCGCGTCGCCTCGGCCACCAGGGCGGCGACCCAGCGCATATTGAAGTCCTTCTCGCGCGGGCCGGCGGCGCCGGCGATGCAGTCGTCGAACCAGGCGCGGATGCCCGGCTGCCAGTGCCGGTAGTTCGAGGCGTTGATGGCGAACTCGGCCGTGTCGGTCGGGATCGTCACGTTCGAGAGGGCGATGCGGAAGACGCCGTCCTCGGGATCGAGCGTGAAGATGTGGGTGCCCTCGCCGAGCGTCAGCACGAGGTCGGTGTGCGGGCCGTAGACCACGAAACCGGCCGCGAGCTGGCGCGAGCCCGGCTGCAGGAAGGAATCGCCCTCCGCGAGCGCCGGCAGGATCGCGAAGATCGTGCCGATCGCGACGTTGTTGTCGATGTTGGAGGAGCCGTCGAGCGGATCGACCGCGACCACCACCGCGCCGTTCGGGTCGAGCACGTCCGGCGCCTCGGCCTCTTCGGAGCCGACCGCCGCGACGCCGGTGAAGCGCAGCGCCTCGACGACGATCTCGTGGGTCTGCCAGTCGAGCTGCTTCTGCGAATCGCCGCCGGAGTTCTCGCCGACGACGGCGCCGTGGCCGGACCCGTGCACGCCCTCGGCGACCAGCGCGGAAATCCGCCGGCCGGCCTCGGCGAGGCCGAGAATCGCGCGTGCCACCGCCTTGCGGGTGGCGTCCCGCCCCGCCCAGCCGTCGAGATGGGCCGTGAGGCCGTTCCTGTCCGTCATCGACCCGTCGTCTCCGTTCGTCCGTCGCTCTACCGACGGGCGGCATCATGACGGGCGGATCGGCGCCTGTCCAACGGCGCGCCCGGGAATGGTGGACGGAGCGGGGGCGGCCTGTCGAGGGCGCGCGGCGTCGCACGCCGAAAGGAGCGCGACGATCTTACACTCGACAGCAAAGCCGCCGAATTCCAATATTCTGGTCCGGCCCTTCAGAAACGCTGAAACCAAGCGGCCGGCCCGACCGGTTCTCGTCGCTGAGACGAGGGGCGCTCCGGTGGGGACGGGGAGGGACCCGATGCGCCACACCACGCTGAAGCAGCTGCGCTCGTTGGCGGCCGTGATCCGGACCGGCACGGTGACGGCGGCCTCGTCCGAACTCAACGTGACACCGCCGGCGATCACCGCCCAGGTCAAGGCGCTCGAGGACCTCGTCGGCCTGCCGCTGATCGAGCGTGTCGGCGACCGCTTCCGCCCGACCGCCGCCGGCGACGAGATCGCCACCACGCTCGCCCGGATCGAGGCGCTGCTCGGCGAGTGCAGCGACGCCCTCGCCGAGCTGAAGGAGGCCGGCTCCGGCGCGGTCTCGATCGGCGTCGTCTCGACCGCCAAGTATTTCGCGCCGCGCGCGATCGCCGCCTTCCGCCGCGAGCGGCCGCGGGTCGAGATCCGGCTGATGGTCGGCAATCGCGAGGAGACGCTGGCGGCGCTGCGCAACTACGAGATCGACCTCGCGATCATGGGCCGGCCCCCGCGCGAGTTCGAGGTGGAATCCCAGGTCATCGGCGACCACCCGCAGGTGATCGTCGCCCCGCCCGACCATCCGCTCGCCGGCCGGCGCGCGATCCAGCCGGCCGAACTCGCCGGCGAGACCTTCCTGGTGCGCGAGGACGGTTCGGGCACGCGCTCGTCCTTCGAGGCCTTCATGGGCGAGGCCTATGTCGGCGCGCCGCCGCGCGAGATCGAGATGGCCTCCAACGAGACCATCAAGCAGGCGGTGATGGCCGGGCTCGGCATCTCCTTCATCTCCGCCCACACGGTGGCCTTCGAGGTCGAGAGCGGCCGCCTCGCCATCCTCGACGTGGTCGGCCTGCCGATCGTCAGGCACTGGTTCATGGTCCGCCGCACCGACAAGCGCCTCCTGCCGGCGGCGCTGGCGCTGCGCCAGTTCTGGGCGACGCGCGGCGCCGACTTCCTGCCGAAGGTGCCGGGTATCGGGTGAGCGGCGTTCAGCGCCAGCGCGCGACGACGTCGGAGGTGTCGCCGCCGACGAGGTCGATCAGCGTCCTCAGAGACGCGAATTCCTCGCAGCCGTCGCCGAAGTCGCCGTCGGAGAAGGTGAGTTCGACGCGCTTGCACTCGCCCGCGAGGCGGTCGAGCACGCCGACGGCGTCGACGAAGCGGCCGAGTTCGACATAGGCCTCGCCGAGATATTCGAGCGCCGCGCGGTTGTGCGGGTTGATCGAAAGCGCCCGGCCGTAGGCGAACAGCGAGGCGTCGTAGCGCTGCAGCTTGCGATGCGCGTAGCCGAGGCGGGCCCAGGCGTTGTCGTGGTGCGGCCGGTTGCCGGTGACGCGCGCCATGTGGAACACCACCGCCTTCCAGTCCTCGGCGGCCCAGGCGACCATGCCGGCGGCGTATTCGGCGTCGCCGGAGGGCGCGCGCGGGCTCATGTCGCCGGAGAAGACGGCGTGGGCGCGATCCGTGGCGCCGATCGAAGCCGAGATAGTGAGAAGCACCGCGATGGCGGCGTTCCGCCGCCGATGTGTCTTCGTCTGGGAACAGAGCATCCCCGCCTCCCGTTCTACTCCCCGGGCGAGATTTACGGAGGCGGAGCGAGCGCGGATCACGTGCATTCGATCGGCGTGATCCATTGCGCCGCCGTTGGAGTAACATGGGATGTACTCCGTTCGTCGCGGCGCCGAACCGCCGTCATCGCCGCGCGACGCAAGATTGCAACATGGTGCCGGACATGAACGCCATCGACATCCTGATGACCATCTGCCTGCTGTCGGATCCCAAGGCCTGCGAGCAGCGCACGCTGCCGGTCGCGGAAGTGACTTCGCTGGCCGAGTGCCTCTACTGGGCGCAGCCGCGGATCGCGGAGTGGTCGACCAGTCATCCGAAGTACCGGATCGTGCGCTGGCGCTGCGCCAAGGCGGGCGCCGAGGGCGAACCGATCTGACGGCGGGAACGGTCGTGTTCCGCGGCGCCCGGTTCGGACGGGCCGCCGCGGGGAGGGCCCGTCCACCGGGCCGCGCCGCCACGAGGCGGGCTCACATGCTGCGATAGACGTATTCCGGGGGATGGGCGTCGACGCTCTCGGCCTCGACGAGGTCGTGGATCATCGCCCGCAGCGGGCTCTTGGAGCACATCGGGTCCATGGCGTTCGGGTCGCCGGCATAGGCCATGGCCTGACAGCGGCAGCCGCCGAAATCGACGGTCTTGCGCTCGCAGGACCGGCAGGCCTCGGGCATCCAGTCGTCGCCGCGGTAGGCGTTGAACGCCGCGCTCTCGTTCCAGATCCAGGCGAGGTCGCGCTCGCGCACGTTCTCGAAGGAAAGGTGCGGGATGGTCGCCGCGGCGTGGCAGGGCAGCACCTTGCCGTCCGGCTCGACGTTGAGCCCGACCTTGCCCCAGCCGCCCATGCAGGCCTTCGGGTAGACCGAGTGGTGGTCCGGCGGCACGTAGTCGATGACGAGCACGCCCTTCAGCCGCTCGCGCGCCTCCATCACCGTGGCGGTGCAGGCGTCGACCATGGCGCGGGTCGGCACCAAGGCGGCGCGGTTCTTCACCGCCCAGCCGTGGATCTGGGTGTTGGCGATCTCGATGCGGCGGGCGCCGAGGCGGACCGCGAGGTCGATCGTCTCGCCGACCTTGTGCAGGTTGGCGCGGTGCATCACCGCGTTGACGGTCAGCGGCAGGCCCTCCGCCGCGACCCACTCGGCGACGCGCATCTTCTGCTCGAAGCCGCCCTTGTAGCCGCCGACCTTGTCGGCGATCGCCGCGTCGGTGCCCTGGACCGAGAGCTGGACGTGGTCGAGCCCGCGGGCCGACAGCTCCTTGACCCGCGTCTCGGTGAGGCCGACGCCGGAGGTGATCAGGTTGGTGTAGAGGTCGACCTCGCGGGCGATGCCGACGAGGTCCTCGAGGTCGCGCCGCGCCGCCGGCTCGCCGCCGGAGAAGTGGACGTGCAGCACGCCCATCGCCGCCGCCTGCCGCAGCACCCGCGCCCAGTCCTCGGTGGAGAGCTCCTCGGAACGGCGCACCAGCTCCAGCGGGTTGGAGCAGTAGGGGCACTTCAGCGGGCAGCGGTGGGTCAGCTCGGCCAGCATCGCCATCGGCGGCGGCACGACGCGGGCGGGGCGGGCGAGGCTCTCGGCCGGGGTCGGGGCGTTCATCGGGCGGTCACCTCGAGCATGCGCCGGTCCATCAGGCCGACGAGGAACGTGCGGGCGTCCGACGCGATCCGGTCGGCCGGCGCCCGGTACTTCGCCGCCAGCGCGGCGACCACGTCGCCGAACGAGCGGACGCCGTCGGTCTCCGCCAGGATCGCCGCGGCGACGGCGTCGAGCCGGACGGCGCGCTCGGGGGCGAGCAGCATGTGGGTCGAGCGCACCGCGTCGAACTTCACGCGCACGCCCCTCGGCAGCCGCGGCACGGCGTCGTCGGGCAGGCGGTCGGTCGGGGTGGCGGACATGGAGGCCTCGGGGAAGGGGGGCGGTGGGCGGTAGGCAGTAGGCATTAGGCATTAGGCAGTAGGGTCTCGGCAGTCGGCAGTCGGCAGTCGGCAGTCGGGCTTCGGTGGCGGTAGCACGGGCGGAACATCTGCTCCTCCCTCACCTCCGCCTCGACATGCTCCCTCCCCCCTGGAGGGGAGGGTTGGGGAGAGGGGGCAGACGGGCCTGCGTTGGCCGTTCTGCGTCTCTCCCGGTGTGGCCGATGTCTGCGCGGGCGGCCCCCTCTCCCTGTCCCTCCCCCTCCAGTGGGGAGGGGACGCGGTGGGGGCGTCGCGCCGGAGCGTCGGTTCGCGGTCTCGCTCCTCCCCGTCCACCTTCTCGACATGCTCCCTACCCCCTGGAGGGGGAGGGTTGGGGAGAGGGGGCGGACGGGCAGTGGCTTGCCGTTCCGTGTCTCTCCCGGTGTGGCCGACGTCGGCGCGGGCGGCCCCCTCTCCCTGTCCCTCCCCCTCCAGGGGGGAGGGGACGCGGTGGGGGTGTCGGGCCGGGCTCTGCCGTCGGGGGCGGAGGCGAGGGGCACCGAACGCGTCTGAACCCCGCCCCGCCTTACGCCGCGGCGTCGACCTCGCGCATGCCCTCGCCCGGGCGCCAGGCGCCGGGGGCGGGCATGTCCTCGACGTAGGCGAGCCAGAGCGCGTCGAGCTGGGCCCAGAGCACCTCGGTCTTGAAGGTGAGCGCGCGGAGCGACGCCTGCTGCTGCTCGATGGTGCGGGCGTTGCGGCGGACGTAGTCGAGCGCGAAGGCGGCGTCGCGGGGGGCCTGGTCGAGGCGCTTGCGGAAATAGGCGACCACGCGCTCGTCGATGAAGTCGTAGTGCTCCAGCATGCCCGAGATGCGTTCCTCGTGCAGCTTGGGCGCGAACAGCTCGGTCAGCGACGACGCCACCGCCTCGAGCAGCGACTTCTCGGTCACCCAGTGCAGGTAGGCCTCGGTGGCGAAGCGGGTCGCCGGCAGGGCGCCGGTGCGGCCGACGACGTAGTCGCGGTCGAAGCCGAGACCGTCGGTCAGCACCAGCCAGCGCTCGATGCCGCCCTCGTTGCCGTCGAGGCCGTCGTGGTCGGTGATGCGGTGCAACCACTCGCGGCGGAGCTCGCGATCCTCGCAGCGCGCCATCAGCGCGGCATCCTTCTGCGGGATGATCGCCTGATAGCAGTAGCGGTTGAGCGCCCAGGCGCGGACCTGGTCGATCGTGCAGCCGCCGCCGTGGAGCTTGCGGTGGAAGGGGTGCAGGTTGTGGTAGCGCTCGGCGCCGATGCGGCGCAGGGCGGCTTCCAGTTCGTCGGGGGTCATGAGCTTGGTCATAGCGGGACCTCCATCCCGTCGCGGCCGATCTCCCAACCCGCGTCCGCCACCGCCCGGCGTTCGGGCGATCCCTCCCGGAGGGCGGGGTTGGTGTTGTTGACGTGGACGAAGATCCGGCGTTTCACCGGGATCGTCCGGAAGGCTTCGAGCGTCCCGTCCGGACCGCTCATCGCCATGTGACCCATCCGCTTGCCTGTCTTGGTGCCGACGCCGAGGCGGATCATCTCGTCGTCGGTGAAGACGGTGCCGTCGAAGAACACGACGTCGGCACCGGCGAGCCGGTCCGCCACCGCCGGCGTCATCCGGGCGCAGCCCGGCACGTAGGCGAGGCGCTCGCCGGCCGGGCCGACGATCTCGACGCCGACGGTCTGCTCGCCCTCGAGGTCGGTGACGACCCGCTCGCCCTCGAGGAACAGCGGGATCTTGCCCGGCACCGGGAACAGCCGCGCCGTCGCCCCGGGCACCAGCTCGAAGGTGTCGCCGAGTGCGATCCGCTCGAAGCGGACGAGGTCGCGGTCGAGACCGCGGAAGATCGGGTTGGCGTCGATGACGCCGAGGGTCTCGGCGGTGCCGACGAGGCGGAACGCCTGCTTCTCGCGCAGGCCGAGCAGGCCGGCGATGGCGTCTATGTCCGCGTTGGTGACGAGCACCGTGGCGATCGGCGAGTGCCGGCCGCCGACCACGGCGGGATCGCGCGGGTGCAGCGCCGGATTGGCGGCGATCTGCTGTGTGATCTCGGGGGCGGCGTTGAGGAGCGCCCAGCGCTTGCCGTCGACCGTGACCGCCAGCGACGCCTGCGTGCGGGCCTCGAGACCGGGTTCGCCGCGCCGGAGCCCGGCGCAGTTCGGACAGTTGCAGTTCCACTGGGGAAAGCCGCCGCCGGCCGCCGCTCCGAGGATCAGAGCACGAAGCCGCGTCGCGGCCCCGGGCCGGTCACGCATGGTCTGGTCCCGCCATCGTCGCAAAGGGTGCGGCCGACCGGAGACCGGTCGACCGCGGGGGAAATCAGACTTCCGGCGGGAAGTACATGTTGATTTCCATGCCGACGCACAGCTCTTCGCACTTCGGGGTCGTCCAGGCCATCGTTACCTCCCATAGGTCAGGCTGACCCGGGAAGAATTCTCCATTTTGCACTGCACCCGCAAATGAAATCCTCGTAATGGTACGGATCGCCGCAGGTCGAGGGCAGAAGAGGGAAGATTAAAATCCGTTCATCTTCGCCGGCGAGCCGGCTGCGGCGAGCGCGGGCTCGGACGGGCTCGGCGCCGAAAACCGCCCCTTTGGCACGAAATGGCAGGCGCGGCGGCCGGGTCCGCGCTCCCCTTCCCGAGGCGCGGCGGAGGCCGTGGCGACCAGGGAGGACGACGATGGGACGTGGGAGCGACGAGACCGGTGCGCGGGCCGGACGGGCGGCGGGAGCGGCACGGGCGGGATTTTTGCTGCGGTGCGGCATAGTCGCGGCGGCGCTCGCCGCGGGCGGATGGGCCGTGGCGGCCGGTGCGTCGACGCCGCCGGCGGCGGTGACGGTGGCGGTCGCCGCCTTCGACAACGACGACACCGCGGGCGAGTCGGCCGAGCGCACCGCCGCCCACGCCGCACGGGTCGACGGTTTCGACGAACTGCTCGGCGCGGCCTTCGGCAGCACGGGCCCCTATCGCACGGTGCGGATCGCCTGTCCGGCCGGCGGCTGTTCGGCGACGACGGCACGGCCGGAGGCGCTGATCGCGGCGGCGCGGGCGGCGGGCGCACGGATCCTCGTCTACGGCGGCATCCACAAGATGAGCACGCTGGTGCAGATCGGGAAGATCCAGGCGGTGGACCTCTCCGCCGACCGGCTGCTGATCGACCGCCTGTTCACCTTCCGCGGCGACACCGACGCCGCCTTCGCGCGCGCCGCCGATTTCATGGCCCGGCAGGTCGACGAGGCCTTCGCCCGGCCCTGAACGAGGACGGCGGCCGGCCGGTCCAGGCGCGGAAGGCGCGCGCGAAATGGGCGGGGTCGGAATAGCCGAGATCGAAGGCGACGTCGGCGACCGTGGCGCCGCGGCCGAGCAGATCGGCGGCGCGGTCGGCGCGCACCGCGGCGAGCAGGGCCGCGAAGGCGAGGCCGTCGTCGGCGAGGCGGCGCTGCATGGTGCGGGTGGAGAGCCCGAGCCAGGCCGCGACGCGCTCGCGGCGGGGCGCGCCGTCGAGCATGGCGAGATCGACCATGGCGCGGACGCGGGACGGCAGGTCGTGCGGGGCGGGCAGCGCGGCGGCGTCCGGGTCAGTGGCCGGGCCGGGGCCGGCGACGTCGAGGAGGTCGGCCGGGAACACCACGGCGGCGTCCGGCCCCTCGGCGAGCGGGGCGGCGAAGCCCTGCTCGATCGCGGCGCGGGCGGGCGGCGGCGGGCCGGGAAGCTCGACCCGGATCGGCGTCCAGCCGGATCCGGCGAAGCGGCGCAGCATGGCGAGGATGTAGCCGACCGCCAGCAGCTCGTTCTCGGCGCGGCCGGCGTCGAGCGCGGCGTCGACCCGGTAGAGCCAGCGCACGGTGGCGCCGCGGCGCTCGAGCCGCGTCACCGTCGCGGATTGCAGGATGCGATGGACGAGGGCGTTGCCGATCGCGATCGCCGCCCCGAGCGTCGGTGCGCCGAGGACGTGTCCGGCGTAGGCGCCGAGCCCGGCCGTGCCGGCGGCGGCCGAGAGACGGACCGGCAGGAGGTCGTCGCCGATCTCGCGGGCGGCGGCGACCACGAGGCGGGTCTGGAAGGCGAGCGGCACCAGCATCTCGGGCCGCTCGACGAGGCGGACCGGCAGGTCTGCGGCGCGGAAGACGCGCGCGACCGAGCCGCCGTCGCGGTCGATCACGTCGACCAGCGGCCCGATCGTGCTGGCGCGGGTCAGCGCGTGCCCGTCCACGGTCGGCCTCCCGTCCGCTCCATCGACGTGGGGGACGATGTTATGATGCCGGGGCGTTCTCGCGTAGCGGTATTCGGATCGCGGCGCGTTCCAGCGCGGCGAAGAGGTACCCGGACCGCTCGTCGTCGTCGCGCGGCAGGTCCCAGCCGCTCGACCTTGTCGATGCGGCACTCGAACAGGTTCGGCGCCTCGTGGAGGCAGGGCCTATGCGGGACGAGGCCCAGAGGTCTGTCCGGGACCGCATGCCGGCCCGCGCCTCGCGTCCGCCGAAGGCGACACCCGGCACGTTCGGCAGGGTCGGCCTTGGCAACGTCGGCCGTGCGGTGGCCCCCGTACGCCTGCCGTCCGCCATCGAACGAGGCGATCGCGGGCCGCTCGAAGTCGGTCGGGTGATGTCGGATCTCGACGAAGCCGAACCGGGCTTCGCCGGAAGCCTCAACGATACTCCCTCACCACCTCGATGGGCCCGACAATCGCTGCATTGAACGCGTCGAGTTCTTCGGCCGGTATCCAGTATTCGCGCAATGCGCGGCCACCGGCTTCCTGCACGTCGTATCGGTCGAGGAAGTCGCGGCGCACCTCGAAGCGCGTCACGAAACCCGCGCCGCTCTGCGGTACGTTCCAATCGCGCGCGATCCTGATGGCGTAATCTTCCGACAGGACCGGATAGAATATCGGCTGATCCGGCAGGCGCGGCGGGAACGACAGCATGCCGCCGTCTCGGATGAGCTCGAGTTCGGCCGGACCGACCGGACGCCACAGTGTCACCGTCTCGGGTTTCATGTTCAGATCCTAGCCGACGGTGCGCCGCCATACCATCGGCCGATCCGTCGGCGCGTCCCGGAGCGGCAGGCCGTCGGCGTGCGCGGTTGTCGTCAGTAGGCGGCGATCCAGGCGGAGAGGACGGCCCAGACGGCCTCGTGGTCGGGCAGGCGGGCGTCGACGCAAGGGGCGGGGCGGCCGACGCTGACGCCGAAGCCGCCGTGGTTGCGGGCGGCGACGAAGGCGGGTTCGTCGGGCACGTCGTCGCCGATGTGGACGGGCACGCGGCCGGCACAGGCGCCGTCGACCATGAAAAGCGACAGTGCGCGGCCCTTGTCGGTGTCGCGCGGGACGATGTCGACGGCGACGCGGCCCGGCATCACCTTGAAGGCGCCGTCGGCGCGGTCCTCGGCGAGGGCGATCAGCTGGCCGACGGCGGGGTCGCGCGGGTCGAACACCAGCGCCATGCCGCCGGGCTTCCACTCGATCTCGATGTGCGGGAAGTAGAGCGCGACGTCCTCGGCGATCTTCTCGTAGATGCGGCGCTCCTCGGCCGTCAGCACCGGCATCACCCGCTTGCCGCCGGGATAGCGGCGGTCGGCGCCCTGCAGGCCGGCGACAGGCAGGTGCAGCGGCGCGAACATGGCGTCGACCGCGTCGACCGAGCGGCCGGTCAGGATCACCGTCGCGCCCGCGGTCGCCTTCTGGACGCGGGCGAGCAGGTCGAGGCGCGGGCGCGGGATGCCGCGGGCACGGTCGGCCGCGGTCGGGCCGATCAGCGTGCCGTCGACGTCGAGGAAGAGCGCGATGCGGTCCGGAGGCGGCAGGCGGGCGACGAGGGAGGCGGTATCACTCAATCAGGACGGCCCTGAAGTCGTTGACGTTGGTGCGGGTCGGCCCCGTCACCAACAGGTCGCCGATCGAAGCGAACGCCGTGTAGGCGTCGTTGGCGGCGAGCCAGGACTTCGGGTTGGTGCCGCCGGCGAAGAGCCGGTCCGCGGTCGTACCATCGCAGAAGGCGCCGGCGTTGTCTTCCGTTCCGTCGATGCCGTCGGTGTCGGCGGCGAGACCGTGGACGCCGGAGAGGCCGGCGATTCCGATCGCGAAGGACAGCAGGAACTCGACGTTTCGGCCGCCGTGGCCGCCCTTGGAGCGCACCGTCACCGTGGTCTCGCCGCCCGACAGCACCACGCAGGGGCGCTGGAACGGCTGGCCGCGGGCGACGATCTGGCGGACGAGCGCGGCGTGGACCGCGCCGACGTCGCGCGATTCGCCCTCGATCGAATCGGAGAGCACGTGGGCGGGCAGGCCCGCGGCGCGCACCGCCGCGGCGGCGGCGTCGAGCGACATCTGCGCGGCCGCGATCACCACGTGGGTGTCGCCGGCAAAGTCGGGATCGTCGGGCTTCGGGGCGTCGGCGGCCTCCGAGTTCAAGAAGGCGAGCGCCTCGGCCTGCAGATCCATGCGGTAGCGCTCGACGATGGCGAGGGCGTCGGCGCGGGTGGTGCCGTCGGGAATGGTTGGGCCGGAGGCGACCAGCGCGGGGTCGTCGCCGGGGATGTCCGACAGCACCAGCGAGTGGACGCGCGCCGGATGGGCGGCGCGGGCGAGCCGGCCGCCCTTGATCAGCGACAGGTGCTTGCGCACGCAGTTCATCTCGTGGATCGAGGCGCCGGAGGCGAGCAGCACCCGGTTGACCGCGCGCTTGGCCTCGCGGCCGACCGCGTCCGGCGGCAGCGACAACAGCGAGGACCCGCCGCCCGAGATCAGCGCCACGACCTGGTCGTCGGGCCCGAGGTCCTTCACGAGGTCGAAGATGCGGCCGGCGGCGGCGGCGCCCTTCTCGTCGGGCACCGGATGGGCGGCCTCGACGATCTCGACGTGCGCGCAGGGGTGGGCGTGGCCGTAGCGGGTGACGACGAGGCCCTCGAGCGGACCGCGGCCGGCCGCGGTCCAGGCCGCCTCGAAGGCCGCGGCCATCGCGGCCGAGGCCTTGCCGGCACCGACCACCACGGTGCGGCCGGCGACGACGGGGGGCAGGTGGGCGCCGATCACGCGGGCCGGATCGGCGGCCGCGACGGCGGCGTCGTAGAGGCTCCTCAGAAACGCGCGCGGATCGTCGATCAACTCCCGTCCTCCCGAAGGCATGGCGCGCCGCCCCCGCGACGGACCGCCGACCCCACTTGAAGGACGACGGGCCCGGGTTCGTAAAGGCCGTCTTCGGTCGCTGCGACGTTTGATGCCAGTGCCCGCGCCGGTTCAGGCCCGGCCGGCGACGACGAGGCCGTGGCGCCGGCCGTGGTCGAGACCGTCGACGAGGGCGAGCGTCTCGGCGGCGGCGCGCGACCAGGAATAGCCGCGCGCGTTGGCGCGGCCGGCCCGGGCCAGCCGGTCGCGCAGCGCCGGATCGCCGGCGAGGTGCGCCATGGCGGCGGTGAGCGCGTCGGGATCGTCCAGCGGCACGAACAGCGCGCCGGCGCCGGCGACCTCGCGCAGGATCGGGATGTCGGCGGCGATCACCGGCGTGCCGAGGGCCTGCGCCTCCAGCACCGGCAGGCAGAAGCCCTCCTTGCGCGAGGGCACCACCAGCGCCACCGCGGCCCGGATCGCCGACCGGAGTTCGGCGTCGGGGAGCGCGCCGAGGGCCACGAAGCCGGCCGGCATCGGGTTGGCGGCCGCCCAGCGGGCGATCGCGCCGCCGCGGTCGCTGCCGATCCAGCGCACCACCGGACGTTCGCCCCGGCGCTCGGCGCGGGCGAGGGCGTCGAGCAGGCCCTCGGCGTTCTTGTTCGGCTGGATGTTGGCGACCATCAGGAAGTCGGCCGGCGGACCGGCGGGCGGGTCGCGGTCGTCGTCGCGGAACTTCGAGGCCTCCTTGACCACGGTGCAGCGGCCGGCGAAGGCCGGCATCAGGGCGCGCGCCTCCTCGCGGGTGGCGTCGGAGACGCAGACGACGGCGCGCGAGACCAGCGCCGACCAGCGCCACGCCAGGAGCGCGTAGACCACGCTGCGCAGCGGACGCTGGCTGCGGTCGAAGTCGTAGAAGTCGTGGATGGTGACGATCTGGTCGATCACCGGCAGCGGCGCGCCGACGGGGGTAGCGGAGAGATAGGTGCGGGCGCCGGCGAGCCGGGCGGCGATCACGGCGCCCTGGTGGACGAGCGGCTCGTAGAGCTTGAACGGCAGGCCGCGCGGCTTGCCGGGCAGGCGGACGATGCGCGCGGCGTCGAGCCCCGGCAGCAGCGCCGGGTCGACGTTGGTGTAGACCGTGACCGGCCGGCCCGCCGCGGCGGCGATCGCCGGGAACAGACCGGCGGCGTAGCTGGTGATGCCGGTGATGCGGTCGGGGTCGGTGGATACGAGCGCGAGCGCGACGCCGCGGCGGTCGGGCGCTTCCAGGAGCAGGGCGACGGCGAGCGAGGCGGCGCAGGCGAGGACGCCGACCGCGCCGATCAGCGCGACGACGGCGAGCGCGGGCAGGTCGTCGAACAGGTGGTTGCGCAGCACCATGCCGACGGCCTCGACGGCGAGGCCGAGCACGGCGGCGACGACGATGGCGCGGCCCGGCAGGGCCACCGGCGCCAGCCGGCGCGACAGCAGCACGGTGACCGCCAGCGCGGCGAGCGCGCCGCCGGCGAACATCCGCGCGGCGGTCCAGGCCGGATCGGCGCCGGCGAAGGCCCAGCCGATCGCCGCCGACGTGGCGGCACCCGCGACGAGGGCCGGCAGCTGGCGCAGGTTGCGCTCGTGCATGTGGAAGACGGCGTCGAAGGCGAAATACTTGAGGTTGAGCGCGACGGCGCCGAGGGCGACCCAGGGGATCACGTCGTGGAAGGCGTCGCGGTAGGCGTCCGGGAACAGGGCGAGGGCGACGGCGTCGCGCGCCGACAGCAGCGTGCCGACGGCCGGCAGGAACACCGCCGCGAGCAGCGCGACCTGCCGGCGCAATTCGCCCTCGGCCTCGCGGTGGCGGCCGGCGTTCCAGAGCGCGGCGAGGCGGACGAAGGCGCCCTGGTTGAAGGCGGTGCCGAGGATGTCGAAGCCGGCGCGGCCGACCGTGAAGGCGGCGACGTAGACGCCGAGGCTCGCGGCGTCGCCGAGCGACTTCAGCATCGCCTTGTCGAGGCCGGCGATCACCTGAGAAAGGACCGTGAGGGCGACCAGCGGGGCCGCGTAGGCGGCGACCCGGCGCAGCGGCACCTTCCGCGGCAGCCGCGGGTCGGTGGCGGCGAGGCCGACGGCGAGCGCGGCGAGGCCGACGACGGCGGTGCCGAGGCTGGCGAGCAGCGAGGGCAGCAGGAACTCGCCGGAGAGCCGGAAGCCGGCGAGCGAACCGACCAGCACGGCGAGGGCGCGCAGCGTCTCGAGCAGCGACGCCCGGCCGGCGGCACCGGTAGTCTGGACCAGCGTCAGGCCGAAGCGGGTGAGCGTGGTGGCGCCGACGTAGGCGCCGGCGGCGAGGGCGACCGTGCCGGCCCGCTCGGGGGCGAGCCAGCCGGCGATCGCCGCGGTGCCCGCGACCGCCACGACGGCGCAGGCGGCGAGCACGCGCGCCATCGCGAGGGCGAAGCCGCGCGACACGCCGGCCTCGCCGGCGCCGAAGCGGGCGAGGGCGACGCGGATCCAGTTGGCGGCGGACTGGTCGGCGAACTCGCCGATCAGCATCACCAGCGCGAAATAGCCGAAGGCCGCCGGCGCCAGCGCGTGGGTGGCGGCGAAGGTGACCAGGAAGGCGCCGCCGCGCGCCAGCGCGACCGACGGCAGGTAGATCAGGAAGGAGCGGAGCATCACGGCCTCCAGGCGAGATCGCGGAGCGGCAGGACGGCGCAGGCGAGCGCCACGGCGAGGATGTTCTTCGTCCGGCGCCAGCGGCCGAGGTGGCCGGCGCGGCCGAACTTGCGGACCGCGGCGACGAAGAGCTCGGTCCAGGCGAATTCGCTGAACACCGCGCCGCCCTTGCAGGCGATCAGGTCGCGCCAGGTGTAGGCGTCGACGAGGTCCTGCCAGCGCGCCGGCGCCTCGCCCCGGGTGGCGAGCCAGGCGTGCAGATGGCGGTAGTGGGCGAGGGCGAAGCCGACGACACGGGCCCGGCGGACCCGGTCGACCCGCGCCCCGAGCGCCGAGACGTTGGCGCCGTGGACGCGGTAGACGCCGAGCACGGCGTCCAGGCAGACGACGTCGCCGGTCCAGGCGGCGGCCCAGGAGGCGTAGCCGTCGAAGCTGAAGGAGCCGTCGTCGAGGAAGGCGAACAGCTCGCGCAGGAAGTCGGTGCGGTAGGCGTTGCCCGAGGTCGGCGGCGCCGGGATGCCGCCGTGGGCGGCGATGTGTCCGGCGGCGCCGGTGCGCCGGAACGGTTCCTCCGGCAAGAGGCCGATCGGTCGCTCGGCGCGGTCGCGGCACTCCAGGCGGTACATCACGGCGTTCGGCCTGTCCGCGCCGATCGCCGTCGCGATCGCCGCACAGGCGCCCGGCGCCAGCCGGTCGTCGGCGTCGAGCGCGATCACGTAGTCGGTGGCGATCGACGGCAGCACGGCGGCGATCGCCGAGTTCTGGCCGCCGTTCTCCTTGGCGACGACACGGTAGTTCGCGGCGGCGAAGCCGCGCGCCACCGTCAGGGACCCGTCGGTCGAGCCGTCGTCGACCACGACGATCTCCACCGCCGGCCATGTCTGGTTCAGGGCGGATTTGATGGCCGAAGCGACGAATTCGACATAGTTGTAGTTCGTGACGACGATCGTGAAGGACGGTTTATTCTGAGTCAGAAACATTTGGATACGTTCCTGATACGCTTAGTTACAATTGAAAGATCCTGATTGATTTGAACTATAGTTCTCTCGTTCTTGTCAAAACGCTTCGTCGGGGAGCGTTAACAGGATGGTGACGAGATCTTGCAGCGGGATCGGATCGTTCCGCCGAATCCACGGGTTCCGCCGCCGGACGGGCTGGTGTATGGACCGGCCGTCCGAACCGAGCCGTCCGAGCAGACCCTGGGGAGCCGTCGTTCCATGTCCGTGCTGATCGCACCGTCGATGCTGTCGTCCGACTTCGCGCGGCTGGCGGAGGAGTTGAGGGCGATCGAGGCGGCCGGGGCGGACTGGATCCACCTCGACGTCATGGACGGCCACTTCGTGCCGAACATCACCTTCGGTCCGCCGGTCATCAAGGCGATGCGCCCGCACACGGCGCTGCCCTTCGACGTGCACCTGATGATCGAGCCGGCCGATCCCTTTCTCGCCGCCTTCGCCGACGCCGGCGCCGACGTGATCTCGGTCCACGTCGAGGCCGGACGGCACGTCCACCGCTCGCTGCAGGCGATCCGCGGGCTCGGTCTCGAGGCCGGCGTGGTGCTGAACCCGGGCACGCCGGCCGAGGCGATCGAGTATCTCCTCGACGAGACCGACCTCGTGCTCCTGATGACCGTGAACCCGGGCTTCGGCGGGCAGGCCTTCATCCCGGCGGTGGTCGAGAAGGTGCGGCGGGTACGCGCGCTGATCGGCGACCGGCCGATCCGGATCGAGATCGACGGCGGCGTCTCGGTCGAGAACGCCGGCGTGCTGGCGGCGGCCGGGGCCGACGTGCTGGTGGCCGGCACCAGCGTGTTCCGCGGCGGCGCGGCGGCCTATGCCGCCAACGTCGCGGCGCTGAAGACGGCGGCCGCCCGATGAGCGCGCCCGCCACCCCCGCTCCCGCGCTCGTGTTCGACCTCGACGGCACGCTGGTCGACAGCGTGCCGGACATCGCCGGCGCCCTCGCCGAGTTGATGGAGCGCCACGGCCTCGCGCCGCATCCGCGCGCGGCGGTGGTGCGGATGATCGGCCACGGCGTCGGCAACCTCGTCGAGCGGGCCTTCCTCGCCCACGACGTCCGCCTCGACGCCGCCGCCCACGGCGCGGCGGTCGAGGAGTATCTCGGCCTCTACGAGCCGCGCGCGACGCGCGACACCCGGCTGTTCCCGGGCGTCGAGGCGGCGGTGCGCGCCTTCGCCGCGGCCGGGGTGCCGATGGCGGTGTGCACCAACAAACCGACCGCGGTGTCGCGGGAAATCGTCGCCCATTTCGGTCTCGACGACGTTCTGCGCGTGGTCGTCGGCGGCGACTTCGGGCCGCCGCGCAAGCCGGCGCCGGATCTGCTGCAGAAGGCGGTGGAACTTCTCGGCGCGACCGCGCATCATTGCCTGATGGTCGGCGACAGCGGCGCGGACGTCGCGGCCGCGCGCGCGGCGGGGATGCCCGTCGTGGTCGTCGACTACGGCTACACGGCGGTGCCGCCGGCGGAACTCGGCGCCGACCGGGTGATCGGCGACTTCGCCGACCTCGCCGACGCGGTGCGTGACCTTCTGGGGTGACGGGGCGATGTCCGGGCTCAAGGCGCTGATCTTCGACGTCGACGGCACGCTGGCCGACACCGAGGAAGTGCACCGTCAGGCCTTCAACGCCGCGTTCAGGGCGTTCGGCCTGCCGTGGTCGTGGGACCAGGGCTTCTATCGCCAACTGCTGCTGGTGTCGGGCGGGCGCGAGCGGATCCGCCACTTCGTCGACACCTACGTGCCGGAGATGGCGGCCGAGGGCCTCGCCGCGATCAACGAGATCCACGTCCGCAAGAGCGCGCTCTACGCCCGCATGATCGACCAGCGCGCGGCCCGACTCCGGCCGGGCGTCGAGCGGCTGATCGACGAGGCCAACTCGCGCGGGCTGAAGCTGGTGCTGGTGACGACGTCGTCGATCGCCAACGCCGAGGCGGTGATCATCGCCAACCTGGAGCCGGCCGGGCTCGACCTGTTCGACGCCATCGTCGGCGGCGAGACGGTGGCGAACAAGAAGCCGGCGCCGGAC
Source organism: Oharaeibacter diazotrophicus (assembly GCF_004362745.1). NCBI lineage: Bacteria > Pseudomonadati > Pseudomonadota > Alphaproteobacteria > Hyphomicrobiales > Pleomorphomonadaceae > Oharaeibacter > Oharaeibacter diazotrophicus. The sequence goes on along the minus strand of NZ_SNXY01000006.1, from coordinate 1,719,489 downwards.
ATCTACCGGATGGCGCTGGAGCGGCTCGGCCTGCCGGCGCGCGCCTGCGTCGCCTTCGAGGACAGCCTCAACGGCCTGAAGGCGGCCAACGCCGCCGGGCTGCGCACGGTGGTGACGCCTTCGACCTATACGCAGGGCGCCGACTTCACCGGCGCCTTCGCCCTGATCTCCCACCTCGGCGACCCGTTCGAGCCCTACGAGCACTTCGCCGGGGCCGGCGAGGGCGATCGGATGGTCACCGTCGGGGCGCTGCGGCGCTGGATCGACGACGACGACGACATGCGCAGCCTGCTGACGATCGGCGGTCGGTCGATCTATTGAGCGGCTGCCCGCGGAGCGGGCAGGGTCGAGGTGCGAATTGCACAAATCGAAGGCGTCGGCGGGGTGATTGTATGCAATCGTCCTCGGCGGCGCCGTGGCCACGGCGGCGCCGGTTCGCGGCAGCGCCGGACGTGCCGCGGCAAGTGCGCGTAAATGAAAGGTGAATCCCGGCGGGGCCGTCCCGTGGGCCGGACTGGCACGGCGGTTGCTCTCCATGTCGTCAGGCGCAGCGGCCCGTGAGGTCGCCACCGACGCCCGACACAAGGGGGAATTCCGGAGTCATGATCTCTCGTCCGTTCGATCGCCGCACGTTCCTGAAGGGCACCGGTCTCGGCCTCGCCGGCCTCTCCACCGGCCTGATCACCACGCTGCCGGCCCGCGCCGAGGCGCTGACCATCGGCATCCTCTACGTCGGGGCCAAGGACGACTTCGGCTGGAACCAGGCCCACGCCGTCGCCGCGGCGGCGCTGAAGCAGGTGCCGGACGTGACCGTCGTGGAGGAGGAGAACGTTCCCGAGACCGTCGCCGTCGCCCAGTCGATGGAGTCGATGATCTCGCTCGACGGCGCCAAGCTGATCTTCGCGACCTCGTTCGGCTACTACAACCCGTTCATGCTCGACATGGCGAAGAAGTATCCGGACGTGCAGTTCCGCCACGCCGCCCCGCTGTGGACCGACAAGGACCCGACGAACGCGGGCTCCTACTTCGGTCAGCTCGATCAGGCGCACTACATCGACGGCGTCGCCGCCGGCCTCTCGACCAAGTCGAACAAGCTCGGCTTCGTCGCCGCCAAGCCGATCGGCACCGTGCTGCGCAACATCAACTCCTTCGCCCTCGGCGCCAAGAAGGTGAACCCGAACGCGACCGTGCAGGTGATCTTCACCGGCGACTGGTCGATGCCGGTGCGCGAGGCCGAGGCCACCAACGCCCTGGTCGACGCCGGCTGCGACGTCATCACCTGCCACGTCGACGGCCCGAAGGTGGTGATCGAGACCGCCGAGAGCCGCGGCGCCAAGACCTGCGGCCACAACGCCTCCCAGGCCCCGCTCGCGCCCAAGGGCTTCATCACCGGCGCCGAGTACAAGTGGGAGACGATCTACAAGGACTACGCCGCCAAGCTCGCCAAGGGCGAGGCGCTGCCGAACTTCATCGGCGGCGGCTTCGACCTCGACTTCGTGCAGTCGACCCCCTACGGCGCCGGCGCCACCCCGGAGGCGATCGCCGCCGCCGACGCCGCGCGGGCGGACGTCAAGGCCGGCAAGCCGATCTTCGTCGGCCCGATCAAGAAGCAGGACGGCTCGGTGCTGGTCGCCGAGGGCGCCTCGCTCGACAACTACGCGCCGGAGCTGAACGCGACGGACTACCTGATCGAGGGCGTGGTCGGCTCGATCACCTGAGCCGGGCTGCGGGTCGACCGTCGACGGCTCGCGCGCGGGCCCCCTCTCCCTGTCCCTCCCCCTCCAGGGGGGAGGGGACGCGATTGGGATCGCACGGCCGACGATCACCCGGTCCGCACACCGCCGACGCTGGCGCTCCCTCCCCCCTGGAGGGGGAGGGTCGGGGGGAGAGGGGGGAGCCGAGGGCTCCCCGTTCGACCGCAACGATCTCCGACCGTCCAACCCGGAGTCCCCATGGCCGACACGACCGCATCCGCGCCGCCTTCGGCGGGCCTCGCCGAGAGCCTCGACCGCCTGCGCCGCTCGTCCGAGTTCGTCGTGATCCCGCTCCTGGCGCTGGTCGCCTCGGCGATCCTGTTCGGGCTGTTCCTGCTCGCCGTCGGCAAGAACCCGCTGACCTTCTATTCGCTGGTCTGGACCGGCGGCTTCGGCACCGCCTTCTCCTGGCAGAACACGCTGGTGCGCGCCTCCCCGCTGATCCTGACCGCGCTCTGCGTGGCGATCCCGGCCCGGCTCGGCATGACCGTGATCGGCGGCGAGGGCGCCCTGGTGCTCGGCGGCTTCGCGGCGGCGGTGTCGGCGATCCCGCTGGTGGGCGTGCTACCGCCGGTGGTGGTGATCCCGGTGATGGCGGTGTCGGCGGTGATCGCCGGTGGGCTCTGGATCGGCTTCGTCGGCTTCCTCCGGCACTACCGCGGCATCAACGAGACGATCTCGTCGCTGCTCCTGACCTACATCGCCTATTCGATCCTGAACTTCTTCGTCGAGGGCGCGCTGCGCGACCCCTCCGACCCCAACAAGCCCTCGACCATGCCGATCGGGCCCGACTACATGATCGGGTCGATCCCCGGCACGAGCGTGCACTGGGGCCTCGTCGCCGGCCTCGTCTGCGCCGCCGCGACCTGGGTCCTGATGAACCGCACCACCTTCGGCTTCGCCGCCCGCATCACCGGCGGCAACGTCCGCGCCGCGATGGCGCAGGGCCTGCCGGTGGGGCGGCTGATCGTGATCTCGACGGCGCTGGCCGGCGCCTTCGCCGGCCTCGCCGGCTTCTTCGAGGTCGGCGCGATCCACGGCAAGGCCAACGCCTCGCTGATCGCCGGCTACGGCTTCACCGGCATCCTGGTGTCGTTCCTCGCCCGCCACAATCCGCTCGCCATCGTGCCGGTGGCGATCTTCCTCGGCGGCCTCGCCGCCGCCGGCGGCCTCGTCCAGCGCCGCATGGGCCTGCCCGACGCCACCGTGCTGGTGCTGCAGGGCCTGATGTTCGTGGTGCTGCTCGTCTCCGAGACGCTCTACGGCCGCTTCTCGATCTTCAAGGCGCGGGGGACCTGATCCATGGACGACGTCGGCCTCTCCACCGTGCTGCTCGCCATGCTGGCGGGCGCGATCCGGGTCTCCACACCCTTCCTGTTCGTCTCGCTCGGCGAGTGCCTGACCGAGAAGTCGGGCCGCATCAACCTCGGCCTCGAGGGCACCATGGTGTTCGGCGCCATGGCCGGCTACGCCATCTCCTACGAGACCGGCAACCCCTGGCTCGGCGTGCTGGTCGCCGGCTTCTCCGGCACCCTGTTCGGGGCGCTGCACGGGGTGATCTGCGGCCTGCGCCTCGTCAACGACATCGCCATCGGCATCGCGCTGATGCTGTTCGGGCGCGGCCTCGCCTTCTTCTTCGGCAAGGACTACATCCAGCCGGTCGCGCCGCGGCTGCCGGCGATCGAGTTCGGCTGGTGGGCCTCCGACCCCAACCTCGCCAAGGCGCTCGAGATCAACCCGCTGTTCCTGATCGGCATCGCGCTCGCGATCGCGATGTGGTGGGCGTTCCGCTCGACCCGGGTCGGGCTGATCGTGCGCACCACCGGCGACAGCGCCCCGGCGGCGCTGGCGCTCGGCATCGACGTCAAGCTGGTCCGCCTGCTCGCGACCGCGGCCGGCGGCTTCCTCGCCGGCGTCGGCGGCGCCTTCCTGTCGCTGTTCTACCCGGGCTCCTGGACCGAGGGCCTGTCGTCGGGCCAGGGCCTGATGGCGGTGGCGCTCGTGATCTTCGCGCGCTGGAACCCGCTCGCCTGCTTCGGCGCGGCGCTGCTGTTCGGCGCGGCCGGCGCGCTCGGGCCGGCGCTGCAGTCGATCGGCATCACCCGCGGCTACCACTTCTTCAACGCCGCGCCCTACGCGATGACGCTGGTCATCATGATCCTGTCCATCTCGCCGAAGCGCAGCCTGAAGGGCGCGCCGGGCGAACTCTCCATCACCAAGTGACCTTGGCACCAAGCGAGGCGGGAACGATGAACGGGCTCGGTGGTCTCAACAAGTCCGAGAACGGCGTGGTGATCGGGCTGGTGCAATTGCAGCTGCCGGTCGTCGCGACGCCGGCGGATCTCGCGGCGCAGACGGCGAAGATCGTCGCCATGGTCGGCAAGGCCCGGCGCAACATGGCGACCATGGACCTCGTGGTCTTCCCCGAATACGCCCTGCACGGCCTCTCGATGGACACCAACCCGGCGATCATGTGCCGGATGGACGGGCCGGAGGTCGCGGCCTTCCGGGCGGCCTGCGCCGAGCACCGGATCTGGGGCTGCTTCTCCATCATGGAGTACAACCCGAACGGCAATCCCTACAACGTCGGGATCGTGATCGACGACCAGGGTGCGGTGAAGCTCTACTACCGCAAGCTCCATCCCTGGGTGCCGGTCGAGCCGTGGGAGCCGGGCGACCTCGGCATTCCCGTGATCGACGGGCCGAAGGGCGCCAAGCTGGCGCTGATCATCTGCCACGACGGCATGTTCCCGGAGATGGCGCGCGAGTGCGCCTACAAGGGCGCCGAGATCATGCTGCGCACGGCCGGCTACACCGCGCCGATCCGCGACAGCTGGCGCTTCACCAACCAGGCCAACGCCTTCCAGAACCTGATGGTGACCGCCAACGTCTGTATGTGCGGCTCGGACGGCACCTTCGATTCGATGGGCGAGGGCATGATCGTGAACTTCGACGGCACGGTGCTCGCCCACGGCACTACCGGCCGGGCCGACGAGATCGTCACCGCCGAGGTTCGGCCGGACCTCGTGCGCGAGGCGCGCACCGGCTGGGGCGTCGAGAACAACATCTACCAGCTCTGGCACCGCGGCTACGTGGCGGTGAAGGGCGGGGCGATGGACTGCCCCTACAGCTTCATGAAGGACATGGTGGCCGGCACCTATCGGCTGCCGTGGGAGGACGCGGTCAAGGTGGTCGACGGCACCTCCTGCGGCTTCCCGGCGCCGGAGCGGGCCTACGGCGAGAGCGCGGCGACGGCGGAAGCGGCGGAGTAGCGCGATGCACGGGATCGATCTTGTGCTCAGGTGGTGGCCGGACGGGCGCGACGGGGGCGGTGCGCGAGTGGCCGGCGACGGTGCGCGGGCGTCCGGCGGCGGTGCCCCCTCTCCCTGCCCCTCCCCCTCCGAGGGGGAGGGGACGATTGGGGGGCCGCTCGCCTGCGCTGCCGACGCGGTATCGGGTTCCGGGCGCGCGGCCGTGTCCCCACGTCGTCCCTGCGAGCGGGACGCGTCCGGCTTCCCCCACAACTTCACCTGCGGAGTGCGGTCATGACCACCCTCGACGAACGGGTCGACGCGGCCCAGGTGCCGGGCGGGCGGACCGCGGCCGCGGAGCCCTACGCGTGGCCGTTCGACGGTGATCTCCGGCCGGAGAACACCGCGCTGATCGTGATCGACATGCAGACCGACTTCTGCGGCAAGGGCGGTTACGTCGACTGCATGGGCTACGACCTGTCGCTGACGCGCGCGCCGATCGAGCCGATCGGCGCGCTGATGGCGGCGATGCGGGCCAAGGGCTACACCATCGTCCACACCCGCGAGGGCCATCGGCCGGACCTCTCCGACCTGCCCGCCAACAAGCGTTGGCGCTCGCAGCGGATCGGCGCCGGCATCGGCGACCAGGGGCCGGCGGGCCGGATCCTGGTGCGCGGCGAGCCGGGCTGGGAGATCATCCCGGAACTGGCGCCGTTGCCCGGCGAGGTGATCATCGACAAGCCCGGCAAGGGCTCGTTCTGCGCCACCGACCTCGAGCTGATCCTGCGCCTGAAGGGCATCCGCAACGTGGTGCTGACCGGCATCACCACCGACGTCTGCGTCCACACCACCATGCGCGAGGCCAACGACCGCGGCTTCGAGTGCGTGATCGTCGCCGACTGCTGCGGCGCCACCAAGCACGACAACCACCTCGCCGCCCTCGACATGGTGAAGATGCAGGGCGGGGTGTTCGGCGCCGTCACCACCAGCGCGGCGCTGATCGAGGTGCTGTGATGGTGTTGCGCCGGGCCTTCGTCCACCGCTTGCCGGCCGCCGCGCCGGACGACGTCTCGGCGCTGGAGGCGGCGATCGCGGACGGGCGGATCGATCCGGCCGGCGTCGTCGCCATCCTCGGCAAGACCGAGGGCAACGGCTGCGTCAACGACTTCACCCGCGCCTTCGCGGTGCGCGCCCTTTCCGACGCCCTCGCCGGCCACGTCGGCCGCCCGGCCGCGGCGGCTGTGTCGCTGGTGATGTCCGGCGGCACCGAGGGCGGGCTGTCGCCGCATCTCCTGGTGCTGGAGCGCCGGTCCGCCGAAGAGACGGGCGACGCGCCCGGGCCGGCGCTGGCGATCGGCGCGGCGCACACGGGCGACCTTCCCGCCGAGGATCTCGGCCGACGCGGTCAGGTCGAGATGGTCGCGGCGGGCGTGCGCGCCGCCATGGCCGACGCCGGCCTCGACGATCCCGCCGACGTCCACTTCGTCCAGATCAAGTGCCCGCTGCTCACCGCCGACCGGGTCCGCGCCGCCGAGGCGCGCGGGGCGACGACGGCGACGCGCGACACGCTGAAGTCCATGGGCCTGTCGCGCGGGGCCTCGGCGCTCGGCGTCGCGGTGGCGCTCGGCGAGATCGACCGCGACGCGGTCGACGACGTGGCGATCGGGCGCGACTTTTCGCTGTGGTCCGGGCGGGCGAGCACGTCGGGCGGGGTCGAACTCCTCGGCCACGAGATCGTGGTGCTCGGCACGGGCCGCGGCTGGGTCGGACCGCTTTCGGTCGACCACGCGGTGATGGCCGACGGCATCGACGTCGAACCGGTGCGCGCAGCGCTGCGCCGGCTCGGCCTTGCCGCCGACGGCCAGCTGGCCGCGGCCGAGCGCGGCCGCCTCGTCGCGCTGCTCGCCAAGGCCGAGGCCGGCTCGACCGGCCGGCTGCGCGGCCTGCGCCACACCATGCTCGACGACAGCGACATCTCGTCGACCCGCCACGCCCGCGCCTTCGTGGCCGGGGCGCTCGCCGGGCTCGTCGGACACGCCGAGATCTTCGTCTCGGGCGGAGCCGAACACCAGGGACCGGACGGCGGCGGACCCGTCGCCGTGATCGTCGACCGTGAAGGAGTGATGGGATGAGCGCCCTCGAAAAGCCGGCCCCGCGCGCGATCGGTCTCGAGACCCGGGGGATGACCAAGATCTTCGGCGCGCTGACCGCGCTCGACACGGTGTCGATCGACGTCAAGCCGGGCTCGTTCCACGCCCTCCTCGGCGAGAACGGCGCCGGCAAGTCGACGCTGGTGAAGTGCATCATGGGCTTCTACCAGCCGACCCGCGGCGAGGTGCTGGTGAACGGCGCCAAGGTGGAGATCCCCAACCCGAAGGCGGCGCGCGACCTCGGCATCGGCATGGTCTACCAGCACTTCACGCTGGTGCCCTCGCTGACCGCGACCGAGAACCTCGTCATCGCCCGCGCCGACGTGCCGGCGGTGATCGACTGGAAGGCCGAGCGGCGCCGGCTCGAGCAGCTGTTCGACACCATGCCGTTCAAGGTGCCGCTCGACGTGCCGGTGTCGTCGCTGGCGGCGGGCGAGAAGCAGAAGCTCGAGATCCTGAAGCAGCTCTACCTCGACCAGCGCTTCCTGATCCTCGACGAGCCGACCTCGGTGCTGACCCCGCAGGAGGCCGACGAGATCCTCGGCCTCGTGCGCGGCATGACCGAGCGCGGCGACCTCACCGTGCTGATGATCAGCCACAAGTTCCGCGAAGTCACCCAGTTCGCGGACGACGTCACGGTGCTGCGCAAGGGTGCCTACGTCGGCTCGGCGCCGGCCAAGAGCCTGACGGTGGCCGAGATGAGCCGGATGATGATCGGCGACATGAAGCTGCGCGAGCGCGCCGCCCGGCGCGACAGCGGCGAGAGCCCGGTGGTGCTGGAACTCGCCGGCCTGTTCGCCGAGGACGACGAGGGCCTGCCGGCGATCGAGGCGGTTAGCCTGAAGGTCCACGCCGGCGAGATCGTCGGCATCGCCGGCGTCTCGGGCAACGGCCAGTCCGAGTTGATCGAGTGCCTGTCGGGCCAGCGCCCGCTCGCCGACGGCCGGCTGTTCGTCAAGGGCCAGCCCTACGAGCCGGAACGCGAGAAGATGGCCGCGTTCAAGGTCTACGGCCTGCCCGAGGAGCCGCTGAAGAACGCCGCGGTGCCGCGGATGAGCGTCGCCGAGAACCTCGCCTTCCGCTCGTTCGACCGCCCGCCGATCTCCAAGCGCAAGCCGTGGCTGTCGCCGGGGCCGATGCGGGCGAAGGCCAAGGAACTGATCGCGGCCTACCGGGTCAAGACGCCCGGGCCGGACGAGCCGATCCAGAACCTCTCCGGCGGCAACGTCCAGCGCGCCATCCTCGCCCGCGAGCTGTCGGGCGAGGTCGAGGTGCTGGTGGTGGCCAACCCCTGCTTCGGGCTCGACTTCGCCTCAATCGCCGAGATCCGCGGCCAGATCATGGACCAGCGCAACCGCGGGGCGGCGGTGCTGCTGGTGTCGGAGGATCTCGACGAGATCCTCGAACTCGCCGACCGCGTCGCGGTGATGAGCGAGGGCAAGATCGGCTACATCGCACCGACCGCCGAGACCGACCGCAACACCATCGGCATCCACATGGCGGGGCACCATTGATGGGCGGGGCGGGGGTGCGGGCGGCGTGGACGGCGACTCGCGTGGGGTTCCCCCTCTCCCTGTCCCTCTCCCACAAGGGGAGAGGGGACGCGGTGGGGAGGTCGTGCCCGGGTGACGGGTCGCGGGGTTCGGCGGGGGATTGGTCGCGCGTGGGGCTACCCCTCTCCCTGTCCCTCTCCCACAGGGGGAGAGGGGACGCGGTTCGGACCGCGCGCCTCGGCCACGATGGCGTGCCGAACACGGCGCGTGGTCGACGGTCCGATGCAATGATGTCCACATCGTCCCCTCTCCCCTTGTGGGAGAGGGACTGGGAGAGGGGTGGTGGCGCCGACGCTTCCCGGAGCCGCGCCGTCCGTAGCACCGCCGACGCAGGGAGACAGCCGACGTGATCACCGTGCCCGCCGCCCCGTTCGCCTACGAGCTCGATCCCGCCCGCACCGCGCTGGTGGTGATCGACATGCAGCGCGACTTCGTCGAGCCCGGCGGCTTCGGCGAATCGCTCGGCAACGACGTCACGCGCCTGCAGGCGATCGTGCCGACGGTCGCGGACCTCCTCGGCCTCTTCCGGGCCAAGGGCTGGCCGATCGTGCACACCCGCGAGAACCACGCGGCGGACCTCTCGGACTGTCCGCCCGCCAAGCGCGACCGCGGCGAGCCGTCGCTACGGATCGGCGATCCCGGGCCGATGGGCCGGGTGCTGATCCGCGGCGAGCCCGGGGCGGAGATCGTGCCGGAACTGGCGCCGCTGCCGGGCGAGCACGTGATCGACAAGCCCGGCAAGGGCGCGTTCTACGCCACGCCGCTCGGCGACCTCCTGAAGGAACTCGGCGTGACCCACCTCGTCTTCGCCGGCGTCACCACCGAGGTCTGCGTCCAGACCACGATGCGCGAGGCCAACGACCGTGGATACGTCAACCTTCTGATTGAAGACGCGACCGAGAGCTATTTTGCTGCCTTCAAGGAGGCCACCCTCGCCATGATCCGGGCGCAGGGCGCCATCGTCGGCTGGTCGACGCCGTTCGCCGCGCTCGCCGACGCGGTCTCCAAGGAGGCATGATGAGGACACCGGAATTCGACGCCGCCGCGCACGTGGCGCACATGGAGGCCGTCGTCGGCCTCGAGATCGCCCCGGAGTGGCGCGACGGCGTGATCGCCAACGTCGCGACCGCGCAGCGCATGGCTGCCCTGGTGCTCGACTTCCCGCTCGCCGACGACGTCGAGCCCGCGGGCAACTTCGAGGCCGGCCGATGACCATGGATCCCCTCGACGGCACCGCTGCGGAGATCGCGGCGCTGGTCTCGCGCGGCACGATCACCGCGCGCGACGTCACCCGCCGGGCGCTCGACCGCATCTCGCAACTCGACGAACGGGTCAACGCCTTCACCGACGTCACCGCCGTGCGCGCGCTCGCCGAGGCCGACGCGGTCGACGCCCGCGTCGCCGCCGGCGAGGTGCTGCCGCTCGCCGGCGTGCCCTACGCGGTCAAGAACCTCTGCGACCTCGAGGGCGTGACGACCCGCGCCGGCTCGAAGATCAACCGCGACAATTCCGTCGCCGGCCACGACGCCACCGTGGTGGCGAAGCTGAAGGCCGCCGGCGCGGTCTGCCTCGGCGCCCTCAACATGGGCGAATACGCCTACGACTTCACCGGCCGCAACGCCCACGACGGCGACTGCCGCAACCCGCACGACCTCGGCCGCATGACCGGCGGCTCGTCGTCGGGCTCGGGCGCGGCGGTGGCGGCGGGCATGGTGGCGCTGGCGATCGGCTCGGACACCAACGGCTCGATCCGGGTGCCGTCGTCCTTCTGCGGCACCTTCGGCCTGAAGCCGACCTTCGGGCGGATCTCCAGGGCACGCTCGTTCCCGTTCACCGCCAGCCTCGACCACCTCGGGCCGTTCGCCCGTTCGGCGGCCGACCTCGCGCTCGCCTTCGACGCGCTGCAGGGGCCGGACCCGCTCGACCCGCACCAGGCCGACCGGCCCGTGCTGGCGACCGCCGGGCTCGTCGGCGCGGGCACGGCAGGGCTCCGGATCGCGATCGCCGGCGGCTATTTCCGCGGCCAGGGCTTCGACACCGCCGACCGGGCGGTCGACGCGGTGGCGGCGGCGCTCGGCACCGACCGGATCGTCGAGATCCCGGAGGCGGCGCGGGCGCGCGCGGCGGCCTTCCTGATCACCAACGTCGAATCGGCGACGCTGCACCTGTCGCGGATCCGCAGCCGTCCCGGCGACTTCGACCCGGAGACCCGCGACCGCTTCATCGCCGGCACCATGGTGCCGGCCGGCTGGTACGTGGCGGCGCAGCGCTTCCGCTCGTGGTACCGGGCGGCGGTGAACCGGCTGTTCGAGGAAGTCGACGTGGTGCTCGCCCCGGCGACGCCGTTCCCGGCGCTCGGCCTCGACGAGACCACGATGACGGTGAACGGCAAGCCGGTGCTCGCGCGCCAGAACATCGGCATCTTCACCCAGCCGATCTCCTTCGCCGGCCTGCCGGTGGCCTCGGTGCCGATCTGGCTCGCGGGCGAGCGGATGCCGATCGGCGTGCAGGTGATCGCCGCACCCTGGCGCGAGGACGTGGCGCTGCGCGTCGCCGCCGCGCTGGAGGCGGCCGGGGTGGCGAAGGCCCCGATCGCGATGGTCGAGGAATGAGACCCTTCTCCCCCGGGATCGGCGGACGGCCGGTCCCGGGGGAGAACGGGGGAACGGGCGCGTGGACGAGGAACGTAGGGACATGAGCGAGGAGGCCCGCTGGGCGGGGCGCAACGGGACCAAGGACGCGCTGCGGCACGAGGTGTGGACGCGGCTGGTCGAGACGGGCGTGGCGGTCGGGCCGGCGGCGAGCCGGATCCCGAACTTCGCCGGGGCGGACCTCGCAGCGCTGCACCTGTCCCGGGCGCCGGAATGGAAGGCGGCGCGGATCGTCAAGTGCAACCCGGATCCGCCGCAGATCCCGGTGCGCCTGCGTGCGCTCTACGACGGCAAGATCGTCTACGCCCCGGTGCCGGAGCTGACGAAGGGCTTCCCCTTCGTCCGGCTCGACCCGGCCGACCTCGAGGCGAGGGGCGTGCAGTTCGAGCTCGCCGCCACCAGCCAGGGCTTCCTCGAGCACGGCACGCCGGTCGAGTTCGACGAGATGGAGCCGCTCGACTTCGTGGTGGTGGGGTCGGTGGCGGCGACGCGCGCCGGTGGGCGCACGGGCAAGGGCGGCGGCTTCGCCGACCTCGAACTCGGCATCTTCCGCGAGATCGGCATCGTCACCGCCGCGACGCCGATCGCGACCTCGGTGCACTCGGTCCAGGTGGTCGCGGACGAACGCGTGCCCATGCTCGGCCACGATTCCGCGCTCCACTATGTCGCGACCGAGCGCGAACTGATCGTCACGGGCACCCGTCATCCTCAGCCCGCCGGCGTCGCCTGGGACGTGGTAGAGGACGACCAGTACCGCGACATTCCCTTCCTGCGGGCCCTGCGCGCCCGCATCGAGAGCCGGACGTGAGGCGATGGAGATCGACATTCCCCACGTGAAGGCCGAGGTCGAGGCCGTGTTCGCCGAGTACGAGACGGCGCTGGTCGGCAACGACGTCGCCGTGCTCGATCGGCTGTTCCTCGACGCGCCGACGACGATCCGCTACGGCGGCGGCGAGAACCTCTACGGTTACGCGGAGATCATGGCCTTCCGCGCCGCCCGTTCGCCGGCGGGGCTGGCCCGCCGGCTGGAGCGCACCGTGATCACCACCTACGGCCACGACTTCGCGGTGGCCGCGACCCTGTTCCGCCGCGACGGTGCCCCCGGCAAGGTGGGGCGGCAGATGCAGACCTGGGTGCGCACGCCCGAGGGGTGGCGCGTGGTCGCCGCCCACGTCAGCGTCGTCGACGATCCCGAGGCGGCACGGTGAGCGCGACCGGCGACCTCGGCGAGCGGCGCGGGCGCACGCTGACCGACGACCTGCGCCTGACGCTCGCCGACGAGATCGTCAGCGGCCAACTCGCACCGGGCACCGCGCTGGACGAGACGCGGATCGCGACGCGCTTCGGGGTGTCGCGCACGCCGGTGCGCGAGGCGCTGCGCCAGCTGGCGGCGAGCGGGCTGGTCGAGATCCGCCCGCACCGGGGTGCGGTGGTGGCGCGGCTGTCGACCGAGCGGCTGCACGAGTTGTTCGAGGCGATGGGCGAGCTCGAAGCGGTCTGCGCCGGCCTCGCGGCGCAGTCGATGACGGCGTCCGAACGGCGCAACCTCACCGAGATCCACGAGTTGCTGCGCGACCTCGTCCACGCCGGCGATCCGCAGCGCTACCACGAGATCAACGAGAGCTTCCACACCGCGATCTACCTCGGCGCCCACAACGGCTATCTCGCCGAGGTGACGCTGTCGGCGCGGATGCGGCTGCAGCCGTTCCGCCGCGCCCAGTTCCGCACCCTCGGTCGCCTCGCCCGCTCTTACGAGGAGCACGAGCGCATCGTGCGCGCCATCGACCGCGGCGACCGCGCCGCCGCCGAGGCGGCGATGCGCGAGCACATCGGCACCGTCGAACAGGCCTTCGACGAATACGCCCTCGGCGGCCCCGAGCCGTCGCCCTGACACCCCGTTCTCCGCCGGCCGATGCCGTCGGCGCCCGTTTTCCCGGAGCTTCCGATCCGCCCATGACCGATCTCGCCCTCGACCTCGTCCGGCTCCGCGCCGCCTACGCCGGCGGGCTCGCGCCCGCCGACGTGGTGCGGGAGGTCTACGCCCGCATCGCGGCGGCGGCCGACCCCGGCATCTTCACCGCGCTGACGCCGGAGGCCGAGGCGGTGACCGCCGCCGAGGCGCTCGGAGCCTTCGACCCGGCGCGCCCGCTCTACGGCGTGCCCTTCGCGGTCAAGGACAACATCGACGTCGCCGGTCTGCCGACCACGGCGGCCTGCGCCGAATACGCCTACGTGCCCGCCGCCGACGCCACCGCCGTGGCGCGGCTGAAGGCAGCCGGCGCGATCGTGATCGGCAAGACCAACCTCGACCAGTTCGCCACCGGCCTCGTCGGCGTGCGAACGCCCTATCCGGTGCCGGTCAACGCCTGCGACCCGGCGCTGGTGCCGGGCGGCTCGTCGTCGGGCTCGGCGGTGGCGGTGGCGCGCGGCCTCGTGTCGTTCGCGCTCGGCACCGACACGGCGGGCTCCGGCCGGGTGCCGGCGGCGCTCAACAACGTCGTCGGCCTGAAGCCGACCGTCGGCGCGGTGCCGACCCGCGGCGTGGTGCCGGCCTGCCGCACGCTCGACTGCGTCTCCGTGTTCGCGACGACCGTCGACGACGCCCACGCGGTGTTCACGGTGATGGCCGGCTACGACCCGGCCGATCCGTGGTCGAAGGACGTGCCGCGCGGGCCGGTCGCCCATCCGCCGGTGCTGCGCGTCGGCCTGCCGACCGCGGAAAGCCTACGCTTCTTCGGCGACGACATCGCGCGCGCGGCCTTCGACGAGAGCGTCGCCGATCTCGCGGCCCTCGGCGCGACTTTCGTGCCGGTCGACCTCGAACCGTTCTACGCGGTGGCGGACCTGCTCTACGAGGGCGCCTGGGTCGCCGAGCGCTACGCGGCGATCCGCGGCTTCTTCGAGGCGAACGAGGACAAGGTCCACCCGGTGACGCGGGCGATCGTCGGCGGCGCGCGGTCGCGCTCGGCGGCCGACGCCTTCGACGGTCTCTACCGGCTCGCGGCGGCGCGGCGGGCGCTCGACCCGGTGCTCGCCGGCATCGACCTGATGGTGGTGCCGACCTACCCCTCGCCGGTGACACTCGACGAGATCGCGGCCGAGCCGATCGCCGCCAACAGCCGGCTCGGCACCTACACCAACTTCGTCAACCTGATGGACCTCTCGGCCCTCGCCGTGCCCGGCCGCTTCCGCTCCGACGGCCGGCCCGGCGGCGTGACGCTGATCGGCCGTGCCGGCGCCGACGGGCTGCTCGCGGCGGTGGGGCGTCGGCTGCACGCGGCGGTGCGGCCGACGCTCGGCGCGACCGGCCTGACGCTGCCGGACGCACCGCCGCCGGCGGCGGGCGTGCCCGACGGCCTCATCCCGATCGCGGTGGTCGGCGCCCATCTCTCCGGCATGGCGCTGAACGGCCAACTGACCGGCCTCGGCGCGGTGTTCGTGCGCGCCGGCGAGACCGCGCCGGACTACCGCTTCTACGCGCTGCCGGGCGGCCCGCCGCACCGGCCGGGCCTCGTCCGCGTCGCGCCGGGCACGGGCGGGCGCATCGCGCTCGAGGTGTGGGCGCTGCCGCCGGCCGGCTTCGGCCGCTTCGTGGCGGCGATCCCCGCACCGCTCGGCGTCGGCGTCGTCCGCCTCGCCGACGGCACGTCCGTGCAAGGCTTCCTGTGCGAGGCGGCGGGCGCGGAAGGCGCCACCGACATCACTGCCACCGGCGGCTGGCGCGCCCACGTGGCCGCGGGCTGACGGGGGAGCGGTAGTGGCCGGGTGCGGCCATGCGGGGAACGGCGTCGCACTGCGGGCATCGCCAGGGGGCTGCGCGTTCTCCACCACACTCCGGACCCGGCTTGGTCCGCGTAGGCGGACCATCTACGACGTGGCCATGAAATGTGCCGGCGGACGTGGAGCGAAGACTCTCGTGGGTGGTCCGCCTACGCGGACCAAGTCGGTTTGGAGGAGGGAGGGCTGTGCCGAGCGCGAGAAGCGCGCGCCGGCGGGCCTTGCTGTCGCCCGACACGCACCGGGCGCCGCTCGGCCGGCCTTCAGTTCGGCGCGGCCATGCCGTCGACCTGGACGATGGCGACGTCGGGGTCGGCGAACAGGCGTTCGATCTCGTCGGGCTTCGCGTCGAGGGCGAAGCTCGGGATCAGGGTGTGGCGGCGCAGGTCCGGCATGTCGGTGCGGCCGAAGGCGCGCATCAGCACCGCGTCCTGGGCGCTGCGGATCTTGGCCTCGTCGGTCTTGTCGGCCTCGGCCATCCTCAGGATGACGATGATGCGCACGGTGCCCCAGCGCTGCGCTTCGCGGATCAAGATGTCCTTCGGTCCGCGTACGCCGCCGTCCGCTGCCATCGCCCCGCCTCCGATCGTCGTCGTGGCGAGGATCGCCGCGGCGAGCGCGAGGACGTGCCGCCGGGTCGTGCTGGTCGCCATGTCGTCCCTCCCTGATCGCCCGCTTCAGGCTAGCCCTCGCGCGGCGCTCCGCCAACCCGCGTCCGGGCGGTGCCGGCGAAGGGGCGGCTGACGAAGCGCGAACCGGCGAGGCCGAAGCGCCAGGGTTTGTCGACGCCGCGCGAGATGCCGATCCGCGGTCCGGTCACCACCGGACACGGCAACTCCGGCGGTTCGAGGGCGAAGGGCGGCGCGTCGACCGGCAGGCCGTCGAGGGCGCGGGTGACGCCGAGCGCCTGACCCACCCGGCCGGGGCCGGAGCAGAGTAGCCGCGGCTCGGCGACGCCACGCCGTTCGGCCATGCGGTCGAGACCGTCGGTGGGCTCGAGGGCGCGGATCAGCACCCCGGCGCCGTGGCCGGGCGCGCCGCAGACGACGTTGAGACACCAGTGGATGCCGTAGGAGCGGTAGACATAGGCGTGGAACGGCGGCCCGAACATCGAACGGTTGCGGTCGGTCGGGCCCGCGAAGGAGTGCGAGGCCGGGTCGTCCCGGTCGTAGGCCTCGGTTTCCACCACGACGCCGCCGACGCCGTCGATCGTCAGGCGCGCCCCGATCAGGGCGCGCGCGACGGCGACGGGATCGACGGTCGGGAACAGCACGACGAAGCGCTCAGATCTTGCCCTGGTGCACCGCGTGGCAGGCGACCGGGTGGTCGGCGCCGGAGGCGGCGAGCGCCGGGGTGTCGCGGTCGCAGGGCTCGAAGCGGTAGGGGCAGCGCGGGTGGAAGGCGCAGCCGGACGGCGGCCGGAGCGGCGAGGGCAGCTCCCCGGTGAGCCGGATGCGCTCGCGCCGCGCCTCGGGATCGGTGGTCGGCGTCGCCGACAACAGGGCGCGGGTGTAGGGGTGGCGCGGGTTGCCGAAGATCTCGTCGCGGCTGCCGTGCTCGACCGCCCGGCCGAGGTACATCACCATCACCTCGTCGGCGATGTGGCGGACCACCGAGAGGTCGTGGCTGATGAAGAGATAGGCGAGCCCGAATTCCTGCTGCAGGTCCATCAGGAGGTTGAGCACCTGCGCCTGGATCGAGACGTCGAGCGCCGAGACCGGCTCGTCGAGCACGAGGATCTTCGGCCGCAGCATCAGCGCGCGGGCGATCGCGATGCGCTGGCGCTGGCCGCCGGAGAACATGTGCGGGTAGCGGTCGTAGTGCTCGGGCCGGAGCCCGACGCGGGCCATCATCGCCTCGGCGGCGGCGCGGCGCTCGGCGGCGGCGAGTTTGGTGTTGATCCCGAGCGGCTCCTCGAGGATGTGGCCGATCTTCTGGCGCGGGTTGAGCGAGCCGTAGGGGTCCTGGAACACGATCTGCACGGCGCGGCGGACCTCGGCGCCGACGCGGGCGCCGGGCTCGACCGCCTTGCCGTCGACGACGAGACGGCCGGCGGTCGGCGGCTCGATCATGGTGACGAGGCGGGCGAGCGTGGACTTGCCGCAGCCGCTCTCGCCGACCACGGCGAGGGTGCGGCCGGCGGTGAGCGTGAAGCTCGCCTCGGCGAGGGCGCGTACGGTGGCGGCCTCGGCGAAGGGCCCGCGCGACAGCCGGTAGTGCCGCGCGAGTCCCTCGGCGGCGAGGACGGGGGCGGTGGAGAGCGCGGCGACGGTCATGCGGAGAGCCTGCGGTCGAGGATCTGGGCCGGGCCGGGATGGCCGACCGGGCGGCCCTGGGCGAGCGGGTAGTGGCAGAGCGCCATGCCGGCCTTGGCGCCCTGGCGCGGCGGCGCCTTCTCGACGCAGCGGGCGGTGGCGAAGCCGCAGCGCGGCGAGAACAGGCAGCCCTCCGGCCGGTCGAACTGACCGGGCACCACGCCGGGGATCGACGGCAGCCGGCGCTCGGTGGCGCGCTCGGGCAGGGCGGCGAGCAGGGCGGCGGTGTAGGGGTGGTGCGGGTCGGCGAACAGGCCGGCGACAGCCTGTTCCTCGACCTTCTGGCCGGCATACTGCACCTGGACGCGGTGCGCGGTCTCGGCGACGACGCCCATGTCGTGGGTGATCAACACCAGCGCCATGCCGGTCTCGCGCTGCAGGCGGACCAGGAGGTCGAGGATCTGGGCCTGGATGGTGACGTCGAGGGCGGTGGTCGGCTCGTCGGCGATCAGCAGCTTCGGATTGCAGGCGAGCGCCATCGCGATCATCACGCGCTGGTTCATGCCGCCGGACATCTGGTGCGGATAGACGTCGACCCGCTCGGCCGGGGAGGGGATGCCGACGAGGTCGAGCAGCTCGATCGCCCGGCGCCGGCGGGCGGCGCGGTCGAGGCCGAGGTGCACCTTCAGCACCTCCTCGATCTGCCAACCCACGGTGAAGCACGGGTTCAGCGAGGACATCGGTTCCTGGAAGATCATCGCCATGTCCTTGCCGACGATGCGCCGGCGCTGGCGCGCCGACATCGTCAGGAGGTCCTTGCCGTCGAAGGCGAGGCGGTCGGCGGTGACGGTGGCGGTCCAGGGCAGCAGGCCCATCAGCGCCAGCATCGACACCGACTTGCCCGAGCCGGACTCGCCGACCACCGAGACGATCTCGCCGGCGTCGACCGACAGGGATATGCCGTCGACGGCGCGGAAGCGGCCGCCGGCCGTCCTGAAGTCGACGGAGAGGTTAGATATCTCGAGCAGAGGCATCCTGCGTCTCCGGAGGGCCGTTTTCGTAGATGTTCTCGTTCAGGAAGGTCCGGAACTCCTCGACGGCGTCGTTCCACCAGCGCAGCTGGTCGTCGAGCGTCGCGAGGTCGATGCGGCCGGCGAGGGTCCAGGTGACGTCGAGGCCGACGGCGTCGGTGTCCTCGTGGTACCAGGCGCGACCGAAGACCTTGGTGTCGTTCCACTCGTTGAGGGCGGCGAGCGGGTCGCCGCTCTCGCCGTAGTCCCAGGTCGCGGTGACGAGCACGTGGGTGCAGCGCCGGTCGTCCTCGCAGCCGAAGAAGGTGACGTCGAAGTCGGTGCGCGCCACCCGGCTCAGGATCGAGGGACGGCCGCCGTCGGTGCGGTCGAGATCGGCGCGGTAGCCGAGGTCGCGCATGGCGGCGGCGAAGTCGGCGGGAATCGCGAGGTCGTAGGTCTTCTCCGCCGACTTGTCGCTGTCGGGTGCGGTGCCGGCTTCCCCGGAGGCGGCGTCGGATCTCGCCGGCTCTCCGGTCTTCGGCGCCGGCGCGGGCTCGGACGGCGCCGGCACGGCCGGACGCTCGCCGCGGGCGGCGACGCCGCCGGACGACAGGGCGAGGACGAGGACGGCGGTGGCGAGGGCGCGGAGTGACGGCATCGGCCGGTCAGCTCCGCTTCAGCTTCGGGTCGAGCGCGTCGCGCAGGCCGTCGCCCATCAGGTTGATCGCGAGCACGGTGATCAGGATGGCGAGGCCGGGGAAGGTGACGACCCACCAGGCGCGCAGGATGAACTCGCGCGCCTCGGCGAGCATGGTGCCCCATTCCGGCGTCGGCGGCTGCGCGCCCATGCCGAGGAAGCCGAGCGCGGCGGCGTCGAGGATCGCGTTGGAGAAGGACAGCGCCGCCTGCACGATCAGCGGCGCCATGCAGTTCGGCAGGATGGTGACGAACATCAGCCGGATCGGCCCGGCGCCGGCGACGCGGGCGGCGGTGACGTAGTCGCGGCCACGCTCGGCCATCACCGCGGCGCGGGTCAGGCGGACGTAGTGCGGCTGCAGCACGATCGCGATGGCGATCATGGCGTTGAGGAGGCCCGGTCCGAGGATGGCGACCAGCACCAGCGCCAGGAGCAGGCTGGGGAAGGCGAGCACGACGTCCATCACCCGCATCACCAGCGTGTCGACCCAGCCGCGGAAATAGCCGGCGACGAGGCCGAGCACGATGCCGCCGACGAGCGACAGCGTGACCACGACCACGCCGATGAACAGCGAGAAGCGGGCGCCGTAGATCAGGCGCGAGAGGATGTCGCGGCCGATCGGGTCGGTGCCGAGCAGGAAGCGCGGGTCGGCGCCGGCGACCCAGGCCGGCGGCGACAGCAGCTTGTCGCGGAACTGCTCGCCGGGGCCGAAGGGCGCGACCAGCGGCGCGGCGAGCGCGATCGCGACCAGGAACACGAAGACGACGAGGCCGATCACGGCGCCGCGGTTCTCCGAGAAATAGCGCCAGAACTCGGCGAGCGGGCCGGGACGAACGGCGGCGGTGCGGGTAGCGGGGCGGGCGGTGTCGGTCATGGCCTCACCTCACGTGCCGGATCTTCGGGTTGACGAGGCCGTAGAGCATGTCGACGACGAGGTTGACCACCATGACCACCACGGCGATCAGCACGAGGCCGCCCTGCACCGCCGGATAGTCGCGCCGGAAGATGCTGTCGACCAGCCACTTGCCGACGCCCGGCCAGGAGAAGATCGTCTCGGTCAGGATCGCGCCGGCGAGCAGGACGCCGACCTGCAGGCCGATGGTGGTGACCACGGGGATCATGGCGTTGCGCAGGGCGTGGACCGCGACGACGCGGAACGGCGACAGACCCTTGGCGCGGGCGGTGCGGACGTAGTCCTCGCCGAGCACCTCAAGCATGGCCGAACGGGTTTGGCGCGCGATCACGGCGAGCGGGATGGTGCCGAGCACGATGGTCGGCAGCACCAGATGCGACACCGCCGAGGCGAAGGCGCCCTTCTGGCCGGAGATCAGGCTGTCGACCAGCATGAAGCCGGTGACCGAGGGGAAGAAGTAGAGCAGCGAGATCCGTCCCGACACCGGCGTCCACTGCAGCGTGCCGGAGAAGACGATGATGAGGAGCAGCGCCCACCAGAAGATCGGCATCGAGTAGCCGACCAGCGCCACCGACATCAGGCCGTGGTCGAAGGACGAGCCGCGCTTGACCGCGGCGACCACCCCGGCGGGAACGCCGATCGCGGTGGCGAACAGGATGGCGCAGAGCGACAGCTCGATCGTGGCCGGGAACAGCGTCGCGAACTCGGAGAGCACCGGGCGCTTCGTGTTGATCGAGGTGCCGAAGTCGCCGTGGAGCAGGTTCCAGACGTAGGTCAGATACTGCTCCCACACCGGGCGGTCGAAGCCGTAGGCGTGCATCAGCTCGGCGTATTTCTCCGGCGGCAGGCCGCGCTCGCCGGCGAGCAGCAGGATCGGGTCGCCGGGCAGGAACCGGATGAACAGGAAGGCGACCAGACTGACGCCGACGAAGGTCGGGATCAGGAGGCCGAGGCGTCTGAGGACGAACCCGAGCATGGGACCTCAACGGGTCAGGAACTTCTCGAAGAGATGGGTCGGATGGTGCACTGGACGACCGTCCGCGGTCCAGAGCGGCAGATCGCGCAAGCCGCCGTCGCGCCAGCCGCAGGCCGTGTAGAACGCGTGCGCCCGGACGTTGCCGCCGGCGCACTGGATCTTGCCGAAGTCCACCCCCCGCTCCAGGAGCGCGCCTTCAAGCACGGAAAGGAACCGGCGCGCAAGCCCCGTGCCGCGCGCGGCGCGAGCGACGTAGAACTGGTCGACTTCGTCTTGCCACAGCGCCGCGAATGCGACGACGGAACCGTCGATCGTGGCGACGAAACCATCTTCCGTCATGTCGGCGAGCCGCTTGGCGAATGTTTCGGGCGTCCGCTCGGCCGCGACATCTTCGGGAAGGTGCGCGGCGTGGCCGTCGTGCCAACCCTCGTGCCAGAGCGCGACCACGGCGGCGGTGTCGGCGGGCGCGAGCGGGCGGAAGACGGGCGTGGCGGCGGTCACGTCGTGGCGATGCCTCTGCGGGTGCGGCCCGGAACGACGACGGCGCCGGAGGGGAGACCTCCGGCGCCGTCCCGGCGCAAGCGGACGAGCGTCACTCGGTGATGTCGACGCCGTCGAACCAGTGCAGGCCGAGCGGGTCCACCTTGTAGCCCGTCACGCCCTTGGCGAGCGGGATGTAGGTGGTGGAGTGGGCGATGGTCGCCCACGGCGCCTCGGCCTTGAAGACCTCCTGCGCCTTTTCGTAGAGCAGGGCGCGGTCGGCCTGGTTCGGGATCGTGCGGGCCTTCTTGATCAGCTCGTCGAACTCCGGGTTGCACCAGTTGGCGCGGTTGGAGCCGCCGACGCCGGCGCAGCCGAGCAGTACGCCGAGGAAGTTGTCGGGGTCGCCGTTGTCACCGGTCCAGCCCTGGAGCAGGGCGCCATCGCGGTTCTTGTCCTGGCCGCGCTTCAGGTACTCGCCCCACTCGAACGAGACGATCTCGACCTTGACGCCGACGGCGGCGAAGTCGGCCTGCAGCAGCTCGGCCATGCGGCGGGCGTTCGGGTTGTAGGGGCGCGACACCGGCATCGCCCAGATCTTCATCGACAGATCCTTGACGCCGGCCTCGGCGAGCAGCTTCTTGGCCGCCTCCGGGTCGTAGGGATCGTCCTGGACCTTGTCGTTGTAGGACCACATGGTCGGCGGGATCGGGTTCTTGGCCGCCTGACCGGAGCCCTGGTAGACCGCCTCGAGGATCGCCTTCTTGTTGATCGCCATGTTGAGGGCCTTGCGGACGCGCACGTCGTCGAAGGGCTTCATCATGGTGTTGTAGGCGAGGTAGCCGATGTTGAGGCCGGCCTGATCCAGCATCTGGATCGAGGAATCGGTCTTGAGCGCCTCGATGTCGGCCGGGTTCGGATAGGGCGCCACGTGGCACTCGCCGGCCTTCAGCTTCTGCACGCGCACCGAGGCGTCCGGCGTGATCGCGAAGACGAGGTCGTCGATCGGCTGCTTGCCGCCGAAGTAGTCGGCGAAGGCCTGATAGCGGATCACCGCGTCCTTCTGATAGGCGACGAACTTGAACGGACCGGTGCCGATCGGCATCTGGTTCAGGTCGGCCTGCTTGCCCTCGGCGGCGAGCTTGTCGGCGTATTCCTTCGACATGATCGAGGCGAAGGCCATGGCGAGGTTCGCCAGCATCGGCGCGTTCGGCTCGTTCAGGACGATCTTGACGGTGTAGTCGTCGACCTTGACGATGTCCTTGATCAGGGCGGGCATGTCCATGCCGACCCAGTATTCCCAGGTGCCGCCGGCGTAGGAGTACCAGGGGTCCTCCTTGTCGTTCTGGCGCTTGAACGAGAACAGGACGTCGTCGGCGTTGAAGTCGCGCGTCGGGGTGAAATACTCCGTCGTGTGGAACTTCACGCCCTTGCGCAGGTGGAAAGTGTATTCCTTGCCGTCGGCCGACACGTCCCAGCTCTCGGCGAGGCCCGGGATCACGTTGGTGGTGCCGTGCTCGAATTCGGTGAGGCGGCTGTAGACCGGAACGGACGAGGCGTCGTGCGTGGTGCCGGCGGCGTAGGGCGCCGGGTCGAAGCCCTCGGGGCTGCCTTCCGCGCAGTAGACGAGCGTCTTGGCCTCGGCGGCCGAAGCGAGGCCGGCGGCGAGGATCGTGGCCGCCAGGAGGCGGGTGACGAGTTTCATGAGTGCGCACTCCCTGATGCCGGCCCCCGGCCGGCGTTCACGCAATCGACGCGTGCGGCGGCCGTCCTTCGTTCGCGTTCTTCGACGCCGCCGTGCGTGCGACCATCGGAGCGGAGTGCGCCCAAGTTTTCAAGTCGAATTTTCCAATCGTATCAAGGGAACGCGCGGTGATCGCCGCATTCGGGGTGTTTGCGAGCACGATTTTCCAATCGTCGGGGCGATTGTGGCAGCGGCTTGGCGTGGCGGAGGCGGTTTGCGGCAAGGAGCCGCAAAGACGTTCCGAAACACTCCGCCGCCCCGGCGAAACCCGCGGCGGGCGCGGCGGGACCGCGGCGCCCTTGCGCGCGGCCGGCGCGTCTTCATATGTGGGAGCGCGAGGCGGGGAGACGGGCGATGTTCGACTGGGTGGTCGGGGTGGTGGAGAAGGGCGGCTATCCCGGCGTCGCGCTCTTGATGTTCCTCGAGAACGTGTTCCCGCCGATCCCCTCCGAGATCATCATGCCGCTGGCCGGCTTCGCCGCCGCGCGCGGCAGCCTCGACCCGATCGGGGTCGTGCTGGCGGGCACGGCGGGGTCGGTGGCGGGGGCGTGGGTGTGGTTCCTGGTCGGCCGCTGGCTCGGTGCCGGGCGGATCGAACGGCTGATCGTCCGCCACGGCCGGCTCCTGACCATGTCGCTCGACGACCTCGACCGCGCCCGCGACTGGTTCCGCTGGCGGGCGAACCTCGCGGTGTTCCTCGGCCGCCTCGTGCCGGCGATCCGCACGCTGGTGTCGGTGCCGGCCGGCATCGCGCGGATGGACACGGGACGCTTCCTCGTCTGGACGACGCTCGGAACTTTGATCTGGACGGGCCTGCTGGCGACGGCCGGATACATGCTCGAGGCGCGCTTCGCCGAGGTCGAGGCCTATGTCGATCCGGTCTCCAAGGGTGTCGTGGGGCTGGTGGTCGCGGCCTATGTCTGGCGGGTCGCCACGTATTCGCCCGCGCGCGAGCGTGATTGATTGTGACACCGAAGTCGGCTGCCGTGTGCGCCGACTCGGACCGCCCGGCCGAGTGCCGCGACACCGGTGGGATTCCATGGCCGCAGAGACCGAGACCGAGCTGAAGTTCGACCTGCGCGCGGGCGAGGTCGAGGCGCTGCGCCGTTCCGGTGCGGTCGACGACCTGGCGGTCGGCACGGCCGAGACCGAGACGCTGGTCTCGACCTACTACGACACGCCCGAGCGGGCGCTGCGCGCCGCCGCGGTCTCGCTCCGGATCCGGCGCAAGGGCCGGCGGATCGAGCAGACCGTCAAGACCGCCGACCGGCCGATCGGCGCGCTCGCCGAGCGGCGCGAGGTCACCGTGCCGCTCGCCGGCGAGGCGCCGGACCTCTCGGCGATCGGCGACGGCGATCTCGAGGCCCGGATCCGCGACCTGATCGGCACGGCCGAACTGGTCGAGCTGTTCACGATCCGGATGACGCGGACGCAGCGTCTCCTGGTGACGCGCGGCGGCGACGAGATCGAATATGCGGTGGACGACGCCGAAATCGTGGCCGGCGAGCGCCGCGCCACCTTCGCCGAGGCCGAGTTCGAGCTGAAGAGCGGAGATCCCCGCGCCCTGTTCCAGGTGGCGCGGCAGGCGCTCGCCACGGTGCCGGTGCGCTTCTCCGACGTGCCGAAGTCCGAACGCGGCTACCGCCTCGCCGAGGCGGAGGCGGCCGCCGGGCCGACGGCACCGGTGAAGGCCGAGGAGCCCGAAATCACCGCCGACATGACCGTGGAAGTGGCGCTGCGGGCGGTGCTGCGGTCCTGCTTCGCGCAGATCGCCGCCAACGCGGTGGTGGTGCAGGAGAGCGCCGATCCGGAGGGGCCGCATCAGCTCCGCGTCGGGCTGCGCCGGCTGCGCAGCGCGCTGTCGATCTTCGGCAAGGTGATCGACCGTCCGGCCGCGGCGCGGCTGATCGAGGAGACGCGCTGGCTCGCCGGCGTCGTCGGCGACCTGCGCGACCTCGACGTGCTCGCCGAGGAGATCGTCGCCCCCTGCGCCCACCGGGTCGACGCGGCGCCGCTGCTCGCCGTGCTCGCGGCGCGGCGGGCGAGCCTGCGCGCGGAACTCGTGAAGACGCTCGGCGGCCCGCGCGTCGGCGCCTACCTGATCGACCTCGCGGCCTATGTGGAGGGCCGCGGCTGGCTGTCCTTCACCGACCTCGGCCAGTCGCAGGCGCTGGCGGCGCCCGCCGAGGCGTTTGCCGAGGAAGCGCTGCGCCGGCTCTGGACCAAGGTCGCGCGGATGGGCCGCGACGTCGACGCCCTCTCCGGCGAGGAGCGCCACGACCTGCGCAAGGCCTTCAAGAAGCTGCGCTACGGCCTCGACTTCTTCGGCCGCGAGATGTCCTCGCGCGACCGCCGGCGCGCGCTGCGCGACGTCAAGGCGGCGCAGGACGTGCTCGGCTATCTCAACGACGTGCTGATGGCCGAGCGCATGGCCGGCGTCGTCCACGCCGCGCCGGAATACGCCGGCGCCGACGTCGCCGCGATCGAGCGGGCGATGGGCTACTGCCTCGGCTGGCACGAGGCGCGCGCCGAGCGGATCTGGGAGGAGGCCAAGGCCCGGGTGAGTCTCGATCCCGACGAGGTGTGAGTTCGCTCGGGCTGGCCCGCCGGTCACGAAGCCGTGAAGCCCCTTCCAAGGGGCGCCGACCTCCCCATTCTGCCGACGGGGGCTTCGACGGAGCCAGCCGAGGAGGAGAGGGGATGAGCGAGCGCGTCACCATCACGCCGGAGATGATCCGGCTCTACGACGAGTACACCCACGTCACGCTGGACCGCCGCGGCTTCATGGAGAAGCTGAAGCGCGCCGCCGGCTCGGCCGCCGCCGCCGCGGCGATCGTGCCGCTGCTCGAGGCCAATCAGGCCCGCGCGGCGATCCTCGCCGAGGACGACCCGCGCGTCGCCGCCGAGACGGTGAGCTGGAAGGGCGCCTCGGGCGAGATGTCCGGCTATCTGGTCAAGCCGGCTGGCGCGACGGGCAAGCTGCCGGCGGTGATCGTGATCCACGAGAACCGCGGCCTCAACCCGCACATCCGCGACGTCGCCCGCCGGGTCGCGGTGGAGGGCTTCGTGGCGCTGGCGCCGGACTTCCTGTCACCGGCCGGCGGCACGCCCGCCGACGAGGATCAGGCCCGCGACATGATCGGCAAGCTCGACGCCATGGCGACGCTGAACGATGCGGTCGCCACGGTCGCCTACCTGAAGGGCCGCGAGGACGCGGCCGGCAAGGTCGGCGCGGTCGGCTTCTGCTGGGGCGGCGGCCTCGTCAACCAGCTCGCCACCGCCGCGCCGGATCTTGCCGCCGGCGTCGCCTACTACGGCCGCACGCCCGATCCGAAGGCGGTGACGAACATCAAGGCGGCGATGCTCCTGCACTACGCCGGCCTCGACGAGCGCATCAACGCCGGCATCGCGGAGTACGACGCGGCGCTGAAGGCGGCGGGCGTCGCCCACGAGATCCACGTCTACGACGGCGTCAACCACGCCTTCAACAACGACACCTCGGCCGCCCGCTACGACAAGGCGGCGGCCGATCTCGCCTGGGGCCGGACGATCGCCTTCTTCAAGGCGAACCTCGCCTGAAACCGAGCTCGCGACGCTCCGACCCGTGGTCGGAGCTTTGCGGGCGATAGGCGCCCGACCGGGCGCCGGCCGAAAGACCGAAGCTTCGCGAAGTCCCGACGAGTCGGGACGTTGCGAGGCAGGTACGACGCGCTCGCTCCCGGCGTCGGCAGCCGTTGCCGGCCGGGAGCGGTCGCGCGTCCTCGCGGAAACGGACAGTTGCGCGACGGGGTGCTTCGTGGTCAGAACGGGGCGCCCCAAAATCGTTTCAGAATCCCTCCCGTGCCCTCCCAGACCCGTGGCGTCGTCCTCAAGATCCTGTCGACGCTCGCCTTTGCCGCCATGGTCACGCTGATCAAGCTCGTCTCCGCGGCGATTCCGCCCGGAGAGGTGCTGTTCGCGCGCGCCGCCTTCGGAACGCTGCCGGTGCTCGTCTGGCTCGCAGTGCGCGGCGAGCTGCCGTCGGGACTGGTCACGTCGAAACCGCTCGGCCACGTCCGCCGTGCCGTGGTCGGCACGATCTCGATGTTCTGCTGGTTCGCCTCGCTCGCCTACCTGCCGCTGCCCGACACCACCGCGATCAACTATTCCAGCCCGCTGTTCGGCGTGATCTTCGCGGCGCTGATCCTGCGCGAGACCGTGCGGCTCTACCGCTGGTCCGCGGTGGCGATCGGCTTTCTCGGTGTGCTGATCGTGCTGTCCGAGCACGTCGGCGGCTTCGCGACGGCCGGGCCGGGGCAGGCGATCGGCGCCGCCTTCTCGCTGGCGTCGGCGATCTTCGCGGCCCTCGCCATGGTGACCGTGCGCGAACTGACCCGGTCCGAGGGCACCGGGGCGATCGTGTTCTACTTCTCCTCGGCCGCCGCCTGCTTCGCGCTCTTCACCATCCCGTTCGGCTGGGTGGTGCCGACACCGGCCGAAGCGGCGATCCTGGTCACGGCGGGCCTGTTCGGCGGCGTCGGGCAGGTGCTGATGACCGAGGCCTACCGCCACGCCGAGGCCTCGGTGGTGGCCCCGTTCGACTACGCCAACATGATCTGGATCGTGGCGATCTCCTATCTCGTCTTCGGCGACGTCCCGAGCCTCGCGGTCGCGCTCGGCTCGGCCATCGTCATCGGGTCCGGGATCTTCGTGATGTGGCGCGAGCGCCGGCTCGGCCGCGCGAGCGCCGCGCGCGAGGCGGCGCCGCGCTGAACCATCGGGCCGGCCTCTCCCGCGATTGACAGCGGCGGTCGCGGCGCTCATATGTCGGCGCAGTGACGAGGGGCGCCCGCGTGCCGGGCTGAGACGAACCCTTAGAACCTGATCCGGGTCATGCCGGCGGAGGGACGTCACCGGAAGCGGCAACGCCGCCACCGCCCTCCCGCCGCACGACCGCGAGGGCGACATGCTTCACGAGCCCGGTCCCAAGCCCACCCGAACCGACCTCGCCGTGGTCGGCGCCGGTCCGCTCGGCCTCGTCACGGCGCTGACCGCGGCGCGCGCCGGTCTGTCGGTGACGGTCCACGAGCGCGCGGCCGACTTCTCCGCCGGTGCCGGCTGGCGTGCCGGCGGCATGCTGGCGCCGGAGATCGAAGCCGAGGTGTCGTCACCGGCGCTGGTCGAACTCGGCCGCCGTGCCATGGACCTCTGGCCGGATCTCTTCCCCGGCGTCGAGCGCAACGGCTCGCTGGTGGTGGCCGGCCCCCGCGAGCCCGGCGCCCTCGACCATTTCGCCGCCAAGACCGCGAACCACCGCCTCCTCGGCGCCGACGAACTCGCGGCGCTGGAGCCCCAGGTCGGCGAGCGCTTCCGCCGCGCGCTGTTCTACCCCTCCGAGGGACACCTCAACACCCGCGACGCCTACGCCGGGCTCGCCGCCGCGCTGGCGGAGGCAGGCGTGCCGATCCTGTTCTCGTGGACGGGCGACGTCGCCGACCTCGCCGCCGAGCGGGTGGTCGACGCCCGCGGCCTCGGCGCTCGCGACCGCTTCCCGGAGTTGCGCGGCGTCAAGGGCGAGATGGCGCTGATCCGCTGCCGTGAGATCGCGATCCGCCGGCCGGTGCGGCTGCTGCACCACCGCCACCCGCTCTACGTGGTGCCGCGCGCCGACGGCGTCTACATGATCGGCGCCACCACGATCGAGACCGACGTCTCCGACACGGTGACGCTGCGCTCGGCCGGCGAACTCCTGACCCAGGCCTACGCGCTGCACCCGGCCTTCGCCGAGGCGGAGGTGCTGGAGTTCAATGCCGGGCTGCGCCCCGCCTTCCCCGACAACGAGCCACGGATCGTCGAGGACGGCCGGCTCGTCGCCGTCAACGGCCTCTACCGCCACGGCTGGCTGATCGCGCCGGCGCTGGCGGAGGCGATCGTCAACCTGATCACGGACCGGAGTACCCCCGCCCATGCGCGTGACGCTCAACGGTGAACCCGTCGAGGGCGCCGCCGGCACCCTCGCGGATTTCGTCCTGTCGCAGGACTTCGACCCGACCGTCGTCGCGACCGCCGTCAACGGCGAGTTCGTGCCGCGCGACGCCCGCGCCGACGTCGTGCTCGCCGAGGGCGACTCGATCGAGGTGTTCAGCCCGCGGCAGGGAGGCTGAGCCATGGTGACCTTCTACGGCCGCTCCTTCGAGAGCCGCTTCCTGATCGGCACCGCGCGCTATCCCTCGCCGGAGGCGCTCAGGCAGTCGGTGATCCGCTCCGGCGCCGAGATCGTGACGGTGTCGCTCCGGCGCGAGTCGGTCGGCGGCGCCAAGGCCGGTCACGCCTTCTGGGACCTTGTGAAGTCGCTCGGCGTCGCGGTGCTGCCGAACACCGCCGGCTGCCACGGCGTGCGCGAGGCGGTGACCACCGCCAAGATGGCGCGCGAGGTGTTCGGCACGCCCTGGATCAAGCTCGAGGTGATCGGCGACGACGAGACGCTGCAGCCCGATCCGTTCGGCCTCGTCGAGGCGGCGCGGGCGCTGGTGGCCGACGGCTTCGAGGTGTTCCCCTATACGACCGACGACCTCGTCCTCTGCGAGCGTCTCGTCGAGGCGGGCTGCCGGGTGCTGATGCCCTGGGGCGCGCCGATCGGCACCGGGCGCGGGCTCAACAACCCCTACGCCCTGAAGCTGCTGCGCCGGCGCTTCCCAGACATCCCACTGGTGGTCGACGCCGGCCTCGGCGCGCCGAGCCACGCCGCCGCGGCGATGGAGATGGGCTACGACGCCATCCTGCTCAACACCGCGGTCGCCACCGCCGGCGACCCGCCGGCGATGGCCGAGGCCTTTGCCGAGGCGATCCGCGCCGGCCGCCGCGCCCACGAGGCCGGCCTGATGGCCGAGACCGACCTCGCCCAGCCCTCGACGCCCGTGTTCGGGGCGCCGTTCTCGCCGTTTTCGGGGTGACCATGCTCGACCGCTTCTACCTGATCGTCGACCGCGCCGCGTGGCTGCCGCGCTTCCTGCCGCTCGGCCTGAAGCTCGTGCAGCTGCGCACCAAGACCGACGACGCCGCCCTCCGCCGCGCCGAGATCGCCGAGGCGATCGCGCTCTGCCGCGCCGCCGGCGCGACGCTGGTCGTCAACGACTTCTGGCGGGACGCCATCGACCTCGGCGCCGACTGGGTCCACCTCGGCCAGGAGGATCTCGTGGAGGCCGACGTGCCGGCGATCCGCCGCGCCGGCATCCGGCTCGGCCTCTCCACCCACTCGCACGAGGAACTCGACCGCGCGCTCGCGGCCGATCCGGACTACGTCGCGCTCGGCCCGGTCTATCCGACGACGTTGAAGGTGATGCCGTGGGCGCCGCAGGGCCTCGAGCGCGTCGGCGAGTGGAAGCGCCTCGCCGGCCGACCGCTGGTGGCGATCGGCGGCATCACGCTGGAGCGCGCGCCGGGGGTCTACGCCGCCGGCGCCGATTCGATCGCGGTGGTCTCGGACGTGCTCCAGGCCGCCGATCCGGAGGCGCGCTGCGCCGCCTGGCTCAAGGCGAGCCGGGCCTGATCAGAACGCCTTGAAGGTGATGATGGTCTTGGTGTCGAGGATGCCCGGCACCGAATGGACCTTCTCGTTGACGAAGTGGCCGATGTCGGTGTCGGCGTCGACGTAGAACTTGGTCAGGAGGTCGTAGTCGCCGGCGGTCGAGTAGATCTCCGAGGCGATTTCGGCCTCGGCGAGGGCGGAGGCGACCTCGTAGGCCTTGCCGAGCTGGCATTTGACGAGAACGAAGAACGGCTTCATCGGGCGCCTCGCGCGGGGTCGGGTTCGATCGGCGCGCAGTGCACCAGAAGAGATCCGGCGGCGCAAGGCCGGCCGGGCCGGCGGGAGGCCGTGGAGGAGAGGGGAGAGGACATGACCGCGATCGCGCTCACCATCGCCGGCTCGGATTCGGGCGGCGGCGCCGGCATCCAGGCCGACCTCAAGACCTTCTCCGCGCTCGGCGTCTACGGCGCCAGCGTGGTGACGGCGCTGACGGCGCAGAACACCCTCGGCGTCTCGGCGATCCACGAGGTGCCCGCCGACTTCGTGCGCGCCGAGATGGACGCGGTGTTCTCCGACCTCGTCGTCGACGCGGTGAAGATCGGCATGCTCGCCAACCCCGCCGTCACCGAGGCGGTCGCCGCCGGGCTCGATGCCTGGGGCCACGGTCCGGTGGTGCTCGACCCGGTGATGGTGGCCGCGAGCGGCGACCCGCTGCTGCGCGAGGAGGCGGTGGAGACGCTGAAGGCCGCACTGTTCCCGCGCGCCGCGCTCGTGACGCCCAACCTGCCCGAGACCGCCCGCCTCGTCGGCCGACCGGTCGGCGACGACCGCGCGTCGATGCTGGCCGCCGCCGAGGAACTGCTGGCGCTGGGTCCCGGGGCCGTCCTGGTCAAGGGCGGCCACGGTGGCGGTGCCGAGAGCATCGACCTGCTGTTCTCCGCCGAGGGGCCGCTGTGGCTGTCGGCGCCGCGCCACGCCACCGACAACACCCACGGCACCGGCTGCACGCTGTCGTCGGCGATCGCGGCCGGTCTCGCCCGCGGCCTCGCCCTTTCCGACGCCGTCGCCGCCGGCAAGCGCTACGTCACAGCGGCGATCGTGGCGGCGGATTCGCTCTGGATCGGACGCGGCCGCGGGCCGGTCCACCACTTCCACGCCCTGTGGGGCCGGGTTGACGCGACGTCGCTGTGACGTGCCTGCAACAACGTGTGGGAAACGCCGGCCGACCCTGCGCCACGCGCGGCCGGCCGGAGCCGCCCGGGGTGGACGTCACCCGTGAGTTCAATCGTTTGAAGCGATTGGTATTTCAGGGCTTCCAAAGCCCTGTCCGGGCCGCGTCCGGGACCCCGGTTGCCGCTAGGGGAGTGCTGCGGCGCGGCAAAAATCGCCTGTTGCCGTTCACGTAAACCCTCAGCACACTCGGTCACACGAGCCACGGTTCGGACATGATCCGGCCGTCGAGAGAACAAGAACGCGAGG
The DNA here is from genome assembly GCF_004362745.1 of Oharaeibacter diazotrophicus. Classification (NCBI taxonomy): domain Bacteria; kingdom Pseudomonadati; phylum Pseudomonadota; class Alphaproteobacteria; order Hyphomicrobiales; family Pleomorphomonadaceae; genus Oharaeibacter; species Oharaeibacter diazotrophicus. Next base: position 1,687,289 of record NZ_SNXY01000006.1, on the reverse strand, counting down.
GTTGGAAATGTCTGCCAAGGTCCTGATGTCGGGCATTGCGGCGGTCGCGGTGGCGGCCTCGACGGGGTCGGCCTTCGCGGGCGCCTTCGCGCTGCGCGAACAGTCGGCCTATGCGCAGGGCTCGAGCTTCGCGGGCGCCGCGGCGCCGGGCGATTCGATCTCGGCGATGTTCTGGAACCCGGCGGCGGTGACCAATGCCCACGGGCTGACGATGGAGAGCCACCACACCTTCATCCTGCCGCGCTCGGAGCTGTCGGTCGACCCGACCCAGACGCCCTACGCCGGCCTGCTCGGCAACGGCGGCGACGTCGGCATCGACGCCTACGTGCCGTCCAGCTACACCGCCTATCAGGTCAACGACAGCCTCTACCTCGGCGTCTCCGTCAACGCGCCCTACGGCCTGTCGACGCACTCGGAGGCGCCGTGGGTGGGTCAGGCCGACCACCTGCGCGCCAAGGTGTTCTCCGCCAACGTGACGCCGACGGTCGGCTACAAGGTCAACGACCAGCTCAGCCTCGGCGTCGGCGTGTCGGTGCAGTACTTCAAGGTCGACCTCGAGCGCGCCGCCGCCCCGCTCGGCTCGGCCAGCGTCGACCTCTCGGGCGACGACGTCGGCTTCGGCTTCACCGCCGGCCTGACCTACAAGCCGTTCGACGGCACCGAGATCGGCCTCGGCTTCCGCTCCTCGATCTCGCACGCCCTCGACGGCGACATCACGGTGCGCGGCCTGACGCCGACGCCGCTCGAGTTCGCCATCGGCGCGGACGTCGAGCTGCCGGAGACGGTCACCCTCGGCATCCGCCAGAAGATCACCGACGACTTCACCCTGCTCGGCGGCGTCGAGTGGACCAACTGGAGCCGGCTCGGCACCATCCCGGTCAAGGGCGCGCCGACGCCGACCGCCCTGACCTTCGAGTACAAGGACGGCTGGTTCTTCTCGCTCGGCGGCGAGTACGCCTGGAACGATCAGCTGACCCTGCGCGCCGGTGGCGCCTTCGAACTCTCCCCGGTGGAGGACGAGCACCGCTCGATGCGCCTGCCCGACAACGACCGTTTCTGGGCCTCGATCGGCGCGACCTACAAGGTCAGCGAGAATCTCTCCCTGGACGCGTCCTACTCGCACCTCTTCGTCGAGGACGGCAAGATCGACGTCAACACCTCGCTCGGCACCAACTACTACGGCGGCACCGCCGAGAGCGACATCGACATCTTCGCAGTCTCGCTGCGCTACAGCTTCGGCAGCTGAGGCGCACACCGTACGGTGGAAATGGAAGAGGCCCCGGGGACGCTCGTCCCCGGGGCCTTTTCTCGTCTCGCGTCGGGCGGTCAAGCCGCCGCGATGGCGGCCCAGAGACGCGCCGGGGTCGCCGGCATGTCGACGTGGCGGATGCCGCAGCCGTGGTCGAGGGCGTCGACGACGGCGTTCATCACGGCCGGCAGGGCGCCGACGGTGCCGGCCTCGCCCGCGCCCTTGATGCCGAGCATGTTGGTGGTGGACGGCACGTTGCGGGTCTCGAAGGCGATCGGCGCCATGTCGTCGGCGCGCGGCATGCAGTAGTCGAGGAAGGTCGCGGTCAGGAGCTGGCCCTCGGCGTCGTAGACCGTGTGCTCGAGCAGCGCCTGCCCGACCGACTGCACCACGCCGCCGTGGACCTGTCCGGCGAGCAGCACCGGGTTCACCGTGACGCCGAAGTCGTCGACGATGGTGTAGCCGACCACCTTGGCGACACCGGTCTCCGGGTCGATCTCGACCTCGCAGACGTGGGTGCCGTTCGGATAGGTGCACTCCTCCTGGACGAACTCGCCGTGGGCCTCGAGCTTCTCCTTGTCGGGGGCCGCGGCCGCGACCTCGACCAGCGTCATGGCCCGGTCGGTGCCGACGACCCGGGCCGCGCCCTCGACGAGCTCGATGTCGGCCGCGGAGGCCTCGAGCCGGTCGGCGGCGATCTCCTTGATCTGCTGGGCGAGCAGCTTCGAGGCGATCTCGACCGAGGCGGCGCCGAGCGGGATCGAGCGCGAACCGCCGGTGCCCTCGCCCTTGCGGACGCGGTCGGTGTCGCCCTGGACGGTCTCGATCTTCGAGACGTCGAGGCCGACGTGGGCTGCGATGACCTGGGCGTAGGCGGTGGCGTGGCCCTGGCCGTTGGTCTGCGTGCCGATGAAGAGCGTCGCGCTGCCGTCGTCGTTGAGGACGAGGTTGGCCTCCTCGGAGCCCGGGAAGGCGCAGGCCTCGACGTAGCTGGCGAGGCCGAGGCCGCGCCACAGGCCCTTCTCGGCCGAGGCGGCGCGGCGGGCGGGGAAGCCGGCGAGGTCGGCACGCTCGACCGCGCGGTCGAGGTGGCCGGAGAACTCGCCGGTGTCGTAGAGCCGGCCGGTCAGGGTGCGGTAGGGCAACTGGTCCGGGCGGATGAAGTTGCGGCGACGGATCTCGAGCGGGCCGAGCCCGGTCTCGCGGCCGGCGAGGTCGACGATGCGCTCGATCGCGTAGGCGGCCTCGGGGCGGCCGGCGCCGCGGTAGGCGTCGACCGGGGTGGTGTTGGTGTAGACGCCGCGCACGCGCACGTGCATCGCGCCGATGTCGTAGAGGCCAGGCGTCATCGAGACGCCGCCGTGCGGGATGTAGGGCCCGAACTGGTGCAGATAGGCGCCCATGGCGGCGACGAGGTCGACGCGGACGGCGAGGAAGCGGGCGTCGGCGTCGAGGGCGAGCTCGATGGTGGTGACGTTGTCGCGGCCGTGGGCGTCGATGACGAAGTGGTCGTTACGCTCGGCGACCCACTTGACCGGCGCGCCGAGCGCCTCGGCCGCCTTCAGGACCAGCGGATATTCGCCGTAGACGAAGGTCTTGGTGCCGAAGCCGCCGCCGACGTCGGGCGTGACGACGCGCAGGCGCGCCGGATCGATGCCGAGCATCTTCTTGGCGACGAGGTCGCGGATCGAGTGGCCGCCCTGGGTCGAGGCGGTCAGGGTGTAGCGGCCGGTGGCGGGGTCGTATTCGCCGATGGCCGCGCGCGTCTCCATGTAGTTGGCGACGACGCGGTTGTTGACGAGGTCGAGCCGGACGACCTTGGCGGCCTTGGCGAAGGCGGCGTCGGTGGCGGCGGCGTCGCCGCTGCCGAGTTCGAAGGCGAGGTTGCTGCCGCGCTCCGGCCAGACCAGCGCGGCGTCGGGCGCGAGGGCGGCGGCGGTGTCGACCACGGCCGGCAGGCCGTCGTAGTCGACGGCGATCGCCTCGATGGCGTCGCGGGCGGCGGCGACGCTGTCGGCGACCACGAAGGCGATCGGGTCGCCGACGTGGCGGACGACGCCCTTGGCGAGCACGGGATGCTCCGGCGGCTCGACCTTGGTGCCGTCGACCTGCCGCGGCCGCGCCTCGCAGGGCAGGCCGGCGACGTCGGCGATGTCCTCGGCGGTCCAGATCAGCCGGACGCCCGGCAGGGCGCGCGCGTCGTCGAGCCCGGAGACGGTGAAGCGGGCGTGGGCCATGGCGGCGCGCAGCACCAGGGCGTGGAGCGTGCCCGGCGGCGTCACGTCCGAGGTGTAACGGCCCCGGCCGGTGATCAGCGGGGCGTCCTCGCGGCGGAGGACGGACGCGCCGATGCCGAACTTGAGCGGAGCGGAAGCGTTCATGTCGGGACCTTCGGGGAGGGGGCGGGGGGATGGAACGAAAGGTGCGTTCGCCGCGCACTATAGAAGATGCGAGCCGCCCTGCCACCCCCGCCGTCGCGTCCGACGTTCCACCGCGACCGCTCCGGCCTTCGCCGACGCTCGTACCCGTCTCGCAAAGTTCCGACTGGCCGGGACCTTACGAGGTCTCGGCCTCTCGGCCGGCGCCCGGTCGGGCGCTTCTCGCCCGCGAAGCTCCGACCACGGGTCGAAGCTTCGCGAACTCGGCATCAGAGATGCGCGGGCGAATCCGCCGTGACCTCGCCGACCGGCTTCCAGACCCGGCCGCGGCCTGTCAGCCGCGCCTGTGCGTCGGTCCAGCCGAGATAGAGGTCGAGCTGGCGGGCGGAAACACCGGGCAGGGCGCGCACGCCCGGCCATGCGAAGGGCGAGAAGGGCGCGAGCCTGAGATAGGCGTGCAGCTCCATCCGGAGCGTCGGCTTCGGGCTCGGCGTGCGGGCGTGGAAGCCGAAGGTGTCGGCGATGACGAGCGTGTTGGCGCGCACGGTCATCACCCGCGGTTCGGGAAAGCCCATGGCGGCGAGTTCGTCGGGGCGGACGCGGAAGGAACCGTGGGCGTGGTGGAGCCGTGGATCGTCGCGCGCGGTCAGGCTGGTGCGGTATTCCCAGTCGAGCCGGGCCGGCGTCAGCCGGTGCGAGCCGGGGACGTAGCGGAACGGGCCGTCGTCGGGGCCGACGTCCTGCAGGAACAGCCACATCTTGGCGGTGGGGTGGAAGGTGTCGGCGTGGACGTCGCACTGCGGGTCGGGCCGGCCGCGGCCGGGCTCGGCGATCACGGTCTGCACGAACCAGACCGGCGGGCCGGCGGTCGAGGCGGCGTAGCGGATGGCGGCGCCGATCTCACGGTCGCGGACGACGCCGCGCACCTCGGGCAGGCGGGCGAGCACGGAGGGCCCGAGCGGGATCATCCGCGTCACCGTCTCGCCCTGGCGCATCTCGCGGGCGGGCAGGGCGGTGGTGCGCAGGCTCGCCACCATGCGGGCGAAGACGTCGTCGGGCAGGTAGTTCTCGACGACGACGAAGCCGTTCTCGTCGAACTGGCGGCGGTGCTCGGGCGCGACGCGGGAGGCGATCGCGGCGCGGCGCCGCTCGGCCATGCGCCAGGCGAGCGCCACGCGCTCGCGGTGCAGGCCGCGGGCGTTGAGGCCGGGATCGCCGATCAGCGGATTGGCCCGGAACGACTTGGACGTGCCGGCGAGGCCCCACAGCCAGAGCGGGGCCTTGAGCCAGTCGGCGGTCTTCATGGTGGCGCCCCCGTCCGAACGGGCCGGCCGTTCGGCCGGCCGCAGCCCCTCGGATCGGATGCTATCCCGGGATCGCCGCCACCGGAAGGGCGCTCAGAACACCGACGCGCCTTCCTCGGCGGGGCCGACGGCGCGGCGGAAGGGGGCGAAGAGCTCGCGGCCGATGCCCCACTCGTTGTCGGAGAGGTCGACGACGACGGGGCTGCGGGCGTCCCAGTCGGCGGGATCGACCAGCACCTCGAGCCGGCCGGCGACGGCGTCGAGGCGGACGACGTCGCCGTCGCGGATGCGGGCGATCGGGCCGCCGTCGACGGCCTCGGGGGTGACGTGGATCGCGGCCGGCACCTTGCCGGAGGCGCCGGACATGCGGCCATCGGTGACGAGGGCGACGCGGAAGCCGCGGTCCTGGAGCACGCCGAGCGGCGGCGTCAGCTTGTGCAACTCCGGCATGCCGTTGGCCTTCGGACCCTGGAAGCGGATCACGGCGACGAAGTCGCGCTCGAGTTCGCCGCGCTTGAAGGCCGTCTGCAGCGCCTCCTGGCTGTGGAACACGATCGCCGGGGCCTCGACGACGTGGCGGTCCGGCTTGACGGCCGACGTCTTGATGACGGCGCGGCCGAGGTTGCCGTCGAGGACCTTGAGTCCGCCGGTCGCCTGGAACGGGGTCGCGGCCGGGCGCAGCACCTTGTCGTCGTGGCTGGTGCCGGCGGCCGCGCGCCAGACGACGCCGCCGGCCTCGTCGAGCACCGGCTCGCTGCGGTAGCCGGTGAGGCCCTCGCCCCAGACAGTGGTGACGTCCTCGTGCAGGAGGCCCTCGTCGAGCAGGGTCGAAATCAGGAAGCCCATGCCGCCGGCGGCGTGGAAGTGGTTCACGTCGGCGAGGCCGTTGGGGTAGACGCGGGCGACCAGCGGGGTGACGTCGGAGAGGTCGGAGAAGTCGTCCCAGGTCAGGCGGATGCCGGCGGCCTTGGCCATGGCGACGAGGTGGAGCGTGTGGTTGGTCGAGCCGCCGGTGGCGTGCAGGCCGATCACGCCGTTGACGATCGCCTTCTCGTCGACGATGCGGCCGATCGGGGTGAAGGCGTTGCCGGAGGCGGAGATGGCGAGGGCGCGCTTGGCGGCCTCCTTCGTCAGCGCGTCGCGCAGCGGCGTGTTCGGGTTGACGAAGCTCGCGCCCGGCAGGTGGAGACCCATGATCTCCATCAGCATCTGGTTGGAATTGGCGGTGCCGTAGAAGGTGCAGGTGCCCGGCCCGTGGTAGGACGCGCTCTCGCTCTCGAGCAGTTCCTTCCGGCCGACCTTGCCCTCGGCGTAGAGCTGGCGGATCCGCGCCTTCTCGTCGTTGGGCAGGCCGGAGGTCATCGGCCCGGCCGGCACGAACACCGCCGGCAGGTGGCTGAAGGTGACGGCGGCCATCAGGAGACCCGGCACGATCTTGTCGCAGACGCCGAGGTAGACGGCGGCGTCGAACATGTCGTGGCTGAGGGCGACCGCGGTCGCCATGGCGATGGCGTCGCGCGAGAACAGGCTCATCTCCATGCCGACGGCGCCCTGGGTGACGCCGTCGCACATGGCCGGCACGCCGCCGGCGACCTGGGCGACCGCGCCGGCCTCGCGGGCGGCGGCGCGGATCAGGTCGGGGAAGCGCTCGAACGGCTGGTGGGCCGAGAGCATGTCATTGTAGGCGGTGACGATGGCGAGGTTCGGCACCACGTCGCCGGAAAGGGCGGCCTTGTCGGAGGGCCCGCAGGCCGCGAAGCCGTGGGCGAGGTTGGCGCAGCCGAACTTGGCGCGGCGCACGCCCTTCTCGATCTGCTTCTCCATGCGATCGAGATAGCGCTGGCGGCCGTCCCGGGAGCGGCGGACGATGCGTTCGGTGACTTCGCCGATGCGGGCGTGGAGGGTCATGTCGGTCTCCTCGGAGAAACGCCGCGGCGCCCCGCGGCCGGCGAAAGGATGGTCAGCCGCACCAGAACACGGCGGGGGGATGCGCGGCCCGCAGCACGGCGCGGACCGGCATCTCGGCGACGTCGTCGCCGGCGCGGGCGGCGTCGAGCACGGCCATCTTGCCGTCGCCCTCCACATGGATCGCGACCCGGTCGGCGGCGAGCAGCAGCGGCAGCGTCAGCGTGATGCGCGGCTCGCCGGCGCCGGGGGCGCGCATCGGCAGAACCGGGGCGGTGCCGGCGGGGTCGAGCGCCTCGGCGAGGCGGTCGCCGCCGGGAAAGAACGAGGCGGTGTGGCCGTCGTCGCCCATGCCGAGCACCACGGCGGCGAAGGGATGCGGCAGGTCGGCGATCGCGGCGGAGACGGCGGCAAGGCCGTCCTCGGGCGTCGGTACCGGCCGCCACAGCGGCACGAACTCGGCGGCGCCGGCGGGGCCGTGCAAGAGGTGGCGGCGCACCAGGGCGGCGTTGGAGCGCGGCGAGTCCTCGTCGACCCAGCGCTCGTCGACCAGGGTGACGACGACGTCGGACCACGGCAACCGCTCGCCGGCGAGCGCCTCGAAGAAGCGCGTCGGCGTGCGCCCGCCGGAGACGGCTAGGGCGGCCTTGCCGTCGCGGCGGATGCGGTGCTCGAGCGCGTCCGCCACGAAGCGGGCGAGCGCGCTCGCCAGGTCGTCGCGGCCGGTGAAGCTCCTGAGTTCCATGCCTCGAGTCCTTCCCGTGTCGGCCGGGTCCGCCCCTGAAGGGGCGGGCGCCGGCGTCGCCATCGTCAGAACGTGTCCTCGTGCCAGGTGCGACCGTCGCGCTCGATCAGGGCGATGGCGGCCGACGGGCCCCAGGTGCCGGCGGTGTAGCCGCGCGGGGTGTCGCGGCTCTCGCCCCAGGCCTCGAGGATCGGGTCGATCCAGGTCCACGCCGCCTCGACCTCGTCGCGGTGCATGAACAGCGTGGCGTTGCCGCGCACGACGTCGAGCAGCAGGCGCTCGTAGGCGTCGGGATTGCGGACCTTGAACGCGTCGGCGAAGCTCATGTCGAGCGGCACGCGGGTGAGGCGCATGCCGCCGGGGCCGGGATCCTTGATCATCAGCTGCAGCTTGACGCCCTCGTCGGGCTGCAGGCGGATGACGAGTTCGTTGGCCGCGAGAGCGCCGGCGGCGTCGTCGAAGATCGAGTGCGGCACCGGCTTGAAGCGCACCACCACCTCCGACATGCGCTTGGCGAGGCGCTTGCCGGTGCGGAGATAGAAGGGCACGCCGGCCCAGCGCCAGTTCTCGACCTCCACCTTCAGCGCCACGAAGGTCTCGGTGCGGCTCTCGCCATCGGTGATCTCCGAGAGGTAGCCGGGGACGGCACCGGTCGGCGAGGCGCCGGCGCGATATTGGCCGCGCACGGTGGCGGTGTCGGCGTTGCGGGCGGTGATCGGCTTCAGCGCCTTCAACACCTTGAGCTTCTCGCCGCGCACGGCGCCGGCCTCGAGGTTGGCCGGCGGCTCCATGGCGACGAGGCAGAGCAGCTGCAGGATGTGGTTCTGCACCATGTCGCGCAGGGCGCCGGAATGGTCGTAGTAGTCGCCGCGGCCCTCGACGCCGACCGTCTCGGCGACGGTGATCTGGACATGGTCGACGTGGGCGGAGTTCCAGAGCGGCTCGAACAGGGCGTTGGCGAAGCGCAGCGCCATCAGGTTCTGCACCGTCTCCTTACCGAGATAATGGTCGATGCGGTAGATCTGGTCCTCGTGAAAGATCTTGCCGATCTCGTCGTTGATCGCCCTGGCCGACGCGAGGTCCTTGCCGAGCGGCTTCTCGACGACCACGCGCGTCCTGTCGGTGATCAGGCCGAATTCCTTGATGCGCTCGGAGATCGGGCCGAACAGGTCGGGGCCGGTGGCGAGGTAGAAGGCGCGCACCCGGTGCCGACCCTCGTCGAGGGTGGCGGCGAGCGTCGTCCAACCGTCAGACGAGGTCGCGTCGGCGGCGACGTAGTAGAGGCGGGCGAGGAACTTCTCCATGACCGCCGGGTCGAGTTCGTCGGCCCTGACGTAGCTGGTCAGGGCGGCGCGGACGTCGTCGCGGTATTCGGCGTCGGCCTTGTCGCGGCGCGACACGCCGATGATGCGCGCCTCGTCCGGCAGCTGGCCGTCGAGCTCGCGATGGTAGAGCGCCGGCAGCAGCTTGCGCCGCGCCAGGTCGCCCGTGCCGCCGAAGACGACGTAGTCGAAGGGATCCACCACGATGATGCGGCTGGTCATCTCTCGTTCCCGTTCAGTGCCGTGGACCCGCGATCCCCGCGGCCGTCGGCGCGACCCACCCCGTGGCCCGCCCGGGGGCGAACCGTCGAACCCGTGCTCGCACGGTTATTTTTGAATTCCGAAATAAATCGATCCGCAGTTTCACGCAAGGGCCCTGAAGGCCGCGACGAGGCCGCGGGTCGAGCCGTCCTGGTCGGCGCCGACCTCCGCCTCGCCCTTGACGACCGGCAGCAGGCGCGTTGCAAGTTCCTTGCCGAGTTCGACGCCCCACTGGTCGTAGGAGTTGATCCCCCAGATGGTGCCCTGCACGAACACCTTGTGCTCGTAGAGCGCGATCAGGCGACCGAGGGTGCGGGGATCGAGGGTGCGGTAGAGGAGGGTATTGGTCGGCCGGTTGCCGGGGAACACCTTGTGCGGGGCGAGGGCGGCGATCTCCGCCTCCGACTTGCCGGCCTTGCGCAATTCGGCGGCGGCCTCGTCCAGCGTCTTGCCGCGCATCAGCGCCTCGGTCTGGGCGAGGGCGTTGGCGACCAGCTTGGCGTGGTGGTCCGACAGCCGTTCGTGCGGCACCGCGGCGACCAGGAAGTCGGCGGGGATGACGTCGGTGCCCTGGTGGATCAGCTGGTAGAAGGCGTGCTGGCCGTTGGTGCCCGGCTCGCCCCAGACGATCGGCCCGGTCGCGCGCGGCACCGGGGCGCCGTCGACGGTGACGCCCTTGCCGTTCGATTCCATGTCGAGCTGCTGCAGATAGGCCGGGAAGCGGGCGAGCCGCTGGTCGTAGGGCAGCACGGCGTGGGTCGAGAAGCCGAGGACGTTGCGGTACCAGACGCCGAGCAGCGCCATCACCACCGGCATGTTCTCGGCGAGCGGGGCGGTGCGGAAGTGGACGTCCATCTCGTGGGCGCCGGCGAGGAAGGCCTCGAAGTTGTCGAAGCCGACCGCGATCGCCACCGGCAGGCCGATCGCCGACCAGACCGAATAGCGCCCGCCGACCCAGTCCCAGAAGCCGAAGGCGCGCGAGACGTCGATGCCGAAGGCGGCGACCTTGTCGAGCGCCGTCGAGACCGCGCAGAAATGGGCGCCGACGGCGGCCTCGCCGAGGGCGTCGCGGATCCAGGCCCGCGCCGTCGCGGCGTTGGTCATGGTCTCTGAGGTGGTGAAGGTCTTGGACGCCACCACGAACAGCGTCGTCGCCGGATCGAGGCCGGCGAGGGTGTCGTGGATATGGGCGCCGTCGACGTTGGAGACGTAGTGCAGGCGCGGGCCACCGTTGGCATAGGGCGCGAGCGCCAGCGTCGCCATCACCGGGCCGAGGTCCGAGCCGCCGATGCCGATGTTGACGACGTCGGTGAAGCGGGCGCCGCTCGCGGCGGCGATCGCGCCGAAGCGCACGCCCTCGGCGAACACGCGCATCCGCGCAAGCACCTCTGCGACGTCGGGCATCACGTCGCGGCCGTCGACGACGACCGGCGCGCCGGAGCGGTTGCGCAGCGCGGTGTGCAGCACGGCGCGCTTCTCGGTGACGTTGACGATCGCGCCGGCGAACATGGCGTCGCGGCGTTCCTCGACCTTGGCGGCGCGGGCGAGTTCGACCAGGAGGTCCATCGTCGCGACGTCGACGCGGTTCTTGGAATAGTCGAGCAGCATGTCGTCGAGCCGGACCTGGAAACGCTCGAAGCGACCAGCGTCCTCGGCGAACAGCGTGCGGAGCGGGCGGTCCGCGAAGCTGGCGGCATGGTCTGCGAGGCGCTGGAAGATCGCGTCGACGTCGGCGGTCATCAGGTGTCTCCGGTTCACGGGCGCGCGGATCATATTGGCCTAAAGGCTTAGTGGCTAGTGCCGCGGCGCGGCGACGACCCCCCGCGGCATCCGGATTCCGCAGGGAAATCCGCCGCGGCCGGGACGGCACGTCACAAAACTGAGACCGGACTCGGACACGGTGCCGCGCAAATCGATCCCCAGATGGCGGCCCGGCCGCAGCGGTTGGTGAAGATGACCGACGACGTCTCCGCCGAACATCGGCACTATCGAACGCTGTTCCTGTCGGACATCCATCTCGGCACCCGCGGCTGCCAGGCGGAACTGCTGCTCGACTTCATGCGCTTCAACGACGCCGAGACGATCTACCTCGTCGGCGACATCGTCGACGGCTGGCGGCTCCGGCGGTCGTGGTACTGGAGCCAGGCCCACAACGACGTGGTCCAGAAGCTGCTGCGCAAGGGCCGCAAGGGGGCGCGGATCGTCTATCTGCCGGGCAACCACGACGAGTTCCTGCGCGGCTATCTCGGCACCCATTTCGGCGGCGTCGACGTGGTCGACACCTGCATCCACGAGACCGCCGACGGCCGGCGCCTGCTGATCATCCACGGCGACCAGTTCGACGTGGTGGTGCGCCACGCCAAGTGGCTGGCCCATCTCGGCGACTGGGCCTACGTCGCGGCGCTCAACGTCAACACCGCCGTCAACAAGGCCCGCCGCTTCCTCGGCTTTCCCTACTGGTCGCTGTCGGCCTGGGCCAAGCTGAAGGTGAAGAACGCGGTGAACTTCATCGGCGCCTTCGAGCAGGCGCTGTCCGGCGAGGCGCGGCGGCAGGGCGCCGACGGCGTCGTCTGCGGACACATCCACCACGCCGCGCTGCGCGAGATCGACGGCATCGCCTACGTCAACACCGGCGACTGGGTGGAGAGCTGCACCGCGGTCGCCGAGCACCACGACGGCCGCCTCGAAATCATCCGCTGGACGCGCCTCGCCGAGGAGCGCGCCGGCCTGCCGGCCCTCGCCGCACCGCGGGCCGCCGCCGAATGACGCGGATCACCATCGTCACGGACGCCTGGCACCCGCAGGTCAACGGCGTCGTCCGCTCGATCGAGAACACCAACGCGGAACTCGCGCGCCTCGGTGCGTCGGTCGCCATGGTGACGCCCGACCTGTTCCGCACCATGCCGTGCCCGACCTATCCGGAGATCCGCCTCGCGCTCGCCGGCTACCGCACGGTGGCGCGCGAGATCGAGAAGAGCCAGCCGTCCTACGTCCACATCGCCACCGAGGGACCGCTCGGCCTGAAGGCGCGCAAGTGGTGCATGCGCCACGGCATGGCCTTCACGACCAGCTACCACACCCGCTTCCCGGAATACGTCTCGGCGCGGCTGCCGATCCCCGCGTCCTGGCTCTACGCCCTGGTCCGCCGCTTCCACAACGCCGGCGCCGGCTGCATGGTGGCGACCGACACGCTGGAGCGCGACCTGACCGCCCGCGGCTTCCACACGCTGATGCGCTGGTCGCGCGGCATCGACGCCGACCTGTTCCGGCCCCGCCCGCGCACCGAGAGCGTGTTCGACCTGCCGCGGCCGATCTTCATGAACGTCGGCCGCGTCTCGGTGGAGAAGAACCTCGAGGCCTTCCTGGCGCTCGACCTGCCGGGCTCCAAGGTGGTGGTCGGCGACGGTCCGCAGCGCGAGAGCCTGGAGCGGCGCTTCCCCAAGGTGCACTTCGCCGGCGCCCGCTTCGGCGAGGAACTCGCCCGCGCCTACGCCTCGGCCGACGTCTTCGTGTTCCCCTCGCGCACCGACACCTTCGGCAACGTCATCCTGGAGGCGCTCGCCTGCGGCGTACCGGTGGCGGCCTATCCGGTGATGGGGCCGCTCGACATCATCGGTTCGGCCCCGGTCGGCGCCCTCGACGACGACTTGCGCGCCGCCTGCCTCCGTGCCCTCGACGTCTCGCGCGACGAGGCCCGCCGTTTCGCCCTGCGCTATTCCTGGGAGGGCGCGGCGCGCCAGTTCCTCACCAACGTGCGGATCGCGAACGGCGAGAAACTGGAGGAAGAGGTCCCGGCCTGAGAGTGGGCAACGGTCCTTCTCCCCTTGCGGGAGAAGGTGGCCCGGAGGGCCGGATGAGGGGGATGCGAGGCGTTTCCCGGCCGTCGCCCGTCCCGAAGTCCATCGTCCGCCGCCGGTGGTTCCCCCTCATCCGCCGGCTGGCGCCGGCACCTTCTCCCGCGAGGGGAGAAGGGTCCCACGGCCCGCGGCCTTGCCAAGCGGGGCGGGGCCGACCACGATCCGGCTCCAATCACGGACCCGAGGGAATCCCCGCCATGACCGCCGCCCCGAGCTTCGCCGACGTCCGGGCCGCCGCCGACCGCATCCATGCAGAGGCGGTGCGCACACCGCTCCTGCCGGTGACGCTGCCATCCGGGGGGCTCGCCTTCGTGAAGTGCGAGAACCTGCAGCGCACCGGCTCGTTCAAGTTCCGCGGCGCGTTCAACCGGCTGTCGATGATCCCGCCGGAGGCGCGCGCCGCCGGCGTCGTCGCCTGCTCCTCCGGCAACCACGCCCAGGGCGTCGCCGAGGCGGCGCGGATCCTCGGCATGCCCGCGACCATCGTGATGCCGAAGGACGCGCCGGCGACCAAGGTGCGGCGCACGCGCGGCTTCGGCGCCGAGGTCGTCCTCTACGACCGCCATACCGAGGACCGCGAGGCGATCGCCAACGCCATCGCGGCGCGCACCGGCGCCACCTTCGTGCATCCGTTCGACGACGCCGGGGTGATCGCGGGGCAGGGTACCATCGGCCTCGAGATCGCCGAGGACTGCGCCCAGCGCGGCCTTAAGCCGGACGCGGTGCTGGTCTGCACCTCCGGCGGCGGCCTCGTCGCCGGCATCGCCACGGCGCTCGCCGAACTCTCGCCGGAGACGGCCGTGCACACCGTGGAGCCCGCCGGCTTCGACGACTACGCCCGCTCGCTCGCCGCCGGCGAGCGGCTGCGCAACGCCTCGCTCGGGGGCTCGGTCTGCGACGCGCTGATGTCGAACGTGCCCGGCGCGATCAGCTTCTCGGTCGGCACGCGGCGGCTGTCGCCGGGTGTCGTGGTCACCGACGACGAGGCGCTCGCCGCCGTCGCCTTCGCGGCGCGCGAGTTGAAGCTGGTGGTCGAGCCGGGCGGGGCGGTGGCGCTGGCGGCGCTGCTCTCCGGCAAGGTCGAGACCGCCGGCCGCATCGTGGTGGCGGTGCTGTCCGGCGGCAACGTCGACGACGCCATGCTCGCGCGCGCCCTCGCGCTCACGGCGCCGGACGCCTGAGCACCGCCACGGTCGCACCCTTGTAGGCGGTCGTTCCGGTGTCGACGAAGCCGTGGCGGCGGGCGATCCGCAGCGAGGCCTCGTTCTCCGGCTCGACGATGCAGGCGAGGCCGCGGCCGAGCGCGCCGTCGGCCCAGCCGAGCAGGGCCCCGACCGCCTCGGCGCCGTAGCCGCGGCCGTGCCAGCCGGCGCCGAGCACCCAGCCGGCCTCCGGGGTGTCGCCGAGCGGCGGGTCGATCGCGCGGTTGAAGTCGGCGATGCCGACGTCGCCGACATAGGCGCCGGTGGCGCGGTCCTCGACGGCGAAGTAGCCGTAGCCGAGCAGGTGCCAGAGCCCGGCGTAGCGCAGCAGCCGGCCCCAGGTCTCCTCCGGGGTCGAGGGCTGGCCGCCGACGTGGCGGACGACGACCGGATCGGACCAGACCGCCTGCATGGCGGTGTGGTCGGACGCGCGGTGGGGGCGCAGGCGCAGCCGTTCGGTCTCGACGACCGGGGCGCCGGTGAGGCGGGAACGATTCATCGGACGAAACTAGCGCTCTCGACGCGCGGCCGGAAGCCGGTTCGCCGGGCTGCGCTTCAGGTGAAGTGGGCCTGACGCTCGGCCTTGGTCATGCGCTCGAAGGGATCGTCGGAGGCCGGCGCGGGCTCCGGGCGGCGGCCGGTCGCGGCGGCGGCGACATCCTTCAGGGTGCCGATCGCCTCTTCCATCGCTTCGGCGGCGCGCGCCATGGCGGCGACGGCCTCGGGATCCTCGTCGGCCGATTCCTCGGAGGCCTCGGGTTTCTCGGCGAAGGACCCGGTTTCCTCGGGAGCCGCGACTTCGACGGTGTCCGCCTCCGCTTCGACCGGTGCCCAGACGACGTCGTCGTAGTCGACGTCGTCGGCGGCGAGCGGCTCGTCCGCGGTGGTGGCGTCGACTTTCTCGAAGGCGACGTCCTCGTCGGCGGGGGCCGGGCCCTCGACCAGCGCGAAGTCGATCTCGGCCGCGGGGGCCTCGTCGGCGACGGCGGCCGGCGCCGCCGGACCGTCGAACATCAGGTCGTCGACGCGGTTCTGGTCCATGCCCTGGCCGGCGAGCTGCGGGCCGTTGAGCAGATGGGCATCGGGGCGGGTGTCGAGCACCGGGCCGTGGTCGGGCTGGGCCTCGGAGGTCTTCTGCACCTCCGACTCGTCCATGCCCCAGATCGAGATCATGCTGTCGATGCGGTGCTCGAGGTAGCGCAGCACGTGCACCACCTTCTGCGTCCGCTGGCCGGTCAGGTCCTGGAACGAGCAGGCCATGTAGATCGTGGTCGTCAGCGTCTCGACCTCGGCGCAGACGGCCTCCTCGACGCCGGCCTCGCGCATGGTCCAGGCGATCTCCTGGATCTTCTCGGCCGCCGACAGGATGTCGCCGGTGGCCGCCTCGGTCTGCTCGACGATGGCGTCGAGCTCGTTCGAGGCGCGGTCGAAGCGGCTGCCCTCGCTGCCGTCGAGCTTGATCTGGGCGATCTCGAGCTTGGTGCGCTCGATCGCGTCCTTCATCTCGGCGATGTCGAGGCGGATGCGGTCGGCGTCGGGGCGGCGCTCGCGCTTCAGGATGCGCTTCAGGCCGGCGACGGCGTCGAGCACCTGGGCGGTGTCGGCGTTGCGGTTGCGCCGGGCGTATTCGGCCAGGAACCAGCGGCCCTTCTCCGTCTCCATGACGGCGGCTTCGATGGCCTGGTAGTCGGCTTCGCGCAGCGGGGCCGGAACCGGCAGGTCGCTCATGGTCTCGACGCCCGTAACGTGTTAGTCGCTGCCGACACGCACCCGCCGCGGGACGTCGATCGATCGATCACCGCACGCCCCCCAACGGCCGCTGATTCGTCCGCGATGATCGCGGATGATTCTTATCGATCAGTGTATAACGAGCCCCTGCCGTGTCCATCGCCGTCTGCCGGCCGAAGCCCTCCGCGGCGATGTCGGCCTTCTTCGCCGCCGCCTTTTTCGTCAACGGCGTGGTGATCCCGTTCTTCCCCGTCGTGCTGACCGCGCGGGGGCTCTCGGCCGGCGACGTCGCCCTGGTGCTCGGCTTGCCGTATCTGCTGCGCCTCGTCTCGCTGCCGCTGGTGACCCGGCTCGCCGACCGGGCGGGCGACCGCCGCCGCGTCGTCGCGGCCGTCTGCGGCCTCGTGCTCGCGCTCGGCCTCGCCTTCCTGCCGCTCGCCGGACGGCTCGCCGTGATCGGTACCGCGACGGCGGTGCTGGTGCTGCTGTTCTGCATCGGCCCGCTCGCCGACGCGGTGGCGCTGTCGCTGGAACGGCGCGGCGCCGGCGTCTACGGGCGGATGCGGCTGTGGGGGTCGGCGAGCTTCATCCTGGGCAATCTCGCCGGCGGCGCCGTGCTGCACCGCGGCGGTGCCGACGCGGTCTATCTCCTGATGCTCGCGGGCTTCGCGATCGCGCTCGCCGCCACCGCCGTCCTGCCGCCGCCCGGACCGCTCCCGAAGCCGGCGACGGCGGCGGCGGCCGGCATCGTGCGCCGGCCGGCCTTCGTCGCGGTGCTGGTCGCCGGCGCGCTGATGCAGGCGAGCCACGCCGGCCTCTACGGCTTCGCCACGCTGACCTGGCGCCAGCGCGGCTTCGGCGACGACCTGATCGGCGCCTTCTGGGCGATCGGGGTCGTCGCCGAGATCGTGCTGTTCGCGCTGGCGCACCGCATCCCGGCCCGCGTGTCGCCGGTGATGCTGCTGGTCGGCTGCGGGCTCGTCGGGGTGCTGCGCTGGGCGCTCTTCACGATCGACACCGACGCGGCGACCACCGCGGCGGCGCAACTCCTCCACGCCGGCACCTTCGCGCTCGGCCACTACGGCACCATGCGCTTCATCCGCGAAATGGTGCCGGAGGAACGCGCGGCCTCGGCGCAGGGGCTCTACGGCACCGCGGTCGGCGTCGGCATGGCCGCGGCGACGGCGGTGGCCGGCCGGCTGTGGGAGCGCTTCGGCGACGACGGCTTCCTCGGCATGTCCGCCTTCGCCGGCGCCGGCGTGGTGATCCTGGTGCTGGCGCGCACGCGGATCGGCCGTCTCGGCGGCACGCCGGCGGCGGCGTGAGCCTCAGCCCCAGAGGTCGGGGGAGGGCGGCAGCACGGTGGAGCCGTCGTAGACGAGGCCGGGTGCGCGGTCGCGGGCGAGGAGCAGCGGACCGTCGAGGTCGACCCAGCGGGCGCGGCCGGCGATCAGCAGCGCCGGCGCCATGGCGAGCGAGGTCGCCAGCATGCAGCCGACCATGACGGCGAGCCCGGCGGCCTCGGCCGCGTGCACCATCGCCACCGCCTCGGTGATCCCGCCGGTCTTGTCGAGCTTGACGTTGACGGCGTCGTAGAGCCGGGCGAGCCGCGGTACGTCGGCGCTGGTGTGGGCACTCTCGTCGGCGCAGACGGGCACCGGCCGGGCCATGCCGGCGAGGGCGTCGTCGGCGCCGGCGGGCAGCGGCTGCTCGATCAGCGAGACCCCGGCCTCGACGCAGGCGGCCATCATCGCGGGGAAGCTCTCCGGCGACCAGCCCTCGTTGGCGTCGACGATCAGCCGGCTCGCCGGGGCGCCGGCCCGGACGGCGCGTAGGCGCTCGACGTCGCCGGCGCCGCCGAGCTTGATCTTGAGCAGCGGCCGATCGGCCGCCGCGGCCGCGGCCGCGCGCATGGCCTCGGGCTCGGCGAGCGAGAGCGTGTAGGCCGTCGTCACCGGGCCGGGCGACGAGAGGCCCAGGAGGTGCGCGGCGGGGGTGCCGGTGCGCTTGGCCTCGAGGTCGAGGAGGGCGCAGTCGACGGCATTGCGGGCCGCGCCGGCCGGCATCAGCCGGGCGAGCGTCGCGCGGTCGACGCCGCCCTCGATCGCCTGGCGGTGGCGCTCGATCTCGGCGACGACACCCTCGACGCTCTCGCCGTAGCGGGCGTATGGCACGCATTCGCCGCGCCCGACGGCGCCGGCTTCGGCGAGGGTGGCGAGCACGACGACCGATTCGGTCTTCGAGCCGCGGGCGATGGTGAAGGCGCCGCGGATCGGGAAGCGCTCGACCGTGACGTCGAGCCGCCTCACGACGGGAACTCCGCAACCAGGCGCTCGACGATCGGCCCGACGCCGAAGCGTACCGGATCGACCGCCGGCAGGGCGTATTCGGCCGCGAGGGCGTCGAGTGCGGCGCGGGCGTCGGCCTCGGCGAGGGCGGCGGTGTTGACCGCGATGCCGACGCAGCGGATCGCCGGGTTGGTGAGCCGGCCACAGGCGACGGTGAGGTCGATCACCTCGGCGATGGTCGGCAGCGGATGGGCGACGCCGCGCATCGTCCGCCGGGTCGGCTCGTGGCAGACCACGAACGCGTCCGGTTGGGCGCCGTGCAGGAGCCCGAGGGTGACGCCGGCGAAGGAGGGGTGGAACAACGAGCCCTGGCCCTCGACCACGTCCCAATGGGCGGGATCGGCGGCGGGCGTCAGCCATTCGGCGGCGCCGGCGATGAAGTCGGCGACGACCGCGTCGATGGCGACGCCGCGGCCGGAGATGAACACGCCGGTCTGGCCGGTGGCGCGGAAATCGGCGTCGAGGCCGCGGGCGCGCATCTCGGCCTCGAGGGCGAGGGCGGTGTACTTCTTGCCGACCGAGCAGTCGGTGCCGACGGTGAGGATGCGCCGGCCGGGCCGCTTCACGCCCTTGCCGGTGGCGAATCGCTCGCCGGAATGGCGGACGTCGAACAGCCGGCGGCCGTGGGCCTCGGCGGCGGCGCGGATGTCGGGGTCGTCGCCGAGGCGCATGTGCAGGCCGCTGGCGACGTCCATGCCGGCCTCGATGGCGGCGACGATCGAGGCGACCCAGTGGCGCGGCAGGATGCCGCCGGCGTTGACGGCGCCGACGACGAAAGTGCGGGCGCCGGCGGCCACCGCTTCGGCGACGGTCATGTCGGGGAGGCCGGTGTCGGCGTTGCAGCCGGGAAGGCGCATCTGGCCGACGCACCAGTCGCGGCGCCAGTCGACGATGCCGGCGGCGGTCTTGGCGGCGAGCGCGTCCGGGACGTCGCCGAGGAAGAGGAGATACGGGCGCTCGATCTGCATCCTCGGTACAACTCCGGAACCGCGTTCCGACCTGAAGCGTTTGCGCAACGGCTCGGCCGAAAGCGACGCAGCGGCGGGCCGATGCGTTGCCGCGGCGCGGCAGGCGGTCGAAAATCACGCCGTCCGAGGGTACTTGGCGAACGGGGCGGCCCGCAAGGCCGCGAGAAAGCGGACGGTCGATGACGAGTGACAGCGTGGGGACCGCGGCGGCGAGCGGAACGGCGGCGGCGACGGCCGAGGCCGGCGGCGCCGGCACGCTCGTCCGCCTCGAGGGCCGCTGGACGATCGACGCCGCGGCGGCGGCGGCGCGCGCGCTCGAATCGGCGCTGCCCGGCGACGGGCGCGTCGTCATCGACGGCTCCGGCATCGACCGGATCGACACCGCCGGCGCCTTCCTGGTCGAGCAGGCGCGCCGGCGCGTCGCCGCGGCGGGGCGGGCGGTGACGCTCGACGGCTTCTCCGACAACGCGCGGACGCTGATCG
Source organism: Oharaeibacter diazotrophicus (assembly GCF_004362745.1). Taxonomy (NCBI): domain Bacteria; kingdom Pseudomonadati; phylum Pseudomonadota; class Alphaproteobacteria; order Hyphomicrobiales; family Pleomorphomonadaceae; genus Oharaeibacter; species Oharaeibacter diazotrophicus. The sequence continues at coordinate 1,667,539 of NZ_SNXY01000006.1, read as the reverse complement.
CGGCGGTCGAGAAGACCGGGCTCTCCGAGCCGGCGCCGGCGAAACCGGGCAATTTCGTCGTCGGATTCCTGGCCCGGGTCGGCCGGCAGGCCGCCGAGATCGTCGCCGACGGCGTGCGCGTGCTCGACACCCTCGGCGAGTTCGCGGTGGCGAGCTTCGCGATGCTGACGTGGCGCCGGCGGATGCGCTGGCCGGCTTTCGTCAACCATCTCGACCGCACCGCGCTGCAGGCGGTGCCGATCGTGGCGCTGATGAGCTTCCTGATCGGCATGATCATCGCCCAGCAGGGCGGCTTCTACTTCCGCACCTACGGCGCCGAACTCTTCGTCGTCGACCTCGTCGGCATCCTGGTCTGCCGCGAGATCGGCGTGCTCCTGACCGCGATCATGGTGGCGGGCCGCTCCGGCTCGGCCTTCACGGCCGAGATCGGCTCGATGAAGATGCGCGAGGAGATCGACGCGCTGACCGTGCTCGGCGTCTCGCCGGTCGACGTGCTGGTGGTGCCGCGGCTCTTGGCGCTGGTGGTGGCGCTGCCGATCCTGACGCTGGTCGCCGACCTCGCCTCGCTGGCGGGGGCGTGGGTGGTGGTGACCTTCTACATCGGCATTCCGAGCGACACCTTCTTCCAGCGCCTGCAGCAGGCGATGACGCCGACCTATTTCATGATCGGCATCGTCAAGGCGCCGTTCATGGCGCTGGTGGTCGGGCTGATGGCCTGCGTCGAGGGCATGAAGGTGCAGGGTTCGGCCGAATCGCTCGGCAGCCACACGACGTCGTCGGTGGTGAAGGCGATCTTCATGGTGATCGTCATGGACGGCGTCTTCGCCATGTTCTTCGCGGCGCTCGGCATATGAGCGACGTGGCGCTCCCGGCCCCCGGCCCTGCTGCCGACGGCGGCGACGACCGCGAGGCGGTGATCCGCGCCCGCGGCCTCACCGTCGGTTTCGGCGACAAGCTGATCCTCGAGAACCTCGACCTCGACGTCCGCCGCGGCGAGATCCTCGGCGTGGTCGGCGGCTCGGGCACCGGCAAGTCGGTGCTCCTGCGCACCATCATCGGCCTCAACCGCCGCCGCGCCGGCACCGTCGAGGTGTTCGGCCGCGACCTCGGCACGGCGAGCGCCGCCGAGCGCAGCGCCATCGGGCAGCGCTGGGGCGTGCTATTCCAGCAGGGCGCGCTGTTCTCCTCGCTGACGGTGGCGCAGAACGTCGGCGTGCCGATCCGCGAACACCTCGACCTGCCGTCGGCACTCGTCGACGACTTCGCCCGGCTGAAGATCGAACTGGTCGGCCTGCCCGCCGACGCCGCCGACAAGTATCCGGCCGAGCTCTCCGGCGGCATGATCAAGCGCGCCTCGCTCGCCCGCGCCCTCGCGCTCGACCCCGAGATCGTGTTCCTCGACGAGCCGACCGCCGGCCTCGACCCGATCGGTGCGGCCGACTTCGACCGGCTGATCCTGGAGCTCAGGGCGACGCTCGGGCTCACCGTGTTCATGGTCACCCACGACCTCGACAGCTTGGTCGAGATCACCGACCGCATCGCCGTGCTCGGCAACCGCAAGGTCCTCGTCGACGGCACCTTCGCGGAACTGAAGCGCGTCGATCACCCGTGGGTGAACGCCTATTTCAACGGCCCCCGCGCCGAACGGCTGAAGATCGGGTAGGAAGCGTCATGGAGACACGTGCCAACTATGCCGCGATCGGCCTGTTCATCCTCGTCGCGCTGATGACGGGGCTCGGCTTCCTCTATTGGCTGACCAACGCCGGCCAGCGCGCCCAGCAGGCGGAGATCCGCGTCGTCTTCGCCGGCGCGGTCACCGGCCTCAACACCGGGTCGGCGGTGCTGTTCAACGGCATCAAGATCGGCGAGGTCGCCGACCTCTCGCTCGACGAGAAGGACCCGAACACGGTGGTGGCGATGATCCGGGTCGACCGGACCAAGCCGATCCGCGTCGACACCCGGGCGGTGCTGTCCTACCAGGGCCTGACCGGCGTCGCCAACCTCCAGCTCGAGGGCGGCTCGCGCAACGCGCCGATGCTGCTGGAATCGGTCAAGGGCGGCGGCATCCCGACCATCCAGGCCGAGGTCTCGCCGTTCCAGGACATCCTCGAGAGCGCCAAGAACGTGCTCAACCGCGCCGACAGCGCAATGGAGGCGATCGACGACTTCATCAAGGAGAACGGCCCGGCCTTCAACCGCACCGTCAACAACGTCGAGACCTTCTCCAAGGCGCTCGCCGACAACGCCGGTGCGATCGACGACGCCCTCGCCGGCATCGCCGACGCCGGCAATGCCATCGGCGGCATCGCCGACGACCTGAAGGGCACCGCCAAGCGCGCCGAGGAGATCCTGAACGCGGTCGATCCGGCGCGGGTCGCGGCGATCGTCGAGGAGGTCAACCGCTCGTCCGAACGGCTCGACAAGCTGCTGGCGCGCGCCGAGGAAGTGGTCGGCGGCATCGACCCGGCCAAGGTCAACGGCGTGATGGACGGCCTCGCCGAGGCCTCGCGCGGCCTGAACGAAACGATCCAGCGGGCCCGCGACGTCGTCGCGGCGGTCGACCCGCAGGCGGTCGACCGGCTGGTGACCAACCTCGACCAGGGCGTCCAGCGCGTCTCGGCCGCCGCCGACAAGGCCGACCGGCTGCTCGCTTCGGTCGACAGCGAGAAGGTGCAGAAGATCGTCGACGACGTCGGCACCGCGACGCGCAACATCGCCGACGCCTCGGGCACGATCACCGGCGTGATCTCGTCGGCGCAGTCGACGCTCGGCAAGGTCGGCGAGGTGGTCGGCGCGGTCGATCCGGCCAAGGTGCGCTCGACGGTCGACGACGTCTCCGGCTTCGCCGCCAGCCTGTCCGGCTACGAGCCGGAGATCGACGGCATCCTCGCCGACGTCCGCTCGGCGACCGGCAGCCTGAAGCGGCTCGGCGAGACGGTGGACGCGCGCAACCGCGACGTCGACATCGCGATCACCGACGCGCGCAACCTCGTCGCCCAGCTGAACGGCATCGCGACGCGCACCGACGGCATCCTGCGCAAGGTCGACGGCTACGTCGAGGGCGACGGCCAGGGCCTGATCAAGCAGGCGACCGACACGCTGGCCTCGATCCGATCGGTGGCCGAGACGCTGAACGCGCGGATCGGGCCGATCACCGACAACGTCGCCAAGTTCACCGATCGCGGCCTCGGCAGCTACACCCAGCTCGCCGAGGACGGCCGCCGCGCCCTGCAGCGGCTCGACCGCGTGCTGTCGGGCATCGAGCGCAATCCCCAGCAGTTCATCTTCGGCGGCGAGGGCGTGCCCGAATACGCCCCGCGCCGCCGCTGACGAGAGGTACCGACGTGTCCGACCGCCGTCCCGCCCCGTCCATCGCCCGCCGGCTCGCCCCGGCCTTCGCCCTGGCGCTCGCGCTCGCGGGCTGCGCCAGCCTCGGCGGCGCCAAGCCGCCGGCGATCTACGACATCTCGGCGCCGACCGACTTCGCCGGCCTGAGGACCGGCACCGCCCGGCAACTGCTGGTGCCGCTGCCGACCGCGATCGACGCGCTCGGCTCGGCCCGCATCGTGGTGCGCGAGCCGGTCGGCAAGCTGTCCTATTATCCGGGCGCGACCTGGAGCGACGAACTGCCCTCGCTGGTGCAGACCAAGCTGGTGCGCGCCTTCGAGAATTCCGGGCGGGCGAAGGTCGGCCGGCCCGGCGAGAGCCTCGCGATCGACTATCAGGTCATCGTCGACATCCGCGCCTTCGAGCTCGACGTCTCGCAGGGCCGCTCCGCCCACGTCGCGCTCGGCGTCAAGCTGCTCGACGACCGCACCGGCAAGGTCAAGGCGACCAAGGTGTTCGACGCCGTCGTGCCCGCGGGCAGCGACGCCGCCGACGCCGTGGTGCGGGCGCTCGACGCCGCCGCCGACCGCGCGCTCACCGACGTGGTGGTCTGGACCGCCGGCCTGATCTGAGACCGAGCCCGCAAAGTTCCGACCTTTGGTCGGAGCTTTGCGGGCGAGAGGCGCCCGACCGGGCGCGGGCCGGATGGCCGAAGTCTCGTAAAGTCCCGAAGAGTCGGGACTTTACGAGATCGTCATGACGCCCGTCCGGCTGGGGCCCGGGCTGCCGGGACCTCGTGTGCGGTTCCGGTTCATCCGCCTCGGCCCGGCCGGACGCGGGCTCGGCAAGTCGCGCCGTCCGTCCGGCCGCCGATGCCCGGCCCGGTCGGCCGGCCCGCGGCCGGCAGCGGGGCGATCGACTTGCGTCGGAAGGCCTACCGGACTTCGTGCGAGGGGAAGCCCGCCCGGATCACCCTCCGCCCGCGACTGCCTCGTGCCAGCGGTTGCAGCGATCGTTCCCGCCACGCCGCGCCGCCCTCGACGTGCCCGGCCGCGCGGCGACCGCTCTTCGGCCCGGGGATCCTCTTCGCAACTGTCTGACGTGGACTCGCGCATCGGTGGTTATTGTCGATGAATTGCAATTTAATCAAGGCATCTTGCGGTGTATTAGAAGATTTGGAAACACCTTGGCTATTCATGGGATACTTTCCCTATTGTTCCCCTTACGATCCCAACTAGTCAGACAATAAAGCTGTATGTTCTTAATATGTTCTCACATTGTTAGTGACGAATTTTTGAGGGAACGTGAATTTTACGCATTCATCTATGGTGTATACGCAAACGGCTTCTCGCCGATGCAGTGGTCCTAGGGAGTATCGGAAACATTTCCGAGCCCGCGGAGCAGACCATACGCAGCTCGCCAAGGTCTCCAACGTCCCGCCCACCGGGAGCCATGTGACGACCCGCTTCCCGCCGCCGACCACGGGCGGGCGTCACCCCGTCCACGCCCTGCCGCGCGCGCCGTCGACGGAGGCGTCGGGGCCGGTCGACGCAGGGTCCACGACACGGAAAAGGGGCGCGGATCCCTCGGATCCGCGCCCCTTCGGTCGTCTCGCGGGAGGGCGGTCGCCCGCCCGTCGGCGTCAGCCCAGCTTGCCGCTCGCGTGCGCCAGCATGGTGTAGACCTTGCCGGTGTCGGAGTTGAGGTAGCCGAGCGCGAGGGCGCCCTCGGGATCCTTGCGGACGGCGTCGTCGTAGAGCGCCCGGAAGTGGTCGATGTAGCGGTCCACCGCGGCGCGGAACTCGCCGTCGCGCTGGTACTTGCGACGGATCTCGTCGAACGTCTGCTGGCCCTGGAGGGTGTAGAGCCGGCGGGTGAAGACGTGGGTCTCGCCGCGACGGTAGCGGTTCCAGAGGTCGACGAAGGCCTCGTTGTCGATCGCCCGCGCGATGTCGACCGAGAGCGAGTTCAGGCTCTCGATGGTGTGGCCGGCGTTGCGCGGCGGCTCGACCGGACGCGGCTCGCCGCCCCGGGCCGGGGCCTCCTGCTCGCGACCCTCGTCGGCGGCGACGCGGCGCAGGAGATCGGCGATCCAGCCGCGCTCGCGGCCACCCTCGGCCGGGCGCTGCGGCTCGGCACGGCGCGGTTCGGCCGGGAAGGCGTAGGGCTCGATCGAGGGCCGCTCGGCCTGCGGACGCTCGACCGGGGCACGCTCGACGGCGGCGGGCCGCTCGACCGGCGCCCGCTCGGGCGCGGCGGGGGCCTGCGGACGCGGGGCAGGGCGCGGGGCCTCCAGCACCGCTGTGCCGCCGGACGAGGCGGACGGGCGGCCGCGACTGCCCGAAGCCTCGCTCGACGCCGCGTGGCGGGCGGCGATCTCGCCGAGCTCGTTCAGCGCCTTGATCTGCTCGCTGACGACGCGACGCATCGCGGCGGCGTGCTGGCTGGTCTCCTGCGGCAGGTCGAGCACGCCGCGGCCGATCTCCTCGCGGATCTCCTCGAGTTCGCGGCTGACGGCGCGGGTCGCCTTGCGCATCTCCTCGGCGGTCTCGGCGAAGCGGTCGACCGCGCCGCCGATCGAGGCGTCGATCTCGGCGACCAGCCGCTCGCGCAGCCGCTCGACGGCCTCCTTGGTCTTCTCGCCCTCGAGCTCCGCGGTGACGCCGAGCGACTGGATCTGCTCGGTGACCGAGGTCGCCGCCGTCTCGGCGCTGCGGGCGAGCAGCATGCCGACGTCGCGGGCGCGGCGCTCGGCGGTGTCGAGGGTGTCCTTGATCAGGGCGGAGAAGCCGCGCATGGCGTCCTCCACCTTGCCGCTCTTGTCGGCGAGGGTGGCGGCGATCCGCTCGAGCGCGCCGCGGCGCTCGTCGACGACGCCCTCGAAGCCGCCGGCCGCGGCGGCGAGCGCCGAGCCCGCGGTCTGCACCGCCTGGGTCTGCTCGCCGAAGCGGGCGGCGATGCGGGCGATCTCGCCGAGCACGTCGGTGGAGACCGACTTCAGCGTGCCGACGTTGTCGGCGATCGCGCGGGTCGATTCCGCGGTGTCGTCGACCACGCGGTCGATCACCGAGCGGAAGTCGCCGGTCTGCTGGGCGAGGCTGCGCTCGATGCGCGACAGGCTGCCGCCGGCCTGCTCCAGGATGGTCTGGAGCGCGCGGTTGGAGCGGTCGAGCTGGTCGAGGATCGAGGAAACGTCGTCCTTGACGCGGGCGTTGGTGCTGTCCAGCGCGGCGACCACCGAACGACCCTGCTCGTCGAGGGTCGACAGGAGAGTGCGCGAGGTCGCGGCGAGGGTGCGCGAGGTCTCCTGACCACGCTCGGCGATCGCCCGGCTGACGCCCTCGCCACCGTCGGCGAGTGCGGCCAGCACGTCGTTGGCGGCACCGCGGACCTTGGCGGCGATCTCGTCGCCGCGGTTGTCGACGATGTCGGTCAGGCTGCGCGTGCCGGAGAGGAACGAGCGGGCGAGTTCGCCGCCGCGGCCGTCGATGAGCTCGCCGAGCTCGGACAGGCGGGCGGTGAGCAGGGCGGCGAGGCGCTCGGAGCGGACGTCGAGCTCGTCGGCGGCCTTCGCGGTGCGGTCGAGCAGGGCGGACTCGAGCAGCGTCGAGGCCTCCTGGATCCGCCGGGTCGCGGCGTCGATGGCGCTCTCGAGCTGGCTCGCCTGCTTCTCGCTCTCGGTCGACAGCCTCCAGGTGATGTCCTCGGCGGCGCCGATGATGTTGGAGCGGACGCGGGCGCTCTCGCCGGACAGGCGGTCGGTGGCCTCGTCGAGCGAGGCGACCAGCGCGGCGCGGGCCTTCTCGCTCTCGGCGATCAGGCGGCCGCTGACTTCCTCCACGGTGCCGACCACGGTGGCGCGGACGCGCTCGCTCTCGCCGCCGAGGCGGCCGGCGACGTCGGCGACGGTGGCCTCCACGATCGCGCGGGCCTTCTCGCTCTCGCCGGTGAGGGCGGAGGAGATCGAAGTCGCGAGCTCCGTCAAGAGGGCACGAGTGCGGTCGCGCTCGGCGGCGATCGCCGCGGCGAAGCCGTCGGCGCCGTCGATCAGCGCCTCGCGGTTGCGCTCGCGCTCGCCGGCCAGACGGTCGGCGGTCTCGTCGATGGCCGCGACCAGCGCGACGCGGGTGCGGTCGCGTTCGGCGGCGAGGCGGGCCGCGGTGTCCTCGACCGCGCCGGCGAGGATGTCGCGGGTGCGGTCCCGCTCGGCGGCGAGCCGGTCGGCGGTCTCGTCGACGCTGGCCGTGAGCGCCTCGTGGGTACGCAGGCGCTCGGCACCGAGGCGCTCGGCGGTTTCGTCGACCGTCGCGGCGAGGGCGGCGTGGGTGCGCTCGCGCTCGTCGGCGAGGCGGCGGGCGGTCTCGTCCGTGGCGGCCGCGAGGGCGGCGCGGGTGAGGTCGCGCTCGGCGGCGAGACGCGCGGCGGTCTCGTCGGCGGCCTCGGCGAGGGCGTCGCGAGTGCGGACGCGCTCGGCGGCGAGCCGGTCGGTGGTGGCGTCGAGCGTGGCGACGAAGGCGCCCTGGAGATCGCCGCGCTCGGCGGCGAGGCGGGAAGCGGCCTCCTCGGCGGTGGCGGCGAGCACGACGGCGGTGCGCTGCGACTCCTCGGCGAGGCGGGCGGCGGCGGCGTCGATCGCCCCGACCACGAGGCCGCGGACGCGCTCGCTCTCGGAGCCGAGCTTGTCGCCGACGCCGTCGAGCATGGTCGAGAGGATCTCGCGGGCGCGGCCGGTCTCGTCGACCAGCTTGCCGGCGAGGGCCTCGACCGCGGCGGCGAGCGTGTCGCGGCTGCGGGCGGTCTCGCTGTCGAGGCGGCCGGCGACGAGGTCGGCGGACGCGGTCATGACGTCGCGGACGCGGCCGGCCTCGGCCGCGATGCGCTCGGAGACGTCGCGCAGCGCGCCGTCGACCAGGGCGCGGGCGCGCTCGGATTCGGAGCCGAGCTTCTCGGTCGCGCCGGCGAGGGCGCCGACCATCTCCTCGCGGGCCCGGGCGCTCTCGCGCTCCAGGATGTCGACCGCGTCGAGGATCGCGCGGGCGAGGGTCTCGCGCGCCGTCTCGGTCTCGCCGGTGAGGGTGCCGACGATGGTGCCGAGCCGCTCGGACAGCGAGCGCTGCAGGTCGGCGGAGCGGTTGTCGAGCGTCTCGGCGACCTCGAACACCTTGGCGCCCAGCGAGACGTTGATCTCGGCGACCTTGTCGGCGAGCGTCTCGGTGAACTCCTCGGTCTTCCGCTGCAACGACTTGGCGACGACCTCGAGGCGGCCCTCGATGGCCTCGGCCATCTCGGACTGGCCCGAGGAGAACGCCTGGGCGAGGTCGCGGGTGCGGGCGACCAGGGTCTCGGTGATCTGACGGGCGCGGGTGTCGAGCGCCTGGTCGATCATCATGGTGCGCTTGTCGAGCGTCTCGCTCAGCGTGTCCGCCTTGGCGGCGATGCTGGTCGCGGCGTCGTCGAGGCGGGTGCCGACGGTGCGGTCGAAGGTCTCGAGCTGGCCGGCGAGGGCGGTCGAGAGGATCTCCGCGCGGTTCTCGATCGAGGACAGGATCGACTTGGTGCGGTCGTCGAAGGATTCGACGATCGCGCCGGTGCGGCTGTCGAGGGTGCCGACGAAGGCGCCGGTGCGCTCGTCGAGGGCGCCGACGAAGGCGGCCGAGCGGCCGTCGATGGTACTGCCGAGGGCGGCGACGCGCTGGTCGATGAGGCCGGCGAGGCCGTCGACGCGGCCGGCGAGGGCGGCCTCGATCGCGGCGGTGCCGGTGCCGAGGGCAGCCTGGATGGCGGCGGTGCGGGCGGCGAGCGCCTCCTCGATGGCGCGGATGCGGCCCTCGAGCGTGCCGTCGATCTCGGTGGTGCGGTCGAGCAGGCTGTCGACCAGCGCCTTGGCGCGGCCGTTGACGATCTCGTCGAGGGCGGCGATGCGCGCCTCGAAGCTGGTGGTCAGGCTGTCGGAGCGGTCGTCCAGCAGGCCGGCGATGCGGTTGCCGGTGACGGTCAGGCTCTCGGCGAGGCGCTCGCCGCGGGCGCCGATCGCGCGGGCGATCTCGCCGCCGATGGTGGCGAGGCGCTCGGTGAAGTCGCCGCCGCCGACCGACAGCACCGTCTCGACCGTGCGGGTGGCGCCGTCGACGATGCGGCGGATCTCGCCGGTGCGGTCGTCGAGCAGACGGGCGATGTCGCCGCCGGTCTCGGACAGGCGGTCGGCGAGGCTGCCGCCGCCGACGGAGATCGCCTGATGGACGTCCTCGCCGGTGCGGGTCAGGCGGTTGACGAGGTCGGTGCCGCGGGTGGCGATCTCGTCGGTGATGCGGGTGCCGGTCTCGTCGAGACGGTCGGTGATCTCGCCGCTGCGGATGGCGAGGTCGAGCAGGACCGACTCGCCGGTCGAGCGCAGGGCGCCGGCGATCTCGTCGACCCGGGTGGCGATGGCGGCGCCGACGTCGGCGCCGGAGCGGTCGACCGCCGCGGTCAGTTCGGCGGCGCGGGTGGCGATGTCGTCGGCGAAGCGGGTGCCGGTGTGCTCCAGCATCTCGATGGCGCCGCGGGTGCGCTCGACGATGGCGGTCTCGACCTGACCGGCGGTGCGCGCCAGCGTCTCGTCCATCTCGCGGGTGCGGGTGTCGAGGGCCTGCTCGAGCACGGCGGCGCGGGTATCGAAGGACACCACGATCGCGTTGGTCTGGTCGGTGAGCAGGCGCTCGATCGAGAGGGCGCGGCCGGCGAGGTCCTCGCCGAGTTCGCGGGTGCGGGTCTCGAGGGCGCCGGCGAGGGCGGCGCTGCCGCCGGCGAGCGTGTCCTCGAGGACGCCGGCGCGCTCGGCGAGGGTGCCGGCGAGCTCGCCGGTGAGGCCGGTGATCGTCGAGACCAGCGCCTCGGTGCGGGCCGACACCGTGCCGTCGAGGGCCGCGGCGCGGTCGGCGAGGGCGGCGTCGAGCGCAGCGGCACGACGGTCGAGGGTGGCGCCGAGGGCCTCGGTCTGCGTCGCGAGGGTCGATTCCAGCGCGCGGACGCGGGTGGCGACGTTGGTCTCGAGCGTCTCGGTGCCGGTTGCGATGGCGCCGACGATCTCGCCGGTGCGGGCCTCGAGGGCCGCGGTGAAGGCGGCGGTGCGGGCGGCGACGCCGGCGTCGAGCGCCTCGGTGCCGGCGGCGATGGCGCCGACGATCTCGCCCGTGCGGGTCCCGAGGGTGGCGGTGAACTCGGCGGTCCGGGCCGCGACGCCGTCGTCGAGCGCGCGGGTGCCGGCAGCGACCGCGGCGGTGATCTCCGCGGTGCGGGCGGCCAGAGTCTCGGCGAGGCCGGAGGTGCCGGCGGTGACGGCGGCCGCGATCTCGGCGCTGCGGCTCGACAGCGCGCCGTCGAGTTCGCCGACGCGGGCGGCGAGGCCGGCGGTCAGCTCGACCGTTCGGGTGTTCAGGATCGCGTCGATCTCGCCGGTGCGGGCGCCGAGGGTCTCGATCAACTCCTCGGTGCGCTGGGCGAGGGTGAAGGCGAGGTCGCCGGTCTGGCCCGCGATGGTCGACGACAGCTCGGCGGCGCGGGCCTCGAGCGTGGTCGCCATCTCGCGCGAGCGGGTGCCGAGGATGTCGTCGAGGGCGGTGGTCTGCGCGGCGACCGCCGAGGTCAGCCGCTCGCCCTCGCGGGAGAGGGTGCCGGTGAGCGCGTCGACCTTGGCGGTGACGGCGGCGGCGACGCCGGTGCCGGTCTCGTCGAGCTTGGCGGTGAAGGTCTCGCGCTGCTCGGCCAGGGAGGCGAGCAGGCTGGCGCTCTGGACGGCGAGGGTGTCGGTGATGCTGCGGCCGGCCTCGGAGAGGCGGGTGTTGAACGCGGCAGTGTCGGTGGTCAGGCGCTCGGAGACCTCGCGGCCGGTGGTCTCGAGGCGGGCGACGTAGTCCTCGCCGCGCTTGGCGACGAGGTCGGCCAGCGTCGCACCCGAGGTGTCGAACAGACGGGTCAGCTCCTCGGCCTTGTCGCCGAGCGTGCGGGTGACCGAGCGGCCGGTGTCCTCGATGCGGCCGGTCAGGTCCTCGCCGGCGCTGCGCAGCTCCTCGGCGAGGCCCTGGTGGGCGCCGGCGATGGTGGTGCGCACGCGCTCGGCGTTGGTTACGACCGCCTCGCGCTGCGTGACCAGCTCCTCGATCAGGCTGCGGATGCGGATCTCGTTCTCGGTGTAGGAGCGCTCCAGCGAGGCGACCTCGTTGTGGACCAGCACCTCGAGTTCGCTGGCGCGGGCGAGGGCGCGCTCGATGCCGTCGCCCATCGCGGCGACTTCGCGGCGGATCGCCTGGCCGACCGTGACGACGTTCTCCTTGGCGACCTGCTCCGGCTCGGCGAGACGGACGGCGACCTCGGTCAGAGAACGGGCGGCGATGCGCATGTCCTGCGCCCGCCAGACCATCACCGCGAAGGCCCAGAAGAACAGGATCGGCGCCACCACGGCGCCGGCCAGCATCAGCGTGTCCGGACGGGCGAGGAAGGCCGAGACGTCCTGGACGCCGGCGGGCGCGGCGAGGCTGCGCGAGCCGATCCAGGCGCCGGCGGCGGCCCAGACCGCCGAGGCGACGAAGGCGACCACGAAGGGGGCCTTCGAGGGACGGCGCTGCAGCTGGTAGAGCACGGTTGAGACCGAGCGGCGGTCGTCGTTGGCCGGCGCGCGCGGGCGGGCGATCGCGGGCCGCGCCGCCTCGGCCGGCTCCGGGGCCGGTTCGGGCGCGGCGGCCGGCGCCGCCGCGGCGGCGGGCTTGGCGGGCTCCGGAGCGGGTGCGGGGGTGTCGCCGAACAGGTCGGCGTCGGTGGATCCCGGGGCGGGATCGAGGTTGCCGAAGTCGATCTTCAGCGCCTCCTCGACGGCCGAGAGGGCCGCTTCCGCCGGATCCTTCACCGTGGTGTTCTTCGCCATGGTCCCCTCGCGTCCGTACTGACTTACGAACCGGCCGCATCCCCGACGTCGGACCGACGCGGGGCGTCCGCTTCGCCGCCTTCCCGCGTCGTGGCCTCCGCCGCGGAAAGGGGCACTTCTGGATCGGGGCGGAACGGACGCCGTGTCCGTCCGCCACGACCCGAAAAACTGTGGCGCCCACCCGTGGTAATGGCACAAAGGGCCTTTCCGGACAAGAAACAGGCGGGTTCCGGCCCGGCTTCTTAACAGCCGCTTAACCCTCTTCGCAGAAGATGCGGGGTCCGTGGTCGGGCTCGCGAGCGCCGGCACCGAGGCCGTCGCCGAAACCGGCCGCGAACCCGCGGGTCGCACGACCCGTGCCGAGTTGGCACGGCCACGGCGGGACCGGCGGCGCCGGGTGGCCATCGGAACATCGGACAAATCCTTGACCATCCTGCATTTTTCGCGTCCGGACGGCCGCCGGCCGGATCGCTCGCGGTCGTGCCCGGATCGCGGTCGCCCCTGCAGACGAGGATTGCAGTTTCGGTTGATACGCAACCGGATTTCCGCAGGGTTAACCCGCATTAACCATGTTCGCAGAATGCTCGGTCCGACGCCGGCTTAAGGCGCCGGCAAGGGGCCCTCGGCAGGCTCGTCGGAACCCGCGCGGGCCGGATGGTCCGCCCCGTGCGGATTCGCCTTGGGATCCGTGACGATGCCGGGACTTGCCGTCGGAGAGGCCGAGCCGATCGACTTCGCCCACCTCGATCGCCAGACCTTCGGCGACGCCGGCCTCGCGCGCGAGGTGCTCGGCCTGTTCCTGACGCAGTCGGCGGCCCTGGTGGCGGCGATCGAGGATCCCGGCGCCGACCGTGCCGGGGCGGCCCACAAGCTGCTCGGCTCGGCGCGCGGCATCGGCGCGCCCGCGGTCGCCGCCGCGGCGGCCGAGGCGGAGCGGGCCTTCCTCGACGGATCGGTCGAGGCTGAGCGGGCCGTCGGCGCGGTCCGCCGGGCGGTCGAGACCGCGGCCGCGGCGATCCGGGAGCATCTTCGCGGCGGCGCGTCGGCTTGACGTCGGCGGCGGGGCCGCTATGACCGGAGCGACCCCGCGAGAAGTCCTGGGAACGCCGAGAAACCCATGCCCAAGATCACCTACGTCGCGCCGGACGGCGCCGAATACGCCGTCGACGCGCCCGTCGGCTCGACCGTGATGGAGAATGCCGTCAAGCACATGGTGCCCGGCATCGAGGCCGAGTGCGGCGGCGCCTGCTCCTGCGCCACCTGCCACGTCTACGTCGACGATGCCTGGACCGATCGCGTCGGCCCGCCGGAGCCGATGGAAGAGGACATGCTGGACTTCGCCTTCGACGTCCGGCCGACCTCCCGGCTGTCGTGCCAGATCAAGGTCAAGCCCGAGCTCGACGGTCTCGTCGTGCGCATTCCCGAGCGTCAGGCCTGAGCCCGTCGCGGCGGCCCGTCGTGACGGGTCGCCGCGAAGCCGCGCCCGTCAGGGCAGGGGCACGTAGATGTCGGTGAGGAGCGCCGCGGGCGGGGTGACCGCGGGCGCGTTCAGGTAGTCCTCGAACGAGGGCCGGTCGGCGGGTTCGAGGCCCGCGGCCGGCAGCGCCTCGCCGAAGATCCGCCGGTAGGTCCGGTGCAGGTCGGCGTAGGGGCCGACGTGGCGGAACACCGCGTAGCGGCCGCCGGCGATCACCACCTCCTCGGCCGGCGGGGTGACGACGACCGTGTCGTCTACCGCGAGGCAGGCGTGCGCGCGCAGGTCGGCGGCCGGCACGGTCTTCGGGTCGTCGTAGGGGATCGCGAGGACGCGCGGGCGCTCCCACGACAGGCCGGCGGCCGCGGCCCATGCGGCGAGCTGGCCGTATTTCGGGCCGATCTCCGTGTAGGGCCCCCGGTGGGGAACCGCGGCGCAACGGATCGGGGCGATGGTGCGGATGTCGAGTTCGGTCATGTCGTTCTGCTCCTGCCTGAAGGCGGATCCGGCCCTGAGCGCCCCCGGCGTGGCGCCGAAGCGACGGCGGAAGGCGCGGGTAAACGCCGCCTTCGAGCCGAAGCCGGCCCGCCGCGCCACCACCTCGATCGGCCGGTCGGTACGGGCGAGTTCGCCCGAGGCGCGATAGAGGCGCAGACGCTGCACGGTCTCGGCGACTGTCTCGCCGGCGAGCGCGGCGTAGATCCGCTGGAAGTGGAAGCGGGAGAAGCAGGCGACGTCGGCGAGACGGTCGAGCGAGAGGTCGCCGTCGAGGTTGGCGTCGATGTAGAGCGCCACCTTGGTCATGCGTCTCACGTATTCGGCCCGTGTCGTCCGTTTCGCCATGTCCGTCCGTCCTCCACGGCCGATCGAATGCCACGGCCGTCGTTGATCGGTCTTGCGGTCGTCGCCGGCCGGTGGCGCCGTCAGCGCGGGATTCATCTTTGTCGTGCAGGATGCCGCGTCGGGGCGATCATGGGGAGGGCGTCCGCCGTGCGGCTCAGGGCACTCGACGGTCTGCGCGGCACCTGTTCGGTGCTGATCGCGCTCGCCCATCTCGAGATGACCGGCTACGTCGGTTTCGGCGGCTGGCTGACGCGCGGCCACGTGCTGGTCGACGTGTTCTTCGTGCTGTCCGGTTTCGTGATCGCGCTGGTCTACGCCGACCGGCTCGGCGACGCCGCCGGCTCGGCCGCCTTCCTCGTCCGCCGGCTCGGGCGCGTCTGGCCGCTGCACGCGGCGGTGCTGACGCTGTTCGTGGGGGCCGAACTCGCCAAGATGGTCGCCGCCGCCGGCTTCGGCTACGTGCCCCACTTCGCACCCTTCACGGGCCAGCGCCCGCTCGACACGCTGTTGCCCAACCTCCTGCTGATCCACGTCTTCGACACCGAGGCCGACCTGACGTGGAACTTCCCGTCGTGGTCGATGGCGGCGGAGTTCTGGGTCTACGGCGTTTTCGCCGCCGTCGTGGTGCCGACGGTCGGACGGCCGCGGCTGCGCCTCGTGCTCGCCGCGCTGCTGTGCGCCGCCGGTGGGCTCACGGTCGCCGCGCTGTCGCCGCACCGTATGGACGCGACCTACGACTTCGGCGTGCCGCGCTGCCTCTACGGCTTCTTCGCCGGCATGCTGCTGGCCGCGTTCTGGCGCGCCCACGGCCACCGGGTGCCCGGCGGCACCGTCGCCGAGGTCGCGGCGCTGGCGATCGCCGCCGCCTTCGTCGCCCTTTCCCCCGGCACGGCCTTCGAATTCGCCGCGCCGGCGGTGTACGTGGTGCTGATCGCGGTGCTCGCCCGCGAGGCCGGGCTGCCGTCGCGGCTCCTGCGCACCGCGCCGTTCCAGACGCTCGGCCGGCTGTCCTACTCGATCTACCTGCTGCACGCCCTCGTGGTGACCAGCGTCGTGCCGCGCATCGCCGCGGCGGTGATCGCCCTCGCGCCGGGCCGTCCGGCGGTGGCGATGGTCGCCATCCCCGTGCTCTACGTCGCCCTGGTCGCCCTTCTCGCGAGCGCGACCCGGCGCTTCGTCGAATTGCCGGGCCGCCGGCTGTTCGAGGGCCTCGCCGCCCGGGCCGCCCGGGGCACCGGTCCGTCGACCGCGGGCGCGGCGGTCGAGGGGTGACGCCGCGCGCCCGGCTCGCCGTCAGACGTTGAGCAGCAGGTATTCGCGCTCCCAGCTCGAGATGACGCGGTTGTAGAGCCGCCACTCCAGGCGCTTGACGTCGATGTAGGCCTCGACGAAGCGCGGGCCGAGGACGCGCTTCATCGGTTCGCAGGCGGCGAGTTCCTCGAGCGCGTCGGAGAGGTGCGAGGGCAGCGAGACGCCGAGGGTGTGGGCGTTGACCTCGACCACCGGCTCGGGCTCGATCTTCTCCTCCAGGCCGATCAGCCCGGCGGCGAGCGTCGCCGCCATGGCGACGTAGGGGTTGCTGTCGGCGCCGATGACGCGGTTCTCGACGCGGCGCGCCTCCGGCCCGGAATCCGGCACGCGCAGGCCGCAGGTGCGGTTGTCGCGGCCCCAGTGGACGTTGATCGGCGCGTCGCTCTCGAGGCGGATGCGGCGGTAGCTGTTCACGTTGGGGCAGAACAGGCTCATCGCCGGGGGCACGAAGCGCTGCAGGCCGCCGATGTAGTGGAGGAGGGCGGGGGCGTCGGAGCCGTCGGGCGCGGCGAAGATGTTGCCGCCGTCGTCGATCCGCACGATCGACTGGTGGATGTGGGTGGCCGATCCCGGCATGTCCTGGTGCGGCATCGCCATGAAGGTCGCCACCATGTCGTATTTGCGGGCGGCGAGGCGGGCGGTGCGCTTGAACAGGAAGGTCTGGTCGGCCCGCTCGATCGGGTCGCCGTGGCGGAAGTTCATCTCGAGCTGGGCGGGGCCGGCCTCGTGGGCCATGGTCGCGATCTCGATCCGCGAGGCCTCGCAATAGTCGTACATCAGGTTGACGACGTGGTCGAAGTCGTTGGCGTGCTCGATGCCGTAGGCCTGCCGCCCGCTCTCCTTGCGCCCGGAGAGGCCGATCGGCACCTCGATCGGCAGGTCGGGGTCCAGGTTGTTGGCGGTCAGGTAGAACTCGAGCTCGGGCGCCACGACCGGGCGCAGGCCCTTTTCGGCGTAGAGCTCGACGACCCGGCGCAGCACCGAGCGCGGCGCGAAGTCGACCATGCGGCCGTCGGCGAAGTAGCAGTCGCAGATCACCTGCGCGGTCGGCTCCTCGTACCAGGGCACGACGCGGAGCGTGGTGAGGTCGGGCACGCAGCGGACGTCGCGGTCGAGCGGGTTGACGATCTCGCTGTCGTCGGCGCTGTCGCCGGTGACGGCCTGGAAGAACACGAATTCCGGCAGCCGCACGCCGGCGTCGACGATGCGGATGAAGTCCTCGCGCGGCACGATCTTGCCGCGCATGATGCCGTTCATGTCCGGGACGATGCACTCGACCTCGTCGATGCGCCGCTCGCGCAGCCAGTGGATGGCGTCGTCCGCCGAGGTGAAGCGCGGGGCGGCGTCGGCAAGTCCTGTCATGACACGTCGGGTCTCCGGAGGCATCGCACGGGATGCGGGCCGGGAGAGCCTAGACCCGGGCGGGTGATTTGGGCAGGGGGGAGGCCGGCGTCGCCTTCACGTTGCGACCATGCGGGTCCTGCCGGGCGACGATGCCCTCGGGTCGCACCGTCCGGGAAGCCCAGCCCTCACCGCCCGAGCTGCCGCATCGCCCGGTCCAGCCCTTCCAGCGTCAGCGGCACCATGCGGTCGGGGCCGACGATGTCGCGGACGAGGCGGATGGAGTGGGTCCAGTCCCATTCGCGCTCGCCGACCGGGTTGATCCAGGCGAGCTTCGGGAAGGCGTCGACGAGGCGGCGCAGCCAGACGGCGCCGGGCTCCTCGTTCCAGTGTTCGACCGAGCCGCCCGGATGGGTGATCTCGTAGGGGCTCATGGCGGCGTCGCCGACGATCACCACGCGGGTGTCGGGGGGGAAGGTGCGGATCACGTCGAGGGTCGGCACGCGCTCGGCATGGCGGCGGGCGTTGGCGGCCCAGACGCCCTCGTAGACGCAGTTGTGGAAGTAGTAGTGGTGCAGCGACTTGAACTCGCCGCGCGCCGCCGAGAACAGCTCCGACGTCACCCGGACGTGGTCGTCCATCGAGCCTCCGACGTCGAGCAGCAGCAGCACGCGCACGGCGTTGCGGCGCTCCGGGCGGAGGCGGACGTCGAGCCAGCCCTGGCGGGCGGTGGCGTCGATGGTGCCCGAGAGGTCGAGCTCGTCGGCCGCGCCGGTGCGCGCGAAGCGGCGCAGGCGCTTCAGCGCCACCTTGATCTGGCGGGTGCCGATCTCGACGGTGTCGTCGAGGTCGCGGAAGTCGCGGCGGTCCCAGACCTTGACGGCGCGCCGGTGCCGGCTCTCGTCCTGGCCGATCCGGACGCCCTCCGGATTGTAGCCGTAGGCGCCGAAGGGCGAGGTGCCGGCGGTGCCGATCCACTTGGAGCCGCCCTGGTGGCGGCCCTTCTGTTCGGCGAGACGTTCGCGCAGCGTCTCCATCAGCTTGTCGAAGCCGCCGAGCGCCTCGATCTCGGCCTTCTCGGCCTCGGTCAGGTGGCGCTCGAGGAGCTTGCGCAGCCATTCCTCTGGGAGTTCGGTCGTCTCGACGCCGGAAAGGGTCTCGCCGAGGCCCTGGAACACCCGGGCGAAGACGCGGTCGAAGCGGTCGAGATGCTTCTCGTCCTTGACGAGGACGACGCGGGCGAGGTGGTAGAAGTCCTCGACGCGGGTCTCGGGCACGCCGAGGTCGAGGGCGCGCATCAGGTCGAGATACTCGCGCGGGCTCACCGGAATGCCGGCGGCGCGCAACTCGGCGAAGAAGGTCGGGAACATGCCGGCGGTCCCAGCGGGGCGGAATCGCGGTAGTATGCGCGTCCGCGGCGGAGCCGCCAACGTACCGGAGTGACCATGCCCCGTCTGCTGCTGCTGCGCCACGCCAAGTCGTCGTGGGACGACACCGGCCTGTCGGACTTCGACAGGCCGCTGAACCTGCGCGGGCGGGCGGCGGCGCCGCTGATGGGGCGGCACATGGCCGACCATTCGCTCTCGCCGGACCGGGTGCTGTGCTCGTCGTCGCGGCGCACGCGCGAGACCTTCGCGGCGGTGCTGCCGTTCCTGCGCCACGACTTCGAGGCGCAGTTCCTGCGCACCATCTACGACTGCCCCGGCGGCACCTACGCGCCGACGATCCGCCGCCACGGCGGCGCGGCCCGCACGCTGCTGCTGATCGGCCACAACCCGGTGATCCAGGAGACCGCGCTGACGCTGATCGGCCGCGGCAACCCGGACATCACCGCCTCGATCGCGGCGAAATTCCCGACCTCCGGCCTCGCCGTGATCGACTTCGACGGCGACGACTGGTCCGGCCTCGACCCGCGGAGCGGGCGCATCGTCGCCTTCTTCCGCGCCCGCGAGCTCGAGGTGGTCGGCGACCCCGCCATCACCGACGTCGACGACTGATCCGGCCGGTCGGGTCTCGTCTCCTTTTGCAATCCGCCCTCCGCGTCGCCACATGGGAAGCGCGGCCGGCGTCGGCCGGCCCGACCGGAGGACCGACTTGGGGCTCTCTTCCCTGACCGACGAGGCGCGGATCGCCCTCGACAACGTCTACGAATACGCCACCAGCCTCGGCGCTCCGCCGCTCCGGCTCGGCGTCACCGGGCTCGCGCGCGCCGGCAAGACGGTGTTCATCACCGCGCTGGTGCACAACCTGGTCCACGGCGGCCGGCTGCCGCTGTTCGAGCCGTGGAAGAGCCGGCGGCTGATCGGCGCCGAGCTGAAGCCGCAGCGCCACGACGACGTCCCGACCTTCGACTACCGCGGCCACGTCCGCGCCCTGGTCGGCGACCGGGTCTGGCCGGAATCGACCCGCATGATCTCGGAGATGCGGCTGTCGATCGCCTACGAGAGCGCCACCTTCCTCGGCCGAAGGCTCGGCCGCGGCCGGCTCGACCTCGACATCGTCGACTACCCCGGCGAGTGGCTGCTCGACCTGCCGCTGCTCGCCAAGGACTACCGGACCTTCGCCCGCGAGACCGTTGCACGCGCCCGCATGCCGGCGCGGGCCGAAATCGCCGGGCCGTGGCTCGCCCATCTCGCGACCACCGATCCGGCGGGACCGGCCGACGAGGGCGTCGCCGCCGAGGCGCACGGGCTCTTCACCGGCTATCTCGCCGCCGCCCGCGGGGACGGCCACGCGCTGTCGATGGTGCCGCCGGGCCGCTTCCTGATGCCCGGCGACCTCGCCGGTTCGCCGGCGATCACCTTCGCGCCGCTCGACCTGCCGGCCGAGGGCGAGGCGCCGCGCGACAGCCTGTGGGCGCTGATGGAGCGGCGCTACGAGGCCTACAAGGACGTGGTGGTGCGCCCGTTCTTCCGCACCCACTTCGCCCGGCTCGACCGGCAGGTCGTACTGGTCGACGTGCTCGCCGCCCTCAACGGCGGCACCGCCGCGGTCGCCGACCTCGAGGCGGCGCTCGCCGAGATCCTCGCCTGCTTCCGGCCGGGCCGGTCGTCCTGGCTGTCGGGCGTCCTGACGCGGCGGATCGATCGCATCCTGTTCGCCGCCACCAAGGCCGACCACCTGCACCACGTCAGCCACGACCGCCTGGAGGCGATCCTGCGCCGGCTGGTCGAGGCCGCCTCGCGCCGGGCCGCCTTCGCCGGTGCCGAGGTCGACGTGCGCGCGGTCGCGGCAGTGCGGGCGACGCGCGAGGCGACGGTGCGGCGCGGCGGCGAGAGCCTGCCCTGCATCCTCGGGGTGCCCCGCGCCGGCGAGACGCTCGACGGCTCGACCTACACCGGAGACGAGGAAATCGCCTTGTTCCCCGGCGACTTGCCGGCCGATCCGGAAGTTCTTTTCGCGGACCTTCATGCGGAGATTCGACGATCTCGCGCGGGGAATCCGGATGTTGAAGCCGCGCCCGAAGTCGCAGGCACGGCGGATCCGACGGCCGACGCGGACCTCGACGGCACGGGGCTTTCGACCCGTTCGCTGGTGCCGGACATGCGCTTCCTGAGGTTCCGCCCGCCGCAGATCGAGCGGACCGCCGAGGGCGTGACGCTGTCGCTGCCGCACATCCGGCTCGACCGCGCGCTCGACTTCCTGATCGGAGACCGACTGGCATGACCGGCACCCCGCGCAAGCCCGCCGCCTTCCGCATCGACGGCGAGGGCGTCGTCGTGGTCCCCGCCGGCGAGGCGCCGCCGGCGCACGCCCGGATCGTCGTCGAGCCGGAGGTCGACGGCGCCGCCGACGACACCGCGCCGCTCCCCGTGCCGCTGCCGAAGCGGCGCGGGCCGCGCTGGGGCCGGCTGCTGTGGACCGGCCTCGGTGGCCTCGTCTCGCTCGGCATCGGCCTCGCGGTCGACCGGCTGATCCGCGACCTGTTCGAGCGCGCCGACTGGCTCGGCTGGCTCGGCCTCGCGCTCGCGGCCCTGGTCGCCGTCGGCGCGGTCGGGCTGGTGGTGCGCGAGGTCGCCGGGATCCTGCGCGTCGAGCGGATCGATCGGCTGCGCGCCGAGGCCGAGGCGGCGGCCGCCGCCGACGACGACGCCCGCGCCGGCAAGGTGGTGCGCGACCTCGTCGCGCTCTACGCCGATCGGCCGGAGACGGCGGCCGGTCGCGCCGCGATCGCCGGGCACCTGCGCGAAGTCATCGACGGGCGCGACCTCGTCGGCCTCGCCGAGGCGGAGGTGCTGGCCCCGCTCGACGCGGCGGCGCGGCGGCTGGTCTCGGACGCGGCCAAGCGGGTGTCGGTGGTGACGGCGGTGTCGCCGCGGGCGATCGTCGACGTGATCTTCGTGCTGGTGGCGGTGCTCGGCCTCGTCCGCCGCCTCGCCGACCTCTACGGCGGACGGCCCGGCCTCGTCGGCTTCGTGCGGCTGACCCGGCACGTGGTCGGCCATCTCGCGGTCACCGGCGGCATGGCGGTCGGCGACGGGCTGGTGCAGCAGATCGTCGGCCACGGCCTCGCGGCCCGCCTGTCGGCCCGGCTCGGCGAGGGCGTCGTCAACGGTCTCCTCACCGCGCGGGTGGGCCTCGCCGCGATCGACGTCTGCCGCCCGCTGCCGTTCGCGTCGCTGCCGCGGCCCGGCGTCTCCGACGTGATGGGCGGCATCCTGAGCAGGGCGGAGAAGGGGGAGGGCTGAACGGCCCTCCCTTCCAGGGCGCTCCGTCAGCGCCCCTCGCGCCGGGCCATGAAGGCGAGGCGCTCGAACAGGTGGATGTCCTGCTCGTTCTTGATCAGGGCGCCGGCGAGCGGCGGAATCATGCTGCGGGCGTCCTTGGCGCGCAGGGTCTCGGGCTCGACGTCCTCGGAGACGAGCAGGCGGATCCAGTCGAGCAGTTCGGAGGTCGACGGCCGCTTGCGCAGGCCCTGGACGCCGCGCAGCTCGAAGAAGACGTCGAGCGCGGCGGCGAGCAGTCGCTTCTTCAGGCCGGGGAAGTGGACCTCGACGATCGTTTCCATGGTCTCGCGGTCGGGGAAGCGGATGTAGTGGAAGAAGCAGCGGCGCAGGAACGCGTCCGGCAGCTCCTTCTCGTTGTTGGAGGTGATGATCACCACCGGCCGCCGGAGCGCCTTCACCGTCTCGCCGGTCTCGTGCACGTGGAACTCCATGCGGTCGAGTTCGAGCAGGAGGTCGTTCGGGAACTCGAGGTCGGCCTTGTCGATCTCGTCGATCAGCAGCACCGGCCGGACGTCGCTGGCGAAGGCCTCCCAGATCTTGCCGGGGCGGATGTAGTTGCGGACGTCGCGCACGCGCTCGTCGCCGAGCTGGCCGTCGCGCAGGCGCGAGACCGCGTCGTATTCGTAGAGCCCCTGCGCCGCCTTGGTGGTCGACTTGACGTGCCAGGCGATCAGCGGCGCCCCCAGCGCGGCCGCGACCTCCTCCGCAAGCACCGTCTTGCCCGTCCCCGGCTCGCCCTTCACCAGCAACGGCCGCTCGAGCGTCACCGCGGCGTTGACCGCGACGGCGAGATCGGGCGTCGCGACATAGGAGGCGGTGCCGGAGAAGCGCATGGAGGTGCTGTCGGTCACTTGCGAGTCCTGGTTCGGTGTGGTGTAGCTTCTGCCGAAGGTTGCGCCGACCTTGCCGTTTCCGCCGGTGCGTCACGCAATCGCTCATGTGGGAGCCTCGCGGATGAAACTCCCAGCCGTCCTGGTGGCCCTCGCAATATTCCCGAGTTCCGGCGCCCTCGCAAGCCCGCGGCTGAGTATCGACCCGGTCAATCAGATCCCCGGCGGGAGTATAACGGTCTCGGCCGCCGGCTTCTCTGAGCGGGAGACCCTCGCCGACGTCTACATCGACGGGACGCGCGTCGGGATGTTCCCGGTTTCGGGCGGCGGATTCGCCGACGGGACGATCCAGCTCGACCCCGATCTCGGCACCGGTGCCCATCTGGTCATGGTGATCGGCAAGGCGACGGCCGCGTTCGATCAGTGGTCCTACGTCGTCACCTACAACTGGCCGCAGCCGTTCCGGGACGGCGCGCGGTCGAACGTCACCCAAGATCGCGACTTCGACGCAGACACGGTCGCCCATCTCGGCCTCGTCCGGACAATCCCCGTGGGCGATGTCGCCTTCGGCCCGGTCCGCTACGACGGCCGTATCTACCTGACGACGGCCGCGGGGCAGGTCCGGTCGATCGGCCTCCTGCCGGAACAACGGTCTTGGACGGCGGACGTCGGCGCCCGCTCGGCGCCGATCGCCCATGACGGCAGGATCCTCACGGTGTCGGGCGACGGGACGGTCACGGCCCTCGACCATCGCACCGGGCGAGTCCTCGGGCGGCGCGCTCTCGGAGCGCCGTGGAGCGCACGCTTCCATCCAGTGCTGGCGGACGGGATCCTCTACGTTCAGACCCGCCGTGGCCTGTTCGCGCTGCATGCGTCGGACCTTTCGATCGCTTGGGTGAACGCGGACGTCGCTGCGATCCCGTCGCCGGGCGGCGTCGCCGTCGATGCCGACCGTGTCGTGGCGGTCGCGAACGGGCGGATCCACTGGTTGTCGCCGGAGGACGGCTCGGAGATCGGCAGTCATCCCGGAACCGCCCCTGTGAAGCTCGTCGACGGCCGGATCTCCTACAACGTCGTTCGCCGCTCCGGGCAGCGGCGGCGCTCCGAGATCCGTTTCGCCTCGTTCCCGGACGAGGTGGCCAGGGTCCTCCCGGCCGGCCGGAACGGCATCCTGTCGTTCCCTACCCGGTTCGGCTCGGGGACCTACGCGTTGCTCAGGGATGACAGGCTCGGATCCCGGCACTACGGCGAGCTCCATCTCCACTCCTTCGACCTCACGGACCGGCGTGTGGCGGACGTGCTGCTGCCACTGCAGGGGCGCGCGAGCGACCTGACCGGCGCCAACGGCTTCCTGGTCGCCTCGCTGGACGACGTGAAGACCGCGGGCGGGGGCCGGGGGCCCGATCGGCTCGTGGTCCTGGAGCCGCCCGGCAACGTCCGCTTCCAGTGGACGCTGCCGGGAGCCGGGACGGTTCCGATCGTTTCCGACGGCCGGATCTACGTGGTCGCGGGCGGCACCCTGCACGTCTTCGGCCGCCGCGGGGGCGGGGCCCCTCCCGGACCATGACGACGGATCGGCCCGGCAGGATTTGCCGGGTCCGGTAGATCCGACCGCCGGATTAACTTCTGCTTAAGGGTGTACGACCCGTAGAGCCTTGAAAGTACGCGCCCTTCGCCCTGGCATGTCGCTTGCCATCCTTCTTCCCGAGGGCCCCTCGCGGGCCACGACGCCTGGGGATCGAAGGAGCAAGACGCCGTGGGCATTCTCTCCGCATTGAACAAGTCGGTCGGTGGTCTCAATGCGCAGTCGTTCGCGCTCGAGAACATCTCCGGCAACATCGCCAACTCGCAGACGACGGGCTACAAGCGCACGGACACCAGCTTCACCGACCTCGTCGGAGCCGGTACGGCGCGCATCACCCAGCTGGCGGCGGGCAACGTCCGGGCGAGCTCGCGCTCGACGGTGACGGTGCAGGGCGCGATCGAGGGCAACTCGGTCGAGACCTTCCTCGGCATCAAGGGCGACGGCTTCTTCTCGGTGCTGCAGAAGTCCGGCGAGGCGAACGGCGCGAGCACGTTCGAGACCAGCATGGCCTACACCCGCCGCGGCGACTTCCAGATCAACAAGGAAGGCTACCTCGTCAACGGCGCCGGCTATTTCCTGGCGGGTCTCGCGATCGATCCGGCCACCAACAACCCGGTCGGCGACACCCCGGGCGTCATCCAGATCGACAAGTCGCCGGTCGAGGCCGAGGCGAGCACGACGATCAACTACCGCCTCAACCTGCCGACCGAGCCGAAGACCAAGTTCTCCGAGACCAACACCGACACCTCGATCACCGACGAGAACATGTGGACCACCTCGGGCGGCCGCACCGGCCCGCCGGCGACCGGCGAGGTCACCGACGAACTCAACGAGGAGTTCCTCAACAACTCGATCTCCGGCGGCGCGGTCACCGGCTACGATTCGCTCGGCAACGCGGTCAACGTCCAGCTGCGCTGGGCCAAGACCGCGGACAACGAGTGGCAGCTCTACTACCAGAACGAAGCCTCCGATCCGAACACCGCCGCCACCGGCGACGTCATGTGGACCCAGATCAACTCGGGCGGCGCCGGCCCCGAATTCACCTTCGACTCCGACGGCAAGGTGGTGGAGGACGTCGCCAACCTCGAACTCGCCAGCGATCTCGAGATCGGCGGCAAGACGCTGAGCGGCATCACGATCTCCTTCGGCGACGGCCTGACCCAGTATGCCGACGCCAGCCAGCAGGCCAACGTGCGCCAGCTGACCCAGGACGGCCTGCCCGCCGGCAACTTCCAGGACGTCTCGATCACCGACGGCGGCCGCGTGGTGGCGAACTACTCCAACGGCAAGACGGTGGACCTGTTCCAGATCCCGCTGGTGAGCTTCCAGGGCGCCTCGGCGCTGAAGCCGCTCGACGGCGGCGCCTACGCCGAGACCCGCGACAGCGGACCGGCGGTCAGCAACGCGTCCGGCAACATCATCGGCGCGTCGCTGGAGAACTCGAACGTCGACATCAGCGAGGAGTTCACCAAGCTGATCGTGACGCAGCAGGCGTTCTCGGCCAACTCCAAGGTCATCAGCACCGCCGACCAGATGATGAGCGACGTCCTCAACATCATCCGCTGATCTCTCGTCAGGGCGGGGCGCCGGGCTGACCGGCGTCCCGCTTCGCGTTTCTCCCACCGGGCTCGGCCACGATGGGCATAGGCACCTCCCTCAACATCGCCCTGTCGGCGCTGAAGACCAATCAGCGCCAGATGGAGGTCGCCTCCAACAACGTCGCCAACGCCGGCGCGACGGGCTACAGCCGGCAGTCGCTGTCGACCACGGCGCTGGTGGCCGGCGACACCGTGTTCGGCACCACCGCCGGCAAGGTCGAGCGCGAACTCAACGTCCAGGTCCAACGGCAGTGGCGGTCGGCCAACGGCAACTCCGCCTACGCGCAGACGCGCGCCGAGACGCTCGACCGGCTCGATTCCCTGTTCGGCGGTCCGGGCGATTCCAACTCGCTCGACAGCCTGTTCACCAAGTTCACCTCCGCCCTCGAGACGCTGGCGACCTCGCCGGAGAACGGTGCCCAGCGCCTCCAGGTCGCCTCCGCGAGCGACGCCCTGGCGACGCGGCTGCGCACGTTGTCGAGCGACGTCCAAGGCCTGCGCCAGGAGGCGGAGACCGCGATCGGCGGCGCGGTCAAGGAGGTCAACTCGCTGTTGACCCAGATCGCCGGCATCGACAAGCAGATCGTCAGCCTCGGCTCGGGCGACAACAGTACGGCCGCGCTCGAGGACCAGCGCGACGCCGCGATCGACCAGCTGTCGCAACTGATCGACATCCGCGTCCAGGATCAGGCCTACGGCTCCGTCGCCATCTACGCCGCCGACGGCTCGATGCTCTACGACGAGGCGGCGGTGCAGTTCGGCTTCGACGAACACGGCGTGATCGGCGCCGACGACGCCTATTCGACCATCCGAGCCGAGCGCGGCGTCGGCACCATCACGGTGGTCAGCGGCTCGGGCGAAGGGCGCGACGTCGTCGCCGACGGCGTGTTCCGCTCCGGCAAGATCGCGGCGTGGCTCGAACTGCGCGACACCACGCTGCCGCAGGTGCAGTCGCAGCTGGACGAACTCGCCGCCCGGATGGCGACCGCCGTCGGCAACAATGCGGTCTCGGGCACCGCGGCGACCGACGGCGGCGGCGCGGCCGGCTACGACATCGACCTCTCCGGCTTCACGCAGGGCAACGTCGTCACGCTGAAGTACACCGACGGCTCGGGCTCGCACACGGTGAGCTTCGTCGGCCACGACGGCACGGCGACGCTCGGCGACGACTTCACCCCGGATCCGAACGACACGGTGGTCGGCATCGACCTCTCCGGCGCCAGCGGCAGCATCGCCGACCAGATCGCCGCGGCGCTGCCGGGCTTCGGCGTCTCCGACCAGGGCGCGGACGTGGTGCGGATCGTCGACGACGGCCCGTCCGGCTCGATCGACGTCGACGGCCTGACCGCCTCGATCACCGCCGACGGCCTCCAGGACGGCGCGGCGCTGCCGCTGTTCGTCGATTCGGCGGGCGGCGGCGCCTTCACCGGCCTGAGCGGGACGACGCGCACCACCGCGGGCTTCGCCTCGCGCATCGTGGTCAATCCGAAGGTGACGGGCGATCCGGCCTCGCTGGTGCTCTACGACACCACGACCCAGCCCAACGACGACACCCGTCCGCGCGCCATGCTGAAGGCGCTGACCGAGACCCAGGTGCACTTCGACCCGAGCGTCGGCATCGGCACCGCCTCGGCGCCGTTCCACGGCACGCTCGAAGCCTACATGAAGCAGGTGGTGACGACCCAGGGCGCCAACGCGGAGGCCGCGCAGAACCTCGCGGACGGCCAGGGCATCGTCACCGCCAACCTCGAGGCCCGCTACGACGACAGTCGCAAGGTGGACCTCGATACCGAACTCGCCAACCTCATCGAATTGCAGAACGCCTATCAGGCCAATGCCCGGGTGATGACCGTCGCCCGCGAGATGATGCAGGCGCTGATGGACGCGTTCTGACGGCGGCCGGGCGGCCGCCGCCCCGCGCGGCCCGGACCCGTCCGGCGCCCGCGGGCCCGGTGCAACGAGAGGTGTGACCCGCGATGTCGATCGGTTCGATCAGCCGCAACCCGGCGACGCAGACGCTATCGACCATGCGCACGCAGCTCGAGGACCTGCAGCGCCAGCTCGGCACCGGCCAGAAGGCCGACACCTACGGCGGGCTCGGCACCGACCGCACGCTGTCGGTGTCGTTCCGCACCAAGGTCACGGCGATCGAGACCTACCAGAGCACGACCGACCTGTTGTCGCTGCGCTTCAAACTGCTCGATTCCACCATGACCCGGCTCTCGGAGGTGCCGACCGACATCCGCGCCACCCTCGACCCCAACGCCTACGAGGTCCGGCTCGACGGCAAGACCGACGCGCAGAAGTCGGCCGCGATCGGCCTCGACGAAGTGGTCGGCCTGCTCAACTCGGAGGCGGACGGCCGCTTCCTGTTCGCCGGCCGCTCGTCGGACACCAAGCCGGTGGTGTCGGTCAGCACCATGCTCTACGGCGACGGCGCCAAGGCCGGGCTGTCCCAGGTGATCCAGGAGCGCCTGACCGCCGACCTCGGCACCGGCGGGCGCGGCCGTCTCGAGCTCGGCAGCGCCGGCTCGACGGTGTCGCTGACGCGGCAGAGCCCGCTGTCGGACGAGTTCGGGTTCGAGATCGCGGACGCCGAGAGCACCTCGTCCGCGGTGACGGTGACGCAGTCCGGCTCGCCGGTCGATCAGGTCGACGTCGACTTCACGGCCAATCCGGCCTCGGGCGAGAGCATTTCGCTCGATCTCACCAATCCCGACGGCACCACCTCGCGCATCACGCTGACGGCGACGTTGTCCGACCCGCCGCCGGACGGGCGGTTCGCCATCGGCGCGACGGCGGCCGACACCGCCGCCAACTTCGAGGCCGCGCTCGGCACCGCCCTCGACAAGACCACCGCGACGGATCTGAAGGCCGCCTCGGCGATCCGCGCCGCCGAGACCTTCTTCGACACCTTCGGCGGCGGCGTGCCGCAGCGCGTCGACGAGGGCTCGGGCGGCGGCACGCTGGCGACCGCCACGGACCTGCGCGACGCCACCACCGCCGACACCGTGGCGTGGTACCAGGGCTACAATCCGGACTACGACGCCGACGATCCGGCGACGCACCCGCGCAACGACGCCCGGGCGCGGGTCGACACCTCGATCGACGTCGCCTACGGCGCGCGCGCCAACGAGGAGGGCTTCCGGCTGCTGGTGCAGTCGCTCGCGGTCACCGCGGTGTCGACCTTCGACGCCACGGTTGAGACCGACGAGGACCGCTATCGCGCCCTGATGGAGCGCACCCGCCAGACCCTCGCCTTCGACGGTACGGCAGAATCGCCGTCCGACATCCACGCCGAGATCGCGGTGGCCGGCAACGTCGCGACCCAAGCCGCCGAGCGGCTCAAGGTCAACAAGAGCGCGATGCAGGAAATGCTCGACGGTGTCGAGGACGCCAAGCCCGAAGAGGTCGCCGCCCAGATCCTGACGCTGCAGAACCGCATGCAGGCGAGCTACCAGGTGACCTCGATGCTGAGCCAGCTGTCGCTGGTGCGGTTCATCTGACGAGCGGGCGGGGCGTCAAGCGACCGGCCCCTCGGAAGTCCTGCCGACATTTCACGCCGTCCGGCCTTTTGCCGGTACGGCGTCACGCCCGTTTCAGCAACCGTCGTCGGCGGTCCGGCCGCGCATGTCGATTGGCAGAGGGGAGCCGGCACGCGTCGCCCGCGGCCGCGCCGACCACGTCGCCCGCGCCCGCCCGCCTCAGCCGGCGGAACCGCGCAGGCCGGCCGCGATGTTGGCGTTGATGTTGATCAGCGTCGAGATGCGGTCCGGGGTCGGCTCGGACAGGATGCGCATCGAATGGCTGAAGATGAAGACGGCGAGGTTGGCGACGTTGTTCTTGATCGCGGCCGGCAACGGGTTGTCGGACCGCGTCGCCGAGGTCGCCAGGATGGTCCAGAGCTTGCGATTGTAGGTGATCGCCTCGTCGAGCGCCTCGCGGGAGGCGTCGGGCTCGTCGCGCACGCTCTGCAGGCGGGCGGCGGCCTTGATCAGCAGGGACGCCTCGAGCTCACGGGGATTGGCCGTCGTCTGCTGCGTCCGCTGGTAGGCCTGCGCCCCGTGATTGTACATGGCTGATCAGCTTCCGCTCGTACTCGATGAGACCGCGTGCTTCCTTTAACGCTTTGTACAAGGCGCCACTTAATATGTGGTTACTTATACGCGTTATGTAAGGTAACGCGCTCGGCGCGGCCTCCAGGATGTCGCGCACCAGAGCAAAGTAATCGTCCTGGAACTTCCCGACTTCTTTCGCGAGGTACATCAGCTGGACCGCCAAGTAGATTCGCTTGGCGGGGCTGTCCGCGGTGCGCGGCGTGAGGATGTCCTTCTCGCGCAGGATCGGCGCGGACCCTTCGATGAACAGACGGGTCCGCTGATTGTCGTTGGTGATGACCGAATCGCCGATGATGATGCGCTCACCCGGCTTCAGTTCGACCTTGAGGGCCACGGTGCGTCCTCCTCCGGTCAGCCGCCGAGCAGGCGCAGGACGCCCTGATCGGCCTCGTTGGCGAAGGACAGCGCGCTCGACGAGAACTGCTGGCGGATCTGCAACGCCAGCAGATTGGCGCCTTCCTCGTTCAGGTCGGCGCCGATCGTCGTCTCGGCGCCGGTGACCAGCGTACCGGAGAATTCCTTCATGAAGGTCTCGCGGTTCTGCAACATGGTCAGGTTGGTGCCGAAGGCGACCGAGATCAGCCGCAGGGTGTCGCGCGCGGACTGAACGCCCTCGGCCTCGGCCGTGGTGGCGTCGGCGTCGAACCAGCCCGACGGCGTCGCGTCGATGCTGGTGCCGTCGAAGGATCCGCCGGCGACGCCGCCGTCGATGGTGACGCCGACCGCCGCCTCGATCCGTAGTACGCCGTCGGCGCCGTAGCTGGCTCGCACGCCCGCGTCGGCGTTCGAGAGCGACGACGCCAGCGAGGAGACCGTGGTGTCCGCACCGATGGTGACGCTGGAGAGGAGGGCGCCGTCGCTCTGGCGGCGGATCTCGACGGTGTCGCCGATCGCGAACTGGTCCGAGGCGTTCGCGGCCGGATCGGTGGCGGCGAGCGGCGTTCCGCCGGGGGCGAGCTTGGTCTCGGCGACGCCGATCGTGCCCTCGTCGATCCGCTCGAGGCCGAGGGTGCGGCCGACGTCGGAGAGGTCGCGGGCGGCGATGACGATGGCGTCGCGGGCCTCGTCGCTGAAGTAGAGCTTGAGGTCGTGGCCCTCGCCGAGCAGCAGGTTCTTGCCGCGGTAGCTCGAATCCTTGGCGACGCCCTCCATCTGGTCAAGGAGGTCGTTGAACGACTTGGCGAAATCGGCGCGGGCGAAGGCGTCGTCGCTCTGGCCGGCGCGGTTGACCACCGCCTTGGCGGCGTCGAGCAGTTCGTCGATCGACGAGATGCCCTCGCTGGCGGCCTTGACGATCTGGACGCCCTGGCCGAGCTGGTCGAGCGTGCGATCGAGCTCGGAGGCCTGGTTGGTCAGGCTCTGGGCGGTGAAGAAGGAGGCCGGATCCTCGAAGGCGTCGTTGACGCGCTGGCCGGTCGAGATGCGCCGGCTGGCGACCGCGGACTGGTCGATGGCGGTCCGCAGCGAGGAGATGGTGTCGCGGGAGGCCCGCGTCAGGTCGACTGTGGTGGCCATGGCCTATCGGGGACTCGCACGTTCTGTGACGATGTCCAACGATAGCGCGGCGTATGGTTAACGGATGGTTAACGCGGCCGGCGGGCGGTCCCGTCGCCCCCGGAAATGCGACGGGCGCCCGGATGGCGCCCGTCCCGATGTCGTGTGCGTCGGCGGCGTCCGCCGCGTCAGCCGAGCAGTCGGAGCACGTTCTGGTCGGCCTGCGAAGCGAAGGAGAGGGCGGTGGAGGACAGCTGCTGGCGCGTGTTGAGGGCGAGCAGCTTGGCACCTTCCTCGTTCTGGTCGGCGAGCGTCAGCTTGTCGGCACCGCTCTGCAGGGTGTTGACGAAGGACTTGGTGTAGTCCTGGCGGATCTGCACGCTCGACAGGTTGGTACCGAAGGTGGCCGACTGGACGCGCAGCTGGCTGAGGGCGCCGTTGATCGAGTCGATCGCCGTGCCGATGGCCGCGTCACCGGTGGTGCCGAGGGTCCAGTCGCCCGAGGTGATGTCGGTGAGCTCGAGGCCCGACGAGGCGCGGGTGATGGTCGAGTCGGTGTAGTCGATGCCGCTGATCGTCAGGAAGTTCTGCGCCGACGAGGTCCGCTCGTTGAAGATGACCTTGAGGTCGTCGCCCTTGAGCAGGTTCTTGCCCTTGTAGCCGGAGTCCTCGGCGATGTCCTCGATCTGGCCGAGCAGCTTGTTGTACTCGGAGGCGTAGGTCTCGCGGTCGGTGGCCGAAGAGCTGGCGAGCGCCTGGTTGGCCTTCGCCTTGGCGGCTTCGGCGAGCTTGGTGATGGCCTGGATGCCCTCGTCGGCGGCCTTCAGCGTCTGCACCGCCTGCCCCATGTCGTCGAGCAGGTTGGTCAGGTCCTGGCCACGGTCGTTCAGGGCGGCGGCGGTGAAGTAGGAATTCGGATTGTCGAGGGCCGAATTCACCTTCTTGCCCGTGGCGAGGCGGTTCTGGACCAACTCCTGCTGCGTCGAGGTCTGCTGCAGGGCCAGAAGGTTCGCGCGAACGCCGGCGGCGAGAGTGACTGAAGACATTGCAAACTTCCCGTTCTAGGCTTCGTCGGCCGCCTCGTTCTGGGCGGGTCACGGCAAAGAGTGACCGTTTAACCTTAATCCGCGGTAAACGGCTGCGATCGTTGGTGAACGGGACGTTTTCACCCGCGGCGGGGCGCCGGTGCGGGCGTCGTGGACGGGATCCGGGGGGCGGCTTTTCGCGAGACCGACGCGCAAAAAGAAAGCGGCGGGGGAGGGCCCCCGCCGCGATCGAAACCGAAGGTCGGTCGGATCAGAACAGTCTGAGCACGTTCTGCTCGGCCTGCGAGGCCAGCGACAGCGCCGTCGACGCGAGGCTCTGCCGGGTCTGGAGCGCGAGCAGCTTGGCGCCTTCCTCGTTGGAGTCGGCGTTGGTCAGCTTGTCCGCGCCGCTCTGCAGCGTGTTGATCACCGACTTGGTGAAGTTCTGGCGGTTCTCGACGACGGTGAGGTTGGTACCGAAGGTCGAGGCCTGGTTGCGCAGCGTGGTCAGCGCCGAGGTCAGGCTGTCGATCGAGGTGTTGATCGCGTCGTCACCGGTGGAGCCGGCGGTCCAGTCGCCGGACGCGACGTCGGTCAGGCCGAGGCCCGAGGACGCCGAGGTCAGCGAGGAGTCGGTGTAGTCGATGCCGCTGATCGTCAGGAAGTTCTGGCTGGAGCCGGACTTCTCGTTGAAGACGACCTTGAGGTCGTCGCCCTTGAGCAGGTTCTTGCCCTTGTAGCCGGAGTCGTTGGCGATGCCTTCGATCTGGCCGAGCAGATCGTTGTATTCGCTGGCGAACTTCGAGCGGTCGGTGACGGACGAGCTCTGCAGGGCCTGATTGGCCTTGGCCTTGGCGGCCTCGACGAGCTTGCTGATCGCCGTGATGCCCTCGTCGGCGGC
Organism: Oharaeibacter diazotrophicus; assembly: GCF_004362745.1. Taxonomy (NCBI): domain Bacteria; kingdom Pseudomonadati; phylum Pseudomonadota; class Alphaproteobacteria; order Hyphomicrobiales; family Pleomorphomonadaceae; genus Oharaeibacter; species Oharaeibacter diazotrophicus. Next base: position 1,634,066 of record NZ_SNXY01000006.1, on the reverse strand, counting down.
CTTCAGCGTCTGGATCGCCTGGCCCTGATCGTCGAGCAGGGTCGAGAGGTCCTGGGCGCGGTCGTTGAGGGCCGACGCCGTGAAGAAGGAGTTCGGATTGTCGAGGGCGGAGTTGACCTTCTTGCCGGTGGCGAGACGGCTCTGGGTCTGGGACATCAGGTCCGTCGTCTGCTGCAGAGCGACGAGGTTCTGGCGAACGCCCGAGCCGAGAGTGATGCCGGCCATTTTTGTCTTCCTTCCTGGTACGTTTTGACGCCTCTCGTCCTGAGAGGTGCCCCTATTCAAAGAGACCAGGAAGAATCGACCGTAAAAGAACTTGGTAAACGTCGGTCAAGATTAATATTGGGTTCCTCGTGACTTGGGGTCGTTTACGTTAACCATGCCTCTTAAACATGGGTTTGCCATGCGCCGTCTCATTCCGCTTCGCAGAATGCAACGACGGCGACGGGAAAGATGAACGGGTGATGACGATGCCGATGCGCGCCGGCGGCCCCGGACGCGCGGCGTGGTCGGCGCGGCGTCGTCCGGGCCGGCGGGGCTCGTCGGCCCTTCGTTCAGAGACCGAGGCGGGGGCGCAGGGCGTAGCGCAGCGCGGCGTTGCCGACGGTGCGGCGGTCGCCGACGTGGAAGATGATCTCGTCGAACACGAGGTGGATCTCGCCGCCGAGCCGTTTCACCCAGCGCTGCGAGAAGGCGTAGTCCTCGCCGAGCGTGGTGCCGCCGCCGCTGGCGACGGCGTCGAAGCAGCGCAGGTAGCCGCCGTCGACGCCGTAGGCGCGGGCGGCGGGCGGGGCCTCGGCGTCGTAGTCCTCGGGTAGCTCGTCGCGCATGCGCTCGAACACGGAACGGGCGATCAGCATGATGCCGGTGCCGCAGCGCCCGATCGGGATCAGCGAGCCCTGGTGGCGGACGTAGGCCGGCGCGCCGGTCTCGTCGTAGCCGACCGGGAAGGCCGAGGGGTCGGGGATGTAGTCGTTGCCGGCGATCTCGCAGATACGGATGTCGTCGAAGCGCCGCGCCATCTCGGCGACCTTGGTGACGTCGAGGCTGCGCTTCGGGGAGACCACGCCGACCACCGGCTTGGCGGCCGCCAGCATCTTCTCGACCAGTGGCGGGAAGAAGCCCATGTCGGAATCGAAGAACAGCAGGTGGGTGAGGCCGGTGTCGTTCAGCACCTCGCTGGCGTAGGCGTTGCGCACGAGGCGCAGGTCGTGCGTCTCGTGGAAGCGCAGCACGAAGGTTACCTCGGGGTGACGCTCGGCGAAGCTCTGGATCAGCTGGACGACGGTCTCGCAATATTCCGTGCACAGGCCGCCGTCGGCGGTCGGCGTCGCGATCAGGATGCGGGCGGGCTGCATCGGGTCCTCCCGCGGGGTCAGATGAGCCCGAGCTTCAGCTTGCTGGCGAAGTGGCCGACGAAGCGGTACTCGCCGGAGCGGGTGACCGAGGCCTCGAGGGCGGTCCAGATCTCGCCGGCGCAGTCGCCGGTCCACAGCTTCGCGAAGCCGGCGCCCTCGACCGCCTGGTCGGAGCGCAGGTTGCCGGCGTATTCGAAGCACTCCAGCACGGTGTCGCCCTTGTAGCCGATCTTCCAGTAGTCGCTCTTGACCTCGCGCAGCAGGAGATCCGGCCGCTTGGCCGCGACGGCGAGGAAGGCCTCGCGCTTGACCACCAGCACGCCGGCGCCGCAGCTCTTCACCCGGGCGAGGCGGCCGCGCACGATCGGCTTGGAGCCGCCGCCGGGGGCGGGCGTCAGCATCAGCTCGCCGTCGCCGCCGACGTAGGTGGCCGAAACCGCCTCGGCGACCGCGGCGTCCTCGATGCGGCGGGCGGCGGCGACGAAGGCCTGACGGTCCCACTCGCGGGTGGGGTAGGGCGCCGCGACCACCGGCAGATCGGCGTCGACCATTTCGGCCAGCGTCTCGGGGGCGACCGAGATGTCGGGATCGACGAGCACGAGATGGCTGTACTGCGGGTCGACGTAGACGACGCTGGCGAGGGCGTTGCGGGCGAAGCCGACCACGGTGCAGTTGGCGACCTTGTGGTGCACCGGCATCTTCGGGCGCTTGGCGCGCATGTACTCCATGAACTGGACCACCATCTGGAAATGGCTGGTCGAGATGCTGCCCCGGTTGTTGGGGGTCCCGAAGAGGATGGCCATCGGCTCGGAGGTCCCCGCTCGCGTCAGGTTTCGCCGGTCAGCGCCATGCGCCGGCGGAAGTCGCCGGTGACCACGCGCGTGCCGGCATGGCGGATGGCGCCGTCGGGCGCGACCCAGATCTCCCCGCCGCAGCGTTCGCGCCAGCGGGTGGTGAAGGACAGGTCCTCGCCGACCAGGATGCCGGTGCGGCCGTGCGAGAAGGAGAAGAAGCGCACCAGCGGCTCGGTCAGACCGATCGCCGCCAGCGCCGGGCGCACCGCGGTTTCGGCGAGCTCCGGGCAGACGAGGCGCATGGTCTCGAAGACGTCGCGGCGGATCAGCAGGATGCCGGCGCCGGTCTGCAGCGCCGGGATGAAGCCGGCCCTGGAGGCGTCGTCGTCCGGGTCCATGCCGACGAGGTCGAGGTCGGCGACGTCGGGGGTGTAGGAGACCGCGCAGACCTCGGCGGCGAGCGGATTGGTCATCTCGCGCGAGAGCCGGCGCCAGGCGTCGAGGTCGCGGTGGCGCTGCGGCGCGATGGTGCCGACCACCGGGCGGTCGAGCGCGATCATGCGCCGGATCAGCTCGGGGTTGAAGCCCATGTCGGTGTCGATGAACAACAGGTGCGTGAGGTCGTCGGACTGCAGCACCCGGTTGGCGAGGACGTCGCGGGCAAAGGCGACCGAGCGGCCCTCGGGCATCTCGATCTCGAAGGTCACGTCGGGCCGGGTCGCCAGGAAGCTGCCGACGAGGCCGAGGATCGCCTGGGCGAAGATCGGCTCGACCTCGCCGTCCGCCGATGGGGAACCGATCAGGATGCGCATCGTGTCCGCCCTCCCGCCCGCTCAGACGTGGCCGAGCTGGAGCTTGGTCAGGAAGTGGCCGGCGACGGTGTCCTCGACGCGGCGCTGCACCGGCTCCATGAAGCAGGCCCACAGCTCGCCGCCGCAGGCCTCGGTCCAGCGCCGGGTGAAGCCGTCGTCCTCGCGGAAGAAGCCGTCGACCGGCTCGGGGATCGGGTCGAAGCACTGGATCACCGGGCCGGTGATGCCGAACTGCTTGTAGGGGTCGGGGGCGACCTCGAGCACCGTGGACGGCACCTTTTCGGCGATGCGCTCGAGCGCCTCGCGGCCGATCAGCAAGAGGTCGTTGCCGATGTCGCGCACGCGCATGAAGCCGTCGCGCAGGATGAGCTCCTTGGCGCCGTGCTGGTCGGGGTCCTCGACCAGGATCACCGACGAGCCGCCGCCGGCGTATTCGAGCGCGCAGACCTCGGCGTCGGCGCCGGTGTCCATCTCGCGCGCGAAGGCGGCGAAGACCTTGCGGTCGAAGCTGCCGGTCGGATAGGTCGCGCCGACCACCGGTTCGCCGAAGGCGAGCATGCGCTCGAGCAGGCTGGGGCGGAAGCCGATGTCGGGGTCGACCAAGAGGAGGTGGGTGAAGCTCGGGTCGCGCCAGACGATCGAGGCGAAGGCGTTGCGGGCGCGGTGGACGACGGTGGCCTGCGCGATCTTGAGGTCGAGCGAGATGTGGTCGTAGGTCTTGCCGAAGGACGAGAACAGGGTGACGAGCGTCTGGAGACAGGTCGTGCTGACCGACTGGCGGTAGGCCGGGACGCCGACGAGGATCTTCATGGCCGAATGGCTCCCCCTGGAATTTAACGAAACATGAAGCGGCGTGGTTAAGGGCGGGTTAATCCGCCGTCCCGTTCGGAGCCGAAGCGCGGAAAGCCGGGCTTCGGCCGTCGCGTTTCGCGACGGGGAGGGTTAACGCGCCGTTAACGATGCCGGTCCACTCTCGCCCGGAAAACGGGCCGGCGGTGGGATCTCGCGATGGCGGACGGCGTCAACAGGACGAAGGCGAAGCGGGCGCGGGCGGCGGTGCGCGCGGCTACCGCGCGGGCGACGGCGGCCACGGCCGATGTTCCGCCCCCGGCCCTGGCCGGGCCGGATCTCGCCGCGCGGCTCGACGGGCTGGAGGCGAAACTCGCCGAACTCGGCAGCCGTCTCGCCGGCGAGATCGCCGCCCTGGCGAAGGCGCAGCGCGGCGCCGGAACGGGCCTCGCCGCGGCGGCGTCGGCCGCACCGGCCGCGCCCGCCGCCGGCGGGCTGACCGGCCTGCTCGGCGGGGCGAAGACGGCCGCCGCGACGCCCGCCGCATCGGCCGGGGGACCGTCGCAGGCACAGTTGGACCGGCTCCAGGCCAAGCTGGTCGAGCGGGTCGACCAGCGCGCCGAGCAGTTGCTCGACGCCCAGATGAAGATCGCCGAGGGCACCTCGAAGGCGCTGCAGCAACTCGCCGTCCAGGTGCGCGCGACACGGCAGGTCGCGGCCTTCGGCGCCCGCGGCCGGACGCGTCGGCGTTGGCGCGTGGTGTTCCTGGTCCATTTCGTCGAGGCCTGGGAGGCGCTGGTCGGCGTCCACCGGTCGATGCTGGGCGACCCCGACTTCGACGTGATCGTGGCGACGCTGCCGCGCTGGCGGCGCGATCGGCGCGCCTTCGAATACGAGGACGCCATCTCGGCCGTGCTGACCGAGCAGGGCATCGACCACATCCGCCTCGGTGGCGAGGGCGAGCAGGGCATCGAGGTGCTCCGGGCGCTGGCGCCGGACGTGGTGTTCCGGCAGTCGCCGTGGGACAGCGACATCCCCCCGCAGTTCGCGGCGTCCGAACTCGGCTTCACCCGGATCTGCTACGTCCCCTACGTCTACTATTCCGCCAACTTCGATCCGCAGCAGTACGACCAGCCGCTGCATCGGCTGGCGTGGCGCTATTTCAGCGCCAACGCGGACGACCTCGCGCAATACTCGAAGGTCAACTTGCTTCGCGGCCGCAACGCCGTGCTGACCGGCTATCCGAAGTTCGACGCCATCCTCGACCTCGCCGCGGGCGTCGGCGACGAGGCCTGGCCGATCCGTCGGCCGGGGCGGTCGATGCGGGTGATCTACGCGCCGCACCTGTCGATCGGCGGCCAGGGCCTCGGCTTCGGAAACTTCCCCGAGGTCTACCGCGACGTCTTCCGGCTCGCGCGCGAGAACCAGGACGTCGAGTTCGTCTTCAAGCCGCACCCGACGCTGCTCGACGTCTGCGTCGCCTCCAAGCTGATGAGCGAGGGCGACGTGCGCTGGTTCGAGGAGAACTGGGCCAAGCTGCCGAACACCGCGACGGTGACGTCGAACCAATATGCGCGCCTGTTCGCGGCCTCGGACGCGCTGATCTCGGAGGGCATCTCGTTCTTCTCCGAGTATACCCTGTTCGACAAGCCGCTGATCTTCCACGAGAACCGCACCAACAAGGGCTTGAACGCCGCCGGCGCGTTCCTCTACGACGGGCTCTACCGGGTGAAGAGCTTCCCGGCGGCGGTGGCCAAGCTGCGCGAGGTGCTGGCGCCCGGCGGCGACACGCTGGCGCCGGCGCGGGCGGCCAACATCCGCCGTCTCCGGCCGTTTCCGGGCGAGGCGGCACGGAACGTCGTCGAGGCGGTCAGGGCGGGGCTCGCCGAGGAATGCCCGCGCTGAAGGCGGGAATCCCGATCACGCGGTGCGGCGCAGCAGGCTCTCGCCGCGGGCGATGATGTCGGTCTTGCGCATGGTGGTGGAGACGCCCTCGGTGCGGGGCAGGTAGACGACGTCGCAGAGGTCGGCGAGGTCGTCGAACTTGCCGGCCCAGTCGTCGCCCATCACCACGACGTCGATGCCGTAGTTGACGACGTCGCGGCGCTTCTGCTCCCAGGAGTCCTCGGGAATGACGAGGTCGACGTAGCGAAGCGCGGCGACGATCTCGGCGCGCTCGGCATAGGGCTGGACGCAGACCTTGTGCTTGATCGCGTTGAAGGCGTCGGTGGAGACGGCCACGATCAGGTGGTCGGAGAAGCCGCGGATGCGGCGAAGCAAGTTGACATGCCCGATGTGGAGCAGGTCGTAGGTGCCGTAGGTGATGGCGCGCCGATAGGTCCGGGACGTGGATTCGCTGGACATGGGCTCACCCGCTCGCCGCGGCGGGCCCGATCGCGGGCCGCGGACCGGTTCACCTTGCGACCGTCGTGGTTAACGCTTCCTTGACGCGGGGGCGTCCCCCGCGACCGGGTCACGCGGTGAGGTCGTAGGCCGCCGTGCGCGCGGGTGTCGTCGCCGTGCCGCCGCCGACGCCGCGCTCGCCCCAGGACTGGATCATCTGGCGCATGCGCAGCATGGCCTCCTCCGGAACCTGTTCGATCACGTCGCCCGACTGCACGTCGATCTTCTTGAACACCAGCGCGCGGGTCTCGGGATCCATCTCGATCTCGCGATCGACCGAATCCTGTTTGACCTCCTGGGTCTTCTTGCGATTTCCGGTGCCGTTGAGAGCGACGTCGATGGCGCCCTGCCTGCTGCTGCCGTCGTCCTCGGTGGCGGAGCGCAGGAAGTTCTTCTCCGACTTGGCCGCCTCGGTGACCGCCGCCTGCACGGGCAGGTCGGTGCGAACGGATTGCTCGCTCGCCGCCGGCGCTCTCGGCACCGGCTGGGTCACCCCGGTCACGGCCGGTCTGACGCTGCCGATTTCCATTGTCTCGGTCCTTGGCTCGGCACGGATCCTCCATGCCGATCACCACGTTGGGTCCGGGACGCTAAAGTCGCGTTCAAGCGTTCGCTAAAATTTTAGGGAACTCCGGTTTCCGTGTGCGAATCGCCCGCTCCGGTCCGGTCGGCGCCCATGAGGCACCGGAGGGTCTTAACGAAGATCCAACGCGGCGGCGAAAATGCGGGCCCCCCTCGAAGGCCGCGGTTCACACCCGCACGACCGGGGCGAGGTCGGCCGTGGCCCCGTCTCAGAGATTGCGGTTGATCGCGATGCCCCGGGCCGCGACGGCGGCGGCGGTCGGCAGGGCGCCGCGCTGACCGTAGGTGCGGGCCTGTCCGGCGGTGCCGACCTCGGTCGCGACCGAGCGCAAGAGCCCCTCCGCGACGTCCTGGGCGGTGGCGAGCACCGCGAGGTTGATCTGGACCTCGGCGCGGAACAGGTCGTGGCGTCGGCGCAGCGCGTCGATGCCGGCGGGGTCGTAGGCGGCGAGCGTCTTCATCTCGTCGCGGGCGAGCAGCATCAGCCGGGTGTAGAGCGCGGCCTGCTCCTGCTTGGGCTCGGCGAGTTCGGCGGCGGCGCGCAGCTTGCCGGCGCGAACGAGGCGGGTCTCCTCCTCGAGCAGGGCGAGGAGGTCGTCCATGGACTTGCCGAGCGCGGCGATCACCTTGACGGCGATCTCGCGGGAGGTGATCTGCGCCGGCCGGGCGGGGCGGGCCTGGGTGTTCATCCGTTGTTCGCTTCCTGGATCTGCAGCAACTGGTGCGCGATCGGCTCGGCGAGCCCGAAGCCGCCGGCCTTCTCGATCGACTTGGCGTATTCGTCGACGAGCATCTCCCGCCAGCTCTGGTTCGCGTTGCCGTCGCCGTTGAGGGGGTCGACGGCGATTCCCTCGAACATCGCCTTCATGGTCTCGGCGATGAACACCGACTCGAAGTCCTGCGCCTGACGCATGGCCTCGGCCTTGTCCCGGGTCGCCTTCGGCGTCCGGACGGCGGGGGCATAGCGGGTGGTCGTGGCGAAATCGAGGGCGCCGTCCATCACATCACCTCGACGTCGGCCTGGAGGGCGCCGGCGGCCTTGATGGCCTGGAGGATCGAGATCAGGTCGCGCGGGCCGAGGCCGAGGGCGTTGAGGCCGTCGACGAGGTCCTGCAGCGTCACGCCGGACTGGATCACGGCGAGGCGGCGCTCCTTGTCGTCGAGGATGTTGACCTGGGTGCGCGGCACCGCGGCGGTCTGGCCGTTGGAGAAGGGCGCCGGCTGCGACACCTGCGGCGTCTCGGTGATCATCACGGTGAGGTTGCCCTGGGCGACCGCCACGGTGGAGACGCGCACCTCCTGGCCCATCACGATGATGCCGGTGGCCTCGTCGATGATCACCTTGGCCGGCAGATCGGGCTCGACGATCAGCTGCTCGACCTCGGTCAGGAGGTCGACGATGTTGCCGTCGTATTTCTTCGGCAGCGACAGCCGGACCGTCGACGGATCGGTCGGCTCGGCGACGCCGGAGCCGTAGAGGTCGTTGATGGCGAGGGCGATGCGGCGGGCGGTGGTGAAGTCGGGGTTGCGCAGCGACAGCCGCACCGAGGCCATCTCGCCGAGCCGGAAGGCGATCTCGCGCTCGATGACGCCGCCGTTGGCGATGCGGCCCTGGGTCGGCACGCCGCGGGTGATCTCGGCGGCGGCGCCGGTGGCCTGGAAGCCGCCGATCGCGATGGCGCCCTGGGCGATCACGTAGACCTCGCCGTCGGCACCCATCAGCGGCGTGACCAGCAGCTGGCCGCCCTGCAGGCTCTTGGCGTCGCCGAGGGCGCTGACGTTGACGTCGATCCGGCTGCCGGCGGTGGCGAAGGGCGGCAGGTGCGCCGTCACCATCACCGCCGCGGCGTTGGCCGTGCGCATGTTGGCGTCGCGGACGTTGACGCCGAGGCGCTCCAGCATCGCCTGCAGGCTCTGCTTGGTGAAGGGCGAATTGTTGAGGCTGTCGCCGGTGCCCTGCAGGCCGACGACGAGGCCGTAGCCGATGAGCTGGTTCTCGCGAACGCCCTCGACATTGACGATGTCCTTGATCCGCGACGCCGCATCGGCGGCCACCGCGGACAGGACGAGAAAGATCGCGCACAGGGCGCAAACCAGCCGCATCCGTTTCACCATCGTCGATCCCGTCCCCACGGGATGCTCCCGACCGTTCGATCCGCAAGCGCCGTGCCAGAGCCGTCTCCGCCACAGGACGTTGATTTGGCGGTGTTTCCGGATCCGTGGTGACGGCAGGGTCCGGTCCGGGCGGCAGGCTTTGCCCGGTCGTTAACGGCTCGTTAACCGATCGCGGCCGAAATTGCCGATCGGAAACGAGTTCGTGCGAACCGGGTGCGCGGGATGAGGATCAGCGGGACGGGTCGGCCGGTCGGACTGCAGGGCGGCGTCCAGGGCGCGCGCACGGGCGGATCCGGTGCGGCCTTCGCGCCGGCCGCCGCCGAGGCCGCGCCGCGCGCCTCCGCCTCCGGGCCGTCGTCCGGCCCCGCGGCGCTCGCCGGCCTCGACGCCCTGCTCGCCTTGCAGTCGATCGATCCCGACGGGCCGCGCCGCAAGCGCCGGGCCGCCAAGCGTGGCCACGACCTCCTCGACGTCCTCGAGGAGATCAAGGTCGGCCTGCTCTCGGGCACGGTGTCCGGCGCCGCGCTCGATCGCGTGGTGGCGCTGCTCGGCACGCTCGAGAGTTCCGGCGACGACGGACTCGACGCCCTGATCGCCGACATCAACCTCCGTGCGGAGGTGGAACTCGCCAAGCTCGGGCGCTACGTCGACCGTCCCGGAGCGTGAGCGACGACCCATAACATACGGAAACGAAACGGCATTCGGAATAGTCATGGGATTGCGACGCACTGCGGCGATAGTCGTTGTGGCGCGCGGTCGCGATGGCTATATTCCCGCCCGCGTTCGACGCTGGGAGAGGACTTCGTATGTCGATCGAACTGGCTGAGGACTACCGGCCGACCGAAGACGAGCCGTTCATGAACGACCGGCAGCGGGAGTACTTCAGGCGCAAGCTGACCGCCTGGAAGGACGACATCCTGCGTGAGAGCAAGGAGACGCTCCAGCATCTCCAGGACGACAACATCAACCTGCCCGACATCGCCGACCGTGCCTCGTCCGAGACCGATCGCGCGATCGAGCTGCGCGCCCGCGACCGCCAGCGCAAGCTGATCTCCAAGATCGAGGCCGCGATCAAGCGGATCGACGACGGCTCCTACGGCTATTGCGAGGAGACTGGCGAGCCGATCTCGCTGAAGCGTCTCGACGCCCGCCCGATCGCGACGCTGTCGATCGAGGCGCAGGAGCGTCACGAGCGCCGCGAGCGCGTCTACCGCGACGACTGAGCGCGGCCGGCCGCCCGACCCCGCGCATCGGAAACGAAGACGGCGCCGCCCGCCAGGGCGGCGCCGTCTTCGTTCGTGGAACGGGACGAGCCCGTCGGGCGCGGCCGCCTTCGACTTGGGGAGCCGGCGACCGCGCCCGAGGGGACGTTGCGGACCGCCGCGGCCTGGGGATGCCGCGGGTCCGCGAACCGCCGGCGGCCCTTGGGGAGCGGCGCCGCACGGCGGAAGGCCGCCCGGGCGGCCGATGCTTGGGGAGCGCCGGCCGGGCGGACGGGGTGGCGACGCGGGACCCTCGTCCCGCGCCGCGATCAGAACGGCAGCAGCACGTCGAGGACCTGCTGGCCGTAGCGGGGTTGCTGGACGTCGGTGATCTGGCCGCGGCCGCCGTAGGAGATGCGGGCCTCGGCGATCTTGGCGCTGTCGATGGTGTTGTCCGAGCCGATGTCTTCGGGCCGGACCACGCCGGCGACGATCATCTCGCGGACCTCGAAGTTGATCCGGACCTCCTGGCGGCCCTCGATGACGAGGTTGCCGTTGGGCAGCTGCTGGGTGACCACGGCGGCGACGTCGGTGGTGACGTCCTCCGAGCGGTTCACCGTGCCGGTGCCGCTCGACGCGCTGGCGCCCTTGTTGGAGACGAGCGCGTCGGCGCTGGTGCCGCCGGGCAGCACGCTGGTGATGCCGTTGCCGAGCACGCCCTCCATGCCCATGGAATCGCTGGAGGTGCGCGAGCGCGCGGTGGAGTTCTCGATCTCCGCCTTGTCGGTGATCCGGACCTTGACCGTCAGGATGTCGCCGATGTTGCGGGCGCGCTGGTCCTTGAAGAAGGTGCGCGAGCCCGACTGCCACAGCGAGGCCGGGGCGTAGCTGACCGGCTGCACGACCGGCATGGGCATCTGCACGGGGCGGTAGCCGGCCTGGGCGGTCGGGTTCTCGATCGCCGACAGCGCGGGGGCCTGGCCGACCTGCGACAGGCGGTCGGCGGCGCCGCCGCAGCCGGCGAGCGAGACCACGACCAGGGCTAGGCCGGGGAGGGTGCGGGCGAGGGTGGGGGCCGGACGGCGGGACATGGCGGCTCTCACTGGGTCAGGGCGGCGGTGGCCGCCGCGGGATGCTGGGTACCGCGCGCGACCGTGACGACGCCGTTCGCGGTGACGATGCCCTCGACGGTGCGGCGGCTCTGCTCGTTGAGGACGGTGACGGTCTCGCCGAGCGCACCGTCGGCGAGGGCGCGGCCGCGGGCCGACAGGGTGATGCCGGGCCGGGCGTAGCTCAGCGTCACCTGCTCGCCGCGCAGCACGAGGCGCGGCGGCTCGAGATCGACCGGGCTCAGGGTGTCGCCGCCGCGCAGGGCCCGGCGGGCGGCGAGGCCGACCACCGCGTCCGGCTCGGCGAGCGCGCTGCGGCCCATGCGGCGGCGTTCGACGCGCTCGACCGCGATGTCGTCGGCGCGCACGACCTGCCGGCGCTCGAGGTCGCGCTTCAGCACCACCACGTCGATCATCTCGACGGCGCGGCCGCCGACCTCGACGGTGCGGGTCTCGGCGCCGACGTCGACGGCGAGGCGGGCGTCGAAGCGGCCGGAGCCGCCCTGGACCGACAGCGCCACCAGGGTGACCGGACGGTCGGCGCCGGCGTCGGCGGTGATCGGGCCGACGAGGGCGTCGAAGTCGATGTCGAGGCTCTCCGGGGCGACCCGGAGGCGGCCGGCGACGGCGTCGCGGACGAGGGTGGTCAGCATCGCCTCGTCGACCTCGGTGCCGGCGCGGACGACGGTGACGACGTCGATCGCGGTCGGGTCGACGGCGAGGCCGGCGGCGCGGGCGGCCGCGAGGGCGTCGGCGGCGGGCAGGGCGCCGTCGACGCCGGCGTCGGGCGAGCGGAACACCGGCGTCGCGGCGCGTTCGCCGGCGCCGTCGAACAGGTCGCCGAGGGTGACGAGGTCGGTCGTGACGATGGCGTGCGGCCTCAGCGTCGCCGCCGCGGCGGGCCGGAGCGTGATCAGCGTCGCGGCGAGCGCGGCGATCAGCGCCGCGCCGACGAGGCGCAGGAGGAAGGCACGGGTCATGGATCGGCCTCCTTACTTCAGGTTGGCGATCGCCTGGGACATCTCGTCCGCGGCCCGGATGATGCGGGAGTTCATCTCGTAGGCGCGCTGGGCGGCGATCAGGGACGACAGTTCGGAGACGGGGACCACGTTGGCCATTTCCAGGTGGCCCTGGAGCATGGTGCCGAAGCCCTCGTCGCCGGGGTTGCCGACCAGCGCCGCGCCGCTCGACGTCGTCTCGACGAACAGGTTGTCGCCGATCGCCTCGAGGCCGGCCTTGTTGACGAAGCGGGCGAGCTGGATCTGGCCGAGCACGGTCGGCGTCGTCGCGTTGCCGACCGTGACCTGGACCGTGCCGGTCTGGCTGATCGTCAGGTCCTTGGAATTCGGCGGCACGGTGATCGCCGGCAGCACGGAATAGCCGTCCTGGGTGACGATGGTGCCGGTGGCGTCGATCTCGAACGAGCCGTCGCGGGTGTAGCCCGTGCGGCCGTCGGGCATCTGGACCTGGACGTAGCCCTCGCCGCGGACGGCGACGTCGGTGTCCTTGTCGGTCTGCTCGATGTCGCCCTGGCTCATGATGCGCGGGGTGGCGACGACGCGCACGCCGGAGCCGACCTGCACGCCGGCCGGGACGATGGTGCCGGCCTCCGACGTGCTCGCGCCCTGGCGGCGGAGGTTCTGGTTGTAGAGATCCTGGAAGTCGACGCGCTGGCGCTTGTAGCCGGTCGTGCGCATGTTGGCGATGTTGTTGGAGATGATGTTGACGTTCATCTCCTGGGCCATCATGCCGGTGGCGGCGATGTTGAGAGCTTTCATTCGTCCCTATCCTTCCACCGGTCAAGCCTGCAGCGAGCCGAGGCGTTCGATCGCCTTCGAGCTCAAGTCGCTCTGCTTCTTGATGAGATCGGAGATCTGTTCGTAGGCGCGCGTGACCTCGATCATCGTGTTGATCTCGACGATGCCCGAGACGTTGGACCGTTCGATCGCGCCCTGCTTGACGCGGGCGTCCGGGTCCGCCGTCGGCGCGACCTGCGACCGGAACAGGTTCTTGCCCTGCTTCACCAACTGGCCCGGGTTGGCGAAGTTCACGATCCGGAGGCGGCCCTTCTCGCCGGCGCTCGACGACACCGTGCCGTCCGCGCCGACCGCGACGTCGTGCTCGTTGCGGGCGAACACGATGTCGCCGCCCTCGCCCTGGACGGGGTAGCCGTCGGGCGTGACCAGACGGCCCTGGGAATCCAGGACGAAATTGCCGCCGCGGGCGTAGCGTTCGCCCTCGGGGGCCTGCACCACGAAGAAGCCCTCGCCCTCGATGACGAGGTCGAAGGGATTGCCGGTGAGCTCGATCTCGCCTTGGCTGAAGTCGGTGACGGTCGCCTTTTCCCGGACGTAGCTGTCGCGGGTGTCGCGGCGCTCGAACAGGTTGGTGCGGCTCTTCGGCATGAAGGCCTCCTCGGAACCGAGGTCCTCCCGCTTGAAGCCGGCGGTCGTCATGTTGGCGAGGTTGTCCGCGATCACCGTCAGCTTGCGCTGAAGGACGATCTGACGGGAAAGCCCCACCAGAGAGGCGTTCTCCATGTGAATCCCCAAGTCCTGGCGGACCCGCGGGAAGCGCTCCCCAGCGCCGCGGCTCCGACGACTGCCTCGCAGGAGCCGTGCCAACTCGAAAATCCAATGAAAACAGCGGCATCGTGGTGCAGGAGGGTTAACCGCGCGGTAACGAAGCTGCCGGGTGCCGGGTCGGGGCGGCAGGATTTGCCGGGGAGTTAACGAACCGTCAACGTTTCGTTAACCATTGCGGCCGCAACGTCCACCGGAGGGACGGGACGGCGCCGCGCGAGAGTCGGCGACGCGGGATCCGGCGGGCGAGCGGGGCATGGCCAAGGACGACGAGGGCGAAGCGGAAGGCGGCGAGGGCAAGAAGGGTCTGAAGGGCCTCCTCGCCAACAAGAAGCTCGTCATCGCGGCGGGCGGCGGCCTGCTGCTGCTCCTGGTCGGCGGCGGCGGCGCGGCCTTCATGATGATGGGCGGCGAGCCCGACCCGGCCGAGACCGCCAAGCAGATCGTCGAAGAGCAGCAGCCGACGGCCTACTACTACGACCTGCCGGTGATGATCCTGAACCTCTCCACCACCGAGAACCACGCCGCCTACGTCAAGCTCCAGGTCGCGCTGGAGCTCTCGGACGAGAACATGCTGAAGCTGGTCGAGCCGAACATGCCGCGCGTGCTCGACGCCTTCCAGACCTACATGCGCGAACTCCGGGTGTCGGACCTGCAGGGCTCGGCCGGGCTGTACCGGCTGAAGGAGGAACTGCAGCGCCGGATCAACATCGCGGTCTATCCGGCGCGGGTCGACGACGTGCTGTTCAAGAACGTCATCGTGCAGTGAGGACGTGAGCGCGATGGAAAACGAGGACGAAGACCTCTCCGCCGACTGGGGTGCCGCGCTCGCCGAGCAGAAGGGCGGCGACATGGACGACCTCGCGGCGGAATGGGGCGCCGCGCTCGAGGAGCAGGGCGTCGAGAACGCCGACGCCGTCGCCGCCCAGTGGGCGGCGATGATCGACGACAACGACGGCGAGCTCGACCAGACCTCGCGCGGCGCCGATCGCGTGCTGAACCAGGAGGAGATCGACAACCTCCTCGGCTTCAACCTCGACGACCATTTCGCCTCCGACCAGAGCGGCATCCGCGCGCTGGTCAACTCGGCGCTCGTGTCCTACGAGCGCCTGCCGATGCTGGAGATCGTGTTCGACCGGCTCGTCCGCGAGACTACGACCTCGTTGCGCAACTTCACCTCCGACAACGTCGAGGTCTCGCTCGATTCGATCTCGTCGGTGCGTTTCGGCGACTATCTGAACTCGATCCCCCTGCCGGCCATCCTCTCGGTGTTCAAGGCCGAGCAGTGGGACAACTACGGCCTCGTCACGGTCGATTCCTCGCTGATCTACTCGATCATCGACGTGCTGCTCGGCGGCGGCCGCGGCACCACCGCGATCCGCGTCGAGGGCCGGCCCTACACCACGATCGAGATGAACCTCGTGCGGCGGATGATCGAGATCCTGCTCGCCGACGCCGCCAAGGCCTTCGCGCCGCTGACGCAGATCGACTTCACGCTGGAGCGCCTCGAGACCAACCCGCGCTTCGCGCCGATCTCGCGGCCCGCGAACGCCTGCATCCTGGTGCAGTTCCGCGTCGACATGGAGGACCGCGGCGGCAAAATCGAGATGCTGCTGCCCTACGCGACCATCGAACCGATCCGGCATCTGCTGCTGCAGATGATCATGGGCGAGAAGTTCGGCCGCGACACCATCTGGGAGGGCCATCTCGCCACCGAGATCTTCCACGCCGGCATCGCGGTCGACGCGGTGATGTGCGAGGAGGACCTGCCGCTGTCGATGGTGCTCGACCTCGAGGTCGGGCAGACGCTGGTGTTCAACGTGTCGCCGCAGGACCCGATCGCGGTGAAGTGCGGCAGCGTGCACCTGACCACGGGGCACATCGGCCGGCTCGGCGAGAAGGTGTCGGTGAAGGTGAACCGGCCGCTCCGGCGGCCGCGCATGACGCTGGCCGCGTTCGAGCGGGCGGTGCAGAAGGAGCTGGAGCAGACATGACGACGGGTTTCTCACTCGGAATGGCGATCGAGGTCGTGGTCGCCGTGCTGCTCGTCCTCACCATCGGCTATTGCATGGTGCTGAACCGGCGCCTGACCCGGCTGCGCGCCGACGAGGAGGTGCTGCGCGCCACCATTGCCGAGCTGATCACGGCCACCGAGATCGCCGAACGGGCGATCCTCGGCCTCAAGGCCACCGCCAACGCCTGCGAAACCTCGCTCGGCGGCCGGATGAAGGCGGCGGAGGCGCTGGTCGGCGACCTCGACCGCCAGCTCGTGGCCGGTTCGGAGATCGTGCGCCGGATCGGCGCCATCGTCGGCGCGGCGATGCCGGGCAAGGCGGCCGCGCCCGCGCCCGAGACGCCGGCGGCGCCGGCCCGCGAACCCGCCGCCCGCGGCCTCCAGGCCGCCGCGGAAGCCGCGGCCGAGCGGCTCGCCGCCTACCGCCGCTCCCGCGAGGAGGCCGCCTGAGCAAGCCATGAAGACGCTCCGCCTCCTCCCGATCGTCCTGTTCGCGACCTCGGCGCTGCTGGTGCTGAAGCTGGTGGGCCTCGCCACCGGCGCCGGTTCCTTCGCGCTCGGCCCGGTCGCGGCGGTGGCGGCGGGCGACGGCGGACACGGCGGCGAGGCCGAGGGCGGGCACGGCGCCGCCAAGCCGGCCGACGCGGAATCGATCGAGGACCCGATCATCCTCGGCGCGCCGCTCGACCTCGCCAAGGAGGCCGAGGCGCTCGCCAAGCAGCAGGAGGGTGGCGGCCACGGCGGCGGTCACGGCGCGCCGGCCGAGGGCGGTCACGGCGAAGCGGCCCCCGCCGAGGGCGGCCACGGCGAAGCCGCGCCGGCGGAAGGTGGCCACGGCGAGGCGGCTCCGGCCGCGGGCGAGCACGGTGCCGCTGCGCCCGCCGAGGGTGGTCACGGCGAGGCGGTTCCGGCCGCGGGCGAGCACGCCGCGGCGCCCGCGGAAGGTGGACACGGCGAGGCGGCTCCGGCCGCCGGTGAGCACGGCGCGGCGCCGGCCGAGGGCGGTCACGCGGCTCCCGCCGAAGGCGGTCACGGGGCTCCGGCCGAGGGCGGACACGGTTCCAGCGGCCCCAAGCTGCCCGAGGGCGTCTCGACCGTGCGGCCGGAGGAGTACCAGCCGCCGGGTTCGACCTCGGAGGCGGCCGTCCTCGAGGCGCTCGGCAAGCGACGCGACGAACTCGACCGCCGCCAGCAGGAGATCGACGTGCGCATGAAGCTGCTGCGCGCCGCCGAGATCCGGCTGCAGCAGCGCGTCGACGAGCTGAAGTCGATCGAGAACCAGCTGAACACGGTGCCCGGCGGCGGCGGCGCAGCGGCAGGGCAGGGCGGGGCGGCCGCCCCCGGCGCGGCGGCGGCCGAGCAGGAGGACGAGCAGATCAAGGGGCTGGTGCAGCTCTACGAGGCGATGAAGCCGAAGGCGGCCGCCGAGGTGTTCAACTCGCTCGACGTCTCCGTGCTGACCGCCATCGCCCGCAAGATGAACCCGCGCAAGCTCTCGCCGATCCTGGCGGCGATGGCGCCTACCAAGGCGGCGCGGCTGACCCTGCTGCTCGCCGGCGACCAGGGCCCGCGCCAGATCGTGGTGCGCATGACCGACGAGCCGTCGTCCCAGGCGCCGCTGGCGATCCCGCTGGTGCCCGGTGGCACCCCGGACGAGATGACGATCCCGGTGCCCGAGAGCGGCGGCGACGCCGGGCCGACCGATCCGGCGGCGTTGCCGAAGATCCAACCCGCGCCGAACGGCTGATTCGAGCCTTCGATTTAACGGCGGCTTAAACGCGCGTCCGTAGGGTCGTCCCGAGAGGCCGCAGGAAGCGGCCGGTGGGCGAGGCCATGGTGACAACTGAACGCCGGAATGCGGTCGGTGTCGTCGACCGGCCCGGCGGCGACGTCGGGCGGTGGATCGCGTCCGTGGTATGCCTCGTCGCCGCGCTCCTGTGGACGGTGATGACCGCGGCGGCCCAGGCGGTCTCGGTCGAGATCAAGCCCGAGGCGAATTTCGGGCGCATCATCGTCTCGTTCGCCGACAAGAACATCCTGCCCGCCTACACGGTGAACACCGACAACGGCGTGCTCGTGCTGCACTTCGAGGACCCGGTCGAGATCGACGTCTCCCGGGTGTCGTCGATGCTGTCCAAGTTCGTGATGATCGCCCGCGCCGACCCGGAGGGCCGCGGCGCCCGCTTCGCGCTGACCCGCGGCACCCGTGTCAACACCATGGAAGCGGGTCCGAAGCTGTTCCTCGACTTCCTGCCGGCCGACTGGGCCGGTCCGCCGCCGCGGCTGCCCGACGAGATCATCGCCGAACTCGCGCGGCGGGCCGAGGACGCCGCCCGCCGCGCCCGCGAGGCCGAGATGCTGAAGGTGGCCGGCTCCAAGGCGGCCAAGCTCGACCTCACCGTCGCCCGCGCGCCGACCTTCAGCCGGTTGACGTTCCATTGGAACGTTCCCTTCGAGGCCGATTTCCAGCGCCAGGATTCCGGCGTCAGCGTCCGCTTCAACCGCAAGGCCAAGGTCGACCTGTCGACCGTGCGGATGGACATGCCGCCCTATCTGGACGACATCTCCACCGAGAGCGACGACGACGGCATCACGGTGCTGCTGTCGGTGCAGCCGAGCGCCGACGTGCGCGCCTTCAAGGACGAGAACACCTACGTCGTCGACATCCAGGGTCACGTCGACCCCGCCGCCCTGCGCCCGCACGACGCCATCGTCCACGCCGCGACGCGCGACGGCAGCGAGGCGCCGCCGACGGCCACCGAGGAGGTGCACGCGCCGGGCGTCGAGGACACGACCCCGGTGGTTCCGGCCGGCCACGCCGCCGAGGGCCACGGTGCGACGCCGGCTGCCGAGGGTCACGGTGCGCCCGCGCCGGCCGAGGGTCACGGTGCCGCACCGGCAGCCGACGGGCACGGCACGGCGGCGTCCCATGCCGCGGACGTCGGACACGAAGTTCCGGCCGAGGGCGGTCTCGCCGTGCTGCCGCCGGTCCCGGAGGCCCACGACGCGGCCGCCGACAGCCACGCCGCCCCCGGCGGCCACGCCGCTCCCGACGCGCACGAGGCGCCGCACGCGACCACGGCCGCCGACGCCACGGCCGAGGAATACGCCGCCCCGTCGTCCGCCCGGGTGAAGCCGACGGGTGGGCAACTCGCCGAACTGCCCGACGGCGGCGACGAGCACGCCCTCGCCGACGGCACCATCCGGGTCGAGGCCAAGCGGATCGGCAGCGCGACGCGCGTGGTCTTCCCCTACCACGGCGAGATCGGCGCGGCCCTGTTCAGCCGTGGCCCGGCGGTCTGGCTGGTGTTCGACGATCCCTCGCCGATCGACGCGGCGCCGTTGCAGGACGCGCTGGCCGGCTACGCCCGTTCGATCGAGCCGATGAAGATCGGCGGCGAGGCACAGGCGATCCGCATCGAGATGGCAGAACCTCTGCTCGCCACGCTGAACCCCGAGGGCACCTTCTGGGTCGTGACGATCGGCGACATGGTGATGGCGCCGACCCGGCCGCTGCCGATCAAGCGCTCGATCGCCGGCGACGGCGCGGCGGCGCTGGAGATCCCGTTCGGCCCGGTTTCGGCGATGCACCACATCACCGACCCCGCTTCGGGCGACGAGGTCCTGGTGATCACCGGCCGCGGCCAGCCGCGCGGCCTGATCAAGCCGCAGACCTTCGCCGAGGTGGAGGCGCTGTCGTCGGCGCACGGCCTCGCCTTCCTGCCCAAGGTCGACGACCTCCAGGTCAAGTCCGAGGGGGAGCTGGTGTCGCTGCGCCGTCCCGGCGGCCTCTCGATCTCCACCGACACGGCACCGAAGCGCGCCGCCGTGCTCGACCTGCCGGCGTCGATCGGCTCCTCGCTCGGCGGACGGCCCGGCTTCGTCGACTTCGCCGACACCGAGGCCGGCGACGCCGCCGACTTCTGGCACAAGCGCCACGACCTGATGGGTCAGGTCTCGCAGGCGCGCGAGAAGTCGGACCGGGTCGACCGCTGGTACAAGCTCGCCAAGTTCAACCTCGCCAACGGTCTCGGCTCCGAAGCGCTCGGCATCCTGCGCCTGATCGGCTCGATCGCGCCGGAGGAGGAGACGTCGCAGCGCATGGCGGTGCTGCGGGCGGGCGCCTCGCTGCTGATGCACCGCCCGACCGAGGCGCTGTCGATGCTCGACCGGCCCGAACTCGCCGACAGCCCCTATGCCGCGGTCTGGCGGACCATCGCCGACGTCGACCTCGGCCGGCACACCGACGCGCGCAAACAGATGCCGCGCGCCGAGGAGGTGATCGGCTCGTTCCCGCGGGTGATCCAGCGCCGCTTCATGCTGGCGTCGGTGGCGACCGCGCTCGAGCTCAACGACTACGCCAAGGCGCGGACGCTGCTCTCGGAAATCGACCCGAAGGCGCTGAGGCCTGACGAACTCGCCGAACTCGACCTCCTCAACGCCCGCGCCATCGACGCCGACGGTCACGCCGGCGACGCCATCGGCATCCTTTCCAACGTGGTGCGCACCGGCCGTGGTCCGGTGGCGGCCGAGGCGACCTACCGGCTGGTGCTGCTGCAGCGCCGCGAGGGGCTGATCACCCTCGACCAGGCGCTCGACCGCCTGGAGCAACTGGCGGTGGCCTGGCGCGGCGACGACATCGAGCTCAACACGCTGCGCACGCTCGGCCAGTACTCGATCGAGAAGGGCAACTACCGCCGCGCCTTCGAGGTGATGCGCTCGGCGATGCAGATCGACCCGAACGCCCAGACCACCCGGCTGATGCAGGACGAGATGCAGGCCGCCTTCGCCTCGCTCTACCTCGACGGCAAAGCCGACGAGATGAAGCCGACCGAGGCGCTGGCGCTCTACTACGACTTCCGCGAGCTGACGCCGAACGGCCGGCGCGGCGACGCCATGGTGCGCAAGCTGGCCGAGCGGCTGGTCGACGTCGACCTGCTGCCGCAGGCCCAGCAACTGCTGACCTATCAGGTCGAGAACCGCCTGCGCGGCGCCGCCCGCGCCCAGGTGGCGGCCGACCTCGCGCTGGTCTACCTGCTCGACCAGCGCCCCGACCGCGCGCTGCTGATCCTCAGCCGCACCCGGCAGTCCGAACTGCCGGCCGGCATCGAGCGCCAGCGCCGCTCGGTGGAGGCGCGCGCGCTCGCCGAGACCGGCAAGCCCGACCTCGCGCTCGACCTCCTGAAGCCGCTGCGCGGCGGCGACATCGAGCGCCTGCGCGCCGACATCCTGTGGGAGAACGACCGCTACGAGGACGCCGGCGACCAGTACGAGCGCATGCTCGGCGGCCGCTGGAACGAGCCGCTGCCGCTGTCGGATCTCGAGCAGATGCAGGTGCTGAAGGCCGGCATCAGCTTCACGCTCGCCGGCGACCGCCTCAGCCTCGACCGGCTGCGCGCCAAGTATTCCAAGAAGATGGCCGAGACCGCCAACGGCGCCGCCTTCGAGGCGGTGACGAGCCGGATGCAGGTGGCCGGCGGCAGCTTCCAGGAGGTGGTCAAGTCGATCGCCAACGTCGGCACGCTGCAGGCCTTCCTCGACGACTACCGCAAGCGCTACCTCGAACTCGGCGATCCCAACCGCCCGGCGCTGATCGAGAACGGCACCGCCGTGCCGCTCGGCGCCGGCGGCGGCACCAGCGCCGAGAACACCGCCGCCCCGACGGCACCGCCCGCGGCGGGTTGAGGAAGAGTCTCCGCCGGCTCCCGACGCCCCGGCCGAGCCGGGACGGCGGGAGGTTCCTGCCATCCGGCCGGCGCCCGGTCGGGTGCTCCTCGCAGGGCTCGGGACTCAGATCGCCGCCATCGCGGGCGGCTCGGACAGGCCGGCGAGCACGTCGAGCGCCCGCTCAAGCGTCGGCCGGGCCGGGCCGCCGACGCTGACGCGGACGCCGCCCACGGGATCGGCGGGATCGGCGAGCGGTGCGCGCGCCGACATCAGAAGCACCCCGGCCGCGGCGGCGCGGGCGACGAACTCGGCCGCGGCGGCGGTGGGCATCGGCATCCAGAGATGGTAGCCGCCGGCGGCGAATTTGGCGTCGGGCAGCTTGGCGCGGGCGAGCGCGAGGCGGGCGCGGGCCTCCTCGCGGATGGCGCGGGCGACGACGTCGGCGGTGCCGTCGGCGAACCAGGTCTCCATGATCAGGCAGGACAGCACCGACACCGACGTGCAGGCGGCCTGAACCCGCTCGGCGGCGGCGGCGGCGAGGGCGCGCGGCACCACCAGCGCGCCGATCCGGAGCCCGGGGCTCAGCACCTTGGAGAGGCCGGTGACGTGGAGCGTGCGCTCCGGCGCCAGGGCGGCGATCGGCGGCGGCGGCGCCTCGGCGAGGCCGGCGTAGACCTCGTCCTCGACGATGGTCGCGTCGTGGCGGGCGACGAGGTCGGCGATGGCGCGCCGGCGCGCCGGGCCCATGGCGGCGGCGGTCGGGTTCTGCACCGTCGGCATCAGGTAGAGCGCGGCGCGGCGGCCGGCGCGGGCGGCGTCGGCGAGCGCCTCGGCGAGGGCGTCGGGGCGCATGCCCTCGCCGTCGACGGCGAGGCCGCGGACCTCGACGCCGCGGTGGCGGGCGAACAGCGGTACGGCCGGATAGGTGAAACGCTCGACGAGGAGCAGCGTGCCCGGCGGGCAGGCGAGGTCGAGCGCGACGGAGAGGGCGTGCTGGGCGCCGTTGGTCAGGAGCACGGTCTCGGGCGCGGCCGGCAGGCCCTGGCGGGCGAGCCAGCGCGCCATCATCGCCCGGTGTACCGGCCGGCCGGCGGAGGGCGCGTAGCCGCCGAAGGCGTCGGCGTCGAGCCGGCGGGCGACGGTGGCGAGGGTGGCGGCGAGCAGGCGGTCGTCGAGCATCTGCGGCGGCCGGTTGACCGCGAGGTCGGCCGGGCCGGCGTCGTCGGTCTTGAGGCCGGCGGCGAAACTGCCGCGGCCGTGGACGCTCTCGACGAGGCCGCGGCGCTCGAGGGCGGCGTAGGCCTTGCCGACGGTGCCGACCGCGAGGCCGAGCCGCCAGGCGACGTCGCGCTGCGGCGGCAGGCGGTCGCCGGGCGCGATCGCGCCGGACTGGAGATCCTCGGCGATCGCCGCGGCGAGCCGCTCGTGCGGCAGGCCGGAGCCGGCGAGGCGGGGCGTCCAGGGGGAGGCGAGGCGCATGGGGGATCAGGTTCCGCGACGATAGTGTGTCGGTACACTTTTCCACCTTACGGCAAAGTGTGTCACTTTGCTAGGACGGTGCGTGCCGGTCCCGCGGGGACCGTCCGATCCGGAGTGCCTTGCCATGGTCCATCGCCTCGATCTCGTCGACGTCTTCGGCACCCGCCCGTTCAGCGGCAACCCGCTGGCGGTGGTGACCGACGCGACCGACCTCGACACCGACGACATGCTGGCGATCACGCGCTGGCTGAACCTCTCGGAGACCACCTTCCTGCTGCCGCCGACCCGGCCCGAGGCCGACTACCGGGTGCGGATCTTCACGCTCTCGGGCGAACTGCCCTTCGCCGGTCATCCGACGCTCGGCACCTGCCACACCTGGCTGACGCAGAACGGCCGGCCGCGCGATCCGCGCCGGATCGTGCAGGAATGCGGCGCCGGGCTGGTCGAGATCCGACGTGGCACCGACGGCGGCCTCGCCTTCGCCGCGCCGCCGCTGCTGCGCTCCGGCAAGCCGACCGACGCCGAACTGGACGAGGCGCTGGACCTCCTCGGCATCGGCCGCGACGCGGTGGTCGACGCGCGCTGGATCGACAACGGTCCGGGCTGGCTCGGCATCATGCTCGGCTCGGCCGAGGCGGTGCTGGCGCTGGAGCCGCGGCGCGGCCACCCGCGCAAGATCGACGTCGGCGTCGTCGGCGCGCATCCGAAGGGAGCCGAGGCGGCCTTCGAGCTGCGCGCCTTCTTCAGCGACCACCGCGGCCTGATCGTCGAGGATCCGGTGACCGGCAGCCTCAACGCGTCGGTCGCCGGCTGGCTCTACGACACCGGCCGGGCGAACGGGCCCTACCGCGCCGCCCAGGGCACCCGGCTCGGCCGCGCCGGCCGCGTCGACGTCGACCGCGACGGCCGCGGCCGGATCTGGATCGGCGGGTCGACGCGAACGATGGTGGAAGGGCGCACCGTGTTCCCGCTGGTGAGCGCGCGGGCGAACCGGGCGGCGTGACCAGGGGGCGGGGCCGGCGCCGGGATCACCCGGCGCCGTAGCTGCGGATCAGGCTGCCGGCGAGCAGCGACCAGCCGTCGACCAGCACGAAGAAGATCAGCTTGAACGGCAGCGACACGGTCGCCGGCGGCAGCATCATCATGCCCATCGCCATGAGGATCGACGACACCACCATGTCGATGATCAGGAAGGGCAGGTACATCAGGAAGCCGATCTCGAAGGCGCGCCGCAGCTCGGAGATCATGAAGGCCGGGATCAGGACGCGCAGCGACAGGTCCTCGGGCGCCTCCGGCGGCTCCTCGCGGGCGAGGTCGATGAAGAGCGCGAGGTCGGCCTCGCGGACGTTGGCGCGCATGAAGGCGTGGAACGGTGCGACGGCGCGCTCGAAGCCCTCGGTCAGTTGGATCTGGCCGGCGACCACCGGGGCGACGCCGTCCTCGTAGGCGGTCTGGAACGTCGGCGCCATGATGAAGCCGGTCAGGAACAGCGCCAGCGACACCATCACCGCGTTGGGCGGTGCGGTCTGCAGGCCGATCGCGGTGCGCAGCAGCGACAGCACCACCACGATCCGGGTGAAGCTCGTCATCATCACCAGGATCGACGGCGCCAGCGACAGCACCGTGATCAGGCCGATCAGCTGGACGCCGCGCTCGGTCAGCGTGGTGCCCTGGCCGAGGCCGATGGTGATGTCCTGCGCGTGCGCCGCGCCGGCGAGCGCGAAGCCGACGGCGAGGACGCCCGCGGCCAAGGCGGTGCGCCGGGCGTGGGGCCGCCCGCGGCCGTCCTGTCGATCTCCCTGGAGGGCCGGGCCGCCGCCGGGATCCGGACCGTCCGGTCCGCCCGCCGCCGCGCCGGCGTCTGTCCGCGCCATGGCTCCGATCCGCCGCCTCGTCCGGCCTTCTCGGCCGGGTCCGCTCCCCGTTTACCGCGATTCGGGCGGCGGGTGGGGCGGTGGACGGTGACGGGGTGTGGACGGCGTGGGGCTCTCCCTCGAAACGCGACGGGCCCGGCCGTCGCCGGCCGGGCCCGTCGGGTCGCGCCGAGGCGCGTCTCAGGAACGGTTGTCGGACTTGAGGTCGCCGGCGAGTTCGTCGAGCAGGCGGGCCATCTCGTCCTCGAGGGAGGAGAAATCCGGGTCGGCCTTGGCCGGTGCGGCCGGTGCAGCCGGGCGCGCGGCGGGCTTGGCGGGTGCGGGCGCCGCGGCCTTCGGGGCGGCCTGGGGCGCGGCCGGCGACGGCGCCGCGGGTTCCGGCGCCGGGCCGGCCTTGGCGACCTCGTCGTCGAGGATGCGGGCGAGGTCGTCGGCGAGCATGGCCGAGAGGTCGGCGGACGCGGCGGGGCGGGCCGGCGCCTCGGCGGCGGCGGCCGGAGCCGCAGCGGCGGCGCGGACCGGCTCGGGCGCGGTCTCGACCTCGGGCTCGGGGACGATCTCAGCGGCCGGCGGCTCCGGGGCACGGACGACCGGCGTCGGCGCCGGGCGGGCGGCGGCGGTCACGGGGGCGGGACGGGCGGCAGGCTGCGGTGCCGGGCGCGGCTCGGCGGTCACGGCCGGCTCGGGCGCGGGCTCGACGGCGCGCGGGCGGAACCACGCCGCGGCGGCGCCGAGGGCGGTGCGGGCGGGATCGTCGCCGGTCGGCTCGGTACGGCGGGCGGCGACGGGCTCGGGGGCCTTCGGCGCGACCGGCTCGGGCGGCCGCGGCGCGGGCTCCTTCGGCGTGGACGCCACCGGTTCCGGCGCCGCGGCCTCGGCCTCGATCGGCTCGGCGCGGTCCTCGTCGATCGGGCGGGCGGCGGGGCCGCGGGTCGGGCGGACGTAGGGGATCGGCGCCGGCGGCTCGGCGGGCTCGACCGGCTCGACGCGGGCGGGGCGGCGTGCGAGCGGCGGCTCGACCCGGACGACCGGCTCGGGGCGCGTCACCGGCTCGAGGCGCGGTTCGGATCTCGGCGCGGGGTGGACGTCGGCGAGGTCGACGCGCAGCGCCTCGTCGAGGCGGCGGGCGAGGTCGTCGAAGCCGGGTTCCGGCGCGGCCGGGGCGGGCGTCTCGGCCGGCGCCGGGGCGGGGGCCGGCACGGCCGCGACGATCGGGGCGATCGGGTCAGCGTGGAACTCGGGCTTGGCGGCGACCGGCGGCACGTAGGGCTGTGGCGCCGGCTGCGGCACCGATGCCGCGGGCTCGGGCGCCGGCGACGCCGGGGCGGCGGCCTCGGTACGGGCCGGCTTCTCGGCCGGGCGGTCGTCGGACCGGACCGGGCGGATCTCGCGGGCGGCGGGGCGCGGCTGGCCCTGGCCGATGGTGCGGACGTCGGCGCGGGCGGCCGCGGCGGGCACGGGCGTCTGGGCCGGCGGCGCGACGACGACCGGCGCCGGCGCGGCGAGGACGGGGCCGCCCTGCGGCCGCGGGCGGGCGGCGGCGGGCTCGGGGGCCGGCGCCTCGGCGACGGGCGGGGCGGCCGGGCGGGCGGGCACGGCGCCGATCGGGGCCGCCGGCGCGGGCGCGACGGGCGATGCGGTCTGGCTCTGGGCGGCAGGCTGCGGCTGGGCCGGGGCGGCGCCGGGCACCGGCATCCGGCCCATGCTGCCGACGGGCAGGCCGCGGTAGATGGTCTGCTCGACGACGAGGTCGGTCGGGCCGCCGATCAGGAGGAGATGCTCGACGTTGTCGCGGCGGATCAGCACCAGCCGACGGCGCTGGTCGACCGGGGCGACGTCGAGCACGGCGACGCGCGGCTGCTTGGACCGGGCGACGACGTGGCCCGAGCCGATCATGGTGTGCTTCAGCACCCAGCGCAGCGCCAACAGCAGCGCGAGCACCACGACGACGGCGAGGACGAGCCGCGCCCATGTCGCGCCCGTCGTGCCAAACCAACTCACGAGGAAGTCCTGCATCGTCGTCACTCGTCCGATGAATTCCGGTTCGTCAGAGATCAGTATCGGCAAATTTTAAAGAATTGTCTTCCGAGCCGGTAACCATGTTCTACCGCCGCGCCCCGGCATCCGCATTCGCGAGGGCCTTCGGGGCGGTGCGGCAATTCCTGCCGCCCTTCCTTGCAGATCGGGCGGCGCCCGACAAGCGCGCAACCGGTCGCCGGACCACGGCTCGGGGCGGAATCCGGCGAATTTCCGGTCGGCCGGCCCGGTGCCGTACGGCGTCGTTAACGACCCGTTAACCACACGGGCGGCAATTCTTGCCTGCCGGCGGTTCCGGCCGGGGCGAGTCGTGCCGGCGGGACGGGGTGCGTGGAGGAGCGTCGGACGATGTCGATGACGGATATGCCGGTTCTCCAGGCGCTCAAGGAGAAGCTGCGCTTCCACGAGCAGCGGCAGAAGATCCTGGCCGAGAACGTCGCCAACGCCTCGACGCCCGGCTACGTCGGCCGCGACGTCACGGCGCCCGATTTCTTCCGCGTCGCCGCCGACATGCGCGCCGACGCCGCGGCGGGCGTGCGCCTCGCCGCCACCGACCCGCGCCATCTCGGCGGCAGCGCGCCGGCCCGGTCCCCGGTCGCCGAGGGGCGGAAGGCGCCGGCCTACGAGATCACCCCGGACGGCAACGCGGTGGTGCTCGAAGAGCAGATGATGAAGGTGACGCAGAACCAGATGGACTACCAGGCCGCCGCCTCGCTGTACCAGCGCGGCCTCGGCCTGCTCAAGACCGCGATCGGCAAGCGTTGACGGAGGTTTGAACCATGGAGTTCGACAACACGCTCAAGGTCTCGACCGCCGGCATGAAGGTGCAGACGGGACGGATGCGGGTGATCGCCGAGAACGTCGCCAACGCCGATTCCACCGGCGCGACGCCGGGCGCCGACCCCTACCGCCGCAAGATCCCGACGGTGAACGCGAAATTCGACCGCACCCTCGGCGCCACCATCGCCGAACTCGGCAAGGTCGACCGCGACAGCTCCAACTTCGACATGCGCTACGAGCCGGGCCATCCCGCCGCCGACGCCTCGGGGATGGTGAAGTACCCGAACGTGACGCCGCTGATCGAGATGACCGACCTGCGCGACGCCCAGCGCGGCTACGAGGCCAACCTCAACGTGGTCTCGTCGACGCGGCAGATGATGCTGCGCACGCTCGACCTCCTGAAGGGCTGACCGATCGTCGGCGCGCCTTCGCATCCCCTCGTGACCGCTCTTCCCCGGGAGACCCGCCTTGGCCCTCACCACCGCCCTCAACGCCTCCGGCATCTACGGCGCCATGTCGAGGCTCGCGAATCGCGGGTCGCAGGGGCAGACTGCGGCGGCCGACGGCGCCGGCGTCGACTTCGGCGCCATGCTGGAGGACAGCGTGCAGCAGGTCGTCGACCAGGGCCGGGCCGCCGAGGGCAAGCAGCGCGACCTGCTCGCCGGCAAGGCCGACATGATCGACGTGGTGACGGCGGTGAACGAGACCGAGGTGGCGCTGGAGACGATGGTCTCGGTGCGCGACCGCGTCATCTCCGCCTACGAGGAGATCATGCGGATGCCGATCTGACGGCGCTCCGCGGGGAAGGGACGACGCCATGACCGGGCCGGAGGCACTCGACATCGCCCGCGATTCCATCTGGGTCACGGTCGAGATCGCGGCGCCGACCATGCTGGTCGGGCTGGTGGTTGGCCTCGCGGTGGCGCTGGTGCAGGCGCTGACGCAGATCCAGGAGCAGACCCTGGTGTTCATCCCGAAGATCCTGACGATCTTCCTGGTGCTGCTGCTGACCTTGCCCTTCATGTCCGACGCGCTCGCCGGTTTCATGACGCGGATCACCGAGCGGATCGTCTCGGGATGACCGTCACCGTCCTGCCGGAGGTCACGGTCCTCTACCTGCTGATCTTCGCCCGGCTCGGCGCACTGGTGATGCTGATGCCGGCGCTCGGCGAACAGGCGATCCCGTCGCGGATCCGCCTCGCCTTCGCGCTGATGCTGGCGCTGGTGTTCTATCCGCTCCTGTCCGGCCGGCTGCCGCAGGGCCTTTCCGACGACCTGCCGCGGCTCCTGGTGGCGATGGTGTCGGAGGTGCTGGTGGGGCTGTCCTTCGGCCTGATCGCGCGGATGCTGCTGTCGGCGGCGCAGACCGCCGGCGCCTCGATCGCCTCGGCGGTCGGCCTCGGCTTCGCGCAGACCGTGGATCCGTCGATGGGCCAGCAGGGCGCGATCATCGGCAGCTTCATTTCACTGACCGGCATGGCGATGATCTTCGCCACCGACCTCCACCACGTCGCGCTCGCCGGCATCGCCGACAGCTACGCGATGTTCCCGCCCGGCGACGTGCTGCCTGTCGAGGACCTGCGCGACGCTGCGCTGATGACGGCGGCCGAGAGTTTCAAGGTCGGCGTGCAGATCTCGGCGCCGTTCATGGTGTTCGGCCTGATCTTCAACCTCGGGCTCGGCGTGCTCTCCAAGCTGATGCCGCAGCTGCAGGTGTATTTCCTGTCGATGCCGATCTCGATCTTCGTCGGGCTGGTGCTGGTCGCGCTGCTCTCCACCACCATGATGGGCTGGTACCTCGGACACGTCGAGACCGGCCTGATGCGCCTCGTCGCACCCTGAGGGCCCGGACATGGCCGAAGGCGGCGACGACGAGGACAAGACAGAAGAACCAACGGGCCGAAAGCTCGAACAGGCGCACGAGAAGGGCGACGTCGCCAAGAGCCAGGAGGTGGTCGCCTTCTTCACCCTCGGCGCGATCACCCTGACGGTGGCGATGGCCGGCGGGCCGGCCTCGCACGCGCTCCTGCCGGCGCTGCGCGGCCTGCTGGAGCACGCCGCCGAACTCTCGGTCGACGGCGGCGGGCTCAGGCGGCTCTACGGCACGCTCGGCCTCGCGATCGGCACGGCGATCGTCGGGCCGTTGGCGATCCTGGCGGTCGGCGGCGTGATCGGCCACATGATCCAGCATCGGCCGGTGCTCTCGGCCGAGCAGATGATCCCGAAGTTCTCGAAGATCTCGCCGCTGTCGGGGCTGAAGCGGATGTTCTCGCCCGACGGGCTGATGAACTTCGTGAAGGGCCTCGTCAAGATCGTGCTGGTCGGGGCGGTGATGACCGCGGTGCTGTGGCCCGAGCGCGAGCGGCTCGACGGCCTCGTCACCACCGACCTCGCCGTGCTGCTCGGCATCGCCCAGGCGAGCGCGGTGCGCATGCTCGGCGCCATGACCGCCGCGCTGTTCTTCGTGGCGGTGCTCGACTACGGCTGGGTGCGCTGGCGCTGGCTGAAGCGGCAGCGGATGTCGCTGCAGGAGATCAAGGAGGAGCACAAGCAGACCGAGGGCAACCCCGAGGTCAAGGGCAAGATCCGCCAACTGCGCATGGAGCGGGCGCGCAAGCGCATGCTGACCGCGGTGCCGTCGGCGACCGTGGTGGTGACCAACCCGACCCACTATGCCGTGGCGCTGAAATACGAGACCGGCATGCAGGCGCCGGTCTGTGTCGCCAAGGGCGTCGACGAGGTGGCCCTCCGGATCCGCGAGCTCGCGGTGGAGCACAAGGTTCCGATCGTCGAGAATCCGCCGCTCGCCCGCGCGTTGTACGCCACCGCCGAACTCGACCAGCTGATCCCGGAAAATCATTACCGCGCCGTCGCCGAAGTCATCGGCTTCGTCATGAATTTGAGGAAAAAAGCGCGCTGGCGGGAATAACCGGCGCTTAAATACGATTTGCAGAGGGGCGAGACATATTGTTCGCCGCAGGGATAATACGTTCCGGGACTTGGTAGTTGGACGGACGGCGTAAAGCCTTTCGTCACCTTTCCGGGGCGATCGGAGGGACCAGGGTGTCCCGGTCAGCGACCGGCCGCGCGGCGTGCGGCGGCGGTCGCTCGGGTTGGGGGTTGGACATGGCTGCAACGAGCAGGGCGCAGCAGGCCCGGATCGCGCTCCAGCGGTTCGGACTGGGGGCGAAGCCGGGCGGGTTCTCCAAGATCGCCGGAGATCCGATCGCGGCGGTGAAGGCGGAACTCGACAATCCGGACATCGCGTCGATCACCGACACGCGGCTGCAGAGCTACGCGACCGTCTGCCGGCTGTCGCAGCTCGGCTTCGACAAGGCCGAGAAGATCCGGTCGGTGGAGCTCGAGGCGCGGATGCGCAAGCACCTCGGGCCGGTGGTCGGCTTCGTGGAGCGGCTGGTGCTGTTCTGGAGCAACCACTTCTCGATGTCGATCAACAAGTCCGAGACGGTGCGCGGCACGCTCGGCCATTTCGAGCGGGCGGTGGTCCGGCGCAACGTGCTCGGCAACTTCCAGACCATGCTCAAGGCCGCGATCCAGCATCCGGCGATGATCGACTATCTCGACAACGACGATTCGATCGGGCCGAACTCGATCGACGGCAAGAACTGGAACGCCGGCCTCAACGAGAACCTCGCCCGCGAGATTATGGAGCTGCACACGCTCGGCTCGGGCGCCGGCTACGACGAGACCGACGTCACCCAGCTCGCCAAGATCATCACCGGATGGTCGTTCGTGCGCGGCTGGGAGGCCCAGTACCACTACAACGGCGGCAAGGCCTCCAACAACGGCCAGTTCATCTTCCGCACCCGCTGGCACGAGCCCGGTCACGTCAAGCTGCGCGGCAAGCTCTACGGCGGCGCGGGCATGAAGCAGGGCCTCGATGCGCTCACGGACCTCGCCACCGCGCGCGAGACCGCCGAGCACATCGCCTTCAAGCTGGTGCTGCACTTCGTCACCGACGACCCGACTCCGGCGATGGTGAAGCCGGTCGCCGACGCCTTCTACAAGACCCGCGGCAACCTCAAGGCGACCTATCTGGCGCTGCTCGACTTGCCCGAGGCGTTCACGCTGCCGCTCGGCAAGGTGCGCCGGCCCTACGAGCTGGCGGTGGCGCAGATGCGCGCGCTCGGCTTCTTCCCCAACAAGGACAACGGCTGGGCCGTCACCGAGCCGCTGCGGGCCATGAACAACCTGCCCTGGGAGCATCCGACCCCCGACGGCTACGCCGACGAGAGCAGCTACTGGCTCGACCCCGACGGCATGACGATCCGGCTCGACACCGCGATGATGACCCATCAGGTGTTCAACCGGAAGCCGAAGCACTCGGCGAGCGACCTTGCGCGCTTCCTGTTCGGCTCGACGCTGTCGGAGGAGACGCGGCGGCGGATCGCCGGCGCCCCCGACGCCAACGCGCGCTTCACCACCCTGCTGATCTCCTCCGAATTCCAGCGCAGGTGACCCCGAGATGTCCCGCCACGACCACGACCACGACCACGGCCCGGCCGACCTCGGTCTCCCCTCCGCCGTCCTCGGGCGCGCCACCGAGGGCTGCGCCGAATCCCGCCTGCTGGTGAGCCGGCGCGCCGCGCTCGGCATCACCGCCGGCCTGTTCTCCTCCGCCTTCGTGCCGCGCTGGGCCGAGGCCGCCACCGGCGACCCGCGCCTCCTGGTGGTGGTGCTGCGCGGCGGCATGGACGGCATCAACACCGTCATCCCGCACGGTGACGGGTCCTACAACGAGATGCGCGGCAACATCGCGATCTCGCGGGCGCAGTCGATCGGCCTCGACGACTTCTTCAGCCTGAACAAGGCGCTGACCGGCTTCGGCGACCTCTTCAAGGCCGGCGACGCCGCGGTGGTGCACGCGGCCGGCCTGCCGCTGCGCAACCGCTCGCACTTCGACTGCCAGGACAATCTCGAGAACGGCCTGCCCGGTCTCGGCTCCAACTCGACCGGCTGGATGAACCGGCTGCTGACGGCGATGCCGCAGGGCTCGCCGATCGTCAGCCGCGGCGCGATCCAGATCGGCGAGGCGCCGCTCCTGCTGCGCGGCCCCGCGCCGGTGCTCGGCTGGTCGCCGACGTGGTTCCAGCACCCGGACGCGACGCTGACCGACCGCGTCGTCCAGATGCTGCGCAACACCGACGGCGAACTCGCCGGCGCGCTCGAGCGTGGCCTCAAGGCCGACGCGCTCGCCGAGCAGGTCGACGACGGCTCGGGCTGGGTATCGACCTTCCGGCAGTCGTTCCGCGGCGCCGGCCGACTGCTCGCCGCCGCCGACGGGCCGCGGATGGCGGTGCTGTCGGTCAACAACTTCGACACCCACTCCGACCAGGGCGTCACCTCCGGCTACCTGTTCGACGCGCTCGCCGAACTCGACATCGCGCTGAAGGACTTCAAGGAAGCGGTCGGCGACGTCTGGAAGGACACCGTGATCGTGATGGCGACCGAGTTCGGCCGCACTGTCCACGTCAACGGCACCAAGGGAACCGACCACGGCGTCGGCACCGTGGCGATGCTCGCGGGCGGTTCGGTCGCCGGCGGCAAGGTGCTGGGCACCTGGCCGGGCATCGCCAAGAAGGACCTCTACGAGGAGAGCGACCTGACCCCGACCACCGACCTCCGGGCGATCTTCAAGGGCGTGCTGATGGACCACATCGGCGTGCCGAAGGACGTGCTCGACGAGACGGTGTTCCCCGGCAGCGCCGACGTGCCGGCGATGACCGGTCTCGTCAAGCCGTCGGCGACCAGCGGCGCCCGCCTCGCGGCGGCGGCTGGGACCTACCGGGCCGCGGGGCTCCGGCCGGCAGCCGCGATCGCCCGCTACCGCCAGCGCTACGGGGCTTGAGGTCGGCCGAAAAGCCGAACTTCCCCGGGGAGTGCGCGTTCCGGCCCCGCGCGGCGCTTTGCCCGCCGCGCGGGGACCGTTATTGATGGAACCGAGAACCCGGGCGATTCTCCGGCGGGAGGCCCCGCCCACGAGGCCCGGGACGGTCCGACAATCGATGCGGCGAGCCGGGACGACGACAGGATGAGCGACAGCGAGGCCGCCCCCTCGGTCGAGGCGCCGATCGTGGACCGCTCCGAGCGCGGCGGAAACGTCGGGCTCTTGGTCACCCTGGCGTTGTCGCTGGTGGCCGCGGCCGGCGTGTTCGCCATGCTCGACCGTTCGCGCGCCGAGCCCTACGTGCTCGGCCTGCTCGGGCTGCTGGCGGTGGTCGGCGTGTTCTCGCTGTTCGCCGGCGCGATCGGCCTGATCCGCTTCGGCGCCCGCAACGACCGCCAGCACGCCCTCGCCAAGCGCTTCCTCGACACCATGACCGACGGCGTCTGCCTGACCGACGTCGAGGGCCGGATCGTCTACGCCAACGCCGCCTACGGCCGGCTGATCCGGGCGGAGACGCCGAGCGAGGTGCGCACGGTCGAGCGGGTGTTCTCGGGCGACCCCGACGCCGCCGACGTGATCTTCCGCCTCGCCCAGGCCGCCCGCGAGGGCCGCAGCGCCCGCGAAGAGGTGCGGCTCGCCCATCCGATCGGCCGTTCCGACGGCTCGCCGCGCTGGTACCGCATCCGCGTCCGCCCGCTACCCGACGCGGCGCGGCCGCTGTCGGTGTGGCAGATCGCCGACGTCACGCGCGACCGCGACGAGCAGGAGGACAGCTTCCAGGCGCTGCAGCGCGCGGTGAACTTCCTCGACCACGCCCCGGCCGGCTTCTTCTCGGCCGACGCGCTCGGCCACATCGTCTACATGAACGCGACGCTGGCCGACTGGCTCGGCTACGACCTCGCCGAGTTCGAGGCCGGCAGGATCGGCCTCTCCAATCTCGCGGCCGGCGACGGCGCGGCGCTGCTCGACGGCGTGCGCGGCGCGCCCGGCGAGGTGCGCACCGGCATCGTCGACCTCGACCTCGTCAAGCGCAACGGCCAGAGCCTGCCGGTGCGACTGATCCACCGGGTGCCGGTCGGCGCCGACGGCGGGGTCGGCGACAGCCGGACGCTGGTGCTGAACCGCTCGCCCGGCGAGGACATCTCGGAATCGCTGCGCGCCGCCGAGGTGCGCTTCGCCCGCTTCTTCAACAACACGCCGGTCGCGATCGCCGGCATCGACAAGGACGGCCGGCTCGGGCGCACCAACGCGCCGTTCATGCGCATCTTCGGCTCGTTCCTGAAGGTGGAGCCGACGGCGGCGCGCGGCCGGCTGACCGACGTGGTCGCCGAGCGCGACCGGCTCGCGGTGGTCGAGGCGCTGAAGGGCGCGCTGACCGGCCAGGGTCAGGTGCCGCCGATCGACGTCAGCCTCGCCGACGACAAGGCGCGCTCGGCGCGCTTCTTCGTCTCGCCGGTGGAGGAGGGCGCCGGCGACGGCGAGGTGGCGGTGGTCTACGCGCTCGAGACCACCGAACAGCGCGCCCTCGAGGCCCAGTTCGCGCAAGGCCAGAAGATGCAGGCGATCGGCCAACTCGCCGGCGGCGTCGCGCACGACTTCAACAACGTGCTGACGGCGATCATCGGCTTCTCCGACCTGCTGCTCGCCAACCATCGGCCGACCGATCCGTCCTTCCAGGACATCATGAACATCAAGCAGAACGCCAACCGGGCCGCCGGCCTCGTGCGGCAGCTGCTGGCGTTCTCGCGGCGGCAGACGCTGCGCCCGCAGGTCCTGAACCTCTCCGACGTGCTCTCGGACCTCTCGATCCTGCTCGACCGCCTGCTCGGCGAGAAGGTGCAGCTGAGGATGGTGCACGGCCGGGACCTGTGGACCGTGATGGCCGACCTCAACCAGCTCGAGCAGGTGGTGATCAACCTCGCGGTCAACGCCCGCGACGCCATGCCCGAGGGCGGGCGGCTCGAGATCCGCACGCTCAACCTGCCGGCCGGCGAGGTCGGCGCGCTCGGCTACAAGGGCATGCCCGCGGCCGACTACGTGGTGCTCGAGGTCGAGGACACCGGCACCGGCATCCCCGAGGAGATCATCGAGAAGATCTTTGAGCCGTTCTTCTCGACCAAGGAGGTCGGCAAGGGCACCGGCCTCGGACTCTCGACGGTCTACGGCATCGTCAAGCAGACCGGCGGCTACATCTGGCCCCACTCCGAGATGGGCGTCGGCACGACGTTCCGGATCTTCCTGCCGCGCCACGTCCAGGTCGCCGAGGCGCAGCCGAAGCGCCCGGTCGAGCAGACGCCGATGGCGGACCTCACCGGCAACGCCATCATCCTCTTGGTCGAGGACGAGGAGGCGGTGCGCGCCTTCGCCGCCCGGGCGCTCGCCTCGCGCGGCTACACCGTGCACGAGGCCTCCACCGGCGCCGAGGCGCTCGAGGTGATGAAGGAGACCGACGGGCGGATCGACCTCGTGGTCTCCGACGTGGTGATGCCGGAGATGGACGGCCCGTCGCTGCTGCGCGAGCTGCGCAAGACCCGGCCGGACCTCAAGATCATCTTCGTCTCCGGCTACGCCGAGGACGCCTTCAAGAAGAACCTGCCGGAGAACGAGCAGTTCAACTTCCTGCCGAAACCCTTCAGCCTCAAGCAGTTGGCGACGACGGTGAAGGAGACGCTGGCGGAGTGAGCGCGGGGTGACGAGGGCGGGATCGGAGGCGGCATGAGGGTCGCGGGCCTGTTCGCCGGCATCGGCGGTTTCGAGCGCGGCCTCGCCGCGGCCGGGCACGGGACGGCGCTGGCGTGCGAAATCTGGGAGCCGGCGCGGGCGGTGCTGGCGGCGCGCTTCCCGGGTCTTGCGGTCGCGCGCGACGTGGCGGCGCTGGACCGACTGCCGGAGGACGTCGACCTCGTCGTCGGCGGCTTTCCGTGCCAGGACCTCAGTCAGGCCGGGACGACCGCGGGCATCGACGGTGGCCGCTCGGGCCTCGTCGGCCACGTGTTCCGGCTGCTCGACGCCCGACCGGCGCCGTGGGTGGTGCTCGAGAACGTCTCCTTCATGCTCCATCTCGACCGCGGGCGGGCGATGACCCGGCTGGTCGAGGCCTTCGAGGCGCGCGGCTACCATTGGGCCTATCGGGTGGTCAACTCGCTCGCCTTCCTGCCGCAGCGGCGCGAGCGGGTGATCTTCGTGGCGACGACGACCGCCGTCGATCCGGCCGGCGTGCTGTTCGCCGACGACGCCGCGCCGCCCGCGACGACCACCGCGCTCGGCACTCACGCCCACGGCTTCTACTGGACCGAGGGCGTGCGCGGTCTCGGCTGGGCGGCGGACGCTGTGCCGACGTTGAAGAACGGATCGACGGTCGGCATCGCCTCGCCGCCGGCGGTGCTCTTGCCGGACGGGCGGGTCGTCACGCCCGACATCCGCGACGCCGAGCGGCTGCAGGGCTTCCCGGCCGGCTGGACCGAGCCGGCGACGGCGGCGGCGCGCGGATCGCTGCGCTGGGCGCTGGTCGGCAACGCGGTGACGGTGCCGGTGGCCGAATGGGTCGGGCGTCGGCTCGCCTCGCCCGGCGTCCACGACACCGCGCGCGACGGCCCCCTCGACGGACGCTGGCCGCGCGCCGCCCGCTCCGACGGCCGCGACCGCCGGGCCGTCGCGATCGGGGCGTTTCCGGTCTGGCGCGACCGTCCGCCGCTCGCCGCGTTCCTGTCCCATCCGGGCAAGCCGCTGTCGAGCCGGGCGACCCGCGGCTTCCTCGGCCGCGCCGGCCGCGGCACGCTGCGTTTCGCACCCGGTTTCCTCGACCGGCTGCGCGACCATCTCGGGCGCATGGACGGAGCGGCGCAGGGGATCGCCGCGGAATGAACCGGCCGCCGCCGTCGAGCCCCGAACGCAGCGACCTGATGCGGCGGGTCAGGCGGCGCGGCACCGCGCCGGAGACGCTGGTCGCCGGGATGCTGCGCGCGCTCGGCCTCGCCTATCGGCTCGACGTCGCCGGGCTGCCGGGGCGGCCCGATTTCGCCAACCGGCGCCGGCGCTGGGCGCTGTTCGTCAACGGCTGCTTCTGGCACCACCACACCGGCTGTCGCGCCGCCACGATCCCGAAGGCCAACAGGGCCTTCTGGACGGAGAAGCTCGCCGCCAACCGCCGCCGCGACGCCAAGGCGATCCGCGCGCTCAGGGCGGCCGGCTTCCGGGTCGTGCTGGTGTGGGAATGCGAGACGCGCCGGCCCGAGGTCCTGCGCGCCCGGCTCGCGTGCCTGCTCGGCGACCGTCGCGGCCGACCGGTGCCCGAACCGGAGCCGGCGCAAGGGCCGTGACCGCGCGCCGTGGCGGCGCGTCGGCGTTTCGCGCGATCGGTTTCACGCCCTGCTGCGGCGGGGGGCGGCGGCGGCGAAGTCGGCGAGCCAGCGGTCGAGCTCGTCGGCGCGCATGGCGCGGCCGAAATACCAGCCCTGGCCGCTGTCGCAGCCGAGTTCTGCGAGGCGGGCGGCCATGGCCGCGGTCTCGACGCCCTCGGCGAGCACCTCGCAGCCGAGCGAGCGGCCGAGCCCGACGACGGCCTGGACAAGGGAGCGGTTGTGGCCGTCGCCGTCGAGGTCGTGGACGAACTGGCGGTCGATCTTGATGCGGTCGACCTCGAGCCGGCTCATGTAGGCGAGCGAGGAGAAGCCGGTGCCGAAGTCGTCGACGGCGATCTTGACGCCCATCAGCCTGAGCGCCGCGAGCTTGGGGCCGCAGAGATCGAGGTCGATCATCGCGTCCTCGGTGATCTCGATCTCGATGCCGTCGACCCGGCCGACGGCGTCGCCGGCGATCTCGGCGACCAGTTCGGGCAGGGGGAAGAACGGCAGGTCGCGTGGCGAGACGTTGACGGCGACGCGGATGTCGCGCCAGCCGTGGGCGGCGAGCAGACCGCGGACGGCGACGGAGGCCTCGAGCACGTAGGCGGTTAGGCGGGCGGCCGAATAGACCCGGCGGGCGGCGTCGACGATCGCCGGCGGGTCGATCCAGCCCATCAACGGGTGGTGCCAGCGCACCAGCGCCTCGACGCCGACCAGCCGACCGTCGACCAGCGAGACCTGCGGCTGGAAGTGGACCTCGACCTCGTGGCGGTCCATCGCCGTGGGCAGGTCGTGCTCGACGACGCGTTGGGCGTGGCGGCGCGACAGCATGTCGATGTCGAAGTGGCAGGGCCGGCCCTTGCCGGCGTCCTTGGCGGAATAGAGCGCCATGTCGGCGTGGGAGACGAGGCTCTGGCGATCGCCGCCGTGATCCGGATAGACCGCGATGCCGACGCTGCAGCCGAGCACCACCGGCTGACCGGCGACCGAGAAGGGCTCGGCCATGTGGTGGATCAGGCGCTGGGCGAGGCCGTCGGCGACGGTGCCGGCCTCGTCGTCGCCGAGGGCGACGGCGAACTCGTCGCCGCCGGTGCGGCTGACCGAGGCGCCGGCCGGCACCAGGGCGAGGATGCGGGCGGCGGTCTCGGCCAGCGCGGTGTCGCCGGCCGGATGGCCCTGGCTGTCGTTGACCGCCTTGAAGTTGTCGAGATCGATCAGGAGCAGGGCGACCTTGCCGCCGCGCAGCGCGGCCCGGGCGATGCGGTCATCGAGGTCGTTGGCGAAGCCGCTGCGGTTGAGGAGCCCGGTGAGCGGGTCGTGGTCGACGAGGTGGACCAGCCGCTCGTTGGAGCGCTCGAGTTCGCCGGCGGCGACCGAGAGCGAGCGCGAGGCGGCTTCCTGCGCGAGCGCGAGGCGGAAGTGCTCGACGTAGCGCCGTTCGCCGACCAGCGCCGAACGGACGAGCACGGCGCCGTAGGTGAGGATCGCGACGTCGAGGATCCAGACGTCGGGATCCCCGAGCGTGAACAGGGCGGCGACCAGCGACAACGTGCAGGGCGTCGCGAAGAAGATCGTCACGGGGGCATAGGCGGTGTTCACCGTGACGACGCTGGCCGCCAAACTGAACAGCACCATGATGGTGGCGAGGCCGCGCAGGTCGAGGTCGCCGCGCGACACCACCAGCCAAGGCACCACCGCCCAGGCGAGCCCCGAGATCGTCGCCATGACGACGGCGAGGCGCAGCACTCGTTCGGGATCCCGCTCGAGCGAGCGCCGGGCGTGGTCGATCACGCCCCAGCGGACCGCGTAGGTGGCGGCGAGCAGCGCGTACCAGCCGCCGAGCACGGGGAGGGCGATGGCATCCGCGAGGAGCAGGAAGACGGCGCCACCGATCACGAGCGCGAGCGGCGCGATCTCGCGGACGGAGCGCACCGCCGCCTTCGCCTGCTCGACGCGCTCGGGTACCACGCCCAAGGCCGCCTCGTCCGTCATCGCGCCCCGCAGAGCTCCCCGGGAAATGCCGCGGCGGCCGGTGTCGCCGGCGGTGCCGTCCGCGAACGATGGTCCCGGCGCATTAAGGAACGTTCAATGCCGATGCAAATCATCATGTCATAAGTGTTTCCGCCATATGCACGCTGCAGGCGGCGCGGCTCTGGACGCCGCCCCGGCGGCCGGCTATCGACGGGCCATGACGCAGCGCCCGATCTTCCGCCAGTCGCCGACCGATCCCGTCTTCGTGCAGGACCCCTATCCCGCCTACGAGCGCATGCGGGCGCTCGGACCGGCGGTGTTCTGGGAAGACTACGGCATGTGGTGCCTGACCGGCTTCGAGGCGGTCGGCGCCCTGTTCCGCGACCGCCGCTTCGGCCGCGAGGTGCTGCACGTGGCGAGCCGGGCCGAACTCGGCTGGCCGGAGATCCCGGCGCATCTCGCGCCGTTCTACGCGGTCGAGGCGCATTCGCTGCTGGAACGCGAACCGCCGGTGCACACGCGCCTGCGCGGCCTCGTCAACCGCGCCTTCGTCAGCCGCGCCGTCGAGCGGCTGCGCCCGCGCATCGCCGCCCTCGCGGAAGAGGCGATCGACGGCTTCGAGGCCGAAGGCCGCGTCGACCTCCTCGCGCGCTTCGCGACGCCGATCCCGGTGATCGTGATCGCCGAACTGCTCGGCGTGCCCGCCGCGATGTCGGACCGGCTGCTCGACTGGTCGCACCGCATGGTGGCGATGTACCAGTTCAACCGGACGCGGGCGGTGGAGGACTCCGCCGTCGCCGCAACCGAGGACTTCGTCGCCTTCATGCGCGGCTACGTCGAAGAGCGCCGCTCGCGCCCGGCCGACGACCTGATCAGCCACCTGATCGCCGCCGAGACCGCTGGCGAGCGCCTGACCACCGACGAACTCGTCACCACCTGCATCCTGGTGCTGAACGCCGGCCACGAGGCGACCGTGCACGCGATCGGCAACGGCGTGAAGGCCCTGCTCGAGACCGGCGTCGACACCGCCGCCGCCTTCGCCACCCCCGCGGGCACCGAGACGCTGTGCGAGGAGCTGCTGCGCTACGACGCGCCGCTGCACATGTTCACCCGCTACGCCCTCGAGGACGTCGAGATCGCCGGCGCGCGGCTGAACCGCGGCGACGAGATCGGCCTCCTGCTCGGCGCCGCCAACCGCGACCCCGCCCGCTTCGCCGATCCCGCCCGGCTGTTGCCGGACCGCGCCGACGTCGCCAGCCTGTCCTTCGGCGCCGGCATCCACTTCTGCATCGGCGCACCGCTGGCCCGGCTCGAGCTGCAGGCGGCGCTGCCGGTGCTGTTCCGCCGCCTGCCGGGCCTCCGCCTCGCCGCGCCGCCGGTCTACGCCGACCGCTACCACTTCCACGGCCTGGAACGGCTCGACGTGGCGTGGTGAGGTCGGCTACGGCCGCCCGCGGAGCACCAGCTTCATGCCGACGTGGGAGGCGGTGAAGCCGAGCCGTTCGTAGAAGCGGTGGGCGTCACGGCGCGAGACGTGGCTGGTGAGCTGGACCTGCGCACAGCCCTTGTCGCGGGCGATGTCGACGGCGTGGCCGACCAGCGCGGCCCCGACGCCGCGCCCGCGCAGCGACGCCGCGACCCGGACCGATTCGATGGTGGCGCGGCGCATGCCGACGCTCGACAAGCCGACCGTCTCGGTGAGCTGGAGGCAGCCGACCACGCTGCCGTCGACGTCCTCGGCGACCAGCAGCGTCTCGCGCGGATCGGCGTCGAGCTCGGCGAAGGCGTCGAGATAGGCGGCCGGCAGCGGATCCTCGACGCGCTCGCGGCCGGCGCCGAGGGCGTCGTCGGCGAGCAGCCGGACGATCGCCGGAACGTCGTCGCGGTGGGCGCGGCGAAACCGGACGCCGACGACGGCGGCGGGGTCCGCGCTCACGACAGCGCCACCGCGATCGCCGCGGCGACGCGGGCGTTGTTCTTCACCAGCGCGACGTTGGTGGCGAGGCTCCGGCCGGCGGTGCGTTCTAGGATGTCGCCGAGCAGGAAGGGCGTGACCGCCTTGCCGACGACGCCGGCGGCCGCGGCGGCGGCGAGCGACGCGGCGATGTGATCGGCCATCTCCGCGGCCGGGATCTCGTCGGCCGCGGGCACCGGGTTGGCGACCAGCATGCCGCCGCCGACCCCGAGCGCCTCGCGGGCGCGCTGGAAGGCGGCGACGCCGGCGGCGTCGTCGATCGTCAGCGGCGCCTTCAGGCCGGAGCGGCGCGACCAGAAGGCCGGGAACTCGTCGGTGCCGAAGCCGACCACCGGCACCCCGCGGGTCTCCAGCACCTCGAGCGTCTTCGGCACGTCGAGGATGGCCTTGGCGCCGGCG
Organism: Oharaeibacter diazotrophicus; assembly: GCF_004362745.1. Taxonomy (NCBI): domain Bacteria; kingdom Pseudomonadati; phylum Pseudomonadota; class Alphaproteobacteria; order Hyphomicrobiales; family Pleomorphomonadaceae; genus Oharaeibacter; species Oharaeibacter diazotrophicus. The sequence goes on along the minus strand of NZ_SNXY01000006.1, from coordinate 1,591,873 downwards.
GCGACCACGATCACCGGCGTGCGGGCGAGTTCGTCGAGGTCGGCGGAGACGTCGAAGCTCTCCTCCGCGCCGCGGTGGACGCCGCCGATGCCGCCGGTGGCGAAGACGCGGATGCCGGCCCGGTCGGCCGCGATCATGGTGGCCGCGACCGTTGTCGAGCCGGGCCGGCCGGTGGCGACGGCGTAGGCGAGGTCGGCGCGCGACAGCTTCATCACGCCGTTCGCCTTGCCGAGCGCCTCGAGTTCGTCGGGCGAAAGGCCGATCCGGATCCGGCCGTCCAGCACCGCGATGGTGGCCGGCACCGCGCCGCCGGCGCGCACGACGTCCTCGACCGCGCGGGCGGTCTCGACGTTGGCCGGCCAGGGCATGCCGTGGGTGACGATGGTCGATTCGAGCGCGACCACCGGCCGGCCGGCGGAAAGCGCGGCGGCGACCTCTGCGGTGGGCGTCAGCAGCGGGTTCATGGGCGGGCTCCTTCGAGGGAGGGGGCGAGGGCGGCGACGACGTCGGCGGGCAGGCGGGCGAGGGCGCCCGCACCGGCGAGCGCGGCGCGGGCGGCGGCAATGCCGACGTCGACCGCGTCGGCGAGCGGGCGGCCGTGGGCGAGGGCGGCGAGGGTGCCGGCCGAGAGCGCGTCGCCGGCGCCGGTGACGTCGACGACCGGGCAGGCCGGCACCGGGCGCAGCGTCACCGTGCCGCCGTCGAGCACCGCGACCGGCCGTGCGCCGCCGGTGACGACGGCGCGGCGGGCGCCGAGCCCGGCGAGCGCGGCGGCGGCCGCGGCGGGATCGGCCAGCGGCCGGCCGGCCAACGTCTCGGCCGACGGCAGGTTGACGAAGACGAGCGCGCCGGCGCCGAGTACGGCCGCGAGTCGCGGCGCCTTCGCCCGCGATATCGCGTCGACGGCGAGGCGCGGGCCGAAGCGCGCCGCGAGCCCGGCGAGCGCGGCGACCGGCAGGTTGGCATCGGCGAACACGGTCCCCGCGGCGGCGAGCGCCGGGCTGGCGTCGAGCTCGGCCGGCGTGACGCGGTCGTAGATCGAAAGATCCGAGACGCCCGCGACGAGTTCGCCGTCCGCGCCGTGAACCGCCACGTAGGTTCCGGTGCGCGCGTCCGCGTCGACGCGGAGTTCGACCGGGCCGATGCCGGCGGCGGCGAGGGCGTCGGCGAGGGCGCGGCCGGCCGGATCGTCGCCGACGCGGCCGACGAAGCCGACGGGTAGCCCCGCGCTCGCCACCAGCACGGCGACGTTGCGGGCGACGCCGCCGGGGCGTTCCGCGATCACGCCGGGGCAGGAGGTGGCGGGCTCGAAGGCGTCGAGCGTGCGGGCGACGACGTCGCGGTGGCAGCCGCCGACGAAGACGAGCGGGCCGGCGCCGGCATCGAAGGCATGGTCGGTCATCGCAAGGTCGCCCCTCGGGGCGGCGGCGCGCCCGGACGGCGAGGGACATGCCGCGCCGGCGCCGCGGCGTCAAGGCGGGGCGGCGAGGCGGACGCGGCGCCGGGGCGAGTCGCGGCGGATCCGCGGGACCGGGGCCGCCGGCGCGAGGGTGCGGACCGGCCGGGCGGAGTGCCGAAATTGCCGGAACGTTCCATGGACACGGCGCGGGAACGCATTTTGATTCAGATGGTTGAGGTCACGCTTGCAAACAGGAACAAAATGCGTACATTGGATCCGAGTTTGAAAGCCGCCGCCGCTCGTGGAATAAGGGATCGGACATGTCGCAGAACACGCTCCGCCTCGTCGAAGGAACCTCCATGGACAAGACCAAGGCGCTCGACGCCGCCCTGTCTCAGATCGAGCGCGCCTTCGGCAAGGGCTCGATCATGCGGCTCGGCCAGGGCCAGGCCGTCGAAGTGGAGACGGTCCCGACCGGCTCGCTCGGCCTCGACATCGCGCTCGGCGTCGGCGGCCTGCCGCGCGGGCGCATCGTCGAGATCTACGGCCCGGAATCCTCGGGCAAGACGACGCTCGCCCTGCACACCGTCGCCGAGGCGCAGAAGCGCGGCGGCGTCTGCGCCTTCATCGACGCCGAGCACGCGCTCGACCCGGTCTACGCCCGCAAGCTCGGCGTCAACCTCGACGACCTCCTGATCTCGCAGCCCGACGCCGGCGAACAGGCGCTCGAGATCACCGACACGCTGGTGCGCTCCGGCGCGATCGACGTGCTGGTGGTCGACTCGGTGGCGGCGCTGACGCCGAAGGCCGAACTCGAGGGCGAGATGGGCGACAGCCTGCCCGGCATGCAGGCCCGCCTGATGAGCCAAGCGCTGCGCAAGCTGACGGCGTCGATCTCGCGCTCGAAGACCATGGTGATCTTCATCAACCAGATCCGCATGAAGATCGGCGTGATGTTCGGCAGCCCGGAGACGACGACGGGCGGCAACGCGCTCAAGTTCTACGCCTCGGTCCGCCTCGACATCCGCCGCGTCGGCGCGATCAAGGCGCGCGACGAGATCGTCGGCAACCAGACCCGCGTCAAGGTGGTCAAGAACAAGCTCGCCCCGCCGTTCAAGGAGGTCGAGTTCGACATCATGTACGGCGAGGGCGTCTCCAAGCTCGGCGAACTGGTCGACCTCGGCGTCAAGGCCGGCATCGTCGAGAAGTCGGGCGCCTGGTTCTCCTACAACAGCCAGCGCCTCGGCCAGGGCCGCGAGAACGCCAAGCAGTTCCTCAAGGACAACCCGGCGACGGCCAACGAGATCGAGCAGGCGATCCGCCAGAGCGCCGGCGTGATCGCCAACGCGATCATGCAGGGCACGCCGGAGCCGGACGCCGAGGGTACCCCGCCCACCTTCGATTGAAGGCCGGCGGAAACGCCGGGGCGGGCCGCGCCCCGGTGCGCTTCGTCCTCCTGGACAGGCCGGAACGCCACGGATAAAACGCCGTGAACGTTGCGCCGCGGGCCTCGACGGACCGCGGCGCCTGCCGTTCGTGCGACCGATCGACGAGGGCCCTCCCGCCCGGTCCGGCCGTCCCGTCCCCTTGGGGCGCGGGCGGCGGCGGACCGCGGGGATGCACCCGGCGGGTCGGCACGGCGGCGGCGACGAGGATTGCGCACCGCCGGTGAACGGCGGGCCGAGAGCGAGTGGACAGGGCGGTCATGAGCGGCGTCAACGAGATCCGGTCGACCTTCATCGACTATTTCGCCCGCAACGGGCACGAACCGGTGGCCTCGAGCCCGCTGGTGCCGCGCAACGACCCGACGCTGATGTTCACGAACGCCGGCATGGTGCAGTTCAAGAACGTCTTCACCGGGCTCGAGAAGCGGCCCTATTCGACCGCGGTGACGGCGCAGAAGTGCGTGCGCGCCGGCGGCAAGCACAACGACCTCGACAACGTCGGCTACACCGCGCGCCATCACACCTTCTTCGAGATGCTCGGCAACTTCTCGTTCGGCGACTACTTCAAGGAGCGCGCGATCGAGCTGGCCTGGAACCTCGTCACGAAGGAATTCGGACTGCCGAAGCAGCGCCTGCTCGTCACCGTCTATTCCGAGGACGAGGAAGCGGCCGGCTTCTGGAAGAAGATCGCCGGGCTCTCGGACGACCGCATCATCCGGATCTCGACCTCCGACAACTTCTGGGCCATGGGCGACACCGGCCCGTGCGGTCCCTGCTCGGAGATCTTCTTCGACCACGGCGAGGGCATCGCCGGCGGTCCGCCCGGCTCGGCCGACGCCGACGGCGACCGCTTCATCGAGATCTGGAACCTCGTGTTCATGCAGTACGAGCAACTGACCCGCGAGGAGCGGGTCGGGCTGCCGCGGCCGTCGATCGACACCGGCATGGGGCTCGAGCGCGTCGCCGCCGTGCTGCAGGGCGTCCACAACAACTACGAGATCGACCTGTTCAAGGCGCTGATCCGCGCCTCGGTCGAGGCGACCGGCGTGCCCGCCGAGGGCGCGACGACGGCGAGCCACCGCATCATCGCGGACCACCTGCGCGCCTCCGCCTTCCTGATCGCCGACGGCGTGCTGCCGTCGAACGAGGGCCGCGGCTACGTGCTGCGCCGCATCATGCGCCGCGCCATGCGCCACGCCCACCTGCTCGGCGCCGCCGACCCGCTGATGCACCGCCTCGTCCCGGCGCTGGTGCGCGAGATGGGCGTCGCCTATCCCGAGCTCTCGCGCGCCGAGGCGCTGATCGCCGAGACGCTGAAGCTCGAGGAGACCCGGTTCCGCCGCACCCTGGCGCGCGGCCTCGGCCTGCTCGAGGAGGCGACCGGCGGGTTGACCGCGGGCGGCCGGCTCGACGGCGAGACCGCGTTCCGCCTCTACGACACCTACGGCTTCCCGCTCGATCTGACCCAGGACGCGCTGCGCCAGCGCGGCATCGACGTCGACACCGACGGCTTCGGCGCCGCCATGGAGCGCCAGCGTGCCGAGGCGCGCGCCAACTGGGCCGGCTCTGGCGAGGCCGCGACCGAGACGGTCTGGTTCGCCCTGCGCGAGCGCGTCGGCGCCACCGAGTTCCTCGGCTACGACACCGAGAAGGCCGAGGGCGTCGTCGCCGCGCTGGTGCGCGAGGGCGCCGAGGCGACCGCGCTCGCGGCGGGCGAGACCGGTGCGGTGATCGTCAACCAGACGCCGTTCTACGGCGAGTCCGGCGGTCAGGTCGGCGACACCGGCGTGATCGCCGCCCCGGGCGTGCGCGCCCGCGTCACCGACGTCCAGAAGAAGGCCGACGGCCTGTTCGTCCACACCGTCATGGTGGAAGAGGGCACGCTCGCGGTCGGCACCGCGGTCGAACTGACGGTCGACCACGGCCGCCGGGGAAAGATCCGCGCCAATCACTCGGCCACCCATCTGCTGCACGAGGCGCTGCGCCAGGTGCTCGGCACGCATGTGGCGCAGAAGGGGTCGATGGTCTCGCCGGACCGGCTGCGCTTCGACTTCTCGCACCCCAAGCCCGTGATCGAGGGCGAGGCCGGCGAGGTCGAGCGCATCGCCAACCGGATCATCCTGCAGGATGCGCCGGTGACGACGCGGCTGATGGCGGTCGACGACGCCATCGCCTCCGGCGCGATGGCGCTGTTCGGCGAGAAGTACGGCGAGGAGGTCCGCGTCGTCGCCATGGGCACGGCGGTGGAGGGCGAGAAGGCCGGCAAGGCCTACTCGATCGAACTCTGCGGCGGCACCCACGTCGGCCGCACCGGCGAGATCGGCCTCGTCCACATCGTCGGGGAGTCCGCGGTCGCCGCCGGCGTGCGCCGGTTGGAGGCGCTGACCGGCGAGGCCGCGCGCGCCCATCTCACCGAGCAGGAGCGCCGGCTGAAGGAGGTCGCCGCGACGCTGAAGGTGGCTGTGGCAGACGTCGGCGACCGCGTCGCCACGCTGGTCGAGGACCGCCGCCGGCTCGAGCGCGAACTCGCCGAGGCGCGCAAGAAGCTCGCCATGGGCGGTGGTGGCGCCGCCGACGAGATCCGCGAGATCAACGGCGTGCGCTTCCTGGCGCGGGTCGCCGAGGGGGTGGCGCCGAAGGATCTCAAGGGGCTGGTCGACGAGGGCAAGAAGTCGCTCGGCTCGGGCGTCGTCGTGATGGTCGGCCTCGGCGAGGACGGCAAGGCCGGCGTTGTCGTCGGCGTCACCGAGGACCTCGTCGCGCGGATCTCCGCGGTTGACCTCGTGCGCTCGGCCTCCGAGGCCCTCGGCGGCAAGGGCGGCGGCGGTCGTCCCGACATGGCCCAGGCGGGCGGCCCCGACGGCAGCAAGGCCGCCGAGGCGATCGCGGCGGTCGAGGCGGCGCTGCTGGCGGCCTGACGGCGGGTAAGCGGAACCGCCGTCGCGAGGATGATCGCGCGGGGTCTCCGCCCCGAGGGGAGGGCCGGGCCGACTCCGGCAGAAGACGTTGCGCCGTTCTCGCGCCGCGCGCGGGTCCAAAGTGCGCGAGCGGAGCGGTAGTTCCCGCCCGACCGGCAGTCGTCGCGAGCGGGGTGCCGTTTCTCTACCCTCCCCCTCGTGGGGAGGGTCGGTGCGGAGCGCCGGGGTGGGGTGGCCTCCGCGGCCGTGGGGTTCGATGCTCATTCGCGGCTGTGGATGCGGGAGGCGCGGAGGCAGTGCCGACCGACCCCACCCGCCGGCCTCGGGCCGTCGACAAGCCGGCCTTGGAGCCGCCTACCTCCGCTGCGTTCGGCATCGCCTCACCCCCACGCGGAGTAGGGTAGGAGGTTGCGCCGGCCGTCGCCCTGCCTGAACGAGGGTCAAGTGGGAGGCGACGGTACCGCCGCCCGCCCTGAAAGGGTGACGGGTGAAAGGGCGCACGTGGGCTTCGCGGTCGCTTGTCGGGAGCGCCGAGGCGGCGCTGCCGGCCTCGCGCGGGAGGTCGCGCGCGCGGGCGCATCGGTCCTGTCCTCCCGACGCGGCGGTGCGTGTGGCGAGCGGGTGCCCTCGGCTCCCGGCGCTCGGGGATGCGCCCGCCGAGGCATTCACCTTCATTCCCCACGGCCGGTCGTCCCTCCACGCGCGGGGATGCGCCGCATCTCCGAAAGTCCATCCGCACCGGGGCCTTCCGGTCTCGCGCCGTCGCCGGGAATCCGGCATATGTCGGGTGGTTGGGGGTGGCGGGGTGAAACGGCGCGTCTTCGAGATCCTGGAGATCGGCAGCTCGGACGACCGGGCGTCGCGGCTGGCCGACTGGGCGATCATCCTCCTGGTGCTCTGCAACGTCACGGCGGTGGTGCTGGAGACGGTGCCGGACCTTGCGCTGCGTTACGGCGCGGTGTTCCTGTGGATCGAGGCGGTCACGGTCGCGCTGTTCGTGGGCGAGTACGCCCTGAGGCTTTGGGTGGCCGATCTCCACCCGCACCTGCGCCGGCTCGGCGCGCTGCGCGCACGGCTGCGCTACGCGGCGCAGCCCTTCGCGCTGGTCGATCTCGCAGCGATCCTGCCGCCGCTGATCGGCGCCGCCTACGGCCACTACGACGTCGCCTTCGCGGCGGCGTTCCGGCTGCTGCGCTTCCTCAAGTTGGCGCGCTACTCGCCCGGCATGCGTTCGCTGGCGGCTGCGATCGCGACGGAACGCCGGGCGATCCTCGCCTCGGCGATCATCATGCTCGGGCTCGTCATCGCCACGGCGACGCTGATGCACGCGCTGGAGCGCGAGGCGCAGCCGGCGGTGTTCGGCTCGATCCCCGGCGCGATGTACTGGGCGGTGACGACGCTGACCACGGTCGGTTACGGCGACGCGGTGCCGGTGACGCCGGCGGGCAAGCTGCTCGCCGGGATCACCATGGTGATCGGCTTCACCATGTTCGCGCTGCCGGTCGGCATCATCGCCACCGCCTTCGCCCGCGAGATCCGCCAACGCGACTTCGTCGTGACGTGGTCGATGGTGGCGCGGGTGCCGCTGTTCTCCGAACTCGGCGCGGCCGAGATCGCCGACGTCATGCGGCTGCTGCGCGCCCAGTACGTCGAGCCCGGCACGGTGGTGACCTATGCCGGCGAGCCCGCCCATTCGATGTACTTCATCGTCTCCGGCACGATCGCGGTCTACCTGCCGCAGGGGCGGATCGACCTCGGCGAGGGCCGGTTCTTCGGCGAGATCGCGGTGCTGCGCCGGGCGCACCGCTCGGCGGATTCGGTGGCGGTGACGGCGGCGCGGCTCCTGGTGCTCGACGCCGACGACCTCCACCACCTGATGCACAAGCGCCGCGAGATCGGCCGGCGCATCCGCGAGGCGGCCGAGGAGCACGGGGAACGGCCGGTGGTGTCGGACGACGGTGGCGACGGGACCGGCGCCTGAACGGTTCCGCGCCTACCGGTCACGCGCTCTGCGCCCGGAGCGGCTGGCGAGGAGCGTGAGGCGCAGGCGGCCGAGGCCGCGGCAGGAGAGGTCGACGTGGATCTCGGAGATCCGCAAGGCGGGGCCCTCGGCGTGATGCTGCACCGAGAAGAAGCGCCGCCGCGGGTGCCGCCGCAGGCTCTCGGCGCGGCGCGAGGGCGCAGTCAGGCCGAGATGGCCCAGCAACAAGAGGTCGCCGCCGCGACGGCGGCGGAGGACGAGGCCGGTCTCGATCAGGCACTCGCCCTCGCCGGAAAGGGTGAGCCAACCCCTGCGGACCCTTCGAGCCGCCACGTCGCGCATGTTCCAGCCCGCGGCGAGCCCAGCGCCGACCATCATGCCCAGCGTGAAATCGGTCAGATCCATGATCGCCCCCCGCAAGTGCGCCCGCCGGCTCGTGGTCAACAGAACGTTAACCAACATATCCGGCGTTCGTTGGACGCACAAGATCGAACGATGTGAAACAAGGCGAAGCAACGGATAATATTGCCGTAATCACAAATGGTTATACGAGGCGATGAATGATGCTTCGTCGTATTGTTAAGGATGTGTTGACGGCTTGATTGAGATTCGGTGTTCGCGGTGTTATCTCGGTTGGCGTCGCAAGTAACATCCGGTGCGTCATGATCGGGCTCGACGAAATCGGCCAGCGGGCGGAGCGCAGGGTCCAGGCGGGATTCGCCGCGGTGGTCGACGGGATCCGGGAGATCGCCGAACTCAACCCCGACTACGCGCAGCTGCTGGTGCGGGACATGGAGCGGGTGCTGGCGCGGCTGACGCGGCGCGCGCCGCCGCGGAGCGAGGGGCCGGTACCGGGACCAGGGGCTTCGGGCTGGGAGGGCGGCCGAGCGGACGAGGGCTCGCGCGCCGACGACATCGCGCCCGATCAGGTGTTCGGCGTCGAGGAGACCATTCTCGAACTGCTCGCCGGGGAGCGGAACGGGCTGACGGTCGAGGATCTCTACCGCGACCTGCACCGTGCCGGCTTCGAGATGAAGCGGTCGGCGCTGGTGGTGCGGCTCCGGCGCATGGTGGCCGCCGAGAAGCTCGAGAACCGGACGCGCGGACAATACGTGCTGCCGGCGCGCGAGGCGCGGTCCGGGCAGGGGGGCGGCGGACAGGCGGGGTGAGCCGGGGTGCCCGCGGAAGCGCGGCGGTCGCGCGGCCGATCGGCCGGCGTGCCCCGGACGGCGCAACGCCGAGGGGTGGCCCGAGCGGGGAGATACCGCGAGCCGGGCTCGACGGCGCGCGATTGTTCGGGTCGGGATGCCGCCCGCGACGGCGGAACCGTCGCGGGCGGAGAGCACGGGATCAGCCCATGGCCTTCTGGAGGTTCTCGTCGATCTTGTCGAGGAAGCCGGTGGTGGAGAGCCAGCCCTGGTCGGCGCCGACGAGGAGGGCGAGGTCCTTGGTCATGAAGCCGGCCTCGACGGTGTCGACGCAGACCTTCTCGAGGGTGGCCGCGAAGCGGGCGAGCTCGGCGTTGTCGTCGAGCTTGGCGCGGTGGGCGAGGCCGCGGGTCCAGGCGAAGATGGAGGCGATCGAGTTGGTCGAGGTCTCCTTGCCGGCCTGGTGCTGGCGGTAGTGGCGGGTGACGGTGCCGTGGGCGGCCTCGGCCTCCACCGTCTTGCCGTCCGGCGTCATCAGCACCGAGGTCATCAGGCCGAGCGAGCCGAAGCCCTGCGCGACGGTGTCGGACTGGACGTCGCCGTCGTAGTTCTTGCAGGCCCAGACGTAGCCGCCCGACCACTTCAGGGCGGAGGCGACCATGTCGTCGATCAGGCGGTGCTCGTAGACAATGCCGGCCGCCTTGAACTTGTCGGCGAACTCGGCGTCGAACACGGCCTGGAAGATGTCCTTGAAGCGGCCGTCGTAGGCCTTCAGGATGGTGTTCTTGGTCGAGAGGTAGACCGGGTAGTTGCGCATCAGGCCGTAGTTCATCGAGGCCCGGGCGAACTCCTTGATCGACTCGTCGAGGTTGTACATCGCCATCGCGACGCCGCCGCCCGGGAAGTCGAACACCTCGTGCTCGATCGTCTGGCCGTCCTCGCCGACGAACTTGATCGTCAGCTTGCCCTTGCCGGGCACGACGAAGTCGGTGGCCTTGTACTGGTCGCCGAAGGCGTGACGGCCGATGATGACCGGCTTGGTCCAGCCCGGCACCAGACGCGGCACGTTCTTGGCGATGATCGGCTCGCGGAAGATCACGCCGCCGAGGATGTTGCGGATCGTGCCGTTCGGCGACTTCCACATCTTCTTGAGGTTGAACTCCTTCACGCGCGCCTCGTCGGGCGTGATGGTCGCGCACTTGACGCCGACGCCGTACTTCTTGATGGCCTCGGCGGACTCGACCGTGACCTTGTCCTCGGTCTTGTCGCGGTTCTCGATGCCGAGGTCGTAGTAGTGCAGGTCGATGTCGAGGTAGGGATGGATCAGCTTGTCCTTGATGGCCTGCCAGATGATGCGGGTCATCTCGTCGCCGTCGAGCTCGACGACGGGATTGGCTACCTTGATCTTCGACATGGGGCGCGCGACCTTTCGACTGTTCGAGGACGACCGCCGGCCGGGATGTCGGCCGGGTTTCCGAGGGCCGGTCTTCCGCGGTCGGATAGCATGTCGCAGCGCGGGATCATAGAGTGCGGTGCCAAGACTTTCGCAGATATGACGCTTACGTAAAGGGAATATCGAAAGACCTTGCGGCGGCCGGATGCGGGTGCGTCCCGACTTGACGGACGAGCGCCGGCGCGACAGGGCTCGCACGGGCCGGAAGCGCGGGGAGCCAGGGAATGTCGGATGCGGACGGCGTGCAGGTGACGCCCTACGAGGCGGTCGGCGGCGAGGCGGCGATCCGCCGGCTGGTGGCGCGCTTCTATGCCCTGATGGACGAGCTGCCGGAGGCGGCGGCCTGCCGGGCGATCCACCCGCCCAGCCTGAAGGCGGCCGAGGAGAAGCTCTACGAATACCTGACCGGCTGGCTCGGCGGCCCGCCGCTGTTCACCGACAAGCACGGCCCGCCGATGCTGCGCGCCCGCCACCTGCGCGCGCCGATCTCGGGGCCGGAAATCGACGGCTGGCTGCTCTGCTTTCTGCGCGCCTGGAACGAGACCATCCACGCCCCGGCCGTGACCGCCGCGGTGCTGCCGCAGATCGAGCGCCTCGCCCACCACATGAGGAACCGCGAGGACGCCGCCTGACCGAGGTCGGCACCGACCGCCCGTGTCGCCGATCGGCGTGCGCCGTGGTCGATCGCGCGAACGTGTCCGCCCGCCGCCTCCTCCCTTCGGTCGGCGTTGATCCGGATCAAACGACGGCGGCGGTGGCGGGCCTAGCGTCCGCCCCGGGTCGCGCCAAACGACGCGCGGACCGGCGGTGGCGACAGCGGTCGCCGGGCCGGATCCGCCGCCGGCGCGACGCGGCGGCCGGTCGCCCGCGGGGAGCGGGCGGGCCGCCCGATCCCGAGGAGACCGATCATGGCCTATGCCACCGTCAATCCCTTCACCGGTCAGCTGGTGAAGACCTTCCCCGACGCGACCGACGCCGAGGTGCAGGCCGCCATCGCCGCGGCCGACGCCGCGTTCCAGGGCTGGCGCCGCACCAGCTTCGCCGACCGCGCCGCGGTGATGCGGCAGGCGGCGACGATCCTGCGCCGCGACGCCGACGCCTTCGCCCGCCTGCTGACGCTTGAGATGGGCAAGCTGTTCGTCGAGGCCAAGGCCGAGGTCGAGCTGTCGGCAGAGATCTTCGAGTATTACGCCGACAACGCCGAGCGGCTGCTGGAGCCCGAGGCGCTGCCGGTGAAGTCGCCGGCGGAAGGCCGCGCGGTGCTGGTGTGCGAACCGCTCGGCGTGATCATGGCGGTGGAGCCCTGGAACTTCCCCTATTACCAGATCGCCCGGATCATCGCGCCGCAGCTCTCGGCCGGCAACACGGTGCTCTTGAAGCACGCTTCCAACGTGCCGCAGTCGGCCGCCGCCTTCGACGCGCTGATGCGCGAGGCCGGCCTGCCCGACGGCGCCTTCCGCAACCTCTACGCCACGCGCTCGCAGGTGGAGGCGATCATCTCCGACCCGCGCGTCCACGGCGTGGCGCTGACCGGCTCCGAGGACGCCGGCGCGATCGTGGCGGCCCAGGCCGGCAAGGCGCTGAAGAAGTCGACCATGGAACTCGGCGGCGCCGACGCCTTCGTGGTGCTCGCCGACGCCGACCTCGACAAGACGGTGAAGTGGGCGGTGTTCGGCCGGCACTGGAACGGCGGTCAGGTCTGCGTGTCGTCGAAGCGGATGATCGTCGTGGACGCGGTCCATGACGCCTTCCTCGAGCGCTACGCCGCCGGCGTCGCGGATCTGCGCTGCGGCGATCCGATGTCGCCCGACACCACGCTCGCGCCGCTGTCGTCGCAGAAGGCGGCCGACGAGGTGCGCCAGAAGATCGCCGAGGCGGTCGCCCACGGCGCGACCGCGACGGCGGTGGGGCCGGCGGTGCCCACGACCGGCGCCTTCGTGCAGCCGACCATCCTGACCAACGTCGCCGACGACAACCCGGCGCGCTACTGGGAGTTCTTCGGCCCGGTGTCGATGATCTTCCGCGCTCGCGACGAGGACGACGCGGTGAGGATCGCCAACGATTCGCCCTACGGCCTCGGCGGCTCGGTGTTCACGACGGACACCCGGCGCGGCGAAGAGATGGCGCGGCGGATCTCGACCGGCATGGTGTTCGTCAACCACCCGACCATGGTGAAGGCCGACCTGCCGTTCGGCGGCGTCCGCCGCTCCGGCTACGGCCGCGAGCTGATCGGGCTCGGCATCCGCGAGTTCGTCAATCACAAGCTGATCGACGTGGTCGACATCGACGCGCCGTTCTGACGGCGATGGACGTGTGACAAGGGCGAGGCCCGCGGCGGGAGACCGGCGCGGGCCCCGCTCCCGTCGCGTGCCGTCGCGCGAGGGGCGTTTTCCCTGGACAGCCGGGGCGGGGCCGCCTATCTGACCGGCCGAGTTTTCCGCGCCTCGCCCGAGCGCGCGACGTCCGGGAATCCCGCCCTTGTCCGAGACCGCCATCTCCCCCGTCGTCATCCTGTGCGAGCCGCAGATGGGCGAGAACATCGGCGGCGCGGCGCGCGCCATGGCCAACTTCGGCCTCTCCGAGCTGCGTCTCGTGCGCCCGCGCGACGGCTGGCCGAACGAGAAGGCCGCCGCCAACGCCAGCCGCGCCCTCCACGTGATCGAGGCGGTGAAGGTCTACGACCGGCTCGAGGACGCGGTCGCCGACCTCGGCTTCGTCTACGCCACGACGGCGCGCAGCCGCGACGTCACCAAGGAGGTGCGCGGGCCGGTGCACGCCGGCCGCCACCTGCGCGCGCTCGACGCGGCCGGCGTCAGGAGCGGCATCCTGTTCGGGCGCGAGCGCTGGGGCCTCGACAACGACGAGATCGCGCTCGCCGACGAGATCCTGACCCTGCCGGTGGTGCCCGAGTTCGCCTCGTTGAACATCGCCCAGGCGGTGCTGGTGGTGGCCTACGAGTGGCGCAAGGCCGGCTTCGAGGGCGAGGACGTCGGCCTGCCGTTCGGCCCGGCCGAGCGCTCGCCGCCGGCGACCAAGGAGGAGCTGATGCACCTCTTCGAGCATCTCGAGGCCTCGCTCGAGGAGCGCAACTTCTTCCGCCCGACGGTGAAGAAGGACACCATGGTGCGCAACCTGCGCGCCATCTTCCAGCGCACCCAACTGACCGCCCAGGAGGTGCGCACGCTGCGCGGCGTGATCGCCACGCTGGAGGGCCGCACCCATCGCCCGACCAAGGTCAAGGGCCCGGCCCAGACCCCGGCCGCGGGGGAGGGCCCCGACGAGCAGGACGGCGAGGGCGACGGCGCCTGAGGGCCGGCGCCACGCGTAACGCACCGGCTTCATTCCGATCGTCCCGGAGCGCACGGCGTCGCGATGCCGAAGGCGTGAGTTGAACGTGTTTGCCCGGGCTTTTTATGTGCCCATGGCATATAAATGCCGCTCTGGAGAACACCGATGAGACATTTCGTGATCCGCGCCGCCGCGACCGCCCTGACGCTCGCGACGCTCGCCGTGCCGGCGCTCGCCGGGCCCGCCAAGAACCTCGTCGACGGCGTCGCGCTGCACGGCTTCGACCCGGTCGCCTATTTCGTCGACCACAAGCCGACCAAGGGCGACCCGTCGATCGCCTCGACCTACGACGGGGCGACCTACGAGTTCGCCAGCAAGGAGCACAAGGCCCTGTTCGACGCCGCGCCGGCGAAATACGTGCCGGTCTACGGCGGTTACTGCGCCTTCGCGGTCACCGAGGGCATCAAGGCCGACATCGACCCCTACGCCTACGCGATCAACGACGGCAAGCTCTACGTCAACTTCAGCGTCGAGGCGCGCGACGCCTTCCAGGCGCACGTCGCCGACAACAGCCACAAGGCCGAGGCCAACTGGCCGACCGTGAAGACGCTCGACAAGGTCTACCGCTGAGCGCGGAGCGAACGCGCCGGGGGCGCCGGGCATCCGGCCGGTGCCCCCGGGGGCCGTGCGGGACCGCGCGGTCACTCCGCCCCGGCGCGCGCCTCGAGTTCGGCGGCGACCGGGCAGTCGGTGCAGGCGACGGGATCGCACAGGCGGCAGGCGCGGTAGGCGTCGTCGACGTCCTCGACGAGACGGCGCAGGACCTTGGACGCGACGTCGCCGAAGGCGGCGAGTTCGTCCTCGCCGAGGCTGGCGAGCGCGACGCCGAGGGCGTCGGCCCGGGCGCCGAGGATGCGGCCGCAGGCGCCGTCGCCGGCGGCGGTGAGATGGAGCGCGACGGCGCGGCCGTCGTGGATCGCGCGGCGGCGCTCGACCAGACCGTCGGCGACGAGACGGTCGACCAGCCGCACCGCGCCGGGATGGGACAGGCCGAGCGCGCGCCGGAGCTGCTCGATCGGCTGGCCGGGGGCGTGGGCGAGCAGGGCGAGCGCCGCGGCGGCGGCGCCGTCCTCGGGCGCCTCGGCGGCGGCGGCGGCCTGCACGCGGTCCGACAGCGCCAGCACCAGGGCGCCGATCACGTTGACTGTCCGGGCTCTCGACATGCGTCATGGTAGGCGATCGTCCGCCGCGGCGGCAACCGCCTCCGGCCGGCCGCATTGCCGGCTACACTCGTGCGGCGACGGAAGCGCCGAATCGGGGCGGCGCGGCAGCGGGGGAGGCGGACATGCGCGTCCTGGTGTTCGACAGCGGCGTCGGCGGCCTGTCCGTCGCGCGCGAGATCGCCGCCGCGCTGCCCGGGGCCTGCCTGCATTATCTCGCCGACACCGCGGTGTTCCCCTACGGCGCGCTCGAGCCCGACGTGCTGGTGGCGCGCGTCGTGGATCTGATCGGCGGCGCGGTCGCGACCTCGGCACCGGCGGCGGTGGTGATCGCCTGCAACACCGCCTCGACGCTGGTGCTGGGTCCGCTCAGGGCCCGCTTCCCCATGCCGATCGTCGGCACCGTGCCGGCGGTCAAGCCGGCGGCCGAGACCAGCCGGAGCCGGATGGTCTCGGTGCTGGCGACGCCGGGCACGGTGAAGCGCGACTACACCCGCGACCTGATCGCCACCCACGGCGGCGACTGCCGCTTCACGCTGGTCGGCTCGGCGCGCCTCGCCGAGTTGGTCGAGGACGTCCACGGCAGCCGGAGCGTGCCGGACGAGGCGTTCGCGGCCGAGATCGCGCCCTGTTTCGTCGAGGCGGACGGCCGGCGCACCGACACGGTGGTGCTGGCCTGCACCCATTATCCGCTGGTGCTTGACCGGTTGCGGCGGCTGGCGCCCTGGCCGGTGACCTGGATCGACCCGGCGCCGGCGATCGCACGACGCACGGCGGTCGTGACCGCCGAGGCCGCGCAGGGCTGGGCCGCAGGCGATTCGACCGGTCCGAACCGCTTCTTCGCCACCGGCCGGCTGCCGGAGACGGCCTTCCTCGCCCGCTTCGGCTTCCCGGCCGCGGAGAGCTTCGCCGCGGCGGCGACCGTGCCGGCCTGAGGGCGGCGCGCGCGGCGGACGCGGCGGCGCAATCGGGGGTGCCCCGGACGTTCGGTGGCTTGTCGGCGCGCGACGGATCGCCGAGGTTCCGGCCGGCGTCTGGCCGCGGTAGCCGACGCAGCGCGACGGTGCGGGACGACGGAGGGCGGGCGATGAAGCTTTTCGCGATGTGGGTCGTGGCGGGGATGGCGCTGGCGGCGTCGACGCTGACGGCGGCGGCCGGGTGCGAGGCGGAGTTCCAGGGTACCTGGCAGACCGGCGAGACCGGCGACTTCACGGCCGAGGCCTTCACGCGCGGGCCGACCTGCGACCGCGCGGTGGCGGTGATCGTGCTGCGCGATCCGACCGGCGACATCGTCCACCAGGAGGCGCTGCCGGCGGGATACGTCGCGACGCTGGCGGGCCGCGCCGGCGCCGACGAAATGAAGTCCGCACTCGCCGAATGGGCGGATCCGGCCAAGAGCGCCTACCAGCGCGCCCACGAATTGCCGAAGTGGCCGAAGGGCGCCGACGCCACCGAGGGTGACTTCCCGTTCATGGCCGAGGAGGGCATCGACCGCGACGCCTACGAGGCGATCCGCAAGGCCGACGGCCCGGTGTTCTGTTACGTCCAGGGCATGGAGAGCATGTCCTGCCTCGGCATCGTCGACGGCGTGCTGCGGCCGCTCGGCGTGCAGATGTTCCCCGGGTGAAGGAGCGAGGCGGGCGCGAGGGCGCGGCGCGAGCAGGCGATCCCGATGGCGAGCCACGCCGCCGGCGCTCCGGTCTCGTGACGGTCCCGGATCGGACCGTCACGTGTTCGGCGCCGGATCTATTTCGGAACGACCTGGATGCCGGTCATCCCCATGGTGGAGAGGCCGGTCGGAGAATCGTCCTTCACGGCCATTCTCACGACGATCTCGCCGCCCGCTCCGCCGCCGTGGCGAACCGCGGCCGTCACCCGGCGAGTCTCGCCGACGGCGAGGTCGAAGATCAGGTAGGTCCTGGCGGACGTGAGCTTGCAGTCGCCGACGCCTTCCGCGACGCAGAGCCCGGTCACGACCGCTCTGTCGTGATAGCGATCGTCCTGGATCTCCATCTTGAAGTCGCCGGAATACTCGCCTCTGTTCGTCACGTCGACATGGACGAGCCGCGTCTCGAATTTTCCCATCCTGAGTTCGCCGAACTCGGTGTCGGCATCCGGCCTCAGCTCGACAAAGGCCGGAATTCCGAGATCTGCCCAGGCGCGAAACGTATCGTTGACCGTGTTCTTCACCTTCATGTCTTTATTTGCACAATATAGGAATATATGAGCTATGTCCCAGTACAGCGGACGGTAGGATACCGCGAAGTTCTTTGTTTCTCCCGCTTTCAGGTCGAATACGGGATTGCCCGCTCCGGTCTTGCCGCCCGGCAAGATCTCGTGCGCCTGGAGGTCGTAGGCGCTCCAATCGCTCTGCTTGTCCGGCTCGAAGCGGCATCCGACGGCATCGACGTCGGAGGTGTTCCGGATCTTGGTCCGGGTCGACGCGCGAGCGTTCACGCGGACGCGGAAGTTGGTGTCGAGATGGTAGACGTCGACGACCGGATGCCGCTCGTACTCGGGGGTGATCACGGTGACCGGAGCGGACGCCCTGCCGAGCACGTCCCCGGCGGGCCCCCGTCCGGCGACGACCGTCAATCGTCCGGTCGTGACGGTGCCGGCGGCAAAGTTCGGATCGGCATCGGCGAGCGTGACTTTCGACACCTGCCCGGCCGCCAGCACGTCTTCCGTGGAAGTGAGCGCCAGCTTGCCGGTCAGGCTGCCGAGGTCGGCCGCCAGCTTCACCGCGACCGGAAACCCGTTGGCGACGTAGGAGATGCGATCGCTGTCGCAGCACGCATCCTCCTCCACGAAGAGCGGGCGGGTGCGGAACATCGCCAGACCGCCGCGTTCGCCGACCTGCTGCAGGCCGATGAGGAAGTCGCCGTAGAACGTCCGCTCGTCGACCACGCCGTCGACCTGGACGAGGTAGATCCGCCCCGCGGTCGTCGGGAAGGACACCGCGGCGGCGGGGTCCTCCGCCGATGCCTTGGCGCGCACCCGGGCGACGCGGCTCAGGGTCGCCAGCCTGGAGCCGGTGTAGATCGCCACCTGGAACGGAGCGGGCCGCGTGAAGCCGCCGGTGATCATCAGTACCGCACGCCCGGTCGAGGAGGCGGCGTAGCGGTACCAAACCGTCCGGCGCATGCCGCCGTCGGGGTAGACCCGGGGTTCGCCGAGTTCCCGCGAGGCGTAGATGATGGTGCCCGGCTTCAACATCGGCCCCGAGGTCAACGCCTGCGGGGTGGCGAAGGCGTCGTTGGGGGCCGCGAGCAACTGGGACCGGGCCTGGGCGGCGGCCGTTGCCGCGATCACCACGGCGGCGCCAAGCGCCAGTTTCAGCCACCCACGCCAGGAAGTTCTTTTCGCGGTCACGATGTCACCTTTCGGTCCAGCCTCGAAGACCCGGCCGGACGGGGCGTTCGAGGTCGCGGGGTCCCGCAAGCCGGCGTCCCTCGGGTGCTTCCCGCCCGCGACGGGCCGACCGAAGGTCGGGGCGGTGCGGGCATCCGAGCAGGGGATCGCGGCTGCGACGAGAAAGAATTCAAGAACCGCATGTTTTCACCGCTGCCACGGTTGCACCGACCGGGTCTCCGGCCGTTGAAATGTGACACGCGGCCGTGGCGCTCGGATCCGGCACCGATCCGTCGCCGTGGTCGAAGTGGGCGGGTGGCCATGGCCAAGTCGGTCGGAGGTCGGGACATTTCGACGGCGGTCCCGGCGCTACTTCGGGACCAAAAGGACGGCGACATTCCCGGCCGACACCAGTTTCGTTGGTGGCGCGTAACTCGTGTATGCCGAGAAGACGATGCGGCCACCCTCTCCGAACCCGCGTCGCACGGTCGCCGTCACCCGCCGCGTCTCGCCGACCGCGAGGTCAAAGTCCAGTTCGCGGGGACCGGACACGGGTTCGCAATCGTTGCGGCCTTCGGCGACACAGACTCCAGAGAGAATCGCTTTGCCTGGAGTGTAGTCATCGTGGATCGACAGTGTGAATATTCCTGAATACTCCCCAATATTGGTGATATCGAGGTGAATCGTGCGTTCCTCCTGTTGATCCATGAAGTACTCATCAAATTCAGTGTCGGAGTCCATTCTTATTTTTACGCGTGCCTGTTTCCACAATATGACTTGATTGCCGAGTGACGAGGCATGGAAGCGCTCGAAGTCCATCGCCTTGTTTGCGCATATGAAGTACAACTCCGAATGATCCCAGGCGGTCGGGCGGTGCGAGATCCGGAAGTGTCGCGTTTCCCCGGTCTTCAGGTCGAACACCCGATTGTTCGGGCCGAACGCGCCATCTTTCAGGATCTCCCGCGCCTCGAGGTCGTAGGTGGTCGCGATCTTGTCGGTCTTCGGCTCGAAGCGACAGCCGACGGCATCGACGCCGGACGTGTTCCGGATCACGGCGAGCGTCGAGGCGAGGCCGTTCTTGCGGACGCTGAAGCCGCTGTCACGGTAGTTGATGCCGACGATCGGATGCAACTTGCGTTCGGGCGTGATCACGGTGACCGGAGCCGACGCCCGGCCGAGCACGTCCCCTGCGGGGCTTCGTCCGGCGACGACGTCGAGCCGTCCGGTCGTCACCGTGCCGGCGGCGAAGTTCGGTTTCGCGTTGGCGAGGGCGACGATCGACACCTGGCCGACCCCGAGATCGTCGTCGGTGGAGGTGAGCGTCAGCTTGCCGGTGAGGTCGCCGAGGCCGGCCGTCAGCTTCACAGCGACGGGAAAGCCGTTGGCGACGTAGGAGACGCGAGCGGTGTCGCAGCACACCTCCTCCACGAACAGCGGGCGGGTGCGGAACATGGCCAGACCGCCGCGCGTGCCGACCTGCTGCACCCCGACGAGGAAGTCGCCGTAGAACTCCGCCTCGGTCCGCACCCCGTCGACCTGGACCATGTAGGCCTGCCCGGCGGTGGTCGGGAACGACACCGCGGCCGCCGGCGCCTCCGCGGTGCCTTCGGCGCGCGCCCGGCCGAGGCGGTTCAGGCTCGCAAGTCGCGTGCCGGTGTAGACCGCCACCTGGAAGGCGGCGGTGCGCTCGACACCGCTGGAGATCATCACCACCGCCCGGCCCGTCGCGCGGGCCGTGTAACGGTACCACACCGTCCGGCGCATGCTGCCGTCCTGGTAGACCCGGGGCTCGCCGAGTTCCCGCGAGGCGTAGTCGATCGTGCCGGGCTTCAGCAGCGGCCCCGGGGTCAACTCCTGGGGCGTGGCGAAGGCGTCGTTGCGGGCCGCGAACAACTGGGTTCGGGCCTGGGCGGCCGACGTACCCGCGATCAGCACCGCGGCGCCGAGCGCCAGTTTCACCCATCCCCGCCAGGATGCGTTTCTCGCTGTCACGACGTCACCTCTCGGTCCAGCCTCGAAGGCGCCAGCCCAACAAGGGGCTGTCGAGGTCGCGGGTGCCGCAGCCGTCGTCCCTCGGGTACTCCCAGCCTGCGACGGGCCGACCCGGGTCGGGGCGCCGCGGGCTTCCGGGCCGGGGATCGCGGATGCGACGAGCAGGTATTCATAATATCATATGCCCTTGCCTCTGCTTCAGCTACACCAAAAAGGTGTCCGGCCCCGATAATGTGGCGTCCGGTCGTGCCGCCCGCGATCGTCCATGGACCGGCGTGGCACCGATCCGCCGCGCCGTCCCGATCCATCAGCATTCGGAATTGGCGCCCAGGGCCGGGGATCCGGTAGAAGGGCGTCCCGATCCCGGAGAGCACCATGACCGCCATCGACACCTCGGCCGAGCGCACCCGCTGGGGGATGGTGGCGCTGGGCTTCGCGGCGGGCGTCGCGGGCATGTTCCAGACGGCGAAGATGAGCGTCGCGCTGGTCGAGGTGCAGCGCGACATCGGGCTCGACCTCGTCGCGGCGAGCTGGACGACGACGGCGGTGTCGCTGACGGGCGCGCTGTTCGGCGTCGTCGCCGGGCGGATCGTCGGGGTGTTCGGGGCGGCGCGGACGCTGGTGGCGGCGCTGCTGCTCGGGGCGATCGCGGGCGTCGCGACGGCCCTGATCGCCGCGCCCGGGCCGTTCCTCGCCGCGCGCATCGTCGAGGGCCTCGGCTATCTCCTGATCTGCACCGCGGCGCCGACGGCGATGGCGGCGGCGGCCGCGCCGCGCGACCGCGGCACGGCGCTGGCGATCTGGGGCGCCTTCGTGCCGGTGTCGGTGTCGATCATGGCCATGACCGGCCCGGCCGCGACCGCGGCCTGGGGCTGGCGGACGATGTTCCTGATCTCGGCGGCGTCGCTGGTGGCGGTGGCGGCCGTGGTGGCCGCGGTCGCCCCGCGCGACCCGCCGGTCGGCCGCGGCATCGGGCGCCGGCTCGGCGAAATCGCCGCGGCGGCACCGGCGGTGCACCTGTCGCTCTACCGCTCGGCACGCTCGCTCGGCCTCGGCGTCGCCTTCATGGCCTTCGCGGCGCTCCAGGTCGGCCTGATCGCGCTCTTGCCGACCCACCTGATCGAGGTCGGAGGACTCTCCCCGGCCACGGCGGGCCTGGTGCTGTCGGCGACCGCGCCCTTCGCCGTCCTCGGCACGCTGCTCGCCGGGGTGATGCAGCGGGTCGGCGCGGCCGACGCGCCGGCGACCGCGGTCGCCTTCGCGGTGATGGCGCTGTCGGGTGGGGCGGCTTTCGCGGGCCTCTCCGATCCCTGGCTGCTCGGGCCGGTCGGCGCCGTGTTCTTCACCGCCGGCGGCGTGGTCGGCTCGGTGATCTTCGCCAGCCTGCCGCGGCGCTCGACCGGCGGCGACGTCGCGCTGATGTCCGGCCTGATCGTGCAGTTCGGCAACGTCGGCTCGCTCACCGGCGCACCGATCCTGGCCGCGACCGTGGAGACGGTCGGCTGGGGCGGGGTGCCGTGGGCGGTGGCGGCGATGGCCGGGGTCGGGATCGCGGGAACGCTGGCGGCGCGGTGAGGGCTGGTACCACCGCGCAAGGCCGGATCATGTATCTAGGATTGCAGTGCGTCGGTTGATGCGGGTATCGCGTGCGCCGATGGTGGCCGGAGGCCCCGTGCGCCCGAGCCGCGTCGATGTCCCCGTTCCCGTTCGCCTCGATCCTCCTGGTCGCCGCCGCGCTCACGGCGGGCGGAGCGCCGGCTCCGGACTGCGCCGACGGCGGCGCGGCGCCGGAGGCGCCGGCCTGCGTCGCCGCTGGAACGGTGCTGGCACAGGCGTATTCTTGCACGCCGCGCAAGACCTGCAAGCAGATGTCGAGCTGCGCCGAGGCGCGCTACCGGCTCGAGGTCTGCGGCGACGGCCGCCTCGACGGCGACCACGACGGCGTGCCGTGCGAGACCCTGTGCGGCGGCGGGTAGGTTCGGCCATCCGGCGCCATCTGAAGGAACGCGACCTCTTCCACCGCGTCTTCGCCGACGTCCCCGCGATCGTCGTTGCCTGCGCAAGGGCGGGGAACGACCCCTTCGAGGACAACGGTCGCGTCGCAAGCCTCACCGCGTGTTCCGCCCTCGAACAGGTCCGAGCATCACGAGGTTGATGTCACACGGTCGAGCCGCCCCGATGCCTGCCGATCGCTGTTCTGGCGCCCGGCGAGGCGGACTCCCGACGAGGCAACCATCATCTACCGCCGGAGGAAGTGTCTCTCGGGTGCTCGAGACACAGGGGGCGACAGGTTGCTCCGGCAGGCTGGCTCGATCCGATCAACCCAAGACGAAACCGAAAGGTTCGTGGCCAGAGCTACCGAGGGGGGGCCTCCGATCGACTCGATGGGCAACCGGGGACGCGTCCACGGATTTCAAGAGACCACCAATGTCACATGAGATGGAACCGATGTCGTCGTATCCGACGGGGCCGTCCAAACCCCCGCTTCGAAGGAAAAGCCATTCTTGAGGAATATGTCTCGACAGGGAGAATTACGGTCCGTTTCTACAATTCTGCCTTTGGCTCCATTATTCATGCTTTCGGACACTATTATACGCGCAGTATGTGAAACCATGGTGTCTTCTATTCCCATTCCCATCACGCGACAACTCATAACCAACTGTTCAATTGTATCACCTAGAACAAATACAACCCCAACGACTCCGTACTGTGTATATTTATCCTCTACATCAAATGTAAAAATCCTCATACCCTCATTGATACTATTCGATACTTCCTCGAACGACCATCGTCTTCCCGTTGTGTTGTATTGATTTGTCTTGTTTACAAGTTCCAGTGAGCGCGAAAAATTGCTGTGCTTGGTGTCTCTGATTTCAGAGACTTTAACTTGTACGTTCAGCGAGGCCAGGAAATCATCGCTGCTTATCTCCATTCTGTCCTGTTCACGCTGAATTTGTGCTTTTATCATTTCAGTTTTCTTGGTGGATTCTTGTGTAATGGTTGTGAATTGTGTTTCGCTCGAATGCAGGAGAATGTGCCTCCATCGAGCAGGTGTTCCCCCTAGGACCCTGATGTCAGGAAACGCCGCTTTGATTTCAGCTCTTTGAATTGGATTGTCGTCGATATAAACAACACTGTTCGGCAAAATATTGAGAGCATTGAGAATCTCTCTCATGTTGTCTGATTTTGGCGCCCAATTTATCTTGTGAACTGCAAAATCGTCAATCTTCAGTTGACCTTTCAGAATAGAATCCCAGCACTCCAGAACCCGTTTTTCTTCGTTTTTGCTGATTATGGCAAGCATGATGCCGCGCCGCTTCAAAATAAGAAGGGCCTCCCAAAAGCCTTTGGGCCAACCCTCTGAAGTCGGCATCTCATCGGGGTGTAGTTCCGCGACGATACCGCGCCACAAAGTGTCGTCGAGATCTATTACAACAGCCTTTACTGCATCAACCCCTCGAACCATTCTGTACAATGATATAATCTCATGCCACGTAGCCAATATGATTTCTTTTGTAGCCGTATAGTACATTGTTGTCGCCGGAGTGGCCGGCTCAATTCGATTTTTGTCAAATTGCTTATCATAGTTGTTTATAATTGAGCCGTGATTGAACTGGGCAATCACATCTTCGACAATGAATTTCTTGCCGTAACTGGATAAAATTTCATTGAAATCAATCACGTAACAATTCTGATACTTGGAAATCTCCTGACAGATGACTTCGTTGAGTTTCTCAATGAAGAAGGCGGGATTACTTAGCTCGAAGCGAGGCTGCGTTCGGCCGACCAGATTTTGTTGTGGCACAGGCAATGTCATAACGAACGACAGTATGCCATGTGCTTTGTTCCACCTCATTGAATTGTCGAGGTATCGAATAAGGGTCGAGGACGAATGTTTAAATAGATCGCTGTGACCTTTGCTGTCGAATTGACCGAGTTTTGCAAAGCTGGCGTCTGGAATCAGCGCGCGTAGCGGTATTTGAACAATCTGAAAATCGTATTCAGAGATTGGGCGGTTCGGCTGTTTCGGTAGCTGCCCAACGTAATACATATCGCACTCGAACGGTCGCTTGAGTGCGCCAATTTCCCTCCGCCAAAAATCGGACAAACATGATCCTATGATTGCCACTCTGTCGATGCTGACGTCATTGACAGATAAGTCGGTCGGTATCCTATAGTCGAAATTAAAAACAACTTCCTTCTGCCTTGCGGATACGTCAGCTTCAAAACGCGATCGAAATTCTTTCGATTTCAGTATCATACCAACTAGCTGATTAATAGTTACTTTGTCAGCCGACAATTTTTTGCAAAATTCGGCGTTCCCAGCTGGCCGTCCAAGTATAGTTCTAAACATCGCATCGACTTCATCTGGCGATACGATAATGTCCAGTTTATTCACGTGACAGCTCCTGATAACAATGATTTATCCCAGAGCGCGATACAGTTGGTTTTATGGTCACCGTCGGTCGACGCTGGGCCGGCGCGCGTCGGGCCGCGATGTCCAGCAGGCCGACAAAAGGATCATTCCCGAGTGCGTTGGGGTTATCAAGTGTCGCATAGCGGGTAGCCGGCGCGCTGGGCGGCCCATTCGCCCTGCTGCTCCCGCCTGCCATAATTCGCCCGGGGATTGAACCCGGCCGAGCGCATCCGGCTCCACCTGGAGGAACGATACCTCTCTCGCCGCGTCTTCGCCGACGTGCCGGCGATCGTCGATGCCTGCGCAAGGGCCTGGAACGACCTCTGCGAGGACTAGGGTCGCGTCGCAGGCGTCACCGCGTGTCCCGCCCTCGAACAGGTCGGGACTTCGCGAACCCGCTCTCAGCTGCGGCCGAAGACGCGGCGGAAGATCGTGTCGACGTGCTTGGTGTGGTAGCCGAGGTCGAACTTCTCGCGGATCTCCTCCTCGGAGAGGGCGGCGCGGACCTCCTCGTCGGCGAGCAGCTCGGTCAGGAAGTCGACGTCGGCGGCGCCGGCGCGCTGGTAGCTGTCCCACACCTTCATGGCGTTGCGCTGGACGAGGCGGTAGGCGTCCTCGCGCGAGACGCCGCGCTGGGTCAGCGCCAGCAGGATGCGCTGGGAGTGCACGAGGCCGCCGAGCCGGTCCATGTTGGCGACCATGCGCTCCGGATAGACCAGCAGCTTGTCGACGACGCCGGTGAGGCGGGCGAGGGCGAAGTCGAGGGTGACGGTGGCGTCCGGGCCGATCATGCGCTCGACCGAGGAGTGCGAGATGTCGCGCTCGTGCCAGAGCGCGACGTTCTCCATCGCCGGGAAGGCGAAGGCGCGCACCATGCGGGCGAGGCCGGTGAGGTTCTCGGTCAGCACCGGGTTGCGCTTGTGCGGCATCGCCGACGAGCCCTTCTGGCCGGGCGAGAAATACTCCTCGGCCTCGAGAACCTCGGTGCGCTGGAGATGGCGGATCTCGATCGCCAGCCGCTCCACCGACGAGGCGATCACGCCGAGCGT
Organism: Oharaeibacter diazotrophicus; assembly: GCF_004362745.1. NCBI lineage: Bacteria > Pseudomonadati > Pseudomonadota > Alphaproteobacteria > Hyphomicrobiales > Pleomorphomonadaceae > Oharaeibacter > Oharaeibacter diazotrophicus. The sequence continues at coordinate 1,566,212 of NZ_SNXY01000006.1, read as the reverse complement.
GGCGAAGTACATGGCGTGGCGGTCGCGCGGGATCACCTGGGTCGAGACCGGCTCGGGCTTCAGGCCGAGCTTTTCCGCCACGTGCTCCTCGACCCGGGGATCGATGTTGGCGAAGGTGCCGACGGCGCCGGAGATGGCGCAGGTGGCGATCTCGTCGCGGGCGTGGACGAGGCGGGTGCGGCAGCGGGCGAACTCGGCGTAGGCCTCGGCCATCTTGAGGCCGAAGGTGACCGGCTCTGCGTGGATGCCGTGGCTGCGGCCGATGCAGACGCTGTCCTTGTACTCGAAGGCGCGGCGCTCGATCGCGGCGAGCAGGCCGTCCATGTCCTTCAGCAGGAGGTCGGTGGCGCGCACGAGCTGGACGTTGAAGCAGGTGTCGAGCACGTCCGACGAGGTCATGCCCTGGTGGACGAAGCGCGCCTCCGGCCCGACGATCTCGGAGAGATGGGTCAGGAAGGCGATGACGTCGTGCTTGGTGACGCGCTCGATCTCGTCGATGCGCTCGACGTCGAACACGGCCGGGCCGCCCTTCTCCCAGACGGTGCGCGCCGCCTCGGCCGGCACGACGCCGAGCTCGGCGAGGGCGTCGGTGGCGTGGGCCTCGATCTCGAACCAGATCCGGAACTTGGTCTCCTGGCTCCAGATGGCGGTCATCTCGGGGCGGGAGTAGCGCGGGATCATCGGCGGCCTCGGGGCTCGGCGGGGGCGGGAATGCCGCGCGGTGTAGCAGAGCGGGGAGGGCGGCTCAACCGCGCGGACGGCGCGCGAACCACCAGGCCGCCCCGAACAGCAGCAGGAGCCCGTGCGGCAAGAGCAGCGGCAGGCCCGAGGCGGTCAGCGTGTAGGCGGCGGTCGCGACCGTGAAGGCGAGCTCGACCAGCCAGAACGGATGCGGGAAGTCGCTCCAGAAGTCGGCGTCGAGCAGGCGGAAGTCGATCAGGAAGATCAGGAGCACCGAACAGGCGGTGAAGCCGGTGAGGGCCACGAACATCGCCGCGAAGCGCGCCGAGCGCGGCCGGTGGCCGGCGACAAAGGCCGCTGTGGGCACGGCGAGGAGGCCGGCGAGCGCGCCGCCGGCGGCGAAGGTGGCGAGCACCACGAGCGAACGGTGCGTCCAGCCGATCTCGCGCCACAGGATCGAGACCGCGACCACGGCGGCGATCAGGACGGCGTGCACCGGAGCGAAAGCGAGCGCGAGCGGCAGCACGCCGCGGGCGCGGCCGAAGGCGGCGCCGAGGGCGGGGACGAGGCCGGTGCGGGCGGTGGACGCGGTCATGGACCGGGCTTCTAGCACGGACCGGCTTGCGTGCACCTTACCGGATCGTCGCCCCGCGCCCTCCGAAGCGCTCGCGCCAGCACGGCGGGCCGGCGCCGTCGGCCGGTGCGGCGGCGTGGACACCGCGGGCGACGGCGCGCGCCAGCGTCGCCGCGGCGACGGCCGAGAGCACCAGGAGATCGCGCCCCCGATCGGCGAGCGGACGGCGGCCGGTCGAGACGGCGAACACGAGGTCGCCGTCGAAGGGCGTGTGCGCCGGCCAGATCGCCCGGGCGAGGCCGTCGTGGGCGGCGACGGCGAGGCGCTTCGCCTCGGCCTTGCTGAGGTCGGCGTCGGTGGCGACGATCGCGATCGTGGTGGCGGCGAGCGGGGCGTCGACCGACTTCACCCGCACGGAGGACACGCCCGCGGGCAGGGACGGCGGCGGGCCGAGGCCGCCGAACTCGCCGTCGATCTCGAAGGGCGCGGCCCAGAAATGCGGGCCGTCGGCCATGGTGACCGATCCGACCGCGTTGACGGCGACGAGGGCGCCGACGGTGATGCCGTCGTCGAGGCGGGTCGAGGCCGAGCCGAGCCCGCCGCGCAGGCCCGCGGTGGTGGCGCCGGTGCCGGCGCCGACGCTGCCGAGCGCGAAGTCGGCGCCGGCGACCTCGAGCGCGGCGCGGCCGAGGGCGCGCCAGGGCGGGTCGGCCGCGCCGGCAAGGAAAGGTGCGCCCGCCATGGCGCCGATGTCGAACAGGATCGCCGCCGGCACGATCGGGACGCGGACGGCGCCGACCGGGAAGCCGCGTCCGGCCGCGGCGAGGCCGGCGACGACGCCGGCGGCGGCGTCGAGGCCGTAGGCGGACCCGCCGGAGAGCACCAGGGCGTCGACGCCGCGCACGGTCTGCTCGGGGGCGAGCAGGTCGGTCTCGCGGGTGCCGGGCGCGCCGCCCATCACCGCCACCGAGGCGACCGCGGGGGCGTCGGCGACGAGGACGGTGGCACCGGTGCGCAGGGCGCCGTCGGCGGCGTTGCCGACGGAAAGACCGTCGACGTCGGTGATCAGGTTGCGCGGGCCGGTCCGCATGGCGTCGGTGCTCCTGTGGGGCGCGTCGCGGAAGAGGGTGCACCAGGGCGGTCCGGCGCGCGAGCCTCCTCGGCCTGCCGCCGCCGTCCGCCGCGGCGTCGCCGCGATCGCCGGGGGAGTCCCGGGCGATCGCGTCCGGGCGGCGGCCCGCCACCCGCGATCCCGGGCGATTCGAGGAAACAAAGCAGCTAATCGTCAGGTCATTGCGCCGGAGATTCGCAACAATCGCCAGCCTATGCTCGGCCTTGTCCGGAGCCCCGTGGGAGCGAGCGGGTCGAGCGACCGTCGCCGGAGCCCGGACAGCCCTGGGGGAGAGATCCAACGATGAAGCGTATCGTCGCCGCCGCCGCCTTCGCCGCCACGGCCCTCGTCGGCCTCGCGGCCGAGGCCGCCACCCTGAACTTCCCGAGCGACGATCCGGTCGCCGCGATCACGATTCCCGACGACTGGGGCCCCAAGGAGACCGAGAGCGGCATCGACGCCACCTCGGCGGACGAGGCGGTCTATCTCGCCATCGACGTCGCCGACGCCGAGAACGTCGAAGAGGTGGTGACCGACGCGATCACCTACCTCGGCGGCGCCGGCGTGACCGTCGACACCGCGACCCAGAAGGAGGGCACGGCCGAATTCAACGGCCTGAAGGCCTCCACGATCGAGTGGGAGGGCACCGACAAGGACGGTCCGGTGACGATCGGCCTCGCATTCACCAGCCCGAAGGAAGGCAAGCTGCTGGTGCTGACCTACTGGGGCTCCAAGGGCGACCAGGACGCCCACGGCGCCGAGATCGCCGCGATCCTCGGCTCGATCAAGCCGGCGCAATGAAACCACGCCCGCGGTGCCCCGGTCCGCCGGGGTGCCGCGGGAGAGCGTCGGCCGGGGCTTCAGACCTCGGCGTAGTGGCGGTCGTGGTAGACCAGGATCTCCGGCCCGCCCGCGGTGGAGACCGGGGTCAGGCTGCAGCCGACGACGGTGCCGAAGAAGACGGTGTGGGTGCCGACCTCCTCGAGCGCGGCGAGCACGCAGTCGAGGCTGGTGACAGAGCCGACCAGCACCGGAGCGCCGGTCGCGAGCGTCGTCCAGGTGCCGTGGGAAAAGCGCGCCTCGCCGGAAAGGCCGGTGCGGCCGGCGAAGGCGTCGGCGAGCGGCTGGGCGCCGGCCGGCAGCAGGTTGACCGCGAAGCGGCCGTTGGCCTTCAAGGTCTCGTTCTGCGAACTGCGCCGGTTGAGGCAGACCAGCACCATCGGCGGGTCGTCCGAGACCGATGCGACCGCGGTGGCGGTGAAGCCCGACGTGCCGGCGACGCCGGCCGTGGTGACGATGTTCACGCCGGAGGGCACGCGCGCGATGCAGTCGCGGAAGGCCTGGCCGCCGACGGGCGGCAGCCCCGCGGCGTCCGTCGCCGCCACGATGTCCTCGGGTCGGATCCACCGCATCGCCGTCATGTCCACCTCGTCGCCACCCCTTCCGGCATCGATCATCGCACGCGACCGTTGACGCCCCGTTGCGGCGGATCGGGCCGCTGCGGCGAAAGATCTAGTGCGCGAACGACGCGACGGCAAAATCCTTGCATGCGCCAGTCCGAAAACGCATAGCGGAAATGCGACCGGGACAGGGCATCCCGACGTGAATCGACCGTCATCAATCCGCCATTTCAGCGACAATCGCTGAAATCCCTTTCATTATGGCGACTATCACCAAACCATTGGACAAAGCAGGGGAATGCTGCGGAGTGCGTTGTGTCGATCCATGTGGCCTGCTAATGGATTCATCACGCGCATGAATGGTGCGATCAATAAGAACGACGGCCGGCCGCACGGCTTCAGGGGGCCACCCGCATATGGAAGTTTTCGTCCAACAGCTGATCAACGGGATCACGATCGGATCCCTCTACGGCCTGATCGCCATCGGCTACACGATGGTGTTCGGCATCATCGGCATGGTGAACTTCGCCCATGGCGACGTGTTCATGGTGTCGGCCTTCCTCGCCCTGATCTTCTATCTGGTGCTGACCACCTGGATCGGCATCTCCTCGGTGGCGCTGGCGCTGCTCCTCGTGATGGTGATCGCGATGGTGCTGTCGGGGCTGCTGAACTGGACGATCGAGCGCGTCGCCTACCGGCCGCTGCGCGGATCCTTCCGCCTCGCGCCGCTGATCTCGGCGATCGGCATGTCGATCCTGCTGTCCAACTTCGTGCAGGTCGCCCAGGGCCCGCGCAACAAGCCGATCCCGCCGATGGTGCAGCAGAGCTTCACGCTCTGGGACGCCGGCGGCTATCCGGTGACGATCTCGCTGAAGCAGCTGATCATCATCGTGGTCACGGCCGTGCTGCTCGCCGCCTTCTGGTACGTGGTGCAGAAGACGCCGCTCGGGCGTGCCCAGCGCGCCTGCGAGCAGGACCGCAAGATGGCCGGCCTGCTCGGCGTCAACGTCGACCGCACGATCTCGCTGACCTTCGTGATGGGCGCCGCGCTCGCGGCCGTCGCCGGCACGCTGTTCCTGATGTACTACGGCGTCGTGCATTTCGCCGACGGCTTCACGCCCGGCATCATGGCCTTCACGGCGGCGGTGCTCGGCGGCATCGGCTCGCTGCCGGGCGCCGTGCTCGGCGGGCTCCTGATCGGCATCATCGAGACGCTGTGGGGCCAGTACGTGTCGGCCGACTACAAGAACGTCGCCGCGTTCTCGATCCTCGTCGTCGTCCTCATCTTCATGCCGCAGGGCATCCTCGGCCGTCCGGAAGTCGAGAAGGTTTGAGTTCCATGACCGACAGCTCAAAGCAGCCGGTCGCCGCTCCGGACTTCGCCCGCGCGGGCAAGGACGCGGTGATCGCCGGCATCATCGCGCTCGGCATCTTCGGATCCCTGGTGGGCCTGAAGACTGAGCAGAACATGGACAACCAGCTCATCGTCGAGAACCGCTGGCTGTCCGCCTTCGTGATCGTCGCGATCGTGATGGTCGGCCGGTTCGTCCTGCAGGCCTTCGTCTATCCGCGCCTCGCCGCCGGCAAGCTCGACCGCGCGCGTCCGGGCCTCGGCGAGACGGCGCGGCGCGCGCTGCCGATCTTCCTGATCGTGCTCGCCACCACCTTCGTCCTCTATGCGCTGATCTACGAGATCCCCGGCGCGATCGAGCGGCTGCCGACCGTGCTCGGCTTCGCCGTGCTGGTCACCGCCATCCTCGAGGCGGCGATCCGCTGGATGGGCCGGCCGGCCGCGCCGATGGACGAGGCGGCGATCCTCGCCAAGGCGGCGCGCAAGAAGCGGGTGTCGCGCGGCGGCCTCGTGTTCCTGTTCCTCTATCCCGCGATCGTGCTCGCCCTGTTCGGCATCCAGGGCTCGATCAAGTGGGTCGACAACTTCGGCGTTCAGATCCTGATCTACGTGATGCTCGGCTGGGGCCTCAACATCGTGATCGGCCTCGCCGGCCTGCTCGACCTCGGCTACGTCGCCTTCTACGCCGTCGGCGCCTATTCCTACACCCTGCTGGCCACGACCTTCGGCCTCAGCTTCTGGGTGCTCCTGCCGGTGGCGGGCATCCTGGCGGCGCTGTGGGGCGTGATCCTCGGCTTTCCGGTGCTGCGGCTCCGGGGCGACTACCTCGCCATCGTGACGCTCGCCTTCGGCGAGATCATCCGCCTCGTCCTGATCAACTGGAAGGACTTCTCCGGCGGCTCGGCCGGCATCTCGTCGATCCCGAAGGTGACGCTGTTCGGCATCCCGTTCGACGCCTCCCCGGGCGGCTTCGCCAAGATGTTCGACCTGCCGATCTCTTCGGCCTATTACAAGATCTTCCTCTACTACCTGATCCTGCTGCTCGCCCTCCTCACCGCCTACGTGACGCTGAGACTGCGCCGCCTGCCGATCGGCCGGGCCTGGGAAGCGCTGCGCGAGGACGAGGTCGCCTGCCGCTCGCTCGGCATCAACACCACCAACACCAAGCTGACGGCCTTCGCCACCGGCGCGATGTTCGCGGGCTTCGCCGGCTCGTTCTTCGCGGCGCGCCAGGGCTTCGTCTCGCCCGAATCCTTCGTGTTCATGGAATCGGCGGTGATCGTGGCGATCGTCGTGCTCGGCGGCATGGGCTCGATGATCGGCGTCGCGGTGGCCGCGGCGGTGATGATCGGCGGCACCGAGCTCCTGCGCGAGCTCGCCTTCCTGAAGGCGGTGTTCGGCCAGGACTTCAACCCCGACCAGTTCCGCATGCTGCTGTTCGGCCTCGCCATGGTGGTGATCATGGTGTGGAAGCCGCGCGGCTTCGTCTCGGCGCGCGAGCCGACCGCCTTCCTGTTCGAGCGGAAGACGATCTCGGGCGATCTCGTGAAGGAAGGCCACGGCTGACCATGACCACTGCGAACCGCTGGGACAGCGATCCCATCCTCGCCGTCGAGCACCTGACGATGCGCTTCGGCGGACTCGTCGCGGTCAACGACCTGTCGTTCAAGGTCGGCCGCGGCGACGTCACCGCCCTGATCGGTCCGAACGGCGCCGGCAAGACGACGGTGTTCAACTGCATCACCGGCTTCTACAAGCCGACCACCGGCATGCTGGCGCTGAAGCAGAAGGGCGGCGACACCCACCTCCTGGAGCGCATGGCCGACTTCAAGGTCAGCCAGATCGCCAAGGTGGCGCGCACCTTCCAGAACATCCGCCTGTTCGGCGGCATGACGCTGCTCGAGAACCTGCTCGTCGCCCAGCACAACCCGCTGATGATGGCGTCGGGCATGACGATCCTCGGCGTGCTCGGGATCGGCGGCTACAAGGTCAAGGAGCGCGAGGCGATCGACCGGGCGCGCTACTGGCTCGACAAGACCGGTCTCACCGCCCGCGCCGACGACCCCGCCGGCGACCTGCCCTACGGGGCCCAGCGCCGGCTCGAGATCGCCCGCGCCATGTGCACGGGTCCGGAGCTGCTCTGCCTCGACGAGCCCGCCGCGGGCCTCAACCCGCGCGAGTCCGCCGAGCTCAACGAGCTGCTGCTCGGCATCCGCGCGAAGGAGGGCGTCTCGATCCTCCTGATCGAACACGACATGAGCGTGGTGATGGAGATCTCCGACCACGTGGTCGTGCTCGAATACGGCACCAAGATCTCCGACGGTACGCCGGCCGACGTGAAGGCCGACCCGCGCGTGATCGCGGCCTATCTCGGCGTCGACGACGAGGAGGTCGAAAAGGTCGAACACCAGCTCGACGTTCTGACCGGAGAGACCGGACAATGACGGCCACGAACGGCTCGCCGCTGCTCGCCGTACGCGGCGTGAAGACCTATTACGGCAACATCATCGCGCTGAAGGGCGTCGACGTCGACGTCAACCCCGGCGAGATCGTCACGCTGATCGGCGCCAACGGCGCCGGCAAGTCGACGCTGATGATGACCATCTTCGGCTCGCCCCGGGCCCGCGAGGGCGCGATCCTCTACGAGGGCCGCGACATCACCAAGATGCCGCCGCACGAGATCGCCCGGCTCCGGATCGCCCAGAGCCCGGAGGGCCGGCGCATCTTCCCGCGCATGACCGTGCTCGAAAATCTCCAGATGGGCGCCTCGCTCGACAATCTGAAGTATTTCGACGAGGACGCCGAGAAGATGTTCGTGCTGTTCCCGCGCCTGAAGGAGCGGCTGCACCAGCGCGGCGGCACCCTCTCGGGCGGCGAGCAGCAGATGCTGGCGATCGCCCGCGCGCTGATGGCACGGCCGAAGCTGCTGATGCTCGACGAGCCCTCGCTCGGCCTCGCGCCGCTGATCGTCAAGCAGATCTTCGACGCCATCCGCGAGCTCAACCGGACCCAGGGCCTGACGGTCTTCCTGGTCGAGCAGAACGCCTACCACGCGCTGAAGCTCGCCCACCGGGCCTACGTGATGGTCAACGGCGTCATCACCATGACGGGCTCGGGTCGCGAGCTCCTGGAGAACCCCGAGGTGCGCGCGGCGTATCTCGAGGGCGGCCGGCACTGAGGAGGCGAGCCGTGCAGGGAATCATCTACGAGGAAAGCTCGGTCCTCTACTTCTTCTTCATCACCCTCGTGCTCGGCGGCGTCGGCGCGTGGATGACGGGCCGGGCCTGCGCCGCGACCTGGCGGCCCTACGGCGCGCTGGTGTTCTACCTCATGGTGCTCGGCGTCGCCGTGCGCTTCATCCATTTCTCGATCTTCGGCGGCACGCTCCTGTCGCTGCACTACTACGCGGTCGACACGATCGTCCTGATGGCGATCGGTTTCGTAGGCTACGTCCACACCCGCACGGGCATGATGGTGCGGCAGTACTACTGGCTCTACGAGCGCGCCGGCTTCCTCGGCTGGCGCGCCAAGGCCTGAAGCACTTCGCTCATCACGCCGGATGGGCCGGTGCCGGGCGCGCGAATCCGGGTGACAGCGCTGAAAAAATGGGGGAACTTCCCCGTCGGCACGTCACCCGAGGCCTGGGGTTCCCCGAGGACCCCTTCTCGAGGACGTCGATCGAGGGAGAATCCTGTGGCGAAGAATGATGCCTCGGCGAAGGAGCCGGCACGTTCGACGGTGGGTCTCGAGGTCGGGTCGCGGAACGTCCGCGCGCGCATCCGCACGAGCGTCGACTTCGCCGTCGAGACGATCCGCACGCTCGGCGACGGTCCGCAAAGCAACTTCTCGTTCGCCTGCCCCGTCTCGGGCAGGTGATACGGCAGGGATTGTCCGGCGGCCTCGGTGGGCCGCGGACAAAGTACGTGGTTTGAACCTAACGAGGGGAGAATAACATGAAGAAGCATCTTCTGACCGGCGTCGTGTTCGCCGCCGGCCTCGCCTTCTCGGGCGCGGCCTGGGCCGACATCCTGGTCGGCGTCGCCGGCCCGCTCACCGGCCCGAACGCCGCCTTCGGCGCGCAGCTCCAGAAGGGCGCCGAGCAGGCCGCGGCCGACATCAACGCCGCCGGCGGCATCAACGGCGAGAAGATCGTCCTGACCTACGGCGACGACGTCTCCGACCCGAAGCAGGGCGTGTCGGTGGCCAACAAGTTCGTCGGCGACGGCGTCAAGTTCGTGATCGGCCACTTCAACTCGGGCGTCACCATCCCGGCCTCGGACGTCTACGCCGAGAACGGCATCATGGTGATCACCCCGTCGGCCACCAACCCGAAGCTGACCGAGCGCGGCCTGTGGAACACCTTCCGCACCTGCGGTCGCGACGACCAGCAGGGCGCGGTCGCGGGCGGCTACATCGCGACCAACTTCAAGGACAAGAAGGTCGCCGTCCTCCACGACAAGACCCCCTACGGCCAGGGCCTCGCCGACGAGACCAAGAAGGCGATGAACGCCGCCGGCGTCACCGAGGTGATGTACGAAGGCGTCAACATCGGCGACAAGGACTTCTCGGCCCTCATCTCCAAGATGAAGGAAGCCGGCGTCGAGATCATCTACTGGGGCGGCCTGCACACCGAGGGCGGCCTGATCATCCGTCAGGCGGCGGACGCCGGCCTCAAGGCCACCGCCATGTCGGGTGACGGCATCACCTCCGACGAGTTCGCCGCCATCGGCGGTCCGGCCGTCGAGGGCACCCTGATGACCTTCGGCCCGGACCCGCGCAAGAACCCGAACGCCGCCGCGGCGGTCGAGAAGTTCCGCGCCGCCGGCTTCGAGCCGGAGGCCTACACGCTCTACTCCTACGCCGCCCTCCAGGTGGTCGCGGCCGGTGCCAAGGCGGCCGGTTCGACCGACCCGCAGGCGGTCGCCGAGGCGCTGCACAAGGGCGACACCATCGAGACCGTCATCGGCGGCCTCGCGTACAACGAGAAGGGCGACCGCAAGGACGCCGACTACACGATGTACGTCTGGAAGAAGAACGCCGAGGGCAAGATCACCTACGAGATGATGCAGTGATCCTGCGTCCTCGCGGATGAAGCCGCGCCCGCCCCGAGCGATCGGGGCGGGCGTTTTTCTTTGCGCCGACGCGGCCGGCGTCGAATCCGGTTTCCTCCGGCGGCCCGGCGTGGAAGATAGGCGCCACCGCCGTCGACCTGCCACGGGACCCATGACCCTCGTCCGCTCCGCCGTGATCCTCCTCGCGCTCGCCGCCCCGGCGAAGGCCGACGTGATCGTCGGCGTCGCCGGGCCGATGTCCGGCAGCTTCGCCGCCGTCGGGGCGGAGATCCGCGCCGGCGTCGAGCAGGCGGCGGCCGACCTCGGCGGCATCGCCGGCGAGCCGGTGAAGATCGTCGCGGTCGACGACAAGTGCGATCCCGAGACCGGCTCGGCGGTCGCCAACCAGTTGGTCGGCAAGGGCGCCGCGGTGGTGATCGGCCACGCCTGCACCGGTGCCGCGCTCGCGGCCGCCAAGGTCTACGCCGGCGCCGGCATCGTCCTGATCTCGCCGGCGGCGACCAACCCGCGCTTCACCGACGAGCGAGTCGGGCCGGCGGTGTTCCGGATGGCGCCGCGCTCGGACCTGCAGGCGCGCGCGATCGCCGACCATCTCCTCGCCGCCTTCCGCGACAAGCGCGTCGCCTTCGTCCACGACGGCAGCGTCTACGGCCAGGGCCTCGTCGAGGCGACCGCCAAGCTCTACGCCGACGACGGCGGCGTGCCGGTGACCACCGAGGCCTTCACGCCCGGCGAGAAGAGCCAGATCACGCTCGCCGGCCGGCTCCAGGACGCCGCCGTCTCCGCGGTGGTGCTGGGCGCGCTCCCGGCCGACGCCGCGGTGATCGCCCGCGAGGTCCGCGGCCGCGGCCTCTCGGCCGAGCTGATCGGCAACGAATCGCTCGGGCTAGCCGAATTTCGGGCGCTCGCCGGCGACGCCGCCGAGGGCGTGGTGTTCGCCGTCCCGCGCGACCTCGCCCGCGCCCCCGGCGCCGGCGCGGTGGCGGATTCGCTCCGCGCCCGCGGCGCCGAGCCCGGCAACGCGGCGCTCGCGGCCTACGCGGCGCTCCAGGTCTACGCCGCCGCGGCGACGGAAGGCGGCGACGGCGCGGCCGTTGCCGGCCGGATCGCCGCGTCGACGACGCCGACGGCGATCGGCCCGGTCTCCTTCGACGGCAAGGGCGACATGACCGAGGCCGGCTACGCGCTCTCGATCTGGCGCGGGCTGGAGCCGCGGCCGCTGGAGTGAGTCGCGGCGGCGCGACTTCCGTACCATCGGCCCCCTCGGCAACGCCGCCGCCGGTGCTATAACTCCCCGAGCGCCGGCGTCCGACCGGCGGGGGAGCCGAGACGACCGGGAGCGCGATGACCGACCTGCCTCAATCGATCGACGCCACGCTGGACCTGCTCGGCCGCGGCGGCTACGTCGCCGACCGCGCCCTCGCCACGGTGCTGTTCCTGTCGCTGAAGATGCGGCGGCCGCTGTTCCTCGAGGGCGAGGCCGGTGTCGGCAAGACCGAGATCGCCAAGGTGCTCTCGGCGACGCTCGGCCGGCCGCTGATCCGGCTGCAGTGCTACGAGGGCCTCGACATGGCGAGCGCCGTCTACGAGTGGAACTATGCCGCCCAGATGGTGGAGATCCGCATCGCCGAGGCCGCCGGCACCCGCGACCGCGCGGAGATCGCCGGCGACGTCTTCTCCGAGCGCTTCCTGATCAAGCGGCCGATCCTGAAGGCGCTGGAGCCGACCGTCGACGGCCGCAGTCCGGTGCTGCTGATCGACGAGCTCGACCGCGCCGACGAGGCCTTCGAGGCCTTCCTGCTCGAGGTGCTCGCCGACGCCCAAGTGACCATCCCGGAATTCGGCACCGTCAAGGCGGCCGAGCCGCCGCTGGTGGTGATCACCACCAATCGCACCCGCGAGATCCACGACGCGCTGAAGCGGCGCTGCCTCTACCACTGGGTCGACTACCCGGACGCGGAACGCGAGCTCGCGATCCTGCGCACCAAGGTGCCGGGCGCGGCCGAGACGCTGGCGCGCCAGGTGGTGGCCTTCGTGCAGGGGCTGCGCGCGCTCGACCTCTTCAAGGCCCCCGGCGTCGCCGAGACGCTCGACTGGGCCGCCGCGCTCGCCGAACTCGACAAGCTCGCGCTCGACCCGGAAACGGTGTCCGACACGCTCGGCGTGCTGCTGAAGTACCAGGACGACATCGCCAAGGTGCGCGACGGCGAGGTCGGCCGGCTGGTCGAGGAGGTCCGGCGCAAGGCGGCGGCGGGATGAGCGCGCCCGGCGCCGATCCCTGGCGCGAGCACCGGCTCGCCGAGAATGTCGCGCTGTTCGGCCGCGTGCTCCGGCGCGCCGGCCTGCCGGTGGGGCCGGCGACGGTGGTCGACGCCGTCGAGGCGCTGATCGCGGCCGGCGTCGGCTCGCGCGACGATCTCTACTGGACCCTGCACGCGGTGTTCGTCACCAAGCGCGACCACCACGCTGTGTTCGACGAGGCGTTCCGCTCGTTCTGGCGGGCGCGCGGGCTGGTGCAGAAGCTGATCGCGATGCTCTCGCCGGTGGCGCCGCCGCGCGCGCCGGCCGAGCCGCCCAAGGCGGGCGCCAACCGCGTCGCCAAGGCGCTGTTCGGCGAGGCGGCGGCCGACCGGGTGGTCGAGAAGCCGGAGATCGAGATCGACGCCCGGATGACCTTCTCGCAGAAGGAGATCCTGCAGGCGCGCGACTTCGCGCAGATGTCGGCCGACGAGATCCTCTACGCCAAGCGCGCCATCCGCGATCTGGTGCTGCCGGTCGACCGGGTGCCGTCCCGGCGCAAGGTGGCGACGGCGCGCGGGCGCGAGATCGATCTCCGCCGCACCATCCGCGCCTCGCTGCGCTCGGGCGGCGGCATCATCCCGCTCGCCTTCCGCGAGCCGAAGACGGTGCACCCGCCGATCGTGGCGCTGGTCGACATCTCCGGCTCGATGAGCCAGTACTCGCGGCTGTTCCTGCATTTCCTGCACGCGCTTTCCGAACGGCGGCGCGTTTCCACGTTCCTGTTCGGCACCCGCCTCTCCAACGTCACCCGGCCGCTCGCCACCCGCGATCCCGACGAGGCGCTCGCGGCCTGCTCGGCGGCGGTGCCGGACTGGTCCGGCGGCACCCGGATCTCCGAGGCGCTGCGGCTCTTCAACCGAGACTGGTCTCGCCGGGTGCTCTCCGGCGGGCCGATCGTGCTGCTGATCACCGACGGCCTCGAGCGCGAGGGCCTCGACGGTCTCGCCCGTGAGACCGACCGGCTGCACCGCTCGTGCCGGCGGCTGATCTGGCTGAACCCGCTGCTGCGTTTCGACGGCTTCGAGGCCCGGGCCGGCGGCATCCGCGCGATGCTGCCGCATGTCGACGAGTTCCGGCCGATCCACTCGCTCGCCGCCGTCGCCGACCTCTGCGGCGCCCTCGACGGCAGCGCCGCCGAGCGTTTCGACCCGCGCCGCTGGCTCCGGCAGGTGGCGTGAGGGACTTTGGCAGCACTCCCTCGGCGATGCTGCCAACACCTTGATTGGATTGAGAAAACTCTTTTCTCGGATTTGCTTTTGCGGCACCATCGGAGCGTCGGGGGCAGGGGGTGCTCCTCCCGCATCCACCGCCGCCCGGCGTTCGACGAGACGCGAGGCGACGCATGGCGACCACGACGGATTTCGGCAAGCAGCTCCAGGGCTACGGGCTCACCACGGCGCACATCCTCTACCGCCTGCCCGACCATCCCCGCATCCTGCAGAGCTACGTCTGGCAGGACTACGACCTCGCCCCCGACTTCCCCCAGCTCGAACGCTTCCTGGCGTTCTGGCGCAGCCGGCTCGAGGGCGCGCTGCACTCCGTCGAGGTGGCGCACAAGCGCCTGATCGGGCCGTCCGAATGGCGGAAGGTCGATGCGGTGTTCGGGGTGCATTGATCGGGGGTGGTGGGCAGTAGGCAGTAGGGCTTCGGCAGTCGGCAGTCGGTGGGCGGCGGTCGGCGGGTGGTGGTCGGTGGCCGTCTGTCGGTTGGTGGTGTCCGGCTGTCGATGGGCGGCAGAGACTTCCCTCCACCCTTTCCACACACTCGACGGACTCCCTCCCCCCTGGAGGGGGAGGGTTGGGGAGAGGGGGCAGACGAGCAGCGGTTCGTCGCTCGGCTCCATCTCCGATTCGGCCGACGTCGGCGCGTCGGCCCCCTCTCCCTGTCCCTCCCCCTCCAGGGGGGAGGGGACGCGGTGGGGAGGTTCGGGGCGAAGTGGAGGCTGGGGGCGGTGCCGGTGTAGTGGGTTTCACGAGCCGTATCCTTCGCCACCCCCTCGACGGGACACCTCCCCGCCCGTGGAGCGAGACCGCGAGGGAGGCGCAGGCGACGTCCCGACCGCCGCGGTGAACCGCCCTGGATGCCCCCGGCGCGCGTCGCGATCTTCTCAGTGGCGGCCGCGCGACCATATGATCGGGGATGGTCGAAAGCGGGCGAGGCGGGAGATGAACATCGGCGAGGCGGCGCGGCGCTCGGGTTTGCCGGCCAAGACGATCCGCTACTACGAGGAGATCGGCCTCCTCCGGGCGCCGCGCTCGGGCAACGGCTACCGCCGCTACGGCGAGGCCGAGGTTCACCAGCTCGCCTTCCTGCACCGGGCCCGCTCGCTGGGCTTCACCATCGAGGACTGCCGCGCCCTGCTCGATCTCTGGGCCGACCGCGACCGCGCCAGCGGCGAGGTCCGCGCCCTCGCCGAGACGCGGATCGCCGAGATCGAGGCGAAGATCCGCGAACTCCAGGGCATGCGCACGACGCTGAAGCGGCTGGTCCACGCCTGCCACGGCGACCACCGGCCGGACTGCCCGATCCTCGACGAACTCGCCGGGGAGGGCGCCACGAGCCGGGCGTCGTGACGGACGCGGGCGTGGGGACGCGCGCCGTCAGCCCTTGTAGGGCGGCTTCGGGATGCCTTGGTGGGCGGCGCGCAGGGCGGCGCTCCAGCGTTCGCGCAGGTCGTGGAAATAGGGCTCGCCCGGCTCGATCCGGTGCAGCAGGTCGTGCTGGACGGCGTCACGGCGGATCGTGACGAGGTCGATCGGCATGCCGACGCCGAGATTCGACCGCATGGTCGAATCCATCGAGATCAGGCCGAGCTTCAGCGCCTCCTCGATGTTGGTGCCGAACTTGATGGCGCGGTCGAGGATCGGCTTGCCGTATTTGTGCTCGCCGATCTGGAGGAAGGGCGTGTCCTCGGTCGCCTCGATGAAGTTGCCCTGGCGGTAGATCATAAACAGCCGCAGCCGGCCGCCGGCGATCTGGCCGCCGAGCAGCATCGAGACCTCGAAGGCGGTGTTGGACTGCTCGAGCGCCGGGCCGTCGATGCGGAACACCTCGCGCACCGCGCGCCCGACGAACTGGGCGACGCGGAACATCGAGGGCTGGGTGTGGATGGTCTCGAGCTCGCCGGTCTCGGGGTCGCGGATGCCCTCGTTGAGCAGCGACAGCACGGACTGCGACACCGCGAGGTTGCCGGCGGTGGCGATGGCGATCATGCGCTCGCCGGGGCGCTCGAAGACGTGGAGCTTGCGGTACTGCGCGACATTGTCGAGACCCGCGTTGGTTCGCGTGTCCGCGATCATCGTGAGCCCCTCCTTCACGAGGATGCCGACGCAGTAGGTCATTTCGTCCCGTCCCCCCGGTCGGGCGCCGGCCCCTCGGCCCGCACCGTCTTCGCCCGGCCCGAGCCGCCGCGCGGCAGGGGCATCGACGGCCGGTCATACAGGAGACCCGCGCCGTCGTCAGCGCTCCATTCGTGGATGTCCCGCCGATCAGCCGTCCCGGCGGCGGATCACGGCGCGGCTCGTCGTCGCCATGCGGTCGACGCCGCGGTCGGCCCCGCGCACCCAGGCCGCGCCGTTCTGGTCGAAACCGGCGGCGACGCGGACGTAGGCGTCGGTGGGGCAGCGGTTCTCGGCGACGTCGAAGCCGACCCAGCCGAGGCCGGGCACGTGGGCCTCCGCCCAGGCGTGCGCCGCTTCGCCGTCGTCGCGGGCGTCGCCGCGCCAGAGGTAGCCGGTGACGAATCGCGACGGGATCTGGAGCACCCGCGCCGCGGCGACGAAGACGTGAGCGAGCCCGGTCGGCGATCCGGCGACGGCGAGAGCGGTCTCCTCGGCGGTGCGGTCGACCGTGCCGGTGACCTCGGCCTCCTCGGCCGTGCCGATCTCGAAGCGTTCGGCCAGGATCGCCATCAGGGCGTGGCAGCGGTCGAGCGGACCGGTGCCGGCGGCCGCCGATTCGCCGGCGAGCGCGCGGACGGCCTCGCCGGCGGCGGTCAGCCGGGTCTCGCGCAGGAACAGCGCCGGCGGCAGCCTTTCGTGACCGGCCTGGAGCACGCCGTTGGTGTCGTCGACCTCGACCTCGCCGGCGGCGACGATCGAGAGCGAACCGGCCGGGCCGGTGACGGTGAAGTCGTGCACGGTGTTGCCGAGCGCGTCGGCGACACGGTCGAGCCAGCAGTCGTGGCCGACGTCGATGCGCCACTCGCCGACGTACTGGCCGTCGTAGGTGCGCGGGGTCATCCGGATCTCGCGCACCGACAGGCTCGACGGCGGCGTGAACACGGCGTTGATCTCGTGGCTGACGCGCAGGCGCATGGCAGAAGGCCCCCGGCGGTCAGGTCAGGTACTGCTCGGCGATGGCCGAGCCGAGGCCGGCGTTCTCGCCGACGAAGTCGGACAGGAAGTCGGCGAGGCCGGCGCGGAACACGCCGGCGAGGTCGGCGTCCTGGAGCCGGCCGAGGATCTGGCGGGCCCGCCGCTGGCTGACGCCCTGGCGGCCGTAGTCGCGCGAGAGCGCGTCGAGGAAGCGCGTGATGTTGTCGTAGCAGGACACCAGCGAGCGCGGCATCTCCTCCTTGAGGATCAGGAACTCGGCGACGAGATGCGGCTTCAGGTTCTCGCGGTAGACCCAGTGGTAGGAGGTAAGCGCCGAGACCGAGCGCAGGATCCAGGACCACTGGTAGTAGTCGAAGCCGCCGCCGGGCGAGGGGCGGTCGGGGTCGAGAACGTCGGCCTTGACCGCGAGGATGCGGGCGGTGAAATCGGCCCGCTCCATGTAGGTGCCGAGGCGCAGGAAGTAGTAGGCGTCGTTGCGCAGCATGGTCCGGTAGGCCGAACCGTCGAAGCGCAGCGACACCTCCTTGATCCCGGACAGATGGTCCGAGAGCTGCTGGCGGCCGAGCGAGGCCGGGACGACCTTCTTCGATTCCAGCCAGCCGGAGTTGATCGTCTCCCACATGTCCATGGTCAGCGCCGTGCGCACCGAGCGGGCGTTGGCGCGGGCGACGTCGAGACAGGAGCGGATCGAGGACGGGTTGTCGGGCGAGAAGGCGAGGAAGTCGATCACCGAGCGCTGGGTCGCCTCGCCGTTGCCGGCCCCCTTGAAGGCGACGGTGGTGCCGGTGGCGTCGAGCGCCATCTCCCACTCGTTGCGGCCGTCGCGGTGGGCGACCGGCATGGCGGACAGGCGCGTCGCGGCCTCGATCAGGCGCGCGGTGTTCTCGGCGCGCTCGACGTAGCGGGCGAGCCAGTAGAGGTTGTCGGCGTGGCGGCTCAGCATGGAACGGCTCCCGGATGGGCCGGAGCGGACGTGGAGGTGGACGGCGCGACGGTCACGGCCCGCCGCGGGCCGGGACGGACGCCGATCATGCCGGGTCCTCGACGATCCAGGTGTCCTTGGTGCCGCCGCCCTGGCTGGAGTTGACCACCAGCGAGCCCTCCTTGAGGGCGACGCGGGTGAGGCCGCCGGGCACGATGCGCACCTTGTCCGAGCCCGACAGCACGAAGGGCCGGAGGTCGACGTGGCGCGGCGCGATGCCCTCGCCGACGAAGGTGGGCGAGGTGGAGAGCGCCAGCGTCGGCTGGGCGATGAAGTTGTCCGGGTCGGCGCGCAGCTTGGCGGCGAAGTCGTCGATCTGCGCGCGCGTCGCCTTCGGGCCGACCAGCATGCCGTAGCCGCCGGAGCCCTGGACCTCCTTGACCACCAGCTCGGGCAGGTGGTCGAGCACGTATTTCAGCGAGTCGGGCTCGCGGCAGCGCCAGGTCGGCACGTTCTTCAGGATCGGCTCCTCGCCGAGGTAGAAGCGCACGATGTCCGGCATGTAGGTGTACATCGCCTTGTCGTCGGCGACGCCGGTGCCGATCGCGTTGGCGAGCGTGACGTTGCCGGCGCGGTAGGCCGAGACGAGGCCGGGCACGCCGAGCGCCGAATCGGGGCGGAACACCAGGGGGTCGAGGAAGTCGTCGTCGATGCGGCGGTAGATGACGTCGACGCGCTTCGGACCCTCGGTCGTGCGCATGTAGACGACCGCGTCCTTGACGAACAGGTCACGGCCCTCGACCAGCTCGATGCCGAGCCGGTCGGCGAGGAAGGAATGCTCGTAGTAGGCCGAGTTGAACGAGCCGGGCGTCAGCAGCGCCACGGTCGGCTCGCCGGGCGCGCTGGCCGGGGCCAGCGAGCGCAGCGTGGCGAGCAGCTCGTCGGGATAGTTCTCGACCGGGTGGATGCGCGCCTCGGCGAACAGGTCCGGGAACAGCCGCATCATGACGTCGCGGTTCTCCAGCATGTAGGAGACGCCGGACGGGGTGCGCGCGTTGTCCTCGAGGACGTAGAAGTCCTTGTCGTCGGTGCGGATGACGTCGATGCCGGCGATCTGGACGTAGATGTCCGACGGCAGCTTGACGCCGATCATCTCGGGCCGGAACGAGGGATTGCGCCAGACGAGGTCCTCGGGGATGACGCCGGCGCGGATGATCTCGCCCTTGCCGTAGACGTCGGCCAGGAAGCGGTTCAGCGCGGTGACCCGCTGGGTCAGGCCCTTGGACAGCGTGCCCCATTCGGTCGAGGTCAGCACGCGCGGCACGATGTCGAACGGGATGATCCGTTCCTCGGCCTCGGCGTCGCCGTAGACGGCGAAGGTGATGCCGACCCGGCGGAACAGGAACTCCGCCTCCTCCTGGCGCCGCTTCAGGTATTCGGGCGCCGTCTGCTCCAACCAACTCTTGATCAGACCATAGGCAGGGCGGCAGAGCGTGCCGTCTCCGTTCATCTCGTCGAAGGCCGCTGGACCCATCACCCCACCTGCGCACCGTTTCTCGTGACCAATTAAGCGGCAAATGACAAGGGAGGGCAAGGGTAGGGATTGGGCATGGCGAGGGCTGAAGTGATGAGTTTTTGGGCGCTCTCCGCCGTTGGACGGCTCCCGCCCCGTGGCTCCGCCGTTTACGGCCGGTTCCCCCGGCGTGTATCACTCGCGCGGGCGACACGATCGGGGGCGGTGGCATGGAGCGGGACGACAAGGGCAAGGCGTGGTGGCGGACGGCGCTGACGGCGATGGCGGGCGCGGCCGGCGACGACGCGGCCGCGCTGGCGCGCATCGCCGTGACGGCGGCCGACAAGGACCTCGATGATCTCGCCGTGACGCTCGCCGACCGGGCTGCCGCACTCGCGCCCGACGACGCCATGGTCCGCGCCGACCGCCGAAAGGCGCTGTCGTCGCTGGTGCCGCGCTGGCATTTCCTCATCGTCCGCGACGCCGCGCGCAACGCCGCCTATCGCGCTGCGCTCGAGCGGGCGATCCGCCCGGGCGACCGCGTGCTCGACATCGGCGCCGGTACGGGCCTCCTCGGCATGATGGCGGCGCGCGCCGGCGCCGGCGCGGTGACGAGCTGCGAGATGAACGCGCCGATCGCCGCGGCCGCGACCCGAATCGTGGCCGCCAACGGCCTCGCGGACCGGGTCCGGATCGTGGCCAAGCACTCCGCTGCGCTCGATCTCGAGGCCGACCTCGGCGGGCGGGTCGACGTTGTCGTGTCGGAAATCTTGGCGAACGACCTGCTCGGCGAGTACGCGCTCGCGGTGATGGCCGACGTGGTACCGCGGCTGCTCGCCCCCGGCGGCCGGGTGATCCCGGAGACCGGCGCGATCGTCGTCGCACCGGCGTGGTGGGACGGGCTCGAGAAGCGCAGCGTCGGCGTCGTCGACGGCTTCGATCTCTCCGCCTTCGACGAACTCGACCGCCATCCGCGCCAGCTCGACGTCGGCGACGCCGGCCTCGCGCTCGCCGGCCGAGCGAGCGACCTGTTCGCCTTCGACTTCGCCGGCGGCCGGTCCGAGCGGCGGGGCCGGACGACGGCACGGCTCCTGGTCGAGGGCGGCCGGGCCAACGGCGTGGCGCAGTGGATCCGGATCGGGCTCGACGCCGAGACGGTCTACGAGAGCCGGCCCGCGCCGGGCGCGTTCTCATGCTGGGCCTGCCTGTTCCACCCGCTCGACGAACCGGCGGAGCCCGGCGACACGGTCGTCGTCGACGCCTCCCACGACGGCGTCCGGCTCCGGATCGTCGCGACGGTCGAACGGGCCGGGGCGGCGGGCGGTGCCGCGACCGAGGTCACGCCCTGAGCTGATCGCAGTTGCGGCAGAGCGGGTTGTCGACGGTGCCGGAGGCGAATTCGGCGCGCAGGCGCCGCATCGGCTCGCCGTTCCAGATCTCCGCCAGGGTCTGGTTCGCGACGTCGCCGAGCACGAGGCGCTCGTCGTAGTCGTAGCAGCAGGGGAGCACCCGGCCGTTCCACGCGATCGCCAGGGATTGCCACGGGAAGCCGCAGGTGACCGGCCCCTCGGCGCGACCGCGCGGGCCGTCGGCGAGCAGGTTGACGTCGGGCGCGTTGCCGTCCCAGGTCACGAAGGGCTTCACCTGGAACCGGTCGATGGCCTCGACGTCCTCCCAGAGGCCGCGGGCCTTGGCGATGCTGTCGCGGTTGCGGGCGAAGTCGATCATGGAGAAGTGGATCCGCGTCGCCGGGCTCAGTTGCTTCTTGAGGTCGAGGAACTCCAGGAAGCGGCGGCGCGACGGTTCGAAGGCGTTCGGCACGCCGCGGATCTGCTCGAAACTGGCGTCGTCGTGGCCGTCGAGCGAGACGTAGAGCAGCGCCGGCCGGGCCGCCAGCAGGCGCCGCGCGATCTCCGGCTTCAAGAGGAGCGGGTTGATCGAGAGCTTCGCGGGCACACCGGCGTCGCTCGCGTAGGCCATCAGCCGGTCGAACTCGGGATGGACGAGGCTCTCGCCGAAGCCGTGCAGCCAGACGCCGTCGCGGCGGGCCGCCTGCGGGTTCACGGCGAGAAAGTCGTCGATCACCTTGCGGAACAGCGCGAAGGACATCACCCCCTCCGGCCGCGTCATGTTGTGCGTGCGCGCGCACATGATGCAGCGGAACGGGCAGCGGTTGGTGAGCTCGACGTTGAAGATGGCCGGCGGCGTCCCGACGATCTCGCTGCGCATCGACATGTGTTCCTCTGGCATGCCGGATCGATGGCGACGTTCCGGCCGTGGCGCCCCGTCGAGGCCGGGCCGCGGGCAGGGGGCTATCGCCACGGAACCGTCGCGACGGCGAGAAGGTTCTGCGACAGGATGCACTCGAGGCTGCCGGTCTCGGCGGCGTGGAGCAGGCGGATCGGCGCCGAGCCGATCTCCCACAGCACGGCGCGCAGCGCGCTGACGACGCCGTGCGGCACCGGGCGGTCCTCGAAGCAGCGGACTTCGCCGAAGCCGCAGGCGCCGAGCAACTGGCGGATCGAGATCGACGTGAAGGCGCCCTCGTGGGTGAGGTCGGAGAAGCGCACCTTGGCCCCGAACAGCCCGCCGGCGTTCGGCACGTGCAGGATGATCCGCCCGCCGGGTCGGAGCACGCGGAAGATGCCGTCGCAGACGTCGAACAGCTCCTGCCGCTCCAGGTGCTCGAGCACGTCCATGACGAAGCAGACGTCGACGCTCCCCGCCGACGTCGCGGTCAGCGTCGCGCCGATGTCGCCGAGCACGACCTCGTCGAGGCCGTTGGCGTGGGCGAGCGCGACCATTTCCGCCGAGCCATCGACGCCGGCAAGGTCGCGGTAGCCGCGCCGCTTCAGCCAGTACAGCATGCCGCCGGCGCCGCAGCCGAGATCGAGGATCCGGATGGCGCGATCGGCCGGAACGTGGCGGGCGATCACGCGCTCGAGGTAGGGCCGGGTCGCGCCGTAGCCCGCACCGGCGTCGCCGCCGCCCTGGCCGGTCGAGACGTAGGCCCGGTAGAGCCGGGTCTTCCAGTCGGTGGTGGCCATGCTTCCCCGCTCGTGCCGCGTTGCCGTCTCGTAACAGGCGGGCGCGGCGACCGGCAAGCCGCGGCGGATCGTACCCGTCTCGCAAAGTCCCGACTCGTCGGGACTTTGCGAGGTTTCGGCCTTTCGGCCGGCGCCCGGTCGGGCGCTTCTCGCCCGCGAGGCTCCGACCACGGGTCGGATCCTTGCAAGCTCGGCATCAGCCGTGGAGCTCGTCGACGGGGTCGGCGCGATGGCGGGCGATCAGCGCCAGCGTGTCGTCGATCCGCGCGAGGTCCCACGGCCGCAGGAGACGGAAGACCGGAACGCCGGTGGCGACGGCGAGCGCGGCCGCGGCGAGGGCGCGCTGGCGCCCGGACGCGACGGCGAGGCGCGGCCGGTAGGCGTGGCGGCGCACCGCCTCGACGGCGGGAACGCCGCGCAGGCGCCGGATCGAAGGGCCGGCCCCGGGCTCGGCGCGGCCGAGCAGGTAGAGCGCGGCGAGCGGCGGCGGTGCCGCGGGCGGGGCGTCGCGGTCGGCGAGGAAGGCGAGCTTGTGGTGACCGGCCATCACCGGGGCCAGCGCCGTGCGGTCGACGCCGAGAGCGGCGACCGCGTCGGGCAGCAGTTTCAGCCGGCGCACTGTGTCGAGCACCAGGGGCGGCCCGTCGGGCGGGATCTGCAGCGGCAGGGTGTCGTCGGAGAGGATCGTGTGCCCGCGCTCGCCGAGGTGGGCGATCAGCGTCGACTTGCCGTGGCCGGAATCGGCGGCGAAGGCGGCCACGCCGCCCGGGCCGTCGACCGCGCCGGCGTGGAGTTGGAACACGCCGCGCTGGACGGCGAGCGCCGCGAAGGCCGAGCCGAGCAGGAACAGGCGGACGCCCGCCATGTCCGGCTCGGGCGGCACCTCGACGACGACGTGACGGCCGTCGCGGACGCGGTAGCGCGCGACTTGGGTGGCGAAGGCGAAATCGTCGGGTCCGGACCAGACCGGGCGCATCTCGGCCGCCGTCGGCGCCGTCGGCACGGTGCGCAGCACGACCTCGACGTCCGGGATCGCTCCGGCGGGCGCCGGCGCAAGTTCCGGCAGCGGAAGTCCGCTGCGGATCGTGCAGTCGGCCCAACGATGCAGTCCCATCCGTCCCGGCACTCCGCTCCCGTGTCGTCCCCGTCGGCCGGTGCGCTCCCGATTCGGAAGGCCGCGGCCCGGCGGCCGGCGCGACCATAGCGGGCGGCGGCCGGGCCGGCCACGCCCGGCGCCGGGGCGGGGCGATCCGGCCGTGGAGAACCCGTGGCGTTCGCGTCGTCCGCGGCCGGCGTCACATCAGGCGCAGGCCCTTGAGGCTGGCGTGGCCGTCGCGGCCGATGATGACGTGGTCGTGCACGACGATGCCGAGCGGGGCGGCGGCGTCGACGATCTGCTTGGTCATCTGGACGTCGGCGCGCGAGGGCGTCGGGTCGCCGGAGGGGTGGTTGTGGACGAGGATGATCGCGGTGGCGGCGAGCTCGAGGGCGCGCTTGACCACCTCGCGCGGGTAGACCGGGGTGTGGTCGACGGTGCCGGTCTGTTGCACCTCGTCGGCGATGACGGCGTTCTTCTTGTCGAGGAACAGGATGCGGAACTGCTCGGTCTCCTCGAAGGCCATGGCGGCGCGGCAGTAGTCGAGCACCGCCGACCAGGACGACAGTACCGGCCGCTTCATCACCGAGCCGCGGGCGAGGCGCTGGCCGGCGGCCTGGACGATCCTGAGGTCGAGGATGGTGGCCTCGCCGACGCCCTCGACGGCGCGCAGCCGCGCCTCGGAGGCGCCGAGCACCTCGGCGAAGGAGCCGAAGCGGGCGATCAGCGCCTTGGCGATCGGCTTGACGTCCTGGCGCGGGATCGAGCGGAACAGCACGAGTTCCAGCAGTTCGTAGTCGGGCAGGGCGTCGGCGCCGGCCTCGCGGAAGCGGGCGCGCAGCCGGTCGCGGTGGCCGTGGTAGTGCGGCACGCCCGCCTTGGCTTCCTCGAGCCCGTCGCCGCTACCGCCGCCGTTTCCAGCCATGACCCCGCGCCCCGTGCGTGCGGATGAGAGCGCGAGCTTAGCAGAGGTCGCGGGGGTGGCCGCAAGCGGCGAGCCGACGGCCGCGCCGTCAGCCGTTCGGCCACAGGCCGGGGGTGCAGAACTCGACGGCGTGGCCGTCGGGATCGCGGACGTAGAGGCTGCGGCCACCGCGCGGCCACGACACCTCGCCGGCGAGCGACAGGCCGAGGGCGGCGAAATGGGCCTTCCAGGGCTCGTAGTCGGCGTCGTCGATCGCGAAGGCCATATGGAGGCGCCCGGCGCCCTCGTGGCCGGGGATGACGCCGTCGCCCTCGGGCAGGTCCTCGGAGGTTGCGCCCGCCTGGAACAGCAGCAGCACCCCGCGCGCGCCGGCGTCCATGGCGACGAGCCGGGGCGTCGTCAGCATGGCCGAGAGGCCGATCACGTCGGCGTAGAAGCGGTGGGAGCGGCCGAGGTCGGCGCAGTAGAGCGCGGTCTCGAGGATGCCGCGGGTCTTCGGGGCGGTGGACATGGCGGGGCTCTGGTGGGGGAAGTGGGGACGGGGCCGTCTTCGGCGGAGATGGAAGCTGCACCGTCGCGGGTCGAGGATCTACCCTCCCCCTCGTGGGGAGGGTAGCCGTCGCACGCATGACCCTCCCCTTGCGGGAGGGTCGGCCCGCAGGGCCGGGGAGGGTTCGTGTCCACGGGCACGACGGACAGGCCCCGCGTCGCGGCGGTGGACGCGTACCCCACCCCGCCGGCCTCCGGCCGTCGACCCTCCCCACGAGGGGGAGGGTAGGAGGTGGCACCGTCGCGGCAACTCGTTTGACCCTCCCCTTGCGGGAGGGTCGGCCCGCCGGGCCGGGGAGGGTTCGTGTCCGCGGGCTCGACGGACAGGCCCCGCGTCGCGGCGGTGGACGCGTACCCCACCCCGCCGGCCTCCGGCCGTCGACCCTCACCACGAGGGGGAGGGTGGGAGGTGGCACCGTCGCGGCAACTCGTTTGACCCTCCCCTTGCGGGAGGGTCGGCCCGCAGGGCCGGGGAGGGTTCTTGTCCGCGGGCTCGACGGACAGGCCCCGCGTCGCGGCGGTGGACGCGTACCCCACCCCGCCGGCCTCCGGCCGTCGACCCTCCCCACGAGGGGGAGGGTAGTAGCTGGCGCCGGCGCGGGCCCTTCCGCCCCTCTCAGCGCTCGATCACCGGCGGCTTGTCGAGGCCGGCGGGGGAGAGGGTGAAGATGTCGGCGCCGGTTTCGGTGACGCCGACGGCGTGCTCGAACTGGGCGGAGAGCGAGCGGTCGCGGGTGACGGCGGTCCAGCCGTCCGAGAGCACCTTCACGTGCGGGCGGCCGAGGTTCACCATCGGCTCGATGGTGAAGATCATGCCCGGCTTCAGGACGACGCCCTCGCCGCGGCGGCCGTAGTGCAGGATGTTGGGGGCGTCGTGGAACAGCCGGCCGACGCCGTGGCCGCAGAAGTCGCGCACCACCGAGCAGCGTTCGGCCTCGACGTAGCGCTGGATCGCCTCGCCGATGTCGCCGGTGGTGGCGCCGGGGCGGACGGCGGCGATGCCGCGCAGGAGCGATTCGTAGGTGACGTCGATCAGCCGCGCCGCGGCGCGCTTGATCTCGCCGACGCCGTACATGCGCGAGGAATCGCCGTGCCAGCCGTCGAGGATGAAGGTGACGTCGACGTTGACGATGTCGCCCTCGCGCAGCGGCTTGTCGTCGGGAATGCCGTGGCAGACGACGTGGTTGATCGAGGTGCAGACCGACTTGGTGTAGCCGCGGTAGAACAGCGTCGCCGGCAGGGCGCCGTTGTCGAGGCCGAAGCGGTGGACGAAGTCGTCGATCGCCTGCGTGGTCACGCCCGGCTTCACCACGTCGACCAGGGCGTCGAGGCAGCGCGCGGTGAGCTGGCAGGCCCGGCGCATGCCCTCGAAGTCGTCGGCGGTGTAGAGGCGGATGTCGCCGGTGTTGCGCAGCGGCGCAACCGCCGCGTCCACGTAGGTCACCATGGGTCCCGTCACGTCGCGTAGAGGTCCGGGCCGCCGGCGTGGCGACACGGGATCGCCGGTTCGGCCGGCCCCGGACCCCATATAGCGGTTCTCCGCGCCGGTTTCACCCCGCGATCGCCGCGACCTGTCACCCCGGGAACGGCGCGGGCCGCCCGTCCGTGCCATGATGGGATCGTCGAAACCGGAGGTGCCGTCCATGTCCGCCCGCTCCCTCGCGACCGCCGTCGCCCTTCTCGCCACGCTCGCCGCCGGTGCGACACCCGCCACAGCCGGCGTCTCCGACCCCGGCGACGCCCTGCTCGGCGCCGCGGGCGTGGTGCAGAAGACGCTCACGCGCGGCTGCGTCTTCTCCGGCCTCGGACTGCCGGCGCCCTGTCCGATCGTGCTGCCGGCGCCGCCCGCCGGCAAGGTGTTGCAGGTGCTGAGCCTCGCCTGCGAGGCGGTCCTGCCCACCACCGTCAAGTCGGTCGACGTCGTCCTCGCCGCGCCGAACCAGCCGACGCTCTTCGTGACGGTGCAGCGGATCGCCGATCTCGGCGGGAAGGCGCGCTATCGCACTTTCGACACGCCGACGCTGTTCGTCGCGGCCGGCAATCCGACGGTGTCGCTGGCGGTGCCGGTCGTCGGCGCCGCCGGCAGCTTCACCTGCGGCTTCGTCGGCCGGACCTTCGCGCCCTGACCTCCCGGCGCGGACGGACCTTCGCAGCGGGCCGCGGAGAGCGGCCGGTCAGGCGATCTCGATCGGGATCGCCCGGTCGACCGCGATCTCGTCGGGGCCGATCCGGCAGGCGAGGGCGATCGCCTCGACGCCGCGGTCCCGCGCGCGCCGGAAGGCGGCGGCATAGGCCGGGTCGACGTCGCCGGCGAGGGTGAAGACCGCGCAGTCGGTGCGCTGGACCAGATAGACCATGACGGCGCGCGCGCCGGCCTCGACCATGTCGCCGAGTTCGTCGAGGTGCCTGGCGCCGCGGGTGGTCACGCTGTCGGGGAACTCGGCCCGGCCGGCCGTCCGCATCAGGTGGACGTTCTTGACCTCGACGTAGGCCGGCGGCCGGGCGGGATCCTCGAGCAGAATGTCGACCCGGCTGGCGCGGCCGTATTTCACCTCGCGCCGCAGCCCGGCGTAGCCCGCCAGCTCGGGCACGGCGCCGGCGAGGATCGCCTCGGCGACGAGGCCGTTCGGGTGGGCGGTGTTGATGCCGACGAGGCCGCCGTCGGCTTCGACGATCTCCCAGGACCACTTCAGCTTCCGCTTCGGGTCGTCCGAGAGCGACAGCCAGACGCGCGCGCCCGGCGCGGCGAGGCCGAGCATCGCGCCGGGGTTGGCGCAGTGCGCCGTCACCTCCTCGCCGGTGGCGTCGAGCACGACGTCGGCGAGGAAGCGCTTGTAGCGCCGGACGAGGCGGGCGGTGTGCAGCGGGGCGGGAAACTTCATCGGCGGAACGGCGTCCTCGGCGGGGGCCGCGACGCTAACGCCGGCGTCCCGCGGTGGGAAGGCCCGGGGGGGCACGTCCGCACGGGGTGGTCCGGCGGCGGCGGCGGGCGTATGGGTGGAGCGAGCGCGCGATCCGAGGAGACGCATGGTGACGGACGAGACCAAGGCCCCGCAGCCGACCGCGGGCATCGTGGTGATCGGCGACGAGATCCTGTCGGGCCGCACCCGCGACACCAACTCCGGCGTGATCGCCGCCTTCCTCACCGAGAGCGGCATCGACCTGCGCGAAGTGCGGGTGGTGCCGGACGACCAGCCGGCGATCGTCGAGGCGATCGACGCGCTGCGCCGGCGCTACACCTACGTGCTGACCACCGGCGGCATCGGCCCGACCCACGACGACATCACCGCCGACGCGGTCGGCGCCGCCTTCGGCCGCAAGGTGATCCACGATCCGCGCGCGGTCGAGATCCTGCGCGCCCACTACGTCACGCCCGAGGCGCTGACCGAGGCGCGACTCCGGATGGCCCGGATGCCCGAGGGCGCCGAACTGATCGACAACCCGCTCTCGAAGGCGCCGGGCTTCCAGGTCGAGAACGTGTTCGTGATGGCCGGCGTGCCGAAGATCATGGAGGTGATGCTGCTCGACGTCGCCAAACGCCTCGTCGGCGGCGTGCCGGTGCGCTCGGAGACGATCGACTGCCCGTTCGGCGAGGGCACGATCGGCACCGCGCTCGCGGCGGTCGCCGCCGCCCACCCGGCGACCACGATCGGCAGCTACCCCGCCTTCGACGGCCGCGGCTTCTCGACCAAGCTGGTGGTGCGCTCGCGCGACGCCGCCGCGCTCGCCGCGGCGGCCGACGCGGTGCGCGCCATGCTGGCCACGATCGCGGCCGAGCGTGGAGAAGCCGCGCCGGCGGCGGCCCGGCCCGCGCAAGCCTATTGAATTCCGCCGCGGACGGCGCTTTCTCGCGGGCATCGACGCTTTTCACCGGAGCCGCCATGACCCCCGACGCCGAACCGCTGCACTCCAAGGCCTTCCCGGTCTCCTGGGACCAGTTCCACCGCGACGCCCGCGCGCTCGCCTGGCGCCTGTCCGGCCAGGGCGAGTGGCACGCGATCGTCTGCATCACCCGCGGCGGGCTGGTGCCGGCGGCGATCGTGGCGCGCGAGCTCGGCATCCGCGTGATCGAGACCGTGGGCGTGGCGAGCTACCACGAATACAAGGACCAGGGGCAGCTCGAGGTGGTCAAGCCGGTCAACGGCGCGCTGATCGACATGGACGGCGGCCAGGGCGCCGGCATCCTGATCATCGACGACCTCGTCGACACCGGCGCCACCGCCCGCGTCGTCCGCGACATGCTGCCGAAGGCGCATTTCGCCACCGTCTACGCCAAGCCCAAGGGCCGGCCGCTGGTCGACACCTTCGTCACCGAGGTCAGCCAGGACACCTGGATCTACTTCCCCTGGGACATGGGCTTCGCCTTCCAGCCGCCGATCAACAAGCGCTCCGAGGGCTGATCCCGCGCCGCTCCCCGGGGCCGTTCGACGGCCCCGGGGCGACCCGCGGACGGCGTCCGGCGCCGATGGCGGGAATCGGGCGAGGGCGCCCGACGCTGCCTCATTTCCAGGCGGTCGCGGCTTTTCCACAGCTTCGGACCGGCAATCGGAAGTAGAATCGTCACGCTACAATCCCGCTTGCGGCGAAGTACGACTATACCCGTAGGCGCCTCGAATCCTTCACGAAAATTTGCCGTTCACATCCCTGTGCAGCCCTTGACACTTCCCGATGGCCTGGAATTTCGGCGGACCGTCGCCCGAATCTCGCCATTTTCGACACCGCCTCTTCCTTCTCGTCGCAAACGTCCCGATCAAGAGGACCGACATTCCCTGGAGACGAGATCCGCGCCGCCAACGCGGAACAGGACAGAAGGTCGATTGCCAATGGCATCTGTGTTCGGCGCGTTTCGCGCCCTTGCGGTGGCCCTCCCGGTCGCCGCGACCCTCGCCGCCTGCGCGTCCGCGAACGCCCAGTGCGGCCGGGCCTCCTGGTATGCCAGCCACAACCGCACCGCCAGCGGCGAGCGCATGAACCCGGCGGCGCTGGTCGCCGCCCACCGCTCCCTTCCGTTCGGTACGATGGTCAAGGTCGAGAATCTCGGCAACGGCCGTGCCGTGGTGGTCCGCATCAACGACCGCGGCCCGTTCGTGCACGGGCGTGTCATCGACGTCTCGCGCGGGGCGGCCCAGCAGCTCGGCTTCGTCGGCGCCGGTGTCGCCCGGGTGCGGCTGTCGGTGGTGAAGGGCGAGTCGGAGGCCCTGGTCGGCTCCTGCCGCTGATCCAGACGCCGGACCGTCCCGGGCGACCGGGACGGTCCGGACGGCCGGTCGCCCCCATGCGGGGTCATGGTTTTCCCTTGACCCCCTCCGGGCGGGGCCGGTATCGGTTCGGTCGACGCGGACGTGGCGGAACCGGTAGACGCACGAGACTTAAAATCTTGCGCCCGTAAGGGCTTAGGGGTTCGATCCCCCTCGTCCGCACCACGCCTTTCCACCGATCGGCGCCGCCGACTGCGGCAGGGCGCCGCGGGCTACTCAACAAATCGGCCGCTCCGCTAAACATGTCTCCGACCTTCGGAGGAGCCGCCGGCCGGGGCGATCGGACGCAGCCCCGTGGGCGGGACTTCAAAGCGACCGGCGGCGGTGCCATGTTGGCACCGAGGAAAAATCGTCCGGAGGAGAAACCCGATGCGGATGCCCGCGCTGATCGCCGTCGCCCTGGTCGCGGGCGCGCCCGTCGTCGCCACGGCCGCGCCCGTGGTGCTCAACGACTTCCCGACCGAGGCGCGCGCCGACTACGTGCTCGGCTGCATGACCGCCAACGGCCAGACGCCCGACACGCTCCGGCGCTGCTCCTGCTCGATCGACGTGATCGCCACGATCATCCCCTTCGACCGCTACGAGGAGGCCTCGACCTTCCTGTCGATGGGGCAGGTCACCGGCGAGAGCGGCGCGATGTTCCGCGGCGCCGCCGAATCCAAGGCCGCGATCGGCGACCTCCGCCGCGCCCAGGCCGAGGCGGAGATGCGCTGCTTCTGAAGATCCCGCCGCCGAAACGCGAAGGGCCGGGCGATCAGCCCGGCCCTTGCCGTTTCATCGACCGTTCCGGCCCCCGTGACTGTCAGCTGCCGCCGGCCGCGATCGGGAACGAGCCGGAGAAGGTCCGCCCGTCGGTGTCGGTGGCGACGACGGCGATCGGGTCGGCGCCGTCCGGACGCCAGGAGAAGCGGATGTTCGGGTCCTCCGACAGCGAGATGCCGCCGGAGACCTTGAGCAGGCTGCGGGTGCCCTGACGGACCTCGAGGTCGGTGACGAACCAGGCCGGGATGTAGTTGCGGGTGACCTGATCCATCTGCAGGCCGGAATACTGCGGGTGACGCAGCATGACCTGGAGTTCGCGCGGCGCGCTCGACGCCGCGGCGTCGCCGAACTGCTTCAGCTTCATCTTGCCGATGTTCTGCAGCGCCTCCGCCGGATCCTTGCCGGCCGGGGCGGAGCAGCCGCCCGAGGCCTTCACGAAGCGCTCGGTGACGTAGAGCGTGCCGTCGCTCGCCTCGGCGACCGCGTGCACGTTGGTGTAGGAGTTGACCCGCACGCGGGTCTCGATCCGGCCGACGCCGGCGGTCTCGCCGATCTCGAAGGTGGCGGCCACCGGCGAGGGATTGTTGTCGATCACCAGCGTGACCTTGCGGATACTGCGGGCGTCGCCGGCGGGCAGGCCGAAGGCCAGCGTCATCGGCACCACCGCCGCGTCCTCGGCGCGGTAGGGCGCGTCGAGCGTCAGCACGCCGGCGCCGTCCTTCATCGGCCGGTCGTCGAAGACGTCGGTGACGAGCCCGGCCCAGACCTCGTCGGCGGGGGCGGTCGTCGGCTGCACCACCGACTGCGCCCCGGCGACGCCCGCCGACAGCGCGATGCCGACCAGCGCGGCCGCGACGGCGGACGTGATCTGCGAGATGTCGAACATTCCTCCCTCTCTCCTCTTCTTCCCGCCTCTCCGGGCCTTCCTCGATGAGTACATTCTAACACACTGGAGCGGGCACCACGGGGCGCTCACCGGGTCGTGATCGCGGGACCGATCGTCACTCCCATTCGAGCTCGGCGAAGGCCGCGGTGGCGTTGCGGGCGTTGAAGTCGTCGAACAGCTCCCACTTGCCGGCCTCCGAACGCCCGATGGTTCCGACGGCCGCCGACAGCGGCGTGCCGGCGGCGATCGCGGCGCGGACGTCGGCGGCGAGAACCTCGAAGTAGTGTCGTTCCGGCTCGATCGCCGCCGGCCAGGGCGAAGGCACCGGCCCGTGGCCGGGCACGACGCGCAGCGCCGGCACCGCCGCGAGGCGGTCGAGCGTCCGCAGCCAGCCCACGAGGCTGCCGTCGAGCGAGGGCGTGTGGCCGAGGAAGACGAGATCGCCGGAGAACAGCGTGCGGGTGGCGCGGTCGTAGACGGTGAGGTCGTTGTCGGTGTGGCTCACCGGCCAGGCGACGAGGTCGAGCACGCGGCCGCCGAGGTCGATGGTGCGGGTGTCGGCGACCTCCACCGTGGCGGGGACGCGGACGACGCCTTCGAGCAGGGCCTCGCCCATCACGGCCCGGTTGGCGGCGAGATAATGGTCGAACCGGGCCTCCAGCGCGACGTTCAGGTGGGCGTGCGCGACGACCGCGGCATCCTGTCCGCCGAATGCTGCGGTGCCGAAGACATGGTCGGGATGCATGTGCGTCAAGACGACCCACTTCACCGGCAGATCGGTACGCAGGCGGATCGCCTCCAGGAGCCGGCGGCCCTCCTCGACGCTGCCGCCAGTATCGATCACGGCAACGGCGTCGTGTCCGATCACGAAGCCGATGTTGGCGATCCCGCCGCGGTTCGCCGCGTTCATCTCGGCATGGACGCCCTGGAAGGCGAACACCCCGTCGGCGACCTCGACGACTGGCAGCGGCTCGGCCGTTGCTCGCCCGATCGCCCCAGTAATGGCGAGGAGGAGCACGATAAACGTTAGGAAGGACTGCCGAGCGGCCGGTTTACACTTCGTTACGAACTGATATTGCACTGCACAATTCGTCGGACGGGAAAAATCGGCAGGCACTCTTACCCAATCGGCCCCGTCTATGACGGCTCTGTCGCTCAATCGAATTAAGCGTCTGAAAACGCTTCCGATAACGGTTCCACGACGAGTGGGTTGCGACAGGTGTCCGGGAGGTTTGGTCAGCATGGCTTACTCAATCGCGGAAGGTCAAGCCAAAGTATCCAACTTGCGGGCTCCGGCAAAGCTGATTAGAGTTCGGGGAGTCGCCGAACGACATGGCGGGGGCGTTTGAGGGAGCGCCGTCGACACTCGAAGGCCGCGGGTCGGGTTGAGGGACCAGGACCCCGGGCGTGACACACGGTCGGAGACGAACCCGTCGGAATCCGGGATGCCGAGACGCGGAGGGCGTGTCGCGGTGGCTCGCCCGGCGGGACTCGAGAGGTGTGGTCTAGGGAGAACACGAATGAAGAAAACGCTTGCGATGGCCGGCATGACGGCCGTCATGGCGCTCTGCGCCGGTGCCGCTTCGGCCAACGAGGAACTCGCGGGCCTGATGAAGGACCCGAAGAACTGGGTGGCCCAGGCCGGCGACTTCGCCAACACCCGCTACTCCGAGCTCAGCCAGATCACCAAGGACAACGTCAAGGACCTCAAGGTCGCCTGGACGTTCTCGACCGGCGTGCTGCGCGGTCACGAGGGTGGTCCGCTGGTGCTCGGCGACGTGATGTACGTCCACACGCCGTTCCCGAACATCGTCTACGCTCTGGACCTGAACGACAACGGCTCGATCATCTGGAAGTACGAGCCGAAGCAGGACCCGAACGTCATCCCCGTGATGTGCTGCGACACCGTCAACCGCGGCGTGGCCTACGGCGACGGCAAGATCATCCTGCACCAGGCCGACACCACCGTCGTGGCGCTCGACGCCAAGACCGGCGCGGTCGTCTGGTCGGTCAAGAACGGCGACCCGTCGATCGGCGAGACCGGCACCTCGGCCCCGCACGTCTTCGGTGACAAGGTCATCATCGGCATCTCGGGCGGCGAGTTCGGCGTCCGCGGTTCGGTGACCGCCTACAACCTCAAGGACGGCTCGCGCGCCTGGCGCGGTTACTCCATGGGTCCCGACGCCGACACCCTGATGGACGGCGAGAAGACCATGTCGCTCGGCAAGCCGGTCGGCAAGGACTCGGGCACCGCCACCTGGGAAGGTGAGCAGTGGAAGATCGGCGGCGGCACCACCTGGGGCTGGTACTCCTACGATCCCGAGCTGAACCTCGTCTACTACGGCTCGGGCAACCCCTCGACCTGGAACCCGTCGCAGCGTCCGGGCGACAACAAGTGGTCGATGACCATCTGGGCCCGTGACCTGAACACGGGCATGGCCAAGTGGGTCTACCAGATGACCCCGCACGACGAGTGGGACTTCGACGGCATCAACGAGATGATCCTCACGGATCAGGATGTCGACGGCAAGCCGCGCAAGCTGCTCAGCCACTTCGACCGCAACGGCTTCGCCTACACGCTCGACCGCGAGTCCGGCGAACTGCTCGTCGCCCAGAAGTACGACCCGGCCGTGAACTGGTCGACCGGCGTCGACATGGACAAGAACTCGCCGACCTACGGCCGCCCGGCCGTCGTGGCGCAGTACTCCACGCACCAGAACGGTGAAGACGTGAACACGACGGGCGTCTGCCCGGCGGCGCTCGGCACCAAGGACCAGCAGCCCGCGGCCTACTCGCCGAAGACCAAGCTGTTCTACGTGCCGACCAACCACGTCTGCATGGACTACGAGCCGTTCCGCGTGTCCTACACCGCGGGCCAGCCCTACGTCGGTGCGACCCTGTCGATGTACCCGGCCCCGAACAGCCACGGCGGCATGGGCAACTTCATCGCCTGGGACGGCGTGACCGGCAAGATCGTGTGGTCGGTCCCCGAGCAGTTCTCGGTGTGGTCGGGCGCTCTCGCCACCGCCGGTGACGTGGTGTTCTACGGCACCCTCGAGGGCTACCTGAAGGCGGTCGATCCGTCCGACGGCAAGGAACTCTACAAGTTCAAGACCCCGTCGGGCATCATCGGCAACGTCACCACCTACGAGCACGCCGGCAAGCAGTACATCGCCATCCTCTCGGGTGTCGGTGGCTGGGCGGGCATCGGCCTCGCGGCCGGTCTGACCGACCCGAACGCCGGTCTCGGCGCGGTGGGTGGCTACGCCGCCCTGTCGAAGTACACCGCCCTCGGCGGCCAGCTGACCGTGTTCTCGCTGCCCTGATAGGCTCGAGGCCCGAATGACCGGTGGCCCGGATCACCCGACGGTGACCCGGGCCACTGGCTTGATGGGCGGCCGCGACCCGCGCGCGCCGAGCGCGGGTTCCGGGCGTTCATCGCCGCCGACGCCATCGTGACCAACCGTCGCACCGCCGGCTTTTGCCCTGTACGCGACCTTTGGGCGGATGGACGGCAGGAAGAAATGCCCGACATAGTATTCCGACGTACCCTCGTGCCGGGGACGTAGTTCCCGACCTGCGAGGGAAGGTCGGCGTCGTCGGACGGAGAGGCGCCGGGCGCGTTTCTCGGGAGGATTCGGGGGAGGAGGGTGCCGTCAGGGTCGTTGGAACAGATCCGCGGTCGCCGACAACACGGAGGCGCGCCTTCTGGGGGAGGGCGCGAACGCTCATCCACTGAGGACTGGAGAGTTTGATGGTTCTGAGATTCTCGATGTTCGCCGCGGCCGTGCTGATCGCCGGTTCGGCCTATGCCGCCGACAGCAAGGCCGTGTCCGAGGAGGACGGCAAGTACCTGGATGCGGACGGCAACCCGACCTACAACATCCAGGCCGACGGCACGGTCGACTGGTACACCTACTCCGGCTTCCGGATGTACCATGCCGAGTGCCACGTCTGCCACGGCCCGGACGCGATGGGCTCGACCTACGCGCCGGCGCTGAAGGACTCGCTGAAGCAGAAGAACATCGACTACTACAAGTTCCAGGAGATCGTCTCCTCGGGCCAGCAGAACACCGCGGTCCAGGGCGGCAGCGCCTCGGTGATGCCGGCGTTCGGCACGAACCTCAACGTCATGTGCTTCATCGACGACCTCTACGTCTACCTGCGCGCGCGCTCCGACGACGCCATCGGCCGCGGCCGCCCGGCGAAGAAGGAAACCAAGCCGGACGCGGCCCGCAAGTACCAGGACGAGTGCCTCGGCCCGCCGAAGTGACGACGCGATCGGCCGGCGAGGCGGTTTGAGAGGGACGAGCCGCCCCGGCCGGCAGGTCGGGGCGGCTCTTGCCGTTTCGAGGGAGCGGCAGGGCGGAGCGGAGACGACGGGCGATTGCCGCGACGGGGCGCGGGCGAGCGACCAGGACCAACGACAGGCGCGGGCGCCGGTACGGACGACCCGTCGCGGGAGGAGCGAATGACGAAACGGAAGGCAGCGGCGGTTCTCGTCGCGGCGATCGCGGCGGCCACCTCGTTCGGCACGGCGCGGGCACAGGACGGCAACTTCAGCGAGGCGGTCGAACTGATCGATCCGCACAACCTGCGCGTCTGCGCCGACCCGGCCAGCATGCCGTTCTCCAACGACAAGAGCCAGGGCTTCGAGAACAGGATCGCGGAGTTCCTGTCGACCAAGGTCGGCAAGCCGTTGACCTACACTTGGTACCCGATGGCGACGGGCTTCGTGCGCAAGACGCTCGGCGAGAAGCGCTGCGACGTCATCATCGGCTACGCCCAGGGCGACGAGCTGGTGCAGAACACCAACGCCTACTACCGCACCAGCTACGTGCTGGTGACCAAGCCCGGCTCCAAGGCCGACGGCGTCGACACCCTGGAGGACCCACGGCTGAAGGGTCTGCGGATCGGCCTCGTCGCGGGCACTCCCCCGGGCGACAACATCGCGATCAACGGCCTGATGGGCCGGGTGAAGCCCTATCCGCTGATGGTGGACACCCGCTACACCCACGTGCCCGAGATGATGGTCAAGGATCTCGTCGACGGCGTCACCGACGTCGCGATCTTCTGGGGTCCGATCGGCGGCTACTACGCCAAGCAGAACGGCCTCACCGCCGTGCCGCTGGTCAAGGAGACCCGCGGGCCGCGCCTGACCTATCGCATCACCATGGGCGTCAGGGCCTCGGACCAGAACTGGAAGCGTCAGCTCAACACGCTGATCCGCGAGAACCAGAAGGAGATCAACGCGATCCTGCTCGAGTTCGGCGTGCCGCTGCTCGACGAGAAGGACCGGCCGATCACGCAGTGACGACGGCCCGTCGCGGTACGGTCCTGCGGGCCGCGACGGGATCGCGGCCGCTCGTCCGGCGCCGAACCGGCGCGACGGCACGGCGGCGGAGTCCGGCGGAGCCGGGTGGGGAGGTCGTGGATGCGTCGGTGGTGTTCTGGTGCCGTGGCGGCCTTGATCGCCGCGGCGGTCGTGACGGCGGGCGCGGACGGGGTCCGCGCCGCGGCGGACGTGCCGCAACCGGACGGTTTCCGTGCCGAACCCTACCGGGCGCCGGTGCCGGACGGGCTCGACGGTGCCCGCGTGCTCGACACCCCGGCGGTCGCGGCGCTGTGGAAGGCCGGCGGGGCGGTGTTCGTCGACGTGCTGCCGAAGCCGCCGCGGCCGAAGCTGCCGCCGGGCACGGTGTTCCGGCTCCCGCCGCGCGAGGACATCCCGGGCAGCGTCTGGCTGCCGGACGTCGGCTATGCCGAACTCTCCGCCGACATGGCGCGCTATTTCACCGACAACCTCGCCGCGGCGACGAAGGGCGACCACGCCCGGACGCTGGTGTTCTACTGCCTCGCCGACTGCTGGATGAGTTGGAACGCCGCCAAGCGCGCCCTTTCGCTTGGCTACACCGACGTGGTCTGGTACCCCGAGGGGACAGACGGTTGGGGCTTCGAGGGCCTGCCGGTGGAGGCCCGCGAACCAGTGCCGCGGCCGGGCCTCGACGAATGAGGATGTCCCGTCGGCGTCGCCGCCCGAACGGACGCGGCGGTGTTACGGCCGCGCGGCCGGGACTCGGCCCGCCTGCCGGCGGTTTATCGGTGTCACGTCAACCCGCGACGGTCGCCGGGTCGGTGTTGCCGCCGCAGACGAGCACCCCGACGCGCTCGTCCGCGGCCGGCACGTAGGCGCCTTCCACGAGCGCGGCGAGGGCGGTGGCGCCGCCGGGTTCGGCGACGATGCGCAGGTCGCGCCAGAGCCGGCGCCGGGCCTCCAGGATCGCCTCGTCGGAGACGGTGACCGCGGCGGCCACGTGGCGGGCGGCGATCGCGTAGACGCGGGCGCCGACGTTGCGGGCGCCGAGGCTGTCGGCGGCGACACCGGCGACCGGCACGTCGACCGGCCCGCCCGCCTCGAGCGCGGCCTGCAGCGCGCGGCTGTCGCGCGGCTCGACGGCGACGACGCGGACCGATCCGGCAGAGAAGGCGGCGATCCCGGCGATCAGTCCGCCGCCGCCGACCGCGACCAGCAACGTGTCGAGATCCGGCGCCTGCTCCAGCCATTCCAGTGCGACCGTGCCCTGGCCGGCGATGGTCTCGTCGGCGTCGAAGGCGTGGACGCCGATCGCGCCGGTGGCGGCCCGGTGGGCCTCGCAGCGGGCGAGGGCGTCGTCGTAGCGTGCGCCCTCGACGACGAGCTCGGCGCCGTGGGCGCGGATCGCCGCGATCTTGGCCGGGCTCGAGATCTCCGGCACGAAGATCGTCGCGGGGTAGCCGAGCCGGGCGGCGGCATAGGCGACCGCGGCGCCGTGGTTGCCGCCGGACGCCGCGGCGACGCCGGCGGCGGGCACGTCGCGCGTCAGCAGGTTGTTGAAGGCCCCGCGCGGCTTGAACGAGCCGGTGTGCTGGAACAGCTCGAGCTTCAGCGTCAGATCGAACGGCAGGCCGAAGGCGCCTTCGCCGGGCCGGATCACCGGCGTGCGGCGGATCCAGGGGCGGATGCGCTCGGCGGCGGCGCGGATGTCGTCGGGCGTGACCATGGCGGCCTCGGGTTCGGGAAAGGGCGAGTTGGGTAGCAGGGCTGCACGGGCGAGGGCAAGGCTCGGCGGAGGCGTCGCCGCGATCGGCCGGAGGCGCGCCCGCGGGCGCCGGACGAGGGGGATGCGCAGGGCTTTCCGATCCGAGCCCGATCATGGCCGACCGGCGTCGGCGGTTCCCCCTCATCCGCCGCTGACGCGGCCCCTTCTCCCGCGAAGGGAGAAGGGGTGCGGCAAACGCCGCCCACCCCTTCAGGCGACGAGGCCGGGGTGGGCGCGGACGAGGTCGGTGCGGCGGGCTTCGACCCAGGCTTCGTCGCGCTCGGCGTGCGGGGTTTCGAGCGGGATCTCGGCGACGACGTGCGAGGGGCGCGGGGCGAGCAGGACGATGCGCTCGGCGAGCTGGAGCGCCTCGCGGACGTTGTGGGTCACCATCAGCGTGGTCGGCCGGTAGCGGGCCCAGGCGGCGAGCACGAGTTGGCGCAGGCGCCCCGCGGTGGTCTCGTCGAGCGAGGTGAAGGGCTCGTCGAGCAGCAGCACGTCGGGCCGGATCGCCAGGGCGCGGGCGAGGGCGACGCGGCGGGCGAGGCCGAGGGACAGCTCGGTCGGGTAGCGCCGGGCCATCTCGTCGAGGCCGAGTTCGGCGAACAGCGGACCCGGGTCGAAGCCGCGGGGATCGTCGAGCACGAGGCGGACGTTCTCCTCGACCGTGCGCCAGGGCAACAGGCGCGGCTCCTGGAACACGAAGCCGATCCGCGCGCCCGGCGCCAGCACGACGCGGCCCTCGTAGTCGTGGTCGAGGCCGGCGAGGATCCTGAGGCTGGTGGTCTTGCCGCAGCCGGACGGGCCGATCAGCGCGGTGAAGCCGCCGGCGGGAACGGCGATGTCGAGGCCGCGCACGGCCTCCACGGTGCCGCCCTCGGCGCCGCGGTAGACCTTGCGGGCGACGTGGATCTCAAGCGGTGCGGACACGCCAGCGGTTCGCCCGTGTTTCGAGGGGTTGCAGGACGGCGAGTTCGATGGCCAGCATCACGACGACGAAGCTCAGCGCGTAGGCGAGGATCGAGGCGACGTCGAACAGCTGGAAATAGATGTTGAGCTGGAAGCCGACGCCGTTGGACCGGCCGAGCAGCTCGACCACCAGCACGATCTTCCAGACCAGCGACAGGCCCGAGCGCGCCGCCGCGGCTAGATAGGGCTGGAGCTGCGGCAGCACGATCTCGGTCAGGCGCTTGCGCGCCGACAGGCGGAAGGCGGCGGCCATCTGGTCGAGGTCGGGGTCGAGGGCGCGGGCGCCCTCGCGGACGGTGACGATGACGTTCGGCAGCTTGTTGAGCGCCACGGCGCCGATCGCCGCCGCCTCGGTGAGGCCGAACCAGACGTAGGCGAGGATGATGACGACGAGGGCCGGCAGGTTCAGGAGCACCACCAGCCAGACGTCGAGCGCGCGGTCGACGACCCGGTTGCGGCCCATGGCGAGGCCGATCGCCGAGCCGAGCGCCATGGCGACGGTGAAGGCGGCCACGACCCGGGTCAGCGTGCAGTAGAGGTGCCAGGGCAGTTCGCCCGAACGGATCTCGGCGACGAGGATGGCCGCGACCTCCCACGGCGGCGGCAGCACGCGCCGCTCGGCGAACAGCGAGACGACCGACCACAGGGCGATCAGCGCGGCGACGGAGGCGGCGGTGGTGGCGATCGAGGCGCGGGACCGGCTCACGCGGGGCCTCCGGCCGCGGCGCGGGCGCGCCGGGATCGTCGGTCGGTCGCCTGCCGGGGCATGTCCATCCTCCAGGACCGTTCGCGGCCGGTTCGCTCCGCTCCCCCGCGGCGCCGGCCTTCGCCGGCAATGTGGAGACCCGGCCGCGGCCGGTCAATCGCGGCGGCGCGCGGATGGCCGGAATGTCGCAGGGGCGCGCTTGACCTTTGCGGCCGGAGCGTGCTTTGAGGCCGGACGGCTTCCAAGAAGAGGGCTCCCGCGCATGACTTCCGCCGCTCCGTCGTCCCTGCTCGCTGCCCTCCTCGACACCGCGCTCGCGGCCGGCCGCGAGATCCTCGACGTCTACGCCGCGCCGATCGCGGTCACGACCAAGGCGGACGCCTCGCCGGTGACGGAGGCCGACGAGCGCGCGGAGGCGGTGATCCTCGCCCGGCTCGCCGAGATCGCGCCGGACGTGCCGGTGGTGGCCGAGGAGTCGGTGGCGGCCGGCAAGGTGCCGGCGACCGCGGACCGCTTCTTCCTGGTCGACCCGCTCGACGGCACCAAGGAGTTCATCTCGCGCAACGGCGAGTTCACGGTGAACATCGCGCTGGTCGAGAACGGCGTGCCGGTCGCCGGCGTCGTCTACGCTCCCGCGCTCGGCCGGATGTTCGCGGGCGAGGGCGCGTCGGCGTGGTCGGCGGACGTCGCCGAAGGCGCCTGCGGCGCCCTGAAGCCGATGGCGGTGCGTCGCGCCCCCGCCGGCGGCCTCACCGTGGTCGGCAGCCGCTCGCACGGCTCGCCGGAGACCGACGCCTTCGTCGGTCGCTACGAGGTGGCGGAGTACCGCTCGGCCGGCTCGTCGCTGAAGTTCTGCCTCGTCGCCTGCGGCGAGGCCGACCTCTACCCGCGCTTCGGCCGCACCATGGAATGGGACACCGCCGCCGGCGACGCCGTGCTGCGCGCGGCAGGCGGCCGGGTCGTCAACCCGGACGGCACGCCCTTCCTCTACGGCAAGCGCGACCAGGGCCACGACGTCGACTTCGCCAACGGCTTCTTCGTCGCCGCCTCGGCGGACGTGGCCGTCGCCGGCTGATCGCAGCCGGGCGCCGACGGCCCCGTCGGCGTTCTCCGCTTCCCTCCTGCAGTCGAGGATCTCCATGCCTTCGGACGGGTCCCACGCCTTCGCCGCCGCCGTCGCCGTGCGCGACCGCCTGACCTCGTGGCTGCATCTCGAGGCGCTGCCGACCTGGGCGGCCTTCGGCGTCGACCACGTCAACGGCGGCTTCCACGAGGTCGTGGGCCTGCGCTGCGAGATCGAGGCGCGGCCGCGGCGCGTGCGCGTGGTCGCCCGGCAGATCTTCTCCTTCGCGGTCGCCGGCCGTCTCGGCTGGGGCGGGCCGTGGCGGCGGATCGTCGACGAGGGGCTCGACTGGTTCCTCGCCCACTGCGTCAAGCCGGACGGCACCGTGCGCATGCTGGTCGCCGCCGACGGCAAGGCGCTCGACGATACCTTCAACCTCTACGACCAGGCCTTCGCGCTGTTCGCCCTCGCCGCCGCCGCGAGCGTCGCGTCCGACCGGGCCAAGGCCGAGGACGCCGCGCTGAAGCTGCGCGCCGCCCTCCACGCGACCTGGAAGCACCCGGTCGCCGGCTTCGAGGAGGCCTCGCCGCGCACGCTGCCGCTGAAGGCCAACCCGCACATGCACATGTTCGAGGCCTGCCTCGCGTGGGAGGAGGCCGGTGGCGACGCCACCTGGAGCGCGCTCGCCGACGAGATCGCCGAACTCTGCCTCGCCAAGCTGATCGATCCGGCAGCCGGCGGCTGGCTGAAGGAGTTCTTCGACGGCGACTGGGCGCCGATGCCCGGCGAGGCCGGCCGCATCGTCGAGCCGGGCCACCATTTCGAGTGGGCGTGGCTCCTGACCCGCTGGGGCGTCAAGCGGTCCCGTCCCGACGCGATCCGCGCCGCCGGCCGTCTGGTCGAACTCGGCGAGGAGCCGGGCGTCGACCGCGCGCGCGGCGTCGCCATCATGGAGATGCTGGAGGACGGCGGCGTGCGCGACGGCACGGCGCGGCTGTGGTCGCAGACCGAGCGCCTCAAGGGTCACGTCGCGCTCGCGGGCGTCGCCACCGACGCGGCGGCACGGGACGAGCATTTCGCCGCGGCGGCCGCCGCCGGCGAGGCGATGCTGCGCTTCTTCGACGTCGACACCCCGGGTCTCTGGCGCGACCGCATGGAGGTCGACGGCAGCTTCCGCGTCGAGCCGGCGCCGGCCAGCAGCTTCTACCACGTGATCTGCGCCATCGAGGAACTCGAGAAGGCCGTCGCGGCCGGGGGTATCTGAGCGATCCCAGGGGCTTCCCCATCCCTTCCGTTGCGTTAGATTGCGTTACGGAACGGCCGGCGACTCCGGGCGGGGGCGGGGAGGACGGGATGGCGGCAGGACGAGCCGAGGGGATGGTCACGGCCGGGCGCGACCCCGTCGCCGCCGGACTCGATCCGGCCTTCTGGAACCGCGGCCTGTTCGAGGCCTTCCTGGACGGACGAACCATGGCCGGCGGCGACGTCGCCGCGGTCGAGGACCAGGATCGCCAGCCGCTGACGCGCGACCGTCTGCTGCTCGCGGCCGCGGTGCTCGGACGGCGTCTCGCCACGATGACGGCGAGGGGCGAGCGGGTCGGCGTGCTGCTGCCGAACGTCGGCGGTGCGGCGGTGACGCTGCTGGCGCTGACCGCCTACGGCCGCGTGCCGGCGATGCTGAACTTCTCCGCCGGGCTCCTCAACCTCGAGGCGGCCTGCACGGCGGCGGGCATCCGCACCATCGTCACCTCCGACGCCTTCGTGCGCACGGCCAAACTCGACGAGGTCGTCGCCAAGCTGGCCGAGAAGACGACGGTGATCCGGCTCGAGGAGGTCCGGCGTGCGCTGACCCTCGTCGACAAGGCGATCGGCGCCGCCTACTCCAAACTGCCGCGGCTGTTCCACGCGCCGTTCCGGC
Organism: Oharaeibacter diazotrophicus; assembly: GCF_004362745.1. Taxonomy (NCBI): domain Bacteria; kingdom Pseudomonadati; phylum Pseudomonadota; class Alphaproteobacteria; order Hyphomicrobiales; family Pleomorphomonadaceae; genus Oharaeibacter; species Oharaeibacter diazotrophicus. Next base: position 1,522,692 of record NZ_SNXY01000006.1, on the reverse strand, counting down.
CGAAGCCGGACGACGTCGCCGTGGTGCTGTTCACCTCGGGCACCGAGGGCGTGCCGAAGGGCGTCGCGCTCAGCCACGCCAACCTGCTCGCCAACGTCGCCGAGATCCGCGCCGCGTGGCGGTTCCGGCCCGACGACGTGATGTTCAACGCCCTGCCGGTGTTCCACTCCTTCGGGCTGACGGCCGGGCTGCTGCTGCCGCTGGTCGGCGGTTTCAAGTCGTTCCTCTATCCCTCGCCGCTGCACTACCGGCAGATACCCGGCTTCGTGAAGGCGGCTGGCACGACCATCCTGCTCGCCACCGACACCTTCGCCGCCGGCTGGGGCCGGGCCGCCGAAGCCGACGACTTCGCCACCGTGAAGATGACCATCCTCGGCGCCGAGCGGGTCAAGGAGGCGACGCGGCGGCTGTGGCGCGAGCGCTTCGGCATCGAACTCAACGAGGGCTACGGCGCCACCGAATGCGCCCCGGTGATCGCCGTGAACATCCCGGGCTCGGCGCGCGAGGGCACCGTCGGGCCGCTGCTGCCGGGCATCGAGGCCCGGCTCGAGCCGGTACCGGGGCTCGCCGAGGGCGGCCGGCTGCTGGTGCGCGGGCCCAACCTGATGCGCGGCTACTTCCGCGTCGACCGGCCCGGCGTGCTGCAGCCGCGCGATGGCGACTGGTACGACACCGGCGACATCGTCACCATCGACGCCGACGGCTTCGTCGCCATCCGCGGCCGCGCCAAGCGCTTCGCCAAGGTCGGCGGCGAGATGGTGTCGCTCGCCGCCGTCGAGGCCTATGCCGCGGCGATCTGGCCGGAGGCCTCGCACGCGGCCGTGGCGGTGCCGGATCCGCGCAAGGGCGAGGCGGTGGTGCTGGTGTCCGATTCGGCCGACGCCACGGTCGAGGGCCTGATCGCCTATGCGCAGGACCACGGCATCGGCGAGATCATGATGCCGCGCAAGGTGGTCAAGGTCGACGCGCTGCCGGTGCTCGGCACCGGCAAGGTCGACTTCGTCGCCATCGCCGAGATCGCCGCGAAGGCCTGATCCCGCATCCTCGACGTCCCCGAATCCTCCACGTCAACGTCGGCCGCGGCGGGAATCGCGAGGTTCCCCCGGCTGCTCGGCGTGCGGATTCGCGCGGCGGCGGAGAACGCCCGAGGGTGCGCGCGGGCTCTCCGCCGGAACTTGAGCCGGCGGCGAATCGACATTTCGAATCAATAGTTTGTAGGGCATATCGCAGATCGTGCGAGAAGCCCTTCGCGCGCTTGAATCCTTGCGCGAGGTGGTTGCCCTTCCGCTGGAACGGCAACGCCGGCGCGGCAGGCACGTCGGCGCGGCCGACAAGGAATCAGAGCCGGCCGATGCGGGCAAGCGCGAAAATCGGGCAGGTCGTCCGCGCGGGGCGCAGCGGGGGTCAGCGGCCGGTGAAGACCGGCTCGCGCTTCTCGCGGAAGGCGGCACGGCCCTCGGCGTAGTCCTGGCTCTCGAAGCAGAGCTCGGCGAGTTCGCGGGCGCGGCCCCAGTCGCCGGCCGCGCTGCCGACGGCGGCGTCGATGGCGGCCTTGACGGCGCGCTGGGTCATCGGCGCCAGCGCCGACACGCGGGCAACGTAGGCGACGGCGGCGGCCTCGAGTTCGTCGTCGCGGACGAGTTCGTCGACGAGGCCGATCCGGAGCGCGGTGGCGGCGTCGATGCGCTTGGCGGTGTAGAACAGGTCCTTGGCGCGCGAGGGGCCGATCAGCGCGACGATGTCGGCGACCGCCTCGGGCGGGTAGGCGAGGCCGAGCCGGGCGGCGGGAATGGCGAAGACGGCGTCGTCGGCGGCGATGCGGATGTCGCAGGCGGCGGCGAGCCCGACGCCGCCGCCCATGCAGAAGCGGCGGATCACGGCGACCGTCGGCTTCTCGGCCCGGCGCAGGGCGGCGAAGGCGGCGGCGTTGGCGGCCTCGTAGCTGGCCGAGGTGGCGGCGTCGGCGCGCACCACGTCGAATTCGGTGATGTCGGCGCCGGAGGCAAAGGCGCCGCCCTCCGAGCCCGTCAGCACGACGACGCGGACGTCCTCGGCGGCCTCCAGCGTGGCGACGGCTTCCGGGATCGCCTGCCACATGGCCAGCGAGAGCGCGTTGTGGCGGCCCGGGTTGTCGATGCCGATGCGGCCGAGACCGCCGATCACGTCGACGGTGATCCGACCTTCGGGGGCCGTCGCGGCGCGCGTCTTGCGCATCTGTTCACCCTCCTGGAGGCGATCTCGGAAACGTCATTCCCCGGAGCGCTTTTCAGGCGTGCCGCGGGGCTCTATCCTTAGCCCCTGGATGCCCGGCCGGCCACGCTCCCTTCGTCGGAGGCGGGGGCGGCGGGGCGCCCCACCGCGGGCGCGAGACCCGCACCCGACCTCGAGGACCCGGCACCCCCATGACCCTCCCCGTGAAGGCCGCTCCCACGCGTGCGCTCGAAACCGTCGACCCGGTGTGGCAGCGCATCTGCGAGGAGGCGCGTCAGGCGATCGAGCGCGAGCCGGCCTTCGGCGGCTTCCTGCACGCCACCGTGATCGACCAGCCGCGCCTCGAGGAGGCGGTGGTGCAGCGCGTCGCCGACCGGCTCGGCAACGAGGCGGTGCCGTCGACGGCGATCCGCCGCGCCTATTCCGAGGCGCTGGCCGACGATCCCGCCATCGGCGAGGCGTTCCGCAGCGACATCGCCGCGGTGTTCGACCGTGACCCCGCCTGCGACCGCATGCTGGAGCCGGTGCTCTACTTCAAGGGCTTCCACGCGATCCAGACCCACCGGTTGGCGCACTGGCTGCTCGCCAAGGGCCGCAAGGACTTCGCGATGTACCTGCAGAGCCGGTCGTCGGAGGTGTTCCAGACCGACATCAACCCGGCCGCCCGGCTCGGCCGTGGCCTGTTCTTCGACCACGCCACCGGCATCGTCATCGGCGAGACCGCTGTGGTGGAGGACGACGTCTCGATCCTGCAGGGCGTCACCCTCGGCGGCACCGGCAAGGAGACCGGCGACCGCCACCCGAAGATCCGCCACGGCGTGCTGATCGGCGCCGGCGCCAAGATCCTCGGGAACATCGAGGTCGGCCGCTGCTCGCGCGTCGCCGCCGGCTCGGTGGTGCTGAAGCCGGTGCCGCCCTGCACCACGGTGGCGGGCGTGCCGGCCCGGGTGATCGGCGAGGCCGGCTGCGCCGATCCGGCGCGCTCGATGCGGCAGACCTTCCCGGACGCCGGTCAGGCGATCTGACGCCGTCCCCGCCGCTCCCGGCAGCCGCCGGGAGAGGGCGGGGCGATTCCCACCGCTTCCTCGGGGCGCCGGCCGATGGCGGGTTCCATCGCGCCGCGGTCCGTGCCAGAAGACCGCGACCCAACCCGGAGGAAGGCCGTGACCAAGGACGAACTCAACAAGATCGAGCGCTATCTCCGGCGCAGCCTCGGATCGCCGACGATCACGGTGAAGGCGCGCCCGCGCAAGACCGACTCGGCCGAGGTCTACGTCGGCGAGGAGTTCATCGGCGTCGTCTTCGAGGACGACGAGGACGACGAGAAGTCCTACAACTTCCAGATGGCCATCCTGGGGATGGACCTCGAGGACTGATCCCCACGGAGCGGATCGACCCCATCGCGGCGGGCGGCGGATCGGACGGTCCGCCGCCCGCGCGCGTTTCGGGGGATCAGGCCGTTACGCCGAAGGAGAGCAGGAGGCCGCGCACGCCCTCGGCGATGCCGCGCCAGTGCGGCAGCAGGCCCTTGCGGAAGCGGATCTGGACCGAGAGGTCGGAGCCGGCGTGGATCTCGGTGAGGCAGGGCGCGGGATAGCCGCTGCCGTCGGGCGCGAGGCAGTGGGTGGTGAAGGGCCGCGTCGAGCCGGCCTCGTAGTAGACCTCCTCGCCGGCGAGGCCGGAATCCTCGCCGAGGCGGTGTCCGACGAGGCCGTCGGGGGCGGCGAGGGCGGTATTCTCGAAGAAGTGCTGGTAGACGTTGGCGACGCGGCCGGCGCTGTCGGTGGCGGTGTCGCGCTTGCGGATGGTGAGGAACACCACGGGCGCGTCGGCCGAGCCGTCGAGGAAGGCGGCGCGGCTCTCGGCGGTGAAGCCGGCGAAGGCCGGCCAGGACACCGCGAGTTCGACGTGGTCCTGCGGGCCGACGACGCGCTGGTTCTCGAAGCGGAACATGTTGGCCGGGATCGTCAGCCGCTGGTCGCCGACGAAGGTGGCGATCGGCGTCGGATCGGTGACGCGGCCCTCGATGTCGGCGACCGTGCGGGTCCAGCCGATCACGATGTCGGCGAGCACGAGGCCGCCGGCGACGATGACGCAGGAGGTGGCGACGCGCAGCGCCCAGGCGGTCGCGCTCGCGCGCTTGGCCGGGCGGCGCACCGCCTGGAACACGAGGTCGTCCTCAACGGACGCGGCGTAGCGAGCCAACGACCCCTCCCACTATGAGACGCCGGACCGTCCCGACCTTGGGCGGGCGGCATGCGACCGATCCCGGAACCCCCGCATTCGCGGGCTCCGGCACGGCGGCCCGAGCTTTGCGAATCCGTAAACGAGATCACCCACACCGTTTCATTTCGGATCTCGGTTAACGGAGCGTTAAAGGCCGTGTCGTCCGACCTCGTCATCTCCTCCTTCCTGATCGCCACCGGGTTCGTCAGCGCCGGCATCCTGGCCTCGGCCTACCAATTGGTCACGGCGCAGCCGGTGCGCTTCGACCTCGGCGACGACCGCCTGCTGATGGGGCTGGCCACGATCATCCTGCTGATGTTCGCCGGTCCCGCGGTGCTGATGCGCAACGCCGTCCGCGGCCGGATGATCGAGCGCCGCCACGGCGGCTGGCTGGTCGCCTCCACGGCGATCGCCGGGGCGTGGAGCCTGTGTTCGGGCACCGTCGTGATGCAGTTCGCCCTCGCCCTCGGAAACAGCCTCTGACGGGGCGACGAAGGGCCCCGTGCACCGAAGTCGCATGGCGCGGGGGCGGAGCGGGGGATAGCGTCGGGGCGACCCGATGGAGTGCGCCATGCCGATCTACGCCCTCGACGACCACGTGCCCGCGATCGCCGACGACGGCTCGGTGTGGGTGGCGCCGGACGCCTCGGTGATCGGGAAGGTCGAACTCGGGGCCGGGGTCGGCGTCTGGTTCGGGGCGGTGTTGCGCGGCGACAACGAGCCGATCGTCATCGGTGCCGGCACCAATCTCCAGGAACACGTGATGGTGCACACCGACCCGGGCTTCCCGGTGACGGTGGGGCGCGACTGCACCATCGGCCACCGCGCCATCCTGCACGGCTGCACCATCGGCGACGGCGCGCTGATCGGCATGGGCGCGATCGTGCTGAACGGGGCGGTGATCGGCCCCGGCTCGTTGGTCGGCGCCGGGGCGCTGGTCACCGAGGGCAAGACCTTCCCGCCGAACTCGCTGATCGTCGGATCGCCGGCGAAGGTGGTGCGCAGCCTCGACGAGGCGGCGGTGGAGAAGCTGAAGGCCTCCGCGACCCGCTACACCGCCAACGCCGCCCGCTTCGCCAAGGGGCTGAAGCCGGTCGGCTGAGCGGGGCGGGGCCGGTCGCCCCGGGGGCGGGTGTTCACGTCACGATCGGGCCGAAACCGGTCCGACGGGGAGGCGCCGGGCTCTCCCGGTGCGGACGCTCGCGCCGGGCCGCGGGAGGCCCCGGCTGTTCGTCAGTTGCGCGTGCTGCCGACCAGCACGTCGCGGCCGTCCTCGATCTGGTCCCAGGCGGCGGCGTCGCGGGTCGACTGGCGCTTGAGGTAGCGGTAGGGCGTGTGGCTCCACAGCTCGATCGCGTCGGTCTTGTTGTCGAGGATGAACTCGCCGCGGTCGGTGCGCACGGTCAGCACGGCGTGGCCGTCGCCGGCCTCGTCCTTGACGACGGTCATCAGGAGCGCGCTCGCCGGCCAGCCGGCGGCGATCAGCTCGCGGCGCTTCTCGAGGGCGTAGTCCTCGCAGTCGCCGACGAATTTCGGATAGTCCCAGCGCTCGAGCACGCCGTAGATCTGCAGGTCGGTCGCCGGCAGCACCGCGGCGTTGACCGCCTCGTTGAGCTGGTTGAGGCGGGCCCAGACCGCGTCGGTCAGCCGGACCATCTGGTTCGGCTTGTCGTAGACGCCGCAGTCGTCCGGATGGGCGGCGCAGAACTGGACGTGACCGAGCGGCGGGGCGCTCGGGCCGGTCACGCGCATCGGCGCGGCCGCCGCGAAGGACGTCCCGAGAACGACCGCCAGCGTTGCCGCCGTGAAGTACTTCGTAAGCGTCGCGATCATTTGCATCGTCGTGACGTCTCCCTGTCCACGCCACGAAGATGTCACATTCGATTTGAAGTCGCGTGAAATGCAGAAATCAAAACTCCGACTTCAAAACCACCCTCCGTTAATTCTACCGAAGCCTGAATTCGGAGAAAATTTACTTTAAGGTCTTGCCGACGAAATCGTTAAAAATCGAACGATCGTCCCGGGAATCCGGGATTCGCGAGCCGAAACGCGAAAACCCCGGCCTTGGGGGCCGGGGCTCGGACGGAACGGAACGGGAGTGGCGGCGGACGCCGCCGTCGGTCAGAGATTGTTCTGGATCATGTCCTCGGTCTGCATCATCGCGAACTCGACGGCGACGCCCTCGTCGAAATGGCGGACCACGCGGGCGCGCATGCGGCCGAGGGTGATGGCGGTGCCGAGGGCGGGGCGGACGTCGAGGGCGATGGCGGCGCCGGACATCGAGACGTCGATGATGCGGCAGCGCATCTCGCGGCCGTCCGGCAGCACGACGTTGGAGAAGGGCACGCGCGGCGTCATGCGCTCGTGGCGGCGGTCCTCGGGCAGGTTGAGGACGTTGCGGTTGGCGAGCCAGGTCAACTGGGCGGCGAGCTTGTCGCGCTTGCGGGCGGTCGCGTTGACCGACATCGCGAAGCCGCCCTCGAACACGCGGGTGATCTCGCCCTCGATGCGGCCGACGTGGTCGAGATAGGCGACGATGCGCTGGCCGATCTCGCCGGACACCGGCGTCATCAGCGCGGCGCCGCCCGGCGACATGTCGACGACCTGGCAGGGATACTCGGAGCGGTTCGGCAGCATGAAGCGGCCGAGCACGTTGATCCTGACGCGCTGGAAGCGGCGGCGCTCCGGCTTGGGCAGGCGGCGTTCGCGCTTCGGCGTTTCCGGTTCCTGGTTCATGCGCATGCCCGCCCGACGTGTGGATCCTTCCGGATCCCCCCGAGGTCAGCCTAGGTGGACACGACTAAGAAAAGGTTGACCGCCCGCCCGCGGCCTTCACGAACGCCGCGCTCATACCTGTCTCGCAAAGTCCCGACTCGTCGGGACTTTGCGAGGTCTCGGCCTTTCAGCCGGCGCCCGGTCGGGCGCTTCTCGCCCGCAACGCTCCGACCACGGGTCGGAACTTTGCGAGCTCGGTATCAGGAGTCGGCCCGGCCGCCCTCGATCACGCGGAGGTGGCCGACGCGTCGGCCGCCGTCGGCGGGGCGGGCCTGGGCGCGCACGATCGCCGGCGGCTCGCCGCGGCGCTCGGCGCGGTCGGCCTCCTCGGCGGTGCGCAGGAAGCTCGGGCGCTCGTCGGGCCAGATCAGCCGGAGGCTCTGGATCGGCTGGCGCACGACCGGGTGGGTGCCGAACCAGTAGGGCGTCTTCAGCGGCGCGTAGCAGCCGAGGATGCGGGTGTGGTGCGGGCCGTCGTGCTGCAGCGGCAGCATCATGATCTCGACCGGCGCGGTCTGGCCGCGCTCGTTCTGGGCCTCGAGCCCGACCACGGCGGCGGCACCGTCCTCGACGATGGCGGCGAGCAGGCAGGCGATCGCCTCGCGGTCCTTGCCGACCCACATGTCGAGCAGGTTGCGGCCCTTGAGCTCGCGGCAGTAGGCGGCGCAGAGCCGGGTGCCGGCGAGGCGGAAGCTGTAGGTCAGGCGGTCGTCGGCCTCGAGGATGAAGGTGTCGCCGAGGATGTGGCGGATGTCGCCCGGCTCGACCTCGAACCGGCGCGGCGCCGTGCGGTCGCCGCGCAGGCGCGACCAGTAGTCGTACAGCGTCCTCGTCACGGCGTGCTTCATCGACAGCCCCCGAACCCCGGTACCGGCGCGTGCGCAACGGTCGGCAGACCCGGTGCCGAATTCCAATTCGACACACGACGCCTCTCTTAGCGCACCGCTCGGGGGCTTCGGAGCAGGAGGCGTGCCAGGGGGAGCCTCGTCCACATCTTCGTGGCGGATCGGCGGGTTTCCGCGGCTTTCGCGTTAACCCTGATCGCGGGTCGCCGTTGCGCCGGGGCGGTTCCCGTCCCATCATGAAACCCACGGGAACTCGCTCTCCGAGACAGCAGAGACGACGACTTCCAGCGACACCGAAGGTTAACTTCGGGAGGCGTCGAGCCCGGTGCCGGTCTCCGGCCCGGGCTCTTTTTTCGCCCGAAGGGACATCCCGGCCCCGCCCCGACACGGCGGCGATTCGTCCGGCGGACGAAGGCCTTGTTGCCCGCGGCGCCCCGACGTCCTATGTCCTCGCCTGTCCCGACACGCCACGGCCGGATCCCGAAGCGATGAGCGACTTGTCCCCGCGGCGCGAGCCGGCCCTGAACCTGCCCGGCGTCGTGGTCGCGCTCCTGGCCGTGATGGCCGCGATCCACCTCGTGCGCACGCAACTGCTCACCGACGCCCAGGACCTCGATCTCCTCGCCCGTTTCGCCTTTGTGCCGGGCCGCTACGACGGCTCGGCCGAGGCCGCGTCGCTTCCCGGCGGCGCGCTCGCGGGCCTTTGGACCCCCTTCACCTACGCGCTGCTCCACGGCGACTGGGGCCACTTCCTGATGAACGGGATCTGGCTCGCCGCCTTCGGCAGCGCGCTGGCGCGCCGCTTCGGCGCCGCCCGCTTCCTCGTGTTCTCCGCGCTGGCGGCGGCGGCCGGCGCCGGCGTGTTCTATCTCGCCCACCCCGCCGCCTGGGTGCCGGTGATCGGCGCCTCGGGTGCCATTTCGGGGCAGATGGCCGCGACGGCGCGCTTCGTGTTCCAGGCCGGCGGCCCGCTCGCCGCCCGCCGCGGCGATCGCCGGGTGTTCGAGACCCCGGCGCTGCCGCTCGGCCGTCTGTTCGCGGACCGTCAGGTGGTGGTGTTCCTGGTGCTCTGGATCGCGAGCAACCTGCTGTTCGGCCTCGGCGTGGTGACGCTCGCGGGCGAGGAGTCTCCGATCGCCTGGGAGGCCCATCTCGGCGGCTTCGCCTTCGGCCTCGTCGCCTTCTCCCTGTTCGACCCGGTGCGGCCGCCGGCCGCAGCCGTTCCGGCCGCCGACCGCGACTAATTGCGCATCGGGGCAGGTTGAGCTTCAATCGATTTAGACCCATCATTCCCGTGCATGGGCGCCGCTTCGGCGCCGCGCGGCTCCCCAGGGGGAGGGGCCCGTTCCACCCGAATGCGCGGAGGAGGCACAGCCTTGACCACCGTTCAGACCATCCTGAACCTCAAGGGCGGCGACGTCGCCACCGGCGATCCGTCGCTCACCGTCGGCCAGATCTGCGCCCGGCTCGCGGAGCAGCGGATCGGCGCGATCGTGATGACCGACGAGCAGCGCCACGTCATCGGCATCATCTCCGAGCGCGACGTCGTGCGCGTCATCGCCCAGCACGGCGCCGAGGTGATGGCCGAGCCGGCCGGCCGCTTCATGACCCGCACCGTGGTGACCTGCACCCGGCGCGACACCATCGACGAGCTGATGGACATGATGACCCGCGGCCGCTTCCGGCACGTGCCGGTGGTCGACGGCGGCCGCCTCGTCGGGATCGTCTCGATCGGCGACGTGGTCAAGCATCGGATGGCCGACATCGAGCGCGAGGCCGAGGAGATCCGAAACTACATCGCCACCGCCTGATCCGCGGACGGCTGGCCCGGGCGCGCCTTCGGGGGGAGGTGTGCGCGGTCGCCGTGCCGCCGAGGCCACCCGGCCGGCTCGTCGCCGACCGGGTGGCCTCGGCGCAGCGGACCGGGGAGGAAGCGGACCGGGGAGGAAGCGGACGGAACCGGCGCGCCCGAGCGGCCGTGTGGGCGGCCGTCGTCAGCGCGTCGGTTCGGTGCGGACGGGCCGGGTGGGCATCTCGACGCGGAACACGGCGCCCTCGCCGGGGCGGGCGTCGGCGGAGATGGTCCAGCCGTGGCGCTCGCAGACGCGGGCGCAGATCGCGAGGCCGACGCCGGTGCCGGCATATTGCCGGTCGGCGTGGAGCCGGCGGAACGGCTCGAAGATCACCGCCGCATGGGCGGGATCGAAGCCGATGCCCTTGTCGGCGACTTCGAGGACGCGGCCGCCGCCGGGCCGGCGCTCGAAGCGCAGCGCGATCGCGGCGGGCCGGTCGGGGTGGCGGTACTTCAGGGCGTTGACCAGCAGGTTCTCGATCAGCTGGCGCATTTGCGAGGCGTCGGCCGCGACCACGCCGGCGCTCATCCGGTCGTCGATCTCGACCGGGACGTCGCGCCGGCTCGCGAGCAATTCGGCCAGGGTGTCGCGCACAAGCGACGGCACGTCGACCGGCACGCGCTCGAGCTTGCGGTTGCCGAGTCTCGACCACGCCAGCAGGTCGGTGATCAGCGCCCGGGCCCGGCGGGCGGAATCCTTGATGACGCGGGTGGCGTAGGCGACCTCCTCGGCGTCGCCCTTCTCGAGGCTCTGGGTCAGGAGGTCGGTGAAGGTGCCGATCTTGCGCAGCGGCTCCTGCAGGTCGTGCGAAGCGACGTAGGCGAACTGGTTGAGGCCGGCGTTGGCCTTGGCGAGCTGCTGCTTCTTCTCCACCATCTCGGTGACGTCGGTGGCGACCAGGAGCAGGCGGGCACCGTCGCCGGCGGGATTCTCGTAGGGAATCCGGTCGGTGCGCATCCAGCGCTCGCCGCCTTCGCCGTCGTCCCAGGCCTCGACGCGGCCGAGCAGGGGCATCCCGGTCGACAGGGTGCGGGCGTCGATGCCGCGGCTCTCGGCGGGCCGACGGACGTGGCGGCCGGTGTCGTTCGCCGCCACGATGCGGCCGTCCTGGTCGTAGGCGGCGATCGGCGACGACAGGTTCTCGACGATCATCGCCAGTTCGTCACGGCTCTCGACGATGCCGCGGATCCGGCGCTGCCGCTCGACCGCGCCGAGGAACCACTGTGCCACGCGCTCGACCAGACGGCACTCGGCGTCCGAGAACGGCGCGCCGCGCGGCGACGCGGCGAGGAAGGCGAAGGTGAAGACCTCGCCGGAGGCCTCGACGGCCCTGACCAGCGCGCTGCCGATCCCCATGCCGGCGAGGGCGTGGTGGCCGTCGGCGGCGGTGTCGGCCGAGTGGAAGGCCGCTCCGCCGGCCGGCGCCAGCATTGCGGCGGCGGCGCGCGCGGCGGCGGCCGGGGCGGCGGCGCGCACGGCCGCGGGGTGGAACACGGTGTCGAGCGGGCGGATGCCGTCCTCGCCGCGGCGCCCGGCCTCGCCGACGTCGACGCCGAGATGGGCGACGACGGCCGCCAGCGCGTCGGCGGTCTGGTCCGCGAGCGAGGCGTCGGTGGTCGTGGCGATCGCGAGCAGCGTCTCCAGGGTGGCGGCGAGATCCGCGGACGCCGGATGGCGCCCGGACGGGGCGCCGATTGGCTGATGGATGGTCGCGGCCATGATGGTCTGATCGAGACTTGCGCAGGCGTCGGCCGCGGAAGCGGGCCGTCGGGAAATGGTCCCCAACCGGGACCCTCGTGCCCTAGAAATGGCCTTCCCGGCCCGCGGACGCAAGCTGCGGCACGGCGAAAGATGCCGCCGTGGTCGACCGTCCGGCCGGAGCCATGGTCCGGGTGCGGACGTGCGAGGCGCTTCTCCGCGGAGAACGGCGGGTGCCGGCGCGTGCCGCGCCGGATCGACGCGCCGGGTCGGATTCGGGCGGGGGCCGAGGCCGTGCGCCGCGCGGGGCCGCATGTCCGCGCAACCGGATCGGGACTTCCGCGGATGTGGAAAATCGAAGACGAATTTTCTACGAATCGCGACGCACCGGCGTCCAAGCGGTTGAAAATCCGCTAATTCCGAGTGGACGGTAAAATTTCTTGGCGATCGACTGCCGCGCTGCACAATCGAATTCGGTTGCACAGGTCGGATTTACGACTAGCTTGGTCGAGTGACTGTGAAGCGAAAGGCGAGGCCAGCCATGAGCATGACCAGGAGCCTGAACGTCATCGCCGTCTGTGCCGCGTTCGCGTTCGTCGCCGCCATCGTCGTCGGCGCGATCTGAGGCGGGAGGCCGAGGCCACGGGCGCGGCGCCCGGGCCGATGCCGGCGACGTTCCGCCGGCGGACAGCATCGACCGGCGGCACGCGATGCCGCGGTCAAGGACGACTTCTCGAGATCATCCGACGCATCGACCGCTGCACGTCCCTCGGGATCCGTGCGAATCGCGGCCGGTGGCGGGGCGGATCGCGGCGCCCGAACGGGCGTTTCGGAGGGAGATCCCCGTCCATCGGGGCCGCGGCGCGCGTCCGCGGCTCCATTCCACGTGTCGGTCCGAACCGGTCGGCACCGCACTCGGCGGTGACCGAAACCCGTCCGTCAGGCGGCGAAGACGATGCGCTCGATCTCGGCGCGACGGCCGTCGCAGCGGCCGAACACGCGCGCCGGCACCGGGGCGGCGTCCTTGAGGACGACGACGGCCCGGCCGTCGAACAGGAAGTCGACGGTGGAGATCGAGGCCGCGTCGGTCTCGATGCGATCGACCTCGGCCGAGGCGAAGGTGGCGGTCAGCTTCGCCCACTCGGCAGTGTGCTCCAGGGGGAAGCGGGCCACGGCGTCGGCGATGAGGGTCTTGGTCGGGCTCATGATCGTTCCGGTTTTTCTGGCCGCCTGGGGTCGCGGTCACCACGATCCTCGGCGGGAGGCGTTGTTTTCCGGCTAATGCGGACGAAACTGTGGCGACGGTCGCACCATCCACGACGGTTTCGTGGGGATGGACACGGTTACGATCGTCTTACGGGACGGGTTTCAAAGGCTCTTCCCGCGAACGGGGTGCGCGCGGTCACGAGGGGCTGAAAATCCCGTGATCCCAACGTTTTGACCGCTGCCGTTCCGACCGGCGCCGACCGCGGCCGGACGGTCGCGACGCCGCCGTTCCGGCCGGGTGCGATTTCTTTACCGTGGAGAACGGTCGGACAATTCCGGCGCCGTGCGGCGCGGCGGCCACAGCCTCGGACGGGGGCGGTTCGGCGGGATTCCCGGCATTCGAGCGACCCCGTTCACCCCGGCTTAAGGCGCGGGCGCGATCCTGGACCCTCGTATCCGGCTGTTTCCGGCGGAGTATTGTCGTGCGTATCGGTTCCGGATCCAACGCCAACCGGCAGGCGTGGGCGGCCTCGCGCAACAAGGTCGCGAGCAGCACCGCCGAGATCTTCAGCGGTCCCCGGCAATCCGGCACCGACTGGGCGGCCGTGTTCCTGCAGTCGACCGACAACACCGCGGCGTTCAAGGACTACGTCCAGCGCAACATCGACAAGTTCAGCGGCGACACGCTGAAGGCGATGCTGATATCGACCGACCTGATCGACTGGTACAAGGAAAAGCAGCAGAAGGAACTCGCCGACGCGGCCAAGAGCCTCGCCGACAAGATCGACGTCCTGCAGGAGGCCAAGAGCACCAACCGGTTCTTCAGCCGTTTGCGGCTCTACACGCCGACCGCGACCACCACCGACACGACCGCGACGACGACCACCACGACGACTGCGAGCGAGGGCGACGGCGCGGCCTCGACCGACGCGGCGGGCGACGGCGTCGACGTCACGGTCTAGGCTCACACCGCCCCGCGGATTCACCCGGCATTAACCATGCGGCACGGAAACTCGCCGGCGGAGGGCCGTCATGGCGATTTCCGGGTACCGCGCCGGCTACCAGCCGATCAGGACACCGCAGGTGTCGATCAAGACCTACGGGGTGGCCGGGAAGTGGTCGTCCGAGGCGGTGCGCGCGCGTTCGACTTCGGGATCGGCCAACGCCAACGACCTGTTCTTCGGGCCGCAGCAGACCGGCCCGGACTATGGCGCGATGTTCGCCACCATCTCCGGCGACGGCCAGACCGAGGCACTGAAGGACTACGTCAAGCGCAACGTCGACAAGTTCAGCGGCGGCACCCTGCAGGGCATGCTCGAGGCGACCGGGCTGGTCGACTGGTACACGCAGCGCCAGCAGGAGGAGCTGGCCAAGGCGGCCAAGAGCATCCAGGACAACATCGACGCGCTCGACCTTTCCAGCCTGCGCTCCGACCGCACCAAGCAGATCCTCGCGGGGATCGAGCCGGCCAAACCCGCGACCGCGCCCCCGACCGCCGGCACCACGACGACGGACGGCACCACGGCCACCGGCGGCACGTCGACCGCGACCACCGGCGACGCGACCTCCGGCGGCACCGGCACGGCGGCCGCGAGCCAGGGCGTCGACATCCTGGTCTGAGCCCGTCTCCCGCCTCTCCCGCCGGACTCACGCACCCGTGCGCGTGCGTCGCGCCGGATCCGCTCGCCCTTCGCGCCGAACTCCCCTAGACTGGACCGCGATGAGCCTCTGGTCCCTCCTCTCCGACGTCGTGTCGCGCCTGCCCTTCGCGGGCACGGTCGGCTGCGCCTTCGACCGCGTGGTCGAGGTGCTGCGCGCCGCGGTGTCGCCGGAGGAGCGGCGTGCCGTCGCGTTCACGATCTCGATGATCGCGCTGTCGGCCAAGATGGCCAAGGCCGACGGGGTCGTCACCGACGACGAGGTCTCGGTGGTCAAGCGTCTGCTGGTGGTGCCCGAGCACGAGCGCGCCAACGTGGCGCGGCTGTTCAACATCGCCAAGCAGGATGCCGCCGGCTTCGAGGCCTATGCCGAGCGGATCGCCGACCTCCACCGCGACGCCCCCGAGATGCTCGAAGACGTGCTCGACGGCCTGTTCGTGATCGCCGGCGCCGACGGCCTCGTGCACGACCGCGAGCGCGCGTTCCTCGAGCGCGTCGCAGACATCTTCCACGTCTCGACCGCGGCCTTCGGGCGCATCATGGCCCGGCACGTCCGCCCCGAGGCGAGCGATCCCTTCGTGGTGCTCGGCGTGCCGCGCGACGCCCACCCCGACGAGATCAAGCGGGCGTGGCGCCGGCAGGTCTCGGACAACCACCCGGACCGCCTGATCGCCCGCGGCCTGCCGGCCGAATGCGTCCGGATCGCCACCGAACGCGTCGCCGCGCTCAACGCCGCCTACGACCGCATCGCCCGGGAATACGCCTGATCCCGGCCGCGCCCGTACCGTTCCTCTCCACCGGACCCGCCGTCATGCCCACCGAGACCTGGACTCCCGCCGCCGACCGCGCCGATCTCGCGCTGCCGAAGCGCTCGCTGTGGCAGGCGGTCAAGCGCGGCTTCGCCTGCCGCTGTCCGGCCTGCGGCAAGGGCCGGCTGTTCCGCGCCTACATCAAGCCGGTGGCGACCTGCGAGGCCTGCGGCGAGGACCTGTCGCACCAGCGTGCCGACGACGCGCCGCCTTATTTCACCATCGTCGTGGTCGGCCACGTCGTGGTGCCGGCGATCCTCTACGTCGAGACCCACTACAAGCCCGACGTATACCTTCAGCTGCTCGTCTGGCTGCCGCTGACGCTGATACTGTCGCTGGTGCTGCTGCAGCCGATCAAGGGCGCGGTCATCGGCTGGCAGTGGGCCTATTACATGCACGGCTTCAATCCGCTCGGAGCCGACGACGAGGACCGCACCCATCGACCGGTCGCGGAGGGGGATGTTGGCTGACGAGAGCAAGGCGGCTGGGGCCGCCCGCAAGAAGGCGTTGGTGCCGAAAGACGCGGCGACGCTGCTGATCCTCGACCGCACGGCGTCCGGCGTGTCGGTGCTGATGGGCAAGCGCCGTGACGACCTCGCGTTCAACCCCGGCGCCTACGTGTTCCCGGGCGGGCGGGTCGACGCCGCCGACGGCCTCGTGCCGGCTGCGGTCGGTCTGCCAGAGCCGCTCGAGGCGCGGCTGATCGACCGGATGCGTCCCAAGCCGTCGCGTCGGCGCGCTCGTGCGCTGGTGGTCGCGGCGCTGCGCGAGACCGCCGAGGAGACCGGCTACCTGGTCGGCCGCGCCGGTGCCGGCTTCGCCAAGGCCCCGCCGGACGGTTTCGCGCCCTTCGTCGAGCATGCGGTCGGGCTCGACCTGTCGCTGGTCAAGCTGGTCGGCCGCGCGATCACGCCGGTGAAGCGGCCGCGCCGCTTCGACGCCCGCTTCTTCGCGGTCTGGGCCGACGACGCCGTCGCGCACGTGCCCACCAGTCCGGTGCCGCCGGACAACGAGCTCTCCGACGTCCGCTTCGTGCCGCTCGCCGACACCGGGACGCTGAACCTGCCGCGGATGACGGTGATCATGCTGCGCGAGCTCGCCGACCGGCTCGCCGCCGATCCCGACCTCTCGCGCGACCTGCCCGCGCCCTTCTTCGTGCCGCGCGGCGAGAACCACCGCCGCGAGACGATCTGAGCCCCCGATGACCCGCATCCTGCCCGACGGCTACCACGCGCTCGCGCCCGGCAAGCTCGCCAACGTCGTGACCTTCCTCGAGACGACCGCGCCGCCGGCCCCGTCGGGCCGGCCGGCGCCGGCGGGCTACCGCCTCGAGCGGGTCGAGCGCTGGACGCTCGCGGAGTTCCGCCGGCTCTACGTCGAGATCGGGGCGCGCTGGCTGTGGACGTCGCGGATGCTGATGTCCGACGCCGTGCTGGCCGAACGGCTGCACCGGCCGGGCACCGAAGCCTACGTGCCGGTGTCGGACGGCAAGGTCATGGGCATCCTGGAACTCGACTTCGCCGATCCCGCCGATGTCGAGCTGTCGTTCTTCGGTCTCGTGCCAGAGGCGATCGGCGGCGGCGTCGGTCGCTGGCTGATGGAGGAGGCGTTCCGCATCGTCTGGAGCCGGCCCGAGACGCGCCGGCTCTGGCTGCACACCTGCCACTTCGACAGCCCGCAGGCGCTGCCCTTCTACGTGCGCATGGGCTTTTCGCCCTACGCCCGGGCGGTCGAGGTGCACGACGACCCGCGCCTGATCGGCCGGCTCGATCCGGCCGCCGGGCCGCACGTGCCGGTCATCGCGGAGGCGCGGCTGCCGGATCTGTGAGCCCCGGCGCGCCGCGTTCCAACAGCAGCGCGGCGACGGCGGCGGCGACGGTGGAGCCGGCGTAGGCCCACAGGCCCGGCTCGGTCACCGCCTCGGCGAGGCCGCTGGTCTTGGCGGCGAACACCACCAGCGCCACGACCACGACGTCCATCATCGACCAGCGTCCGAGGGCGTGGAGATGGCGCACCGGCGGCCCCGAGACGCCGGCGGCCGCGAGCTGCAGCGCGACCAGCTTCACGGCCGGGAACAGGATCGAGGCGAGCGCCACCACGGCCGCGAGCGGCAGGTCGCCGTCGGCGTGGAGCCCGACGACGACGTCGACCAGCGACGGCTCCTCGGTGAGGAACCACAGCCGGTCGAGCCTCAGGATCGGCAGGACGAGGCCGAGCGGCAGCAGCAGCGCGGCGACGAGGATCAGCAGCGAGGGCAGGGCGTTGCGCATCGCCGCCAGTATGCACGGCGGGGCGCGCCGGCCAACGGGGCGGGGCGGGCCGTCGGGGCTTCGGAGCAAGAAGCCGCGTGTCGTCGTGCCGACGGTTCGGCTCGACGCCTGCCGAGACATCCTTCCCCTCAGGGGAAGGTGCCGTGCGGAGCGAGGCGGAAGGGGTCGCGACGACCGGCGGAGTCGGCCGTTCCGCCCGCGACGTCCGCCTCGGAGCCAGTGGAACCCCGACCCCTTCCGGCCCTCCGGGCCACCTTCCCCTGAGGGGTAGGATGAGTTGGCGCTCGTCGCCACGGTTCGTCCGCAAGGCGTCGCAGAGCGGATGAACAGCGATGGCAAGGCCGACGGGGAGGGACGAGGTCGTCAGGGCTTCGGATCCGCGTCGTAGACGATCGCCTTAAGCGAACTCACCGCGCCTGCCACCTTCTGGATGGCGGCGGTGTTGGCCGTCGCGCTGTCCACGATCTCGCCGAGGGTCCGCAGCGTCGGCAGCCAGGATGCCTGCGCCGCGGCCGCGGCCACGTTGGCTTCGGGGGGCTGCGCCGCGATCACGGCCTCGAGTTCCGCCGCGATCTTCTTGGTCGCCTGAGCAAGATCCAGGAAATCGGCATTCAGTTTCGCCACGGACTTCTGCAATTCGTCCAGCGTGGTGGTCGTCTTCCGCGCCGTTACCAGTTCGAAGCCGTCCTTGCCCCATTTGAAGCTCTGGATCCAGGGCAGGGCGATCGAAACGATGCCGAGGCCGAACAGGGCGGCGTTCGACAGACCGATCTCGCGTTGGTTCCAGGTCAGCCAGATCGCCGTGGCGATGGCGACGCAGCCGACCGTGATCGTCAGCCATCGGGACCATGCGAGGCCGTCTTCCCCACCGGTCGAATCCGTCATGGAAACCTCCCCCGTCCGATGCTCCGGACAAAGGGTAGTTCCGATCGTTCAATTCCACAACAGATTGTGCCAGCCGGTCTGTAAGCCGGGTTCTGTGAGCGGTTTCCCGCCCGACGACCATTCATCTGGGACGTCCGTTGCCGGACGCCTCGCGCAACCCACCCGGGCGGCTGGCTCGGAAACGAACCGGGTCCGGAGACCCGCGCCGCCCCTATTCGGTCTTGCTCCCGGTGGGGTTTGCCGTGCCGTCTCCGTTGCCGGAGCCGCGGTGGGCTCTCACCCCACCGTTTCACCCTTACCCCGGCATGCCGGGGCGGTCTGTTTTCTGTGGCACTTTCCCTGGGGTCGCCCCCGCCGGGCGTTACCCGGCACCGTGTTTCCGTGGAGCCCGGACTTTCCTCCCGGGCACGCTTTCGCGTCTCGCCCGAGCGGCCGTCCAACCGGCTGGCGCGGCCGATGTGGCACGCCGTCCCCGCCGGGTCAAGGCGGCGGGGGCGGCGGTTCCGGTCGGCGCCGGCTCAGGGCGCCGGCTTCAGACGCAGGATGCGGCCGGGGTCCTCGTCGGTGGCGGCGTAGACGTAGCCGTCGGGCCCGCCGCGGACCATGCGGATGCGCTGGCCGCGGTCGGTGAGGAGGCGCTCCTCGGAGAGCACCTTGTCGCCGGCCATGTCGAGGCGGACGATGCCGGGGGCCTGCAGGCTGCCGATCAGAATGTCGCCCTTCCAGGCGGGGAAGGCGTCGCCGGTGTAGAAGGACAAGCCGCCCGGCGCGATCACCGGCGTCCAGTGCCGGATCGAATCGACCATGCCCGGCTGGCTGTGCTTGCCGGTGCCGACCGGCGAGCCGTCGTAGTTGAGGCCCCAGGACACCACCGGCCAGCCGTAGTTGCGGCCCTTGCGGATCACGTTGAGCTCGTCGCCGCCCATCGGGCCGTGCTCGAGTTCGAACAGGGTGCCGGTGAGCGGGTTGAAGGCGAGCCCCTGCGGATTGCGGTGGCCGTAGGTCCATATGGCGCGGTTGCGGCCCGGCTGGCCGGCGAACGGGTTGTCGGCGGGGATGCCGCCGTTCTCGCCGAGGCGGATCACCTTGCCGAGGCCGTTGTTCAGCCGCTGCGCCGCCGGGTCGGACGGATATTGCTGGCGGTCGCCGAGGCTGACGAAGACGTGGCCCTTGCCGTCGAAAGCGATGCGCGAGCCGAAGTGGCCGGCGCCGTCGAAGCGCGGCCCCTGGGTGAAGAGCACGGTCCAGCCGGTGAGGCGCGTCAGGTCGGCCGAGAGCTTGGCGCGGGCGAGCGAGGTGGCGGCGCCGGTCGGCGTCTGCCGGGCGTAGGTGAAGTAGACCAGCCGGTTGCGCGCGAAGTTCGGATGGAGCGCGACGTCGAGCAGGCCGCCCTGGTTCTCGAACACGACCGCGGGCACGCCGGCGATCGGCGCGCCGAGCGTGCCGTTCATGGCGAGCCGGCGCAGCCGGCCGGGCTTCTCGGTCACCAGCATCGAGCCGTCCGGCAGGAAGGCCATGCCCCAGGGATAGACGAGGCCGGCGGTGACCTCCTCGACGGTGAAATTCGCGGACGCCGCGGCGGGCGCGGCGGCCGGCGCCGCCGGCGCGGGATCGGCGGCGGCCGGCGCGACGGTGGCGACGAGGCCGAGGGCGAGGGCGGCGAAGGTGGCGAGGCGCAAGGTGTCGATCCTCCCTGAGAAGGCGCGCACGGTCGGTGCCGACGCGTCCGGTCCGGCGGGATCGCGCCGGCTTCGCCCCCCGATTCGCTCCCGCGGCGATGATAGCGCGCTCCCGCCAGCCGGACAGGGGCGGCGGCGGCGATCACCGGGCAGGGTGAGGAAAGCGTGAGCGACTGCCGGCCGGGCGCGGGGTCTCCGTCGGAGCCGGATCGTGCCGGTCCCGCGGCGAACCGGTTCGTCGGCCGCGTGCGTGCTGCGGTCTACGATCGTTCCCCGCGCGGTTTCGGCGAACGGGGCGGACCTTTGCGGGACGGTCGCCTTCCGGTGCCACGCCGGAACGCCGCGGCGAACCGGCTGCCCACGCAGTCGAGTGCAGAGATCTCAAGTCGGACGATCCGATCAGCTTCGGCGTCGTTGAATGAGCTTCAAAATGAAGTCGATACTGGCCATGGTCTCCGGCGGGAACACGACCACGAGGTCGCGCGCAACATTGGGCCAGTCGGGAGTGGAAACGAACGAGCCGGGCTCGGGGTTAGTCGCCCAATCTTCGAGTACACCCTTCAGCACGTCGATGTAGGTGCGGCATTCCGCCGGATCGTTGCGCAGCGGCAGGTCGTCGTGCACGAGGACGACCCTCCTGTTCTCGATCCAGCCGAAATCACGCAAGCAATCGACCAGGGCGTCCCAGTTCCTGCCGAAATAGCCCGGGAACGCGGCGACCTCCGACAAGGTCTCGAGGAGTTCGTGTTTGGACGCAAGGCCGGACGGAATTCGGGCCACGAAATCCCCGTCCTCGAGCAACGATTCCGGCTGGCTCGAATATACGAAGTCGGTCCTGCCGGCCATCACGGCTCTCCGGGGGTATCGGAACGAACCCTCGATAGCAGCCCGGCGCCTGACCTTCCACAGGATGGCTCTTCGCGTCGGCCCCGTCTCGTGAAGTCCCGACGCGTCGGGACTTCACGCGGTTTCGGTTCGTCGTTCGGCCCGGCGTCAGAGCGCGGCGACGTAGGTCTTGACGCGGCCGCAGTAGGCGCTGGCCTGCCGGGTCATCTTGCGGGCGGCGTGGCCGCCGTTGTAGCGCAGGATGGCGCCGCAGGTGTCGCCGTCGGCGAGCGCGTAGGCGCGGGCGAGGTAGCGCATGCCCCAGGCGAGGTTGGTGTCGGGGTCGTAGAGCGCCGCGGTGGTGCCGCGGTAGCCGATCGCCCGGGCGGTCGACGGCTTGATCTGCATCAGCCCGACCTCGCCGTGGCTGCCGCGCGCGCGCGGGTTGAAATTGCTCTCCACTTTGACGACCGCCTCGGCGAGGTCGGCGGGCACGCCGGCGGCCTCGGCGTGGCTGCGCACGAGGGCGCGGAGGTCGGTGCGGTTCGCGGGCCGCTCGGCGGTGGCGGCCGGCTTCGTCGCGGTGCGCGGTGCCGCCTCGGCGGCGCGGTGGCGGCGGTGGGCGCGCGGCGCCTCGGTGGCCGCGGCGGCAGTGCGGGTCCCGGTCGCGGTCGTCTCCGCCGCGGCGGCGCGGCGGGCGCGGGCGGCCTGCCAGAGCTCCCAGATGCTGTCGGGTTCGTCGGCGGCGGTGGCCGCGGCGGCGTGGTTCTCCTGTTTCGCGGTCGAGGCGGCCTGCGCCCCGGTGATCGACAGGGCGGTCGCCGCCACGATGGCCACGGCCACGAGGGCGCCGCGCTGATCGGTCGAAATCTTCATGCGTAAGTCTTCCCGTAAGGCCCAAGATCAGGCGGGCATCTTCTTCTTCGGTGTTTGGGGCCGAAATCGGACGACGATCCGACGAAGAAGAGGAATCCGGTTTACGGGAAGTTAAAATGCATGAATACGCTGAATGGGGGCGGGCATACTAGGGCGAAATGGGGCGAGACGATGGTCGCCGTGCCGCAGGGGCTCGCAGGGCGGCCATGCAGGGGCGAGCACGGGCGACGGCAGCCGGTCAGGCGAGGGCGGGCAGGGCGCGCAAGAGGCGGTGCAGCGTGTCGATCGTCGACATGTCGGCGATGCCGTCGACGCGTTCGGGCCGGAAGTGGCGCTGGAAGGCGCGGACCACGGCGGCGGTGTGGTCGTCGAACACGCCGGTCGCCGGGGCGTCGTAGCCGTAGAGGCCGAGCATGGTCTGCAGCGCCCGCACCGGCTGGCCCTCGTCGCCGCGCTGGAAGAAGCGGCCGCCCTGGATCGGCGTCGGGTCGACGAAGTGGCCGACGCCCTCCTCGGCGAAGCGGGCCCACGGGAAGAATTCGCCCGGGTCCTCCTTGCGGGTCGGCGCCACGTCGGAATGGGCGACGACGTCGCGCGGGGCGATCCTGCGGCGGCCGAGGACGTCGTGGCAGAGGTCGAGCACGGCCTCGATCTGGACGTTCGGGAACGGCCGGTAGCCGAACTCGTGGCCGGGATTGCAGATCTCGACGCCGATCGAGCGCGAATTGACGTCGGTCGTGCCGCGCCAGGACGATCGGCCGGCGTGCCAGGCGCGGCGGGTCTCGTCGACCAGCTGGAACACCCGGCCGTCCTCGCGGACGAGATAGTGGCAGGACACTTCGGAGGCCGGGCTGCACAGCCGGTCGAGCGCCATCTCCTCGGAGACCATGCCGGTGTAGTGCAGCACGATCATGTCGATCGGGCCGCCGCCGGCGCGCTCGCCGTGGTTCGGCGAGGTGCGCGAGCGATCGCAGAGGACGGCGCCCTCGATCATGGCGGCGTCAGGCTCCGGCGTCGGGCGCCGCGGGGAAGCGGTGCGCGATCCAACTGCGGGTCGGGAAGTCGAAGACCTCGCCGGTGCGGGTGGTCTCGGGGGCGAGCGCGGCGACGACGTGGGGGGCGAGGTCCTCGGGCGTCTCCAGCGACATCGGGTCCTCGCCCGGCATCGCCTGGGCGCGCATCCGGGTGCGCAGCGGGCCGGGGTTCAGGAGGTTGGCGGTGATGCCGAAGCTCTGCACCTCGGCGGCCCAGGTGCGCACGATGGCGTCGAGCGCGGCCTTGGAGGCGGAGTAGGGGCCCCAGTAGGCCCGGCACTTCCACGACGCCGCCGAGGTGACGAACAGCGTGCGCGCCGCCGCCGACCGGCGCAGCAGCGGGTCGAACGAGCGGATCAGCCGGTAGTTGGCGGTGACGTTGACGGCGAAGACCTCGTCCCACTTCTTGGGGTCGACGTGGCCGACCGGCGACAGCGGCCCGAGGATGCCGGCGTTGGCGAAGAGGGCGTCGATGCGGCCGTAGCGCTCGAACAGGGCGAGGCCGAGCCGGTCGATCGCGCCCTCGTCGGTGAGGCTCGCCGGCACCAGCGTCGCGCTGCCGCCGACGGCGCGGATCTCGTCGTCGAGCTCCTCGAGGCCGCCCTGGGTGCGCGCCACGGCGACGACGTGGCAGCCGGCGGCGGCGAGCGCCACGGCGGCGGCCTTGCCGATGCCGCGCGAGGCGCCGGTCACCACGACGATGCGTCTGTCTTCGGTCTCGGCCATCTCACCCACTCCTGTCCGGCGGTCCCGGCGGCGCCGCCCTCGGACGCCCGCAATAGCGCCGGGCGGCCGGCGGGTCCACCCTCGGGGTGGCGCGGACCCGGGCGGCGCCGGGTCCGTCGCCGCGGCGCGTCAGGCCAGCAGGGACAGCTGCCGCACGTTGGCCTCGCCGGACTGGTCGGTGAGGACGGTCGGGTAGGCGCCGGTGAAGCAGGCGTCGCAATATTGCGGCAGCTCGTTGTTGCGCTTCGCCTCGCCGACGGCGCGGTAGAGCCCGTCGATGGTGAGGAAGGCGAGGCTGTCGACGCCGATGTAGTTGGACATCTCGGCGATGCTCATGCGCGAGGCGAGCAGCTTGCCCTTCTCGGGGGTGTCGACGCCGTAGAAGCAGCTGTCGGTGGTCGGCGGCGAGGCGATGCGCATGTGCACCTCGGTGGCGCCGGCGTCGCGCATCATCTGCACGATCTTCACCGAGGTGGTGCCGCGCACGATCGAATCGTCGACCAGCACGATCCGCTTGCCCTGGATCACCGAGCGGTTGGCGTTGTGCTTCAGCTTGACGCCCATGTGCCGGATCGAATCCGACGGCTCGATGAAGGTGCGGCCGATGTAGTGGTTGCGGATGATGCCGAGGTCGAAGGGCAGGCCGGCGGCCTCGGCGAACCCGATCGCCGAGGGCGTGCCGCTGTCCGGCACCGGGATGACGATGTCGGCGTCGACGCCGCTCTCGGCCGCGAGCTCCGCGCCGATGCGCTTCCTGACCTGATAGACCGACGTGCCGCCGAAGGCGCTGTCCGGGCGGGCGAAGTAGACGTATTCGAAGATGCAGAAGCGCGACGGCGCCGGCGCGAAGGGCTTCAGGCTCTCGATGCCGCTCTCGGTGACGACGACCATCTCGCCGGGCTCGAGCTCGCGCACGAAGCGGGCGCCGATGATGTCGAGCGCGCAGGTCTCGGAGGCGAACACGATCGCGCCGTCGAGGTCGCCCATGATCAGCGGGCGGATGCCCATCGGGTCGCGGGCGCCGATCAGCTTCTTCTGCGAGATGCAGACCAGCGACCACGCCCCCTCGATGCGCCCGAGCGCCTCGATCAGGCGGTCGACGATCTGGGTCTTCTGCGACGTCGCGACCAGGTGGAGGATGGTCTCGGTGTCGGAGGTCGATTGGAAGATCGAGCCGCGGCGCTGCAGTTCCTTCTGCAGCGTCATGGCGTTGGTCAGGTTGCCGTTGTGGGCGATCGCGAAGCCGCCGCCGGACAGCTCGGCGAACAGCGGCTGGACGTTGCGGATGCCCGAGCCGCCGGTGGTGGAATAGCGGGTGTGGCCGATGGCGCGGTCGCCCGGCAGGCGGGCGATCACCGAGGGCTTGGTGAAGTTGTCGCCGACGAGACCGATGTGGCGTTCGGTGAAGAAGTGCGCGCCGTCGAAGGACGAGATGCCCGCCGCCTCCTGGCCGCGGTGCTGCAGGGCGTGCAGGCCGAGCGCGGTGAGGGCCGCGGCGTTCTGGGCGCCGAACACGCCGAAGACGCCGCACTCCTCGTGCAGCTTGTCGTCGTCCGGGCCGCCGAACGGGTTCGTCGTGAAGTCTTCCATGCTTCGCCGTCCTCTCGCGCCGTCCGCGCCGGGAGCCGTCCCGCGAACGGATCGGCGCCGGACCAAGATGGCCGGCGCCGGGGAAACAGGGTTCTATCGCACCCGGCCGGGCCGGGAAACATGTCCGTTCGATGACGCGGCCCTGCGCCGCGCACATGGCGGAGGGGCCGGACCGTCCCGGTCGAGCGCAAATGGGGCCGGCCGGGGCTCCCCGCCAGGGCATTCTCCGACCAAGTTGCACGGACTTGGTCGGAGAAGGCCCCGGCCTGTCGAATCCGGAGCGATTTCCGATCGACCCGACGATTCCGTCGGGTCGGAAAGCGCTCTAGGGCTTGGTGCCGGTCGACTGGATCAACTGGTCGAGACCCTGCTGTTCGCCCGGCTTGTAGCCGTTGTCGGCGCCGTCGTCGGGGGCACCGGTATCGTCCGGCGCGTCGGCGGCGGGCGCACCCTCGCCGTGTTGCGGGTTCTGGAACTGCTCGAGGATCTGCTTTTCCGGGTCCTCCGGCAGCGCCGCCATCAGCCGGCCACCGATCATGTCGAGCAGCGGCTTCGCCTTGGCGTCGGCGACCCAGGTCGGCTGCTCCTCGGCCTTCGGCACGAACCAGTTGAAGAACAGCATGCCGACGACGACGAGCAGCAGGCCGCGGGCGGCGCCGAACACGAAGCCGAGCGTGCGGTCGAGCGCGCCGATCCGGCTGTCGAGCACGAAATCGGAGATGCGCATGGTGGCGAAACTGACGACCACCAGGGTCAGCAGGAACAGGCCGCCGGCCGAGGCCGCGACCGCGACCTGCTTCTGGGCGATGTGCTCCTGAACGGTCGGCAGCAGGTCGTCGTAGAAGAAGAAGGCGGCGGCCGCCGCGGCGATCCAGGCGGCGATCGACAGCACCTCGCGCACGAAGCCGCGGATCATCGCGAGCAACGCCGAGATCAGCATGATCACCAGCAGGATACCGTCGAGGAGCGTGATCGGCATCGTCGGCCTTTCCGATGGGCCGGCCGCCCCCGCGGACCCGCACCCGTGTCACCCGTTGCGGCCGTCCGGCCGGCGCCCCCCTGGGCGCTCCTCGCGCGATCCGCCCCGACGTGGATCGGGAGCAAATGCGCTCGGTGAGACTTCATTCGCCCGAATCGGCCGACGCGACAAGCCGCCTCACGTGGCCGAGGCCACGCGCCGCGGTCCGCCCGTCTCGACGGACCGGCCCGAGGCGATGCGGGCGACGAGATCGACGAGCTGGTCGACCGGGGCCACCGCAAGCGCGGGAGGCTCGCCTTCGCCGGGTTTGGTCCGCGGGGCGACGGCTCTCGAAAAACCGAGCTTTTCCGCCTCCTTGAGACGGGCCGGGGCATGCGCCACCGGCCTCACCGCCCCCGACAGGGCGACCTCGCCGAAATAGACGCAATCGGCCCCGAGGGCAACCCCGGCCAGGGACGACACCAGGGCGGCGGCGACGGCGAGGTCGGCCGCCGGCTCGGCGATCCTGAGGCCGCCGGCGACGTTGAGATAGACGTCGTGCTGGCCGAAGCGGACGCCGCAGTGCGCCTCCAGCACGGCGAGGATCATCGACAGGCGGTTGCCGTCCCAGCCGACCACCGCGCGACGGGCGGTGCCGAGCGTGGTCGGCGCCACCAGCGCCTGGACCTCGACCAGCACAGGCCGGGTGCCCTCCATGCCGGCGAACACCGCGGCGCCCGGGGCGGCCGTGTCGCGCGCGCCCATGAACAGGGCCGAGGGGTTCGGCACTTCGCGCAGGCCCCGCCCGGTCATCTCGAAGACGCCGATCTCGTCGGTCGGGCCGAAGCGGTTCTTGACGGCGCGCAGGACGCGGAAATGGCGGGCGCCGTCGCCCTCGAAGTAGAGCACGGCGTCGACCATGTGCTCGACCACGCGCGGGCCGGCGATGGTGCCCTCCTTGGTGACGTGGCCGACCAGGACGACGGTGGCGCCGCTCTCCTTGGCATAGCGGATCATCGCCTGGGCGGCCGTGCGCACCTGCGCCACCGTGCCCGGCGCGCTGTCGACCACCTCGGTCCACAGGGTCTGGATCGAATCGACCACGACGAGGTCCGGCGCGCGGCCGTCCGCGAGGGTGGTCAGGATGTCCTCGACGCTGGTCTCGGCGGCGAGCATGACGTCGGTGTCGGCGAGGCCGAGCCGCTCGGCGCGCAGGCGCACCTGCGCCACCGCCTCCTCGCCGGAGACGTAGACGACCCGGGCGCCGCGGCGCGCCAGCGTCGCCGCCGCCTGGATCAGCAGCGTCGACTTGCCGATGCCGGGGTCGCCGCCGACCAGCAGCGCCGAGCCGCGCACGAAGCCGCCGCCGGTGACGCGGTCGAGCTCGACGATGCCGGAGGCGATGCGCGGCGCGCTGTCGATCGCCCCCGACAGGCCCACCAGCGGCACCACCCGACCCTTGCGCATCGGCCGGCCCTTCTGGCCGACCACGCCGCCGCCGAGGCCCGGCGGCGCGCCGGCCTCCTTGACGATCGAGTTCCATTCGCCGCAGGATTCGCACTTGCCCGCCCATTTCGGCGTCGCCGCGCCGCAGGCCTGACAGACGTAGACGGTGGTTCGCTTCGCCATCGATTTCTCCGCACCCGCGGCACCATAGGGCAATGTTCCCGTTTTGTACAGGGTCGGCGAGCGCGGTTCGTGCCGATCGGTCACCGAGGCGTCAGTTGAGCCGTGGCAGGACTGCGCTACGATTCCGGAATCGCGCGTAGGAGGCCGTCCCGATGTTGAAGAAGCTGCTCGCCACCGCCGCCGTGCTCGCCGTCGCGGGCGGGGCGGGGTTCTGGGTGCTGACGATGCCGCGGACGGTGGCGGCCGGCGACCTGCCGCAGCACGTCGCCGACCTCGCCAACGGCGAACGGATGTTCAACGCCGGCGGCTGCGCCGGCTGCCACGCCGCGCCGGGCGCCAAGGGCGAGGAGCGCCTGAAGCTCGGCGGCGGCCTCGTGCTGGCGACGCCCTTCGGCAAGTTCCACGTGCCGAACATCTCGCCCGACGAGGCCACCGGCATCGGCGGCTGGTCGACGGCGGCCTTCGTGGGCGCCATGAAGAACGGCGTCGACGACGAGGGCGAGCACCTCTATCCCGCCTTCCCCTACGCCTCCTACACCCACATGCGGACCGAGGACCTGATCGACCTCGACGGCTACCTGCGCAGCCTGCCGAAGGTGGCGAACGCGGTGCCGGACCACGAGCTCGGCTTCCCGTTCAACGTCCGCCGCGGCCTCGGCCTCTGGAAGCTGCTCTACCTCGACCCCGCCCCGGTGGTGGCGCTGCCGGCCGACGCCTCGGACGCCGTGAAGCGCGGGCAGTATCTGGTCGAGGGGCCCGGCCACTGCGGCGAGTGCCACACCAGCCGCTCGCCGGCCGGCGGTCTCGACCGTTCCAAGTGGCTCGCCGGCGCGCCCAATCCGGAGGGCAAGGGCGTCATCCCCAACATCACCGGCGGCGAGGGCGGCATCGCCGACTGGAGCGAGGACGACATCGTCAACGCGCTCTCGACCGGCTTCAAGCCGGACTACGACAGCTTCGGCGGCTCGATGGTCGAGGTGCAGGAGAACATCTCCAAGCTGCCGCCCGAGGACATCGCGGCGATCGCGGCCTATCTGAAGGCGGTGCCGAAGCTGCCGGCCGCGGCGAAGAAGGACGAGAGTTGAAGCTGCGCCACGAGGGGGTTACGCGGCGGCGGGAGCCGGGCTAGGGTCCGGCCTCCCTCCTCCAGCGGGTGTCGAACAGAGTGCTGCGGTCCTTCTCCGTGCAGGCGACGTCGGCGGGTCTGCTCGCCGCCTTCGTCGGTTTCGCCAGTTCCTTCGCCGTCTGCGTCAACGGTCTCGTGGCGGTCGGCGCCAGCCCGGCCGAGGCGGCGTCGGGCCTGATGGCGCTCGCGGTCGCCATGGGCCTCTCCGGCATCCTGCTCAGCGTCCGCTTCCGGATGCCGATCAGCGTGGCGTGGTCGACGCCGGGCGCGGCGCTGCTCGCCACCGCCGGCGCGGTCGACGGCGGCTTCCCGGCGGCGGTCGGGGCGTTCCTGGTCGTCGGCGCGGCGATCGTGGTCGCCGGCCTCTGGAAGCCGCTCGGGCGCGCCGTCGCCGCGATCCCGGCGCCGCTCGCCAACGCCATGCTCGCCGGCGTGCTGCTCGGGCTCTGCCTGAAGCCGGTGAAGGCTGTGGCGGCCGAGCCGGTGCTCGGCCTCGTGATCGTCGCGGTCTGGGCGCTGGTGGCGCGCTGGAAGCGGGTGCTGGCAGTGCCTGCGGCGGTGATCGTGGCGGTGGTCGCGATCGCGGCGACGACGACGATGCCGGCCGGCGTGGTCGCCGGCCTCGCGCCACATCCGGTGTTCACGGTGCCGACGCTGTCGGTGTCGGCGCTGGTGGGCATCGCGGTGCCGCTGTTCATCGTCACCATGGCCTCGCAGAACATCCCGGGCATGGCGGTGCTGAACGTCAACGGCTACCGGCCCGACCTCGGGCCGCTCCTGCGCGGCACCGGCCTGTTCACGCTGCTGGCCGCGCCCTTCGGCGGCCACGCGGTCAACCTCGCGGCGATCACCGCGGCGCTCTGCGCCGGCCCCGACGCCCACCCGGACCCGTCTCGGCGCTGGTGGGCGGCGGTGGTCTGCGGCGTCGCCTACGTCGTGCTCGGCCTCGTCTCCGGCGCGGCGACGGCCTTCATCGCCGCCTCGCCGCCGGTGCTGATCGAGGCGGTGGCGGGCCTCGCCCTGCTCGGGGCGTTCGGCGCGTCGCTGTCCGCCGCGATGGCGGCGAACGAGGAGCGCGAGGCGGCGGTGGTCACCTTCGTGGTGACGGCCTCGGGCCTGTCCTTCCTCGGCGTCTCCGGCGCCTTCTGGGGACTGCTCGCCGGTGGGGCGATGCTGGGGCTGGCGCGTTTCCGCCGGGGCTGAGGTCGTCCGACGGCCCTGCCGCTTTCCGATCGGGCTGCCGCGATCGCGCGGCGGCCTTGCCGCCTTCCGATCGCGGCGGGCAGACCGTAAGCTCGGTCGGACGGGGTGTGGCGGGACGACCGCCGCCCGTCCGACGAGGCCGCCATGAGACACCGCGCCCGGATCGCGCTCCCGCTGCTGCTGCTCGTCGCCGCGACCCCCGCGGCGGCGCGGCCCTGCGCGGCGATCGACGCCGACGCGCGCGCCGGCATCGCCGACCGCGACCTTCCCGCCCTCTCGCGCCTCGTCGACGAGGCCGCCCGGCCCGATGCCGGCTGCACCGACGCCTGGCGCGCCGCGCTCGGCGACGACGTCGCCAACGCCCACGTCGACGCCTTCTTCGCCGCGGTCGAGGCCGACGGCGACGCCGCCGCCCACCTGGACCTGCTCGAGGCCGGCCGCCGATTCGGCGCGCCGTGGCAGCTGATCCTGACCCTCGCCGAAGTCCGCTACGAGCGCGCCGACTACGACGGTGCCGCCCCGCTCTACGAACAGGCGGTGGCGACGCTGGCGCGACGGGCCGCGACCGGATCCGACGCCGATCTCGCGGCGCTGCCGGACGAGGCGGCCTTCCGCGAGATCCACGCCCGCATGGCGACCGCCGCGCTGCTCGCCTCGACCTACGAGACGCCGGCCGTGACCCGCGGCGATCCGGCCTCGGGCCTCTACGCCGAACGCTATCGCGGCTTCACCGTCGCCGCCGTCCCGGTGCCGGTGCAGTTCGAGTTCGGCACCACCGCCTTCACCGAGAAGGGCCGCCGCGCCGCCGAGCACCTCGCGGCCTATCTCCGCGCGTCGCACCTCGCCGCCGTGACGCTGGTCGGTCACACCGACACGGTCGGCGGCGACGCCGACAACATGGCGCTGTCGCTCGCCCGCGCCGAGGCGGTCCGCGCCTTCGTCGCCGCCGCCGGCTATTCCGGCCGGATCACCGTCGAGGGCCGCGGCGAACGCGAGCCGTTCCGCGGCCCCGACGACGCCCGCTTCGCCGGCGACGCGGCGGCGCGCGACGCCCTCGACCGCCGCGTGGAGCTGATCCGATGAGAGGCCGCATCCTGCTCCTCGCCGCCGCGCTTGCCGCGGCCGCCGCGCCGGCCTCGGCCGCGACCCGGGCGCTGCTGATCGGCGTCGACGCCTACCGCTCGGCGCCGACGCTGGCCGGTGCCGTCAACGACGTCCGCGACGTCGCCGACGTGCTCGCCCGCCGGGGCGTCGAGACACGGACGCTGCTCGACGGCGCGGCGACGCGGGCGGCGGTGATCGCCGCCTTCCGCGACCTCGTGGCGGAGGGCGCGCCCGGCGATCTCCTCTACCTCCATTTCTCTGGTCACGGCATCTCGATCCCCGACCGCGACGGCGACGAGGCCGACGGACGCGACGAATCCTATCTGCTCCAGGGCTTCGACGAGGCCGCGCATCCGGACGAGCAGCTGGTCGACGACGACCTCGACGCCCTGTTCCGGATTGCCGAGGCGAAGGGCCAGCAGGTGCTGTTCGTCGCCGACGCCTGCCATTCCGGCAGCCCGTCGCGCGCCGTCGGCGCCGGGGCGCTGCCGACGCGGCTCTACCGGCCGAAGACCGACCCGACCCGGCCGCCGCCGATCCCGGCCCCGACGCTCCCCGATGGTGCCGCCGCCGGCGTGCTCGCGGTCGGGGCGACGCTCGACGACCAAGTGGTGCCCGAGCTGATGATCGACGGCGCCCCGCGCGGCGCCCTGTCCTACGCCACCGCCCGCGCGCTCGACGGTGCCGCCGATCTCGACGGCGACGGAACGGTTTCCGCCGGCGAGTTCGAGCTCTACGTGCGCCAGACCGTGCGCAACCTCGCCGCCTCCAAGCAGACGCCGCAGTTCGCCTTCTCCGACGCGACGCGGCGGATCGTGGCGGTCGCCAAGGACGGCTCGCGCAAGCCGATGGAGGCCGCGTCCGCGCCCGCCGTCGCGCCGGCCGCGCTGCCGCCGATCGCCGTCCACGTGCTGCCCGGCGCCGAGACCGCGGCGGTGACGGCGATGCTCGCACGAGAGGGCGGCGTCGCGCTGGTCGACGCGCCCGAGCGGGCGGCGCTGCTGCTCGACCCCGACGCCGGCACGGCCCTCAACGCCGTGCGCGACGTCGTCGCCACCGGCGCGCGGCCGCTGCGCGACTTCCCGCTGGTGGTCGAGGCCGCCCGCGCGCTCGACGGCATCGCCCGCCTCGCGCTCGACGGCCCGCTCGCGGTCGAGTTCTCGCCCGACGACCGGGTGCAGCCGCAGGGCACCGAGATCGTGTTCCGCGTCCGCGACCCGGCGCTGCCCTATCTCACCGTGTTCGACCTCACCGCCACCGGCTCGGTGCACATGCTCTGGCCGCTCGGCCCCGCCGACGCCGACCCTTGGCCGACCGACCGCGGGTTCCGGCTCGCCGGCGCGGTGACGCCGCCCTTCGGCGCCGACACGCTGGTCGTGGTGGCGACCGCCGAGAAGCCGGAGACGCTGCGCGCCGCGCTCGCCGGCGCCGGTGCGGGCGTCCGGCCGGCCACCGTGTTCGCGGCGCTGACGCGTGATGTCGCGGGCCGGCCGCACCGCATCGGGATCCAGGCGTTCTTCACCGCGGAGAAGCGATCGTGACCAGCCGGACCGCCTTCGCCGCCACCCTCGCGCTCGCGCTCGCGCTTTCGACCGGCACCGCCGCGGCGTCCGACCGGGCGCTGATCGTTGGCATCGACCTCTATCCGCACGTGCTGGTCAACGGCGCGCCGAACCAGCGCAACCTTTCCGGCGCGGTCAACGACGCCCGGAGGATGCGCGACCTCGCGGTCGACGTGTTCGGTTACGCGCCCGCCGACGTCACCTTCCTGTCGGACCTCGACGCCACCCGGGACGGCATCCTCGGAGCGATCCGCCACGAGCTGGTCGAGCGGACCAAGCCCGGCGACCGGGTGCTGATCTACTACGCCGGCCACGGCGCCCAGGTCGCCGACGACAGTGGCGACGAGGCCGACGACGGGCTCGACGAGGTGCTGGTGCCCTCCGACGCCGCGGCCGAACTCGGCGCCGCCGAGCCGCAGCTCGACGGCGTCATCCTCGACGACGAGATCGAGGTGGCGCTCGCCGGCCTCGCCGGCCGCGACGTCACCGTGATCGTCGACGCCTGCCATTCGGGCACCATCACCCGGACGGCGGCGGCCGAAGCGGCCGGCGCCTATCGGCCGGTGCGCACGCTCACCCCCTTCGGCCCGGCCGTGCTGGCGCCGCGGATGCGCGAGATGGCCGCGGGCGCCAGGGCGGCGCGGGCGAAGCTGCCGGCGGCCGGCGCCCGGGCGATCGCCGGCGGCCCGAAGCTCGCGGTCTGGACGGCCGTCACCTCGGCGCAATACGCGCTCGAGGACATGAGCGTCGGCGGTTCGGCCGGCCTCTTCACCAGCCGCTTCGTCCGCGGCCTTTCCGACCTCGCCGCCGACGCCAACGGCAACGGCGTCGTCACGCCGGCCGAGCTGATCGACTATCTGCGCGTCGAGACCCAGCTCTACTGCGGCCGCTACGACTGCCTCGGCCAGGATCCGCTGCCGATGCTGGAGGCCTTCGACGGCTACGCCGGCCGGTCGCTGGTCCGCCGGATCGGCGGCGAGACCGCGGTGATGGCCGACGCCGGCCCGGGCGCGGCGCCCGCCGGCGCCACGGTGGTCCGCCACACCGGCACCGCCGCCACCGACGCGGCGACCGCCGTGCCGTCCGACCTGATGCCCGCCCGCGGCGCGCCGGTCGCCGTCGCCTTCGAGGGCGGCCGGCCGGGCCGCGTCGGCGAGCCGCTGGCGATCCGCGTGACCTCGCCGCGCGCCGGCCGCCTCGTCGTGCTCGACCGCCGCGACGACGGCTCGGTGGTGCAGCTCTACCCGAACCGGTTCTCGCTCGATTTCGGCGAGGCCGGTCTGGTCGCCGCCGGCGCGACGATCCGGATCCCGGAAGAGGGCGCCGCCTTCGACCTCGTCGCCGACGAGCCGGGCGCGGGCACGCTGACCGCCTTCGTGGTCGACCCCGCCGTCGACGTCACGGCCCTGCTCGCCGCCCACGCCGACCTCGCCCCGATCGCCGACCCGGCCGCCTACGCCGACGCGCTGTCGAGCGCCTCGACCCGGGCGATCGTGTTCAAGCAGATGCCCGGCCCCACCTCCGACCGCCGCATCGAGGGCGCGACGGTCTCGCGCGGCGACCTCGCCTACAGCGTGGAGCGGTGAGGGCGGGCGGCGGTCAGGTGTTGGAGCGGTCGTGCCACGCGAGGAATTCGGCGGTCTCGAGCCCGCGGGTCAGCACGAAGTGATACTCCCCACGGCGGGCTTCGGCGGCGGCTGCATCGGCCGGCCAATCGTTCAGCAGCCGTTCCAGGCGCGCGAGATCGACGACGCGACCGGCGCTGCGCGACGCCTTGAGACGCTCCAGCGCGGCGAGCATCCGAGGGCGCTCGGCGGTCAGGATCGCGAACCAGTCGCCGAGCTGCCGGCCGCTGCGCCGGTCCCGCACGATCTCCTCCGGCCGGTGCCCGGCGAGAATGGACCTGGCGATCGCCCGTCCCCGGCCGTCGCGCACGAAGGCCTCCTGCGGCAGGGCCGCGAAGAACTCGATCACCTCGCGTCCGGCGAGCGGAGCGCGCCATTCGATGCCGGTGAGGGCGCGATAGGCCACGGACCAGTCGCCGATCGTCTCGTCGCCGTGGAACCACAGCCGCGTGGCGTGCGCCGACGGACGCGGCGGTCCGGAGCGGCTCCGGTAGCGTGACAGGTCGAGGCGGTCCAGCAACTTCGTCTCCACCGCGAACGTGGGGTTGAGGGCGGAGAGATGGCTCCACGGCGCGTCCCATCCCTTGCGCCAGGCCCGCATCCGGCGCGGCTCGCAGGGCGCCAGCATCCGACTTTTCACGAGGGCGAGCAGTCCCGGCCGATAGTTCCGGGCACGCCCGGCGAGCAGCCGCAGCAGCGCCCCGATCCGGCCCTGGCGCAAGAGGGCGAGTTCGACGAGGCCGCCGTCGTAGCTGTAGAAGAAATTGCCGCCACCGCCGGTCAGGATCACCCGTCCGCCGCGAGCGGCCATGAAGCGGGCCAGCGGCAGGAACCAGGCGCCGTTGATCCGGTTGTCGGCGACGACGCCGGTTTCCAGGAACCAGCGTCGGCGATCCGCCTCGCCCCAGTCCAGGCCGTCGTCGCCCACCGCGTGCCAGTTCAGCCCGGGTTGGCCGGCGGCGAAGGCGCCGGCGCGCGGGCTCTCGTCGTGATAGTGCGAGGCGTCGTCGGGCGCGGTCGGGCCGCCCGGAACCCGGGTGAGGGCGATCAACCGCTCGGGGGGCAGATGGCGGCGCGCGAAGAGGGTGACCGTCGCGCTGTCCATGCCGCCGGTAAGGCACGTCCCGACCGGTCCCACCGCCCGCACCCCCGACGCCAGGGCACGGTCGATCACCGCCTCGGCGGCGGCCACGGTAGCCTCGTGGCCGGGGAAGCGCAGGCCGCCGGGCTGCGGCATCGTCCACCACCGCCGCTTCGCGGTGTGCTCTGCCGTCACCGTGAACACGTGACCCTGGGGCACGCGTCGGATCGCGGGATAGAGGGTCTGCTCTGGATCGGCGGTGTTGAGGATCAGGCGGTCGGCGACCGCGTTCTCGTCGATGTCGCGCGGAATGTCGGGCAGGGCCAGGAGCGGGCGCATCCGCGTCGCGAAGGCGATCAGCGCCGCGCCGCGGTGGACGAAGAGGCTGCGGTCCCGCAACGGATCGCGCGCCAGGACCAACCGACGCTCTCCGGGTTGCCAGAAGGCGAGGGCGAAATCCCCGTAGAGACGCGACACCCCCGCCTCGCCCCAGCGCTCCAGCGCCCCGAGGACGAGCGCCCCGTCGGGACGCGCCGCCTCTTCGTCGGCGAAGCCGAGAGCGGCCGCGAGCTCGCTCCGGAAGTCGAGCCGAACGTCGGCGACCAGCACGCCGCCCGACGGGCCGGCGAGCGGCAGGCGCTCGCGTTCGTCTTCCGGGGTGAAGACGTGCTGGCGATGCACCAGCGCGAAGGAACCTTCCCGCCACACCCGCGCCGGACCGATGCCGCGCGCTTCCAGCCCCCGGGCCAGCCGGGATACGTCGTGGTCGTCGACGGGTCTGCCGTCCAGCCGCCACAGGCCTGCGAAATCACTCAATGCGAACCGCCGGAGATATCGACGCCGTCGTCCCGGCTCGCCGTCCGGAGCTGCGCCGTCGCGCCGTCGTCCTGCGCCACCACGTATCGCCCCTCGTGCGGCCGACGACAGGTCGTGGTTCGCATCGGGAGCGTGGCATCGTTCAGACCTCGGATCCGCCGAAGGTCGGCTCTCCGGTGCCGTCGGAGCCGGAGAGGCTCGATTGCGCCGTCTCGTCCATGGGCAGGATGCTCAGCTTCGGTTTGCGCCATGGAGAGCGCTCGGTCGACGCGTCCTCGGGAGCAAGATTCCGCTCTTCGGCCATGCTCGGTCACTTTCGCTCGCTCGGGTTGCTCCGCAAGACGGCAGAGATACGACCCGTCCATCCAAAGCCCAAACTGCCATTAGCAAATCCAGCAACAGACCTGAAGCGAATTCGGGTCGTGTCGCGGAGTCGGCCTTGCATCGCCCGACGGGCGGGCAGGGGCGGCCTCGTCGCTGCCTCGTAACGTCCCGACTCGTCGGGACGTTACGTGGCTTCGGTCATTCGGCCGGCGCCCGGTCGGACGTTCCTCTGCCGTGACGCTCCGACCACGGGTCGGAACTTTGCGAGCTCGGCATCAGAGATAGCCCAGCCGGGCCATGACCGCGCCGTGGTCGGCGACGATCCGGGCGGCCTCGGCCTCGGTCAACTCCGTCGTCCAGCCGTCCGCGCGGCCGCGACGGAAGAAGCGCTCGGCGGTCGGAGGGCGTTCGGGGAACTCCGTCGCGTCCTCGATCCGCCGGAGCGCGTCGAAGCGGCATGCGCCGACGGCGGCCGAAACGAGTGCGGGCTCGTCCGGCAGGCCGAGGAAGCCCGCGAGGCGGCCCGTCACCGCGAGCGGATCGGCGAGGAGGTCCTCGTAGCGCACCACGAGGCGTGGCGCCGGGAATTCGTCGAGCCAGGACAGGACGTGTTCCGACCAGCTCCCGACCCGCTCGGGGACGGTCGGTTTACGAGGGGAGGGCATCGCGTGCCGACCCGGATCGGGCCGGCCCATGCGGGCGACGATCGTGGCGGCCGTCGTGCCGGAGTGGGCCGCCCACGACGACGCCACGGCGCGGGGATCGCGCACGACGTAGACCGCGCCGGCGGTCACGTCCGGCGGGAAGTCCGCGGGGTCGTAGCGGTCGTGGACCTTGACGTGGCGCACCGCCGGAGCCGCCCGTCGGGCCCACGACCCGCCACCGACGAGTGCGCGGTAGGCGGACAGGCGCAGCGCCGACAGTTCCGTCGGGCCGAGATCGGCCGTCGGGACGTCCGTCACCGCCTCGAGCCAGTGCGGGTCCGCCGCCGCGGGACAGCGGTGGTGCAGGCCTTCCAGGTCGGGTGGAAGCCCGCCGCGGCCGAGACTGTCGATCAGACAGCGCATCCAGGTGTTGCCGGACTTAGGGTGGGAAGCGATCCAGAACAGTCCGGCCACGGTCCGGCGCGCCTCCGTCATGCCGCGAGGGCGGCGGCTTCGACGAGGCGAACCGTCTCGTCGAGATGGGCGAAATCGACCGATCGGACCAGCCGGTACATCGGTGCGGCCCGGGCGACGCCCGCGGCCGCGGCGAACATCTCCGCCCGGCGACCGAGCGCGCGGCCGACGCCGGCACGCGCCACGTGGCTCGACACGAGCGGCACGGCGGCGGCGGGCGTCACCCGTTCGAGCGCGGGCGCCACCCCGGTCTTCAGGAGGAACACGGCGCCGAGCGGTCGCGGCGTGGTGTCGAAATCGTGGTCCGGTTCGAAGTCGAACTTCTCCAGCGCGTCGCGCGAGCGGGCGAGGCCGGCCGCCGAAACGCCCATGCCGTCGAGCGAATCGCGCCAGAGTCTCAGCCGGGCGAAGGCGGGTAGGACCTGCGGACGACCAGGGGCGAGCACGGTCAGGTCGTCCGAGAGCAGGGTGTGGCCGCGCCGGAGCAGGGCGAAGGCCAGGGTGGACTTTCCCGCGCCGCTCGCCCCGAGGAGCGTCACCGTGCGCCCCGCGACGGCGAGCGAGGCGGCGTGCAGCGGGACGACGCCGCGCTGATGACAGAGGATGGCCATGCCGAGCCCGAGCAGGAAGAGACGCCAGGCGGGCGCCTTCTCGGTGCCGACGACGTCGACGGTGATCCGGCGCCCGTTCTCGATCAGCAGGCGCACCGTGCCGGGCAGGCACATGCGTACCGCCCCGTCCGCCTCGATCTTCAGCCAGGGATCGCGCTCGCTCGCCGGCGCGACACGGCCGGGCTCGATCGCGACGTCGACCGGGGCGTTGGGCGATCCGCTCCAGACCGGCAGTTCGGGGAGCGGCAGCGCGCTCCGGATGCGCCAGCCGCAGAAAGCCCGATCCTCGAAAGACATTCAGACCCGCCTTCGTCCGACACCGACGATCCCCGATCGGTCGGAGACGTTATGTCATCGTCCGGCGAAACGACAAGGCGTTCCGCCCGCGCCGGTCGAGCGCCCGTCCGTCGGCCCGGCCGGACCGGTCCGCCCCAGCGCGCGGGGCTCCGGAGCCCGGCCCCGTCCCAGCTTCCCCCGTCCCTCACATCCCGACGGCGGGCGTCAGCGTGTAGAGGCAGGTCTCGATCAGGTCGGCGTCGGCGACCTGCGGTTCGGCGGGAGCGTCGGGAGCGGGGGCGGCCTTCGGCGCGGCCTCGGCGACCACCATGTTGGGGTCCATCAGCTGGATGAGGGCGCCGATGCCGCGGCTGCGGCCGGCGAAGCGTTCGGCGAGGCCGCGGTTCTCGCCGAGTTCGGCGCGGTCGCCCGGGCGGGCGGCGAGGGACTGGCGGATCTGGTCGAGGAAGGGCACGGGCCGGCGCGCGCGCACCAGCACCAGGGTCTCGGCGCCGCCGGCGGCGACGGGGATGGCGATCTCCGGCGCGGCGGCGAGGTCGCGGATCGCGCCGGGCGAGGTCTCGCCGAAGGCGTAGAGGGTCGACTGCAGCGGTCCGGAGAAACCGATCTCGTAGGTGGCGGCGCCGGAGACCGGCAGCTTGTCGCCGCTGGCGAGCGCCAGATGGGCCGGGCCGGCATCGCGCGCGGGCGCGGCGGGATCGGTGAGGGTGACCTGCCAGCTGCAGTCCTGCGCCGGCTCCGCCGCGGCGGTCTCGATCCAGGCGGCGGGGGCGGCGTCGGGGGCGCCGGCCTCGGCGCGGACGCGTTCGACCAGATCCGGGCCGACCCGGTCGGCCACCTTCTTGAGAAGGACGGCGCGGGTGGCCGCGTCGGGCGTCGCGACGACCCAGCGCACCCTGGAGGCGTCGGCGTAGCGCTGGACCATGGCGGCGAAGCGGTCGAGCGCGGCGTCGTCGCCGAGGGCGAGCGGCGCGGCGGCGGCCGGGGACGCTAGCGCGGCCCCGGCGAGGAGGAGGGCGGTCAGAACCTCAAGGACAGCGCGCCGCATCGGTCGTCACCTTGAACTGGTAGTCGATCTGGCCGTCGAAGCGGTCCTTCAGGAACTGCGCGGAGGTGGCGAGCACCGCCGCTCCTTCCAGCCCCTTCAGGCGCGACCGCAGATCCTCGGTCAGCTGCGACAGGCTTACGGTCCGATCGCGGGTGGCGACTACGAAAAGCCGGATCTCGTCGTCGGTCGCCTCGATCGGGATCGCGGCGACGGCGTCGGTCAGCACGCCCTCGGCCGCCGCGGCGCCGGTGGTGCGGAACAGGCCGGCGTCGAGCACGACCGGGTCGGCGGCCCGGCTGACGGAGGCGATGAAGAAGCGCGGCGGCGCCACCCAGCTCGCGAAGGGCCGGCCGTCGACCGCGGTGACGCGCAGCACCACCGTCTCGCCGCCGACCACCACCGGCTGGCGCTGCTCGTCGAGGCAGTCCGGCTTCAGTTCGAGCTTGTCGATGTCGGCGCGGTACCGCGCCCGGCGCGGCGTCGCCTCGGGGCCGATCGAGCGGGCGTTGGCGTCCTCGACCGGCACCCACGAGATCAGCACCGGCGCGTGGGCGAGGGCGCTCCAGCCGGCGAGGCCCGCCGCGACCAGCGCCACCGCGGCGACGGCGCCGAGCGCCTTGCGGCGCGAGATCCACGGTTCGGCCGAGAACGGCCCGAACAGCGACTCGATCGCGTCGAGCGTGTCGAGATGGACAACGGCAAGGCCGACGCCGGCGTCGTCGGCGGCGGCGCGCAGGCGGGCGAGGGTGCGGGCCTCGACCTCGGCGAGCGGGCGGCCGTCGACGGCGGTGGTCGGCAGCAGCACGGTGACCGTCTCGCCGGCGAGGGTGGCGCGGTGGCGGTGCAGGTAGTCGCCGACGAGGCCGAGCTTGCCGCGGATGCCGTCGACCGGGCCGATCGCGACCGTGCCGAGGCCGGCCGGATCCTGCGGCAGCAGCACCTCGCCGGTGGCGAACACGAGGCCGTGCGGGCGGTCGAAGGCGGCGAGCACGGCGGCGAGGGTGAGGCCGAGGCCGGCCGAGCGGGCGTTCTCGTCGGAGAGGCGGCCGACCTGGAGTTCGGAGATCCGGAGATACCAGGGGTGGACGCGGGCGTTGCGCCGGCCGAGCCAGACGCGGCCGCGCCGGACGTCGCAGAAGCGGGTGGCCGCCTCGCGCACGGTCTGGCCGACACGGTAGAGGCCGAAGTCGTAGAGTTCGGAGATCTGGGCGACGAGCTTGGCCGGATGCGCCTCCGGGGCGGTCGCGCCGGCGATCGCCTCGAAGAGCTGCTGGCCGGATCCGTCGGCGCCCACCAGGGGCACGAAGACCCGTG
This sequence comes from Oharaeibacter diazotrophicus, assembly GCF_004362745.1. Lineage (NCBI taxonomy): Bacteria > Pseudomonadati > Pseudomonadota > Alphaproteobacteria > Hyphomicrobiales > Pleomorphomonadaceae > Oharaeibacter > Oharaeibacter diazotrophicus. The sequence goes on along the minus strand of NZ_SNXY01000006.1, from coordinate 1,481,710 downwards.
CGGTCATCCCTCGGCGCCCGTGCGGGCGAGGGTGAAGGCGGCGAGTTCGTCCTCGTCGATCGCGACGGCCGTCAGGTCGGCGACGGCGCGGCCGCCGGCGTCGAAGGAGACGGCGAAGCTCGGGCCGAAGGCGCCGAGGCCCAGTTCGGCTTCGCGGCCGGCCCAGGCGTCGAGGCCGGCCGAGCCCTGCGCCTGCAGGACGAGGCGGGCCGGCGCGCCGGCGTCGTCGCGCTCCAGCGTGGCGAGCACGAGGCCGTCGGCGGCCTCGAGGCCGGCGGCGGGGAAGCGCCAGCCGTCGGCACCCTTGGCGGCGAGCGCGCGGAACTGCACCGGCGCCGTCGCGGCGGTCCGGCCGGCCGTCAGCTCGTATTCCGCCAGCGCGGTCGCGGTGGCGACGCGGACGGTGTTGGCGAAGCGGCGGAGCAGACGGGCGTCGGAGGAGGTGAAGTCGGTCATCGGAAGGGCTCCCAAGGTCCGCCGGGGCATCTCCGGCGGTGGATGCGGTCTTGTCCGGCTTACGGTCTGCCCGCGGCCTCTTTGCGAACGAACGCCGCGACGCGCGCGGAAAGATCGGAGACGTAGGCGGCGAGGTCGCCGTCCCACTCGTTCTTGAGCCGGCGACGCAGCCCGAGGTCGGTCTTCATGGCGTCGGCGAGCGGGCGGCCCTCGAGGATGGCAGCGAGCAGGTTGCGCTCGTCGGCGGCGACGGCGCCGGCGCGGACGGCGCGCTCCAGCAGCGGCAGCGCCTCCTCCTCCGTCACCAGCGGGGCGTCGTCCTCGTCCTCGAGCGTCTCGGAGACGAAGGCCTCGACGTCCTCGTAGGAGACCATGCGGGTGATGTCCTGGCCGGCGACGCGGGTCAGGACGGCCGAGCCGAGCGGGGCCTTGGCGAAGGCGTCGGCGTCGGGGAAGCCCGGCACGGGGGCGGCGGCAAAGGCGGCGGCGAGTTCGGCCGGCGTCGGCCGACGTCCGACCTCGTCGTTCATCGCCGTCCGCAGCGCCTTCAGGAAGGCGTTGGCGGCCTTCAGCGTGTTGACGCCGACCTCCTCGTCGCCGGCGAGCCAGTCGCGCGGGCAGAGGCCGAGGCGCAGCACCTCGGCATAGGGCCGGTTGGCGGCGTCGAGGCACTTCAGGATCCGGTTCGACAGCTCGAACAGCGCGGTCTTCTCGAGGAAGCGGCGGATCCGGGTCGGCCCGTTCACCATCGCCTTCCAGGTCGACAGTTCCTCCTCGCGCGGCGCCGGGCCGGGGCCGACGGCCGCGGCCTGGATCAGGGCGCGCAGGTTGTCGGCGGACGAGGGCTTGCCGGGACGACGGCCGATCGGACGGTCGAGCACGGCGTCGAAATAGAAGTCGGCGGCCTGCTCGGCGTCGGGCGGCGGCGGATAGGCCCAGAGCCCGACGAGACCCTCGACGTAGCGCCGGTTGGCCGACAGCCCGCGCGCGACGCGGTCGTAGAGCTGGAAGGCGCGGATCTCCACCGTGGGCGTGCCGGCGGGCAGGTGGTCGTTGCCGTTGAGGAGATTGGCGAGGTGCCCCGCGTACTGGGCGACGAGATCCCGCCCGCCCTTCGCTCCGCCCTCGGCCATCACGTCCTCCCCCCAGCCTTGCGGGGGCCAGTGTCAGGGGCAAGCGCACCCCGAAGTCAAGTGCGCGAATCGAACGGGGACGAAACCCGAGTCGCACCGGGTCGCGGCGGGTGGCCGTGCCCCCGTCCCGCCCCGATCCGTCCACAGGCAGGGCGGTGGCGAGGCGGCCGGCATCGGGCCGGGGCCCCCCGGAATCCGGCCCGGCGTTAACCCGCCGGCAACCTGCGTTAACGCTGTTCGGGCTTTGACATCAGGGCTTTAACGAAGCATTCACGGATCGGGCGGGGGTGGTGGCCGATCTCGTGGCAAAACCGCCACAGTGCGGTCACAAGACGTCCCGGGCGGCGGATCGGCGGCTCATTTTCGTTGAACCATGGCCGCCGTTGGGCAACTCTCTGACCGTGAGATTTCGGGAAACGGAACTCACCGCACCGAAGCGACGGCCGTCAGGGGTGGCAGCCGAACAAGCGCGGAGGAGCGGCGACTAACCGGAACCAGTCCGGATCGGAGATCGACCTCGGCCCAGACCGCAGGTCCTGCGGTTCAAGGCGAGGTTCCTCCTTAGGACGACTTTGGAGGTCAGGAACATGAACATGAAGAGCATCCTGCTCGGCACCGCCGCCGGCCTGATGGTCGCTTCCGCCGCCCAGGCTGCGGACCTGCCGGGCGAGCCGACGCCGGCCGCCGTGGACTACGTCAAGGTCTGCGACGCCTTCGGCACCGGCTTCTTCTACATCCCGGGCACCGAGACCTGCCTGAAGTTCGACGGCCGCGTGCGCGTCCAGGCCGGCACGGGCATCCAGTACGCCAGCAGCGACAACGTGGTGCGTCTGAACACCGACGCCCGCTTCGGTGTCGACGTCCGCTCGGCCACCGAGCTCGGCACCCTGCGCACCTACGTCCGCATCGCGACGACCCCGAGCAGCGGCGCCCTGTTCGACCGCGCCTTCATCCAGCTCGGTTACCTGACCGTCGGTAAGGCCGCGAACTTCTACGACTCGTTCGGTGGCCTCGCCGGCAGCGCGATCGCCGATCGCAACTGGGGTGGCGACGACTACACCCAGATCACCCTGCTGGCCGACAACCTCGGCGGCGGCTTCTACGCCGGTATCCAGGCGCACGCCACCGCTCCGGTCTTGCTGCGTCAGGAGTTCGACTTCGACGACAAGAAGGGCGCTGCGGACTTCCCGGACGTCGAGGCGATCATCGGCATCGCCGATCAGCCGTGGGGCAGCGCCGCCCTGGCCGCTTGGTACAGCAACCAGCCGGGCGACGACTTCTTCTCGGTCAAGGGTGGTGTTTCGTTCAAGGCGACCGACGCCCTGACCGTCAACGCGACCGCGATCTACCTCGACAACGTCGGTATCGGTGGCTTCAACGCCGACTCGATCCAGATCGGCCTCGGTGCCGAGTACGCGGTGTCGGATGCCGTCAGCGTGTACGGCCTCGGCCAGTACTCGTTCAACGACCTCGACGGCGGCCCGAACGCCGACTCGTGGGGCGTGACCCTCGGCGCGACCTACACCATCGTCAGCGGCCTCGTGGCCACTGCCGAAGTCGCGTACGACGACGGCGAGAACAACATCGTCGCCGACAACGACTTCTCGGGCGTCCTGCGCCTGACCCGCGAGTGGTAATCACCACTTACCGGCAACGGTAAACGGAAGGGCCCGGCCTCGCGCCGGGCCCTTCTGCTTTTCGGGGGCAGCGCTCACCGACCCGTTCCCTCCGCTCCGCCAGTCGGCAAAAGGTCGCGCTCGGCGACCGTCGCCGGTCTTGAAACCGCCGTCGCTCCCTCCTTAGGGTGGGGGTCGGGAAGTGGTTCCCGATCGCCGTCGGAGAACGGGCGCGGGGGCCGCTGGCGGTCCCCGACGCGGGGTCGGGCGGGAGGTCGAGCGGTCATGGTGCGCTGGCAGGTCACGTTGGTGCTCTCGGCGGCGGCGGCCGTGGCGATCACGGGGGCGGCGCTCGTCGCGGGCGCGGACCGGATGGCGGCCGACCTCCACGGCAAGTCCGCCGCGGCCCTCGCTCCCGAGGTGACGTCCTGGGCCGACGTCCACGTCGACGGCCGCGACGTCGTGCTGTCCGGCGCCGCGCCGTCCGAGGAACTGCGCCAGCTCGCGATCGACCGCGTCGGCCGGATCTTCGGCGTCCGGTCGGTCGACGCCGACGGTACGCGGCTGTTGCCCGAGGCGGCACCTTACGCGGTGACGCTGACGCGCGACGCGGCCGGCCTCACCATCGCCGGCTCGGCGCCGTCGCAGCCCGACCGCCGCCGGATGGTCGACGGGCTGACCAAGGCGGTCCCGAATCTCGCCTACAACGACCGTCTCGCCTTGGCGCGCGGCATGCCCGACGCCGGCTTCCTCGACACCGTCGCGGCGGTGCAGCCGCTGCTCGGCGACCTCTCCAGCGGCACCGTCACCGTGACCGACCGTGCCGTGGCGATCGACGGCGTCGCCGCCTCGAACGACGCCTACGGCCGGCTCCGCGCCCGTTCGGCGACGCTGCCGCCCGGCTACGACTACGCCGCCGTCACGGTGGCGCGGCCGGTGGCCGCGCCTTTCACGTGGTCGGCCGAGAGCAGCGGGCGCGACGTCCGCATCGCCGGCTTCGCGCCGGATTCCGACACGCGCCTGCGGCTCTACGGCGTGGTGCGCGCCGGCGCCCGCCGCGGTCCGGTGGTCGACGCGGTCGATCTCGCCTCCGGCGCACCGGCGGGCTTCGCCGACGTCGCCGCCCAGGCGGCCGACCTGATCGACCTGTTCGCCTACGGCCGCGTCGAGGTCCGCGATACCGCGGTGTCGATCTCCGGCGTCGCCGCCACGCCCGAGACGTGGCGGACCGCGCGCGCCTTCCTCGCCGCCTTCGAGCCCGCCGGCTACACCGTCGACGCCAAGGTCGACCTGCCGGTGGTGACGCCGTTCACCCTCTCGGCCTCGCGCAGCCACGACCGGATCACCGTCAGCGGCTTCGTGCCCTCCGACGACGCGGCCGGCCTCGTCAAGGCGGCGGCGGCGCGGATCGCCGGCACGCGGGCCGCGGTGATCGAGACCACGGTCGCGGCCGGGGCACCCGAACGGTTCCAGGACGCGGCGGTGTTCGCGCTCGGCCTGCTCGCGAACCTCTCCGACGGCACCGTGGTGGTCACGGACGACACGATCGCGGTCACCGGCGCGGCGAAGACCGGCGCCGACCTGATCGAGATCGAGGGCAGCGCGGCGTCGCAGGCGCCGGAAGGCTTCACCGTCCGGGTCGACGTCACGCCGCCGGTGGTGAAGCCCTACGTCTGGGCGATCGAGAAGAAGGAGGACACCATCGTCCTCACCGGCTCGGTGCCGAGCGAGGAGGCGCGGGCGGCGATCCGCGCGCTCGCCGAGGACCTCGCCGGCGACGACCGCGCCGTGCTCGACCGCACCCAGCTCGCCGCCGGCCTGCCGGAATACGTCGACCTCGTCGCGGTGGCGCGCTTCGCCGCCAAGGAACTCGCGGCAATGGACGGCGGCTTCCTGACCCTCAACGACGACCGGCTCTCGGTGCTCGGCTCGGCCGGCACCGCCAAGGCGGGTATGGCCGTGGTCTCGGCCATGGACGGCCGGCTGCCGCGGGCGGTCAAGAAGGGTATGGTGCAGATCGACTTCCCGCCGGCCTTCCGGCTGTCGATCGAGCGCGGGCTCGACGCCGTGACCGTGGACGGCACCACGGCGGGGCCGGAGATGACCGCGAAGCTGCGCAGTCTCGTCGAGCGCGCCTTCGGCAAGGCCGACGTCGAAATGAACCTCGAGGAGGTCCCGGGCATGCCCGACGATGCCGAGCCGGCGGCGCTGACGGCGGTCAGGGCGGCCTCGCTGCTCGCCACCGGCAAGGTCTCGATCGAGGGTACGGTGATCACCGTGCAGGGCAAGGCCTTCACCGGCATCGGCGCGGTGCGATTCTCCTCCGACGTCGCCGGCGCGGTGCCGAAGGGCTTCCGGCTCGACGCCGCGGTCGGCGTCGCTCCCGGCGGTCCGGCGCTCGCCGACACCGCGGCCTGTGCGGCGGCGCTGCAGCCGATCCTTTCGGGCAACGCGGTGCGCTTCGACGACGCGAGCGCGACGATCGCCGCCGACAGCCACGGCTTCGTCGACCGCATCGGCGGCACGGCCCAGCGCTGCGGGGCGGGTACGCGCCTGCGCGTCACCGGCGCCGCGCCGGACGCGGCCGATCCGGCGGCGGCGGCGAGCCTCGCCACGGCCCGGGCCGAGGCGGTGGTGAAGTTCCTCGCCGACGTCGGGGTCGATCCGTCCCGGCTCGTCGCCGGAGCGGCGCAGAATCCGGTGGCGGCCGACGCGCCGGCGGTGGCGATCGTGGTGGAGGACGCCGCGCCCTGACGGGCCGATGGCGCGGGGAAGCGGGAGACGGCGATGTTCTACCTGACCTACGAACTCTGGCCCTATGCGTTGCTGGCGCTGATCGCCGGCGTCGTGATCGGCTGGTTCACGACCGGCCGGGCCGCGGCGGACTGAGACGGGGCGCGCCGACGGGCGGGAATGCGAGGCCGGCCCGCGGGGGCGGCCGGGTGGGGGAGTGGCGAAGCATGTTCTGGTTGGTGATCGAGACCTTCGTGCTGATGCTGGTGTTCGTCGCCCTCGGGGCCGCGATCGGCATCGTGCTGCGGCAGGCCTTCGACCGGCCGACGCTCGCACCGGCCGGCGCCTTCGCAGCGCCGATCCACGGGGCGGACGCCCATGGCACGGCGCCCGCGCCGCTCGCGGACGAGGTCGTCGCGGCGGCGCCGGTCGAGACGCCTGTGGTGGTCGCGGTGGCGCGTCCCGACGTCGAGGAACCCGGCCCGGTGGTGGAGCCGCTCGCGGCCGAGACGCTCGAGGGCGAGCCGATGCCGGAACCGGCCGCGCCCGTCGCGACGGCCGAAACGGTGACGGCGCCGGCGGCGATCGACGGAGTGCTCGCCGCCGGCGAGGCGGTGATCGACCCGGCCAAGGCCGCCGCCGCCGATCAGGTCGGCACGCGGCCGGAGGGCTACGCCGGCGCCCGCGACGGCGTGCCCGACGACCTCAAGGTGATCAAGGGCATCGGTCCGCAGAACGAGGCGCGGCTCAACGCCCTCGGCGTGTTCCATTTCGACCAGATCGCCGCCTGGACGCCCGAGGAGGCGCGCTGGGTCGGCAGCTACCTCGCCTTCCCCGGCCGGATCGAGCGCGAGGGCTGGATCGCGCAGGCGAGGAGCCTCGCCTCGGGTGGCGCGGAAGGCTGATTTCCGCCGCTCTTGAAGAGTTCGCGGCCGCTTGCCATTTGAGCCGTCGTCTTCTATAGACGCGCCCATCCCACACGCGGGGTTCCGGTCGCGCTCGCGCGCGTCCGTCCGGTCGGCGGTCCGTGATCACGGTAGCCGACGCGCCCGCGGAGGTAGAACCGGAAAAAAGGCAAGTTACACGATGGCTCTTCCCGATTTCACCATGCGCCAGCTGCTCGAGGCGGGCGTGCACTTCGGTCACCAGACCCACCGCTGGAACCCGAAGATGAAGGACTTCATCTTCGGCCAGCGCAACGGCGTGCACATCCTCGACCTCGCCCAGTCGGTGCCGCTGCTGCACCAGGCGCTGAAGGCGATCTCCGACACCGTCGCCCGCGGCGGCCGCGTGCTGATCGTCGGCACCAAGCGCCAGGCCCAGGAAGCGGTCGCCGAGTCGGCGCGCCGGTCGGCCCAGTACTACGTCAACGCCCGCTGGCTCGGCGGCATGCTGACCAACTGGAAGACGATCTCGGGCTCGATCCAGCGCCTGCGCAAGCTCGACGAGATGCTGAACTCGGACGCCGCCAACCGCCTCACCAAGAAGGAGCGGCTGGTGATGACGCGCGAGCGCGACAAGCTCGAGCGCGCCCTCGGCGGCATCAAGGACATGGGCGGCACGCCGGACCTGATCTTCGTGATCGACACCAACAAGGAGAAGATCGCGATCGACGAGGCCCGCCGCCTCGGCATCCCGGTCGCCGCGATCGTCGATTCCAACTGCGATCCGGAAGGCATCACCTTCCCCGTTCCGGGCAACGACGACGCCGGCCGTGCGATCGGCCTCTACTGCGACCTGATCGCCCGCGCGGCGATCGACGGTCTGACCCGCGGCGCCGGTGACATGGGCATCGACGTCGGCGAGTCCGACGAGCCGCCGGCGGAGCCGGCGCTCGCCGAGACCGAGGGCGCCGAAGCGGCCGCCTGAGCCCGCCGGGCTCGTCGACGCGCGTAGAGACAAACGGCGGGCGGGTCCCCAAGGGGCCCGCCCGACTTCATGCGGGAGACCGCCGGCCGCAACGGGCGTCGCGACAGCGCGCCGCCGGCCGGGGACGCCGGGACGGTCACGACACCGTCGCGTCCGCCGGATCATACCGGTCGCGAATTCCCCGCTCCGATTCGACAGGAAACGAGACGAGGCTCCGATGAACATCTCCGCTGCACTTGTGAAGGATCTCCGCGAGAAGACCGGCGTCGGCATGATGGACTGCAAGGCGGCCCTCATCGAGAACAACGGCGACATGGAAGCGGCCATCGACTGGCTGCGCGCCAAGGGTCTGGCCAAGGCCGCCAAGAAGGCGGGCCGCGTGGCCGCCGAGGGCCTCGTCGGCGTCGCCGTGAAGGGCACGACCGCGGCCGTTGTCGAGGTCAACTCCGAGACCGACTTCGTCGCCCGCAACGACGCCTTCCAGGCGCTGGTGCGCGCGGTGGCCGCGATCGCCGTCGAGAACGGCGGCGACCACGCCGCGACCGCCGCCGCCGCCTACCCGGGCAAGGCGCACTCGGTCGAGGCCGAGGTCAAGGAGCTGGTCGCGACCATCGGCGAGAACATGAACTTCCGCCGTTCGGCCGCCCTCACGGTGTCGGCCGGCGTCGTCGCCCCCTACGTCCACGCGGCGATCGCCGACGGCCTCGGCAAGATCGGCGTGCTGGTCGCGCTGGAGTCGACCGGCAACGCCGACGAGCTGACCAAGCTCGGCCGTCAGGTCGCCATGCACGTGGCCGCCACCAACCCGCTGGCGCTCTCGGCCGAGGACGTCGATCCGGCGGTGGTCGAGCGCGAGCGCGCGATCTTCGTCGAGCAGGCCAAGGAGTCTGGCAAGCCGGCGCAGGTCATCGAGAAGATGGTCGAGGGCCGCATCCGCAAGTTCTACGAGGAGTCGACCCTCCTGAAGCAGGCCTTCGTGATCAACCCCGACCTCACCGTCGAGGCCGCCGTCAAGGCCGCCGAGGCGACCGTCGGCGCTCCGATCAAGGTGACCGGCTTCGTGCGCTTCGCGCTCGGCGAGGGCATCGAGAAGGAAGAGACCGACTTCGCCGCCGAGGTCGCCGCGGCCGCCGGCACGAAGTGACGCTTCGGGCAATGCCCGCAAGCCGTTGAATTGAAAGGCGTCGGCCCCGGCCGGCGCCTTTTTCGTAACCAGACGACGTCGACACCGAAGGATCCGAGCCGCGGATCGAGCGACAGAACGGTCAAGCCGTGGACGATGGCCTGCGCCGCGATGATGCGATCGAACGGATCGCGATGGTCGAGGGCGAGTTCGGCGGCGACGGTGGCATGCCGCCCGTCGACGGCGAGGATCTCGATGTCCGACCGGACGGCGATTTTGACCGGGTCGCGGGCCAGCCGTTCGACCGCCGGCCACTTTCCGAGACGGAACTTCAGGACGATCTCGTAGAGCGAGATGGCGCCGACGAAGATCCGGTTGTCCGGATCGCGGATCAGGTCGCGGGCGGTGTTGCCGATCTCGTGCTCCTCGCCGGCGACCCACCAGACGAAGGCGTGGGTGTCGAGGAGGCAGTTCATCGGCCGTTCCAGGCCGCCACCTCCGCATCCGGCAGGTCGTCCCCGAGGATCGCGCGGCCGATCGGCGGTCCTCCGCCCGCGGCGCCCGGCTCGCGCGGCCTGCCCGCACGGGCGCGATGGTCGGGTGCCGGCGGGACGGGCTGCGTGGCGCGGACGCGCATCACGTCCCGCGTCGCGGACGCGGCGTCTTCGTCGGATCGGTTGGATCGAGTGGCACGCACCGACATCGTTCCCTGGCTGACACCGGCCATCATATCGATCCGTGGCGTCCGCGCCAATGCCGGCGCTTGCGCGGGTCGAACGGCGCACCCTCACCCGCCATCCCGATCCGGCTTTGATTCTCCGCCGTCTCGCGCTATGTCGGCGCCGCGAACCCCCAACCTGTCCGGAGCCCGGCCGATGCCCGAAGCCCTCTACCGCCGCGTCCTGCTGAAGCTCTCCGGCGAGGCCCTGATGGGCGACCGCACGTTCGGCATCGATCCGAAGGTGGTGAACCGGATCGCGGCCGAGATCGTCGAGGCGCACCGCCTCGGCGTCGAGATCGCCGTCGTGGTCGGCGGCGGCAACATCTTCCGCGGCGTCTCGGTGGCCGCCGAGGGCGGCGACCGCACCACCGGCGACTATCTCGGCATGCTCGGCACGGTGATGAACGCGCTGGCGCTGCGCTCGGCCGTCGACCGGCTCGGCGTGCCCGCCGTGGTGCTGTCGGCGATCGCGATCCCGGCGCTGTGCGAGACCTTCACCCAGCGCGGCGCGATGACCCACTTCGCCGAGAACAAGGTGCTGATCTTCGCCGGCGGCACCGGCAATCCGTTCTTCACGACCGATTCCGGTGCGGCGCTACGTGCGGCCGAGATGGGCTGCGACGCGCTCCTGAAGGGCACCCAGGTCGACGGCGTCTACACCGCCGACCCGAAGAAGGACCCGACCGCGACGCGCTACGAGCAGCTGACGCACCAGGAGGTGCTGGCGAAGAACCTCCAGGTGATGGACGCCGCGGCGATCGCGCTTGCCCGCGACAACCGGATTCCGGTAATCGTCTTCTCGGTTCACGAGTCCGGCTCGTTCGTGGACGTGCTCCGCGGCCGCGGGCGTTCCACGACCATCGCGGGCTGACCGGACCGCCGACCCGGCGGGGCGAACGCGCCCCGCCCGTCGCGGACGATCCGTGAACCCGGGACGATCCCGAGAAGAATGCAGACCCGAAGGTGAGTGACCATGGCTGACGAGGAGTTCGATCTCGGCGATCTGAAGCGCCGCATGCAGGGCGCGCTCTCGGTGTTCAAGAACGAACTGGCGGGCCTGCGCACCGGCCGCGCGAGCGCGAGCCTCCTGGATCCGATCGTCGTCGAGGCCTACGGCAGCACGATGCCGCTGAACCAGGTGGCGACCGTGAGCGTGCCGGAGTCGCGCATGCTGTCGGTGCAGGTGTGGGACCGCTCGATGGTCCACGCCGTCGAGAAGGCGATCCGCGAATCGAACCTCGGGCTCAACCCGATCATCGAGGGCACGCTGATGCGCCTGCCCATCCCGGAGCTGAACACGGCGCGCCGCAAGGAGCTCGCCAAGATCGCCCACAAATACGCCGAGGCGACCCGCGTCTCGATCCGCCACGTTCGCCGCGACGGCATGGACGAGCTGAAGGAGCTCGAGAAGGAAGGCCTCATCTCCGAGGATTCCTCGCGCTCCTACGCCGACAAGGTGCAGAAGCTGACCGACGACACCATCGCCGAAGCCGACAAGATGCTGGTGACCAAGGAAGCCGAGATCATGCAGGTCTGATCGGCGCCGCCGCGTCGATCGTTCCCGGGGCGCGGCGCCGTCCGCATCCGCGGGGGCGGGGCGAGACGCGCGCGCCGATCCGCCCTATTCTCGCCCGTCCGGCTGCGGTAGACCGGGGGGCGGGACGGGATCTTCGAGGCCATGACGACGGGGATGGACGCTGTGCGGCAGAGTTTCGGGCGCCCGGACGGCTTCCCGCGTCACGTGGCCATCATCATGGACGGCAACGGGCGGTGGGCGCGCGCGCGCGGCCTGCCGCGGGTGGAGGGGCACCGCCGCGGCCTGCAGACGCTGCGCGAGATCGTCCGCCACGCCGGCGACGTCGGCCTCGAGTGCCTGACGCTCTACTCCTTCTCGTCGGAGAACTGGAGCCGGCCCGCGGAAGAGGTCCGCGAGCTGATGGGGCTCCTCAAGATCTTCATCCGCCGCGACCTCGCCGAACTCGACCGCGCCGGCGTCCGTGTCCGCGTCGTCGGCGAGCGCGCAGGTTTGGCCGCCGACATCGCCGGCCTGCTCGACGAGGCCGAGACCACCACCGCCGCCAACACCGGCCTGACGCTGGTGGTCGCCTTCAACTACGGTGCCCGCAACGAGATCGCCCGCGCGGTCCGGGCCCTGGCGCGCGACGTCGCCGCCGGCCGGCTCGCGCCCGAGGCGATCGACGAGGCCGCGATCGGCCGGCGGCTCGACACCGCCGACATGCCGGACCCCGACCTGATCATCCGCACCAGCGGTGAACAGCGGCTCTCCAATTTCCTGCTCTGGCAGGCGGCCTACTCCGAGTTCCTGTTCGTGCCGACCTACTGGCCGGACTTCTCCGCCGCCGAATTCGACCGCGCCATCGACGAGTATCTCGGCCGCGAGCGCCGGTTCGGCGGCCTCAAGGCGGGGGTCGGCGTCTGATGGCGGGCGCGGGGGGCGGCGGCAGGATGGCGGACCTCGGGCCGCGGCTCGCCTCGGCGGTGGTGCTGATGGCGGTGGCGGTCGCGGCGCTCGTCGCCGGCGGTCTGGTGTTCGCGCTGCTGGCCGGCGTCGCCGCGGCGCTGATCCTGGTCGAATGGGTCGGCATGACCGGGCCCTACGCGCTGCGCGCGGCGCCGAAGCTCGCCGTGCTGTTCGTCGGCCTCAGCGTCGTCATCGCCACGCGCGACTGGCGCGCCTCGGCGATCGCGGTCGGTGCGGTCGCGATCGGCCTCCTCCTCGCCGGGGCGGTGGAGGCGCGGCTGCGCTGGCTCGCCGCCGGCGTGCTCTATGCCGGTCTCTCCGGCATCGCCGCCGTCGTGCTGCGCGGCGACGCGCCCGCCGGGGTCGCCTCGCTCGGCCTCGTCGCCACCTGCTTCGTGTTCCTGCTGGTCTGGGCCACCGACACCGGCGCCTATTTCGCCGGCCGGCACCTCGGCGGCCCCAAGCTGTGGTCGGCGGTGTCGCCGAAGAAGACGTGGTCGGGGGCGATCGGCGGCCTCCTCGCCGCCGTGGTCGTCGGGCTCGCGGTGGGGTCCTTCGCGGGGATCGCGACACTGGCGCCGCTCGCGTTCATCGCCGCGCTACTCTCGGTGGTGTCGCAGGCCGGCGACCTCGCGGAATCCTCGATGAAGCGGCATTTCGGCGTCAAGGATTCCGGTCGGCTGATCCCCGGCCACGGCGGCATCATGGACCGGGTCGACGGCCTCGTGGTCGCGCTTGTGCTGGCGGCGGCGATCGGCCTCGTCCGCAGCGGCGGCGGCGACGCCGGCGGCGGCCTGATGGTGTGGTGAGCCCGATGGCGACGCCCTCCCGTGCCCCCGACCCGTCGCCCGCCTCCGCCGCGGCGCCGATGCGGCTCTCCGTGCTCGGCGCCACCGGTTCGGTCGGCGGCTCGACGCTCGACCTCGTCGCGCGCGAGCCGGAGCGCTTCCACGTCGTCGCGCTGACCGCGGCCACCAACGCCGCGGCGCTCGCCGCCGCCGCGCGCGCGGTCCGGGCCGAGGTGGCGGTGGTCGCCGATCCCGCCGCCTACGCCGACCTCGCCGACCGGCTCGCCGGCACCGGCATCGCCGCCGCGGCCGGGCCCGAGGCGGTGGTCGAGGCGGCGCGGCGGCCGACCGACATGGTGGTGTCGGCGATCGTCGGCGCCGCCGGCCTTGCGCCGTCGCTGGCCGCGCTGTCGGCGACGCGCACGCTCGCGCTCGCCAACAAGGAGACGCTGGTGACCGCCGGCGTCTGCTTCATGGCCGAGGCGGCGCGGCGCGGCGTCACCGTGCTGCCGGTCGACAGCGAGCACAACGCGATCTTCCAGGTGCTGGAGCGTCACGCCGAGCGCGAGGTCGCCGAGATCGTGCTGACCGCCTCCGGCGGGCCGTTCCGGACGCTCTCGACCGAGGCGATCGCCGCGGCGACGCCGGCGATGGCGCTGCGTCATCCCAACTGGTCGATGGGGCGCAAGATCACCATCGACAGCGCGACGCTGATGAACAAGGGCCTCGAGCTGATCGAGGCCGACCACCTGTTCGCCGTCGGGCCGGACCGGCTGTCGGTGCTGGTGCACCCGCAGTCGGTGGTGCACGGCATGGTGCGCTACACGGACGGCTCGATCCTCGCCGAGCTCGGCTCGCCGGACATGCGCACGCCGATCGGCTACTGCCTGGCGTGGCCGGAGCGGCGGCCGACGCCGGTGAAGCCGCTCGACCTCGCCGCGCTCGGCACGCTGACCTTCGAGGCGCCCGACCGTGGCCGCTTCCCCTGCCTCGCGCTCGCCGAGGCGGCGATGCGGCGCGGCGACGGCGCGCCGTCCGTGCTGAACGCGGCCAACGAGATCGCGGTCGAGGCCTTCCTCGACGGCCGGATCGGCTTCATGGGGATCCCCGGCCTCGTCGAACGCACGTTGTCCTGGGCGGAGGGCGCGGGCATGATGCGCGAACCGGCTTCGCTCGGCGAAGCCCTCGATCTCGACGCGGCGTCGCGGGGGCGCGCCGCGGCATTCATCGGCTGAACGCCCCCCGCGCGGGGCGACGGAATCGGACGGGACGGACCGGTGCCGGACAATCGAAAAGGCGATCTTTCCAGATGGACCTCCTGACCGGCTACGGTGCGTCGCTGTTCGGCACGCTGGTGCCCTTCTTGGCGGTGCTCACGGTGGTGGTGTTCTTCCACGAACTCGGGCACTTCCTGGTGGCGCGCTGGTGCGGCGTCGCCGTGCGCACCTTCTCGATCGGCTTCGGCCCGGAACTCTTCGGCTGGAACGACCGCCACGGCACCCGCTGGCGGCTCGCGGCGATTCCGCTCGGCGGCTACGTCAAGTTCATCGACGACCTCAACGCCGCCAGCGCGCCGGACCGGGCCGCGGCGGCGGCGGCCGGCGAGGGTTCGTTCCAGGGCAAGAGCGTGGCGCGGCGGGCGGCGATCGTCGCCGCCGGCCCGATCGCGAATTTCCTCCTGGCGCTCGTGATCTACACGCTTCTGTTCGCCTCGCTCGGCAAGCCGGTGGTGGCACCGATCGTCGACGCGGTGACGCCGGGCAGCGCCGCCGCCGAAGCCGGCTTCCTGCCGGGCGACCGCATCACCGCGATCGACGGCCGGCCGGTCGACAGCTTCACCGCGCTCCAGCGCATCGTCACGCGCAGCGCCGGTCTCGTGCTCACGATCGACGTCGAGCGCGACGGCGGCCACGTCGTCCTGACCGCGACGCCCAGAATCGACGAGATCACCGACGTGTTCGGCAATCGCCAGCGCGTCGGCCTGCTCGGCCTGCAGCGCCAGAACGGCACCGTGGTGATCGTGCACTACGGTCCGCTGGAGGCGGTCGGTCAGGCCTTCGCCGAAAGTGCCGACGTGGTCGGCGGCACGCTCGGCTACATCGGCGGCATCTTCGCGGGGCGCGAATCCGCGGACCAGATCGGCGGGCCGATCGGCATCGCCAAGGTTTCGGGACAGGCGGCGTCCCTCGGATTGATACCACTCGTTAACCTTGCCGCCGTTCTTTCGATTTCGATCGGTCTGCTTAACCTTTTCCCGATACCGTTGCTCGACGGCGGCCACTTGGTCTACTACGCGATCGAGGCGGTCAGGGGTCGTCCACTGTCGGAGCGGGCCCAGGACTTCGGTTTCAGGATCGGATTCGCGGTCGTCCTGATGCTGATGGTGCTGGGGACCTTCAACGACATCGTGCGTCTGGTCTCAGGGTGAACAGGACCGTGGCCATGCCGCCACTGTCCACGGCGAAAAGGGGGCGGGGCGCGGCGTGCGTGCTTGCAAGGCCCCCGGAAGATTGTAAAAAACGTTCGTCGAGAATCCGTCGGGTTCGCATCGACGGGGTCCGGCCGCTGACAACGGGTACGAGTACGACATGCGCTCACTCAGAAACTTGACGAAGGCCGCCATGCTCTCCGTCGCATTCGTCGGCCTCGCGCCGGCGATGGGCGGCCTTCCGGGGATCGGGGCCGCGCCGGCACACGCCGAGTCCGTCAGCCGGATCACCGTCAGCGGCAACACCCGGGTCGAGGCCGAGACGATCGTCTCCTACGTGACGATCAAGCCCGGCCGTCCCTTCACGTCGATCGACATCGACGACTCGATCAAGGCGCTGTTCGCCACCGGCCTGTTCTCCGACGTGCAGATCTCGCGGGCCGGCGGCGCCCTGCAGGTCCGCGTCGTCGAGAACCCGGTGATCGCCCGCGTCGCCTTCGAGGGCAACGACCGCCACAGCGACACGGTGCTCGGCGCTACCGTCGAACTGCAGCCGCGGTCGGTGCTGACCCAGGCCAAGGTCCAGTCCGACACCCAGCGCATCCAGGAACTCTACCGCCGCACCGGGCGCTACAACGCCAAGGTCGAGCCCAAGGTGGTGGACCTCGGCCAGAACCGCGTCGACCTGATCTTCCAGATCGACGAGGGTCCGCGCACCGAGGTGTCGCGCATCAGCTTCGTCGGCAACAAGGCCTTCTCCGACGGTCGTCTCCAGGACGTGATCGCGACCAAGGAGTCCGGCATTCTCGGCTGGCTGAAGTCGAGCGACAACTACGATCCGGACAAGCTGAACGCCGACCAGGAAGCCCTCAAGCGCTTCTACTACAACCACGGCTATGCCGACTTCCGCATCATCTCCGCGGTCGCCGACTTCGATCGCGAGCAGAACGCCTTCTTCATCACCATCACGGTGGAGGAGGGCGAGCAGTACGTCTACGGCGACATCAACGTCGAGACGACGCTGTCCGAGGTCAACGCCAAGGATCTCCTGTCGCTGGCGCGTACCCACAAGGGCGACGTCTACAGCGCCAAGGACGTCGAGAAGACCCTCGAGGACATCACGGTGGCGGTGGCCGAGAAGGGCTACGCCTTCGTGCAGGTCCGCCCGCGCGGTGATCGCGACTACGCCGGCCACAAGATCTCGATCACCTACTTCATCGACGAGGGCGCGCGCGCCTACATCGAGAAGATCAACGTGATCGGCAACACCCGCACCCGCGACTATGTCATCCGCCGCGAGTTCGACCTCGGCGAGGGCGACGCCTACAACCAGGTCCTGATCGAGAAGGCCGAACGCCGGCTGAAGGCCCTCGGCTACTTCAAGAACGTCCGCGTCTACTCCGAGCCGGGCTCCTCGCCCGACCGCGTGGTCGTCAACGTCCAGGTCGAGGATCAGACCACCGGCGAGATCTCGGTCGGCGGCGGCTACTCGACCACGTCGGGCTTCATCGCCGAGCTCTCGATTTCGGAGAAGAACTTCCTCGGCCGTGGTCAGCAGGTCCGCGCCTCGGTCGGCCGCGGTTTCAGCACCGACAGCTCGAGCTCCGACACGCAGACCTACGAACTCTCCTTCACGGAGCCGTATCTGTTCGACCGCCGGCTCTCGGGCGGCTTCGACGTCTACCGCCGCCAGTACGCGGCGGGCAGCGACGTGATCCATCCCTACGAGGAGGTGCTGACCGGCGGCGCGATCCGCTTCGGCATCCCGGTGATGGAGGATCTCACCCTCGGCCTGCGCTACTCCGCCTACCAGCAGGAGATCAGCGATGTCCAGGACGACATCACGAAGATCAATCCGAAGCTGATCCCGACCGGCGACAGCTTCGTGTCGTCGGTGAGCTACACGCTGACCTACGACACCATCGACAACAAGCTGTTCCCGCGCAACGGCATCTACGCCCAGTTCGGCCAGGAGTTCGCCGGCGTCGGCGGCGACGTCTCGTTCCTGCGTACGTCGGTCAAGGCCGACTACTACAAGGAGCTGATGTCCGACTGGAGCCTCGTCGGCCACGTCGGCCTCAAGGGCGGCCAGATCACCGGCATCGGCGACGACCTGCGCTTCATCGACCACTTCCGCCTCGGCGGCGACACCGTCCGCGGTTTCGCCAGCGAGGGCTTCGGCCCGCGCGACAAGGCGACCGGCTACCTGCTCGGCGGCCAGTACTACGTCGCAGCCACGGCCGAGACGCTGTTCCCGATGCCGGTCATCCCCGAGGAATTCGGCCTCTACGGCTCGCTGTTCGCCGACGCCGGTACGGTGTGGAGCGCCGACAGCGGCACGGTCGACTCGTCCGGCGCGACCCTGCAGGGCGACGACGCCAAGCTGCGCGCCTCGGTCGGCGTCGGCCTGATCTGGCAGTCGCCCTTCGGCCTGCTGCGCGCCGACTTCGCCTATCCGGTCCTCAAGGAGGACTACGACGAGACCCAGATCTTCCGCTTCTCCGGCGGCACCAAGTTCTGAGTTCTCCCCCTTGGAAAAAGACACGGCCGTCGCTTCACCGCGGCGGCCGTTCTGTTTATGAAGGCTGCGGAGTGCGGCGGGTCGCCGCCCTTTCGGTTCGGTCGGCCGGGCGGGGAGGGCGGTTCTCGAACCGCCGCACCGTCGGCCGATCCCGGCCCGCCCGAGCCCCGGAACCGTCTCAGCGATGACCGATCCCGTCTTCTTCCGCCCGTCCGGCCCGCTCGATCTCGCCGAGGTCGCGCGCCTCGTCGGCGGTCGGCTCGCGTCCGGCGACCCGGCGGCCACCGTGAACCGGGTCGCGCCGCTCGACCAGGCCGGCCCCGGCGACCTCACCTTCTTCGAGAACCCGCGCTATCTCGCCCAGTTCAAGGCGACCACCGCCACCGCCTGCATCGCCGCCGAGAAGCACGCCGCGGCCGCGCCCGCGGGCACGGCGGTGATCGTCGCGGCGCAGCCCTATCGGGCGATCGCGCTGGTGATGCAGCGGCTGT
Organism: Oharaeibacter diazotrophicus; assembly: GCF_004362745.1. Taxonomy (NCBI): domain Bacteria; kingdom Pseudomonadati; phylum Pseudomonadota; class Alphaproteobacteria; order Hyphomicrobiales; family Pleomorphomonadaceae; genus Oharaeibacter; species Oharaeibacter diazotrophicus. The sequence goes on along the minus strand of NZ_SNXY01000006.1, from coordinate 1,463,349 downwards.
TCCCCGACGCGACCCGGTTGAAGGGGCCCTGGGGCGACGACGGCGTCTCGCCGGCCGCCCACGTACACCCGACGGCGCGCCTCGAGGACGGCGTCACCGTCGAGCCCGGTGCGGTGATCGGTGCCGGCGCGGAGATCGGCGCGGGCACGCGCATCTCGGCGAACGCGGTGATCGGTGCCGGCGTGCGCTTCGGCCGCGACGGCTTCGTCGGGCCGACCGCCAGCGTCACCCACGCCCTCGTCGGCAACCGCGTCACCATCCACGCGGGTGTCCGGATCGGACAGGACGGCTTCGGCTTCGCCATGGGCGCGGGCGGGCACCTCAAGGTGCCGCAGATCGGGCGCGTGGTGATCCAGGACGACGTCGAGATCGGCGCCAACACCACGATCGACCGCGGCTCGAACCGCGACACCGTGATCGGCGAGGGCACCAAGATCGACAACGGTGTGCAGATCGGCCACAACGTGACGATCGGGCGTCACTGCGTGCTGGTGGCGCAGACGGGCATTTCCGGGTCCACCGAGCTCGGCGACTACGTCGCGCTCGGCGGGCAGGCCGGGATCGCGGGTCACCTGAAGATCGGGGCGGGGGCCCAGATCTCGGGGGCCAGTTCGGTGAAGGACGATGTTCCCGCCGGGGAACGCTGGGTCGGCGTGCCGGCCCAGCCGATCCGGGGCTGGATGCGCGAGCAGACCGCCCTGAAGCGTCTGGCGGCGGCGACCAAGGGAGAGAGGGAATCGTGAGCGAGCAGGAGACGGGCGCCGCGACGCCGCCGAAGACGTTGACGTCGATGGACATCATGGGGCTGATGCGGGCGTTGCCGCATCGCTATCCGTTCCTGCTGGTCGACAGGATCGTCGACATCGACGGCGAGAATTCCGCCGTCGGCATCAAGAACGTGACCATGAACGAGCCGCAGTTCCAGGGTCACTTCCCCAGCCAGCCGGTGATGCCGGGCGTGCTGATGATCGAGGGCATGGCCCAGACCGCCGGCGCGATCTGCGTCGCCTCGCGCGGGCCGAACCCGGACCGGGTCGTCTACTTCATGACGATCGACAAGGTGAAGTTCCGCAAGCCGGTCGTGCCGGGCGACGTCGTCGAGTACCACGTGCGCAAGCTGAAGCAGCGCGGCAACATGTGGTGGTTCGCCTGCGAGGCCAAGGTGTCGGGCGCCAAGGTCGCCGAGGCCGAACTCAGCGCCATGCTGGTCGGCTGAGGGCGGGCGGACACGTTACGTCGTGCAACACGACGTGCGGTGACCCGGCGCCCGGGGGACGGTATACCACCGCGCGAGGGGCGCGCGCCGCACGGGCGCGGCGGCCGGCCCTGCGGGGCGGAAGGAACACGATGAGCAGCATCCATCCCAGCGCGATCGTCGACGGCGCCGCCGAGATCGGCATCGGCGTCTCCGTCGGGCCCTTCGCCGTGATCGGGCCGGACGTGCGCCTCGGCGACGGCGTCGTCGTGCATTCGCACGCGGTGATCGGCGGGCGGACCACGATCGGCGCGGCGGCCGAGATCTTCCCCTACGCCGCCGTCGGCATGGTGCCGCAGGACCTCAAGTACCGCGGCGAGCCGAGCCGGCTCGAGATCGGCGCGCGCACGGTGATCCGCGAGAACGCGACGATCCACCTCGGCACCGAGGGGGGCGGCATGCTGACCAGCATCGGTGCCGGCTGCCTGATCATGGTCGGCGCGCACGTCGCGCACGACTGCCGGATCGGCGACAACGTCATCCTGGTCAACAACGCCACGCTCGCCGGCCACGTCCAGATCGCCGACAACGCCATCCTCGGCGGCCTGTCGGCGGTGCATCAGTGGGTCCGGATCGGCGAGGGCGCCTTCGTCGGCGGCATGGCCGGCGTCGAGAACGACGTCATCCCCTTCGGCACGGTGATCGGCAACCGCGCCCGGCTCGGCGGCCTCAACCTCGTCGGCCTGCGCCGCGCCGGGCATGCGCGCGAGGACGTCCACGCGCTGCGCGGCGCCTACAAGGCGCTGTTCGAGGGCGAGGAGGCGCTGGCCGCCCGGGTCGACCGGGTCGCGGCCGAGTTCGGCGGCTCGCCGCTGGTCGACAAGGTGATCGCCTTCATCCGTGCCGGCGGCGACCGTGCGATCACGACGCCGCGCGAGCGCAGCGGCGAGGATTGATGGCGCGCCCGGCTCCCGATCCGGCCCGTCCGACGCTCGGCATCATCGCCGGCGGCGGTTCGGTGCCGCCGGCGGTCGCCCGCGCGGCGGTCGCGGCGGGGCGTCCGGTGGTGGTGATGGCGATCGCCGGCGAGGCCGATTCCACCGTGCAGGCCTTCCCGCACCACTGGGTGCGCTGGGGCGAGATCGGCCGGCTGTTCGACCTGCTGGTGCGCGAGAAGGTCGGCGAGATCGTGATCTGCGGCGCGGTCAACCGGCCGGACTTCACCTCGATCCGGGTCGACCTCGGCGCCGTGCTCAGCCTGCCGAAGATCCTGTCGCTGATGGTCGGCGGCGACGACACCGTGCTCAAGAACGTCGTGCGCTTCTTCGAGGACCGCGGCTACGCCGTCACCGGCGCCCATGCGATCGCGCCGGAGCTGGTGGCCGCCGCCGGCGTGCTCGGCCGCCACGCGCCCGACGACGCCGCCCGGCTCGACGTCGCCCGCGGCTTCGAGGCGGCGCGAGCGCTCGGCGGGCTCGACGTCGGGCAGGCCTCGATCGCGGTCGGCGGCCGGGTGGTGGCGCTCGAGGGCATCGAGGGCACCGACGAGATGCTGAAGCGGGTCGCGGACCTGCGCGCCCGCGGCCGGCTGAAGGCGCCCGCGCGGTCCGGCGTGCTGGTGAAGGCGGCCAAGCCCCAGCAGGACCTGCGCGTCGACATGCCGACGATCGGCCCGCGCACGGTCGAGGCCGCGGTCGCCGCCGGGCTCGGCGGCATCGCCGTGGAGGCGGGGCGGGTGATGATCGTCGATCGCGCCGCCACCGTCGCCGCGGCCGACGCGGCGCGGCTGTTCCTCGCCGGCGTCGACGGGGCGGCGCCATGAGCCGGGCCGACGGCGTGCTCGAGGTGTTCCTGGTCGTCGGCGAGGAATCCGGCGACCAGCTCGGTGCCCGGCTGATGGAGGCGCTAATCCGCCACACGGGCGGCCGCGTCCGCTTCACCGGCGTCGGTGGCGCGCGGATGACGACCTACGGGCTCTCCAGCCTGTTCCCGCTGCACGACATCGCAGTGATGGGCATCGGCCCGGTGCTGGCGCGGCTCGGCACCATCCTGCGCCGGATCCGCGAGACGATCGACGCCGCGGTCGCGGCCGAGCCGGACGTGGTCGTGATCGTCGACAGCCCCGACTTCACCCATCGCGTCGCCAAGGGCATCCGCAAGAAGCGCCCGGGGATCCCGATCGTCGACTACGTCTCGCCGACGGTGTGGGCGTGGCGGCCGGGGCGGGCGAAACGGATGGCGGCCTACGTCGACCACTTGCTGGCGCTGTTTCCGTTCGAGCCGGCGGTGCACGCCAAGCTCGGCGGCCCGCCGACCACCTACGTCGGCCATCCCCTGACCGACGCGCCGGAGCTGCTGCTGCCTGCCGCCGGCGAGCGCCCGCCGGTCGACGCGGCCGCGCGGCCGTCGCTGCTCGTGCTACCGGGCAGCCGCGGCGGCGAGATCGATCGCATGCTCGGCGTGTTCGGCGAGACCGTGGCGCGGCTCGCCGCCGCCGGGCTCGTCTTCGACGTCACCATTCCCGCGGTGCCGCGCCTCGCCGACCGCATCCGCCGCGAGAGCGCCGGCTGGGCCGTGCCGCCGACCGTGGTGACCGGCGAGGCCGAGAAATTCGCCGCCTTCCGGCGCGCCCACGTCGCGCTCGCAACCTCCGGCACGGTCACGCTGGAACTGGCGCTCGCCGGTGTGCCGATGGTGGTGGCCTATCGGCGCGATCCCTTGTTCCGGATCGTCACCGAGATCGTCCGGCGGATCCCCGGGCAGGTCCAGGTCGGCTCGATGGTGCTCGCCAACATCGTGCTCGGCCGCAAGATCGTGCCCGACCACCTCGATCCAGACGTCTCCGCCGAGATTCTCGCCGCCGACTTGGCGCCGCTGTTCACCGACGGCCCGGAGCGGCGCGCCCAGGAGGACGCCTTCGCCGAGCTCTGGGACGTCATGGCCCCGCCCGACCAGCCCCGCGCCGCCGACGTCGCGGCGGAGATCGTGCTGCGGACGGCGGCTGGGCAGCTACCGGCACCCGCGGCCCGCTGAGCGTTTCGCCGCCACCGCACATCCGCCATCGGGCCTCGCCGAGCCGCCGTCGTCGTACGCCCGCAGCCGGTCGGCCAACGCACCTCCGGCCGTCCGCCGCCGACACGAGAGAGGGCGCCCGGTGGGGCGCCCTCGTCGTGTCGGTCGATGCGCGCGTGCCGGTCAGCGGCGGTCCGCGACGGGGACGTAGTCGCGGGTCGGGGCGCCGGTGTAGAGCTGGCGCGGGCGGCCGATGCGCTGGGTCGGGTCCTCGATCATCTCCTTCCACTGGGCGATCCAGCCGACCGTGCGGGCGACCGCGAACAGCACCGTGAACATGGTGGTCGGGAAGCCGAGCGCGCGCAGCGTGATGCCGGAGTAGAAGTCGATGTTCGGGTAGAGCTTCTTCTCGACGAAATAGTCGTCGTGGAGGGCGATCTTCTCGAGCTCCATGGCGACGTGCAGCAGCGGGTCGTCGCCGAGGCCGAGCTCGCCGAGCACCTCGTGGCAGGTCTGCTGCATGATGCGCGCGCGCGGGTCGTAGTTCTTGTAGACCCGGTGGCCGAAGCCCATCAGGCGGAACGGATCGTTCTTGTCCTTGGCGCGGCGGACGTATTCGGGGATGCGGTCGACGCTGCCGATCTCCGAGAGCATGTTGAGCGCCGCCTCGTTGGCGCCGCCGTGGGCGGGGCCCCACAGGCAGGCGATGCCGGCGGCGATGCAGGCGAACGGGTTGGCGCCCGAGGAGCCGGCGAGGCGGACCGTCGAGGTCGAGGCGTTCTGCTCGTGGTCGGCGTGCAGGATGAAGATCCGGTCCATGGCGCGGGCCAGGATCGGATTGACGACGTATTCCTCGCTCGGGACGGCGAAGCACATCTTGAGGAAGTTCGAGGAGTAGTCGAGGCTGTTCGTCGGGTAGACGAAAGGCTGGCCGATCGAATACTTGTAGGCCATCGCCGCCAGCGTCGGCAGCTTGGCGATCATGCGGATCGAGGCGACCATGCGCTGGTGCGGGTCGGCGATGTCGATCGAGTCGTGGTAGAATGCCGAGAGCGCGCCGACGCAGCCGACCATGACCGCCATCGGATGGGCGTCGCGGCGGAAGCCGGTGAAGAAGCGCGACATCTGCTCGTGGACCATCGTGTGACGGGTCACGCGCATGTCGAAATCGGCCTTCTGCGCCTTGGTCGGCAGGTCGCCGTAGAGCAGCAGGTAGCAGGTCTCGAGGAAGTCGCCCTCGGCGGCGATCTGCTCGATCGGGTAGCCGCGATAGAGCAGCACGCCCTTGTCGCCGTCGATATAGGTGATCTTCGACTCGCAGGAGGCGGTCGAGGTGAAGCCCGGGTCGTAGGTGAAGTTGCCGGTCTTGCCGTAGAGGGCAGAGATGTCCACGACGCTCGGGCCGATCGATCCACCCTTGACGGGGAATTCGTAGGTCTGATCACCGAGCTTCAGGGAGGCGGTCTTGTCGCTCATTCCTTCTGACCTCCAGACGGGTTTTCCCGGGAAGCGGACGTCCTACCCAGTTCTTACGTTTACGTAAGCGTAAACACGCATCCAGGGTGTGCGCTTCTGTCATTGTGCGTAGCGGAAAAACGCATGGGCAGCAAGGACGCCAGCCTGGAATCGGCATTCGCCGTTGGTCGAGAAAACAGGCGGGAAATCGCGCAAACTTCGTGAGAATCGAACGTGTTCGCGCGATTCCGTCCGCGACTCGGGCACGAGGACGTGAAGCTCGCGCCGGCGGCACCGCCGCGAGGCGCCACCTCCGGCCGTGCTGCCGGCTGCTGCGCTGCGACAGGCCGGCCGCCGGGCGTCCCGCTTCCGCCAACGTCAGCCTGGCCGCCCGACACGGTGTCGACGCTTCCGCGATCCGAAACCGTCGCTCCACGTCGCAACCGGCGCGCGCCACCGCGGCGATGCACGTTTCAATCCGGCGCGGGGATGGCCTAGGATCACCCGACGACGGGCAGGGCGGAGGCGGGCGTGGCGGGGGCGGCCGGGGAGCGACGCCGCGGAGGGGCGTGGCCGCGACGGGCAGCCGGCGCGGCGTCCGCGTGGCTCCGCGCCGCGGTCGCCGACTTCGCCCGCGACCTCGACGAGGGCCGCGGCTTCCTGTGGACGCCGGTCGCGCTCGGGCTCGGCGAGGCGCTCTATTTCGTGCTGCCGTTCGAGCCGGACGGCCGGATCGTCGCCGGCCTCGCGTTCGCGACGGCGGTGGCCGCCGTGGTCGCCGCGGCACGGCGGCGGCTCGGCACCGCGCTCGTGCTCGCGCTCCTGGTCGTCGCCGGCGTCGCGGTCGCCGACGCGGCGACGTGGCTCGCGGCGACGCCGCGGCCGGAACGCCAGCGCACCGTGAAACTCGAGGGCGTGGTCGAGAGCGTCGAGGACCGCGAGGGCCGCGGCTTCCGGGTGATCCTGCGCCCGACGCGGATCGATCCGGCCCCGCGTGCCGGACTGCCGCGGCGCGTGCGGGTGACGGTGCGCGGCCTCGACGGTCCGCCGCGCCCGGGCAGCGGCCTGTCGATGTCCGCCCGGCTCGGCCCGCCGCCGGGACCGCTGATCCCGGGCGGCTACGACTTCGCGCGCGTCGCGTGGTTCCAGGGCGTCGGTGCCGTCGGCTTCGCGCTCGGGCGGCCGGTGCCGCTCGCCGCCGTGCCCGAGCCGGACATGGCGACCGCCGCGGCGCTCGCCGTCGAGGACTTCCGGCAGCGGGTGTCGCGGCGGATCCGCGAGATCCTCCCCGGCGACACCGGCGCGATCGCGGCGGCGCTGATCGTCGGCGACCGCGGCGCGATCGACCCCGAAACCGACCACGCCATGCGGATCTCCGGCCTCAGCCACGTGCTGTCGATCTCCGGCCTGCACATGGCGCTGGTGGCGGCTTGCCTGTTCGCCGGGCTCAGGGCGCTGCTCGCCGCGATCCCGCGGGCGGTGCTGCACTGGCCGGTCAAGAAGATCGCGGCGGCGGCGGCACTCGCCGGCACCACCGGCTATCTGGTCGTCTCCGGCATGGGCGTGCCGACCCAGCGCTCGGCGATCATGATCGGCGTGACGCTCGCCGCCGTGCTGCTCGACCGGCAGGCGATGTCGCTGCGCACGGTGGCGGTGGCGGCGCTGGCGATCCTGTTGCTGCAGCCCGAGGCGGTGCTCGATCCGGGCGCCCAGATGTCCTTCGCGTCGGTGGTCGCGCTGGTCGCCGGCTTCGAGGTGCTCCGGCCCTGGATCGGCCGCGACGAGATGCCGGACGTCAACCGCGCCGTCCGCGCCTTCGACACCGCCGTGAAGTGGATCGGACTGTCGCTGGCGACCTCGCTGATCGCCGGCATTGCGACCGCGCCGATCGCGCTGCACCATTTCAACCGCGTCGCCCCGCTCGGGCTCTTCGCCAACCTCGCCGCGACGCCGCTGGTGAGCTTCGTGATCATGCCGGCGGCCGTCGCCACCGCCTTCGCCGCGCCGCTCGGGCTGGAACGCTGGCCGCTCCAGGTGATGGGCGCCGGCATCGACGGCATGACGGCGATCGCCGAGGTCGCCGCGGCATGGACGCCGTCGGGCGGGGTGATCGGCCGGCCGTTGCTGGCGGGAACGCTGCTGGTGGTCGCCGGCGGGCTGTGGATGCTGCTGTGGCGGCGGCGGGCGCGGCTGTTCGGGCTGCCGCTGGTGCTGATCGGCGCCGCGATCGGCCCGCTCGGAGGCGGCTTCGATCTCGTCGTCGCCGCCGACGGGCGCGGCGCACTGGTGACGCGCGCCGAAGGCGGGCTGGCGCTGGTCGGCAAGCCCGGCGACTTCGAGGCCTCGCTCTGGCTCGCCGCCCTCGGCGATCCGCGCCGGCCGGACGACACCTCGCTCGCCGCCGGCGTCGCCTGCGATCCGGACGCGTGCATCCTCGCCGGCCCCGGCGGCCGGGCCCGGCTGGCGGTCGTGTTCCGCCCGATCGCCTTCGGCGACGAATGCCTCGCGGCGGACGTGGTGGTGTCGGGCCTGCCGGCGCCGCCGTGGTGCGCGGCGACGACGACCGTGGTCGACGCCGGGGTGCTCGGGGACGCCGGGGCGGTCACCTACTCGATCGGCCGCCGCGGCGACGGCACCGTCGATCTCGTGGAGGAGGGTAGGGCGCTGCCGCCGTCGCGCCGCCCGTGGTCGGGCGGCCGGGTATGTCAGGCGACGCGGCCGGCGGGCGCGCGGCGGTCGGACACTTCGAGGTCGCGCTCGGTGCAGACCCGGTTGCGGCCGGTCCGCTTGGCGAGGTAGAGCGCGGCGTCGGCGCGTTCGATCAGGCTCTGCACCGTGTCGTCGCGGCGGTAGGTGGAGACGCCGATCGAGATGGTGATGTAGCCGAGATTCTCGCCGGTCGAGCGCTTGACCAGTTCCTTCGACATCACCGCGACGCGGATGTGGTCGGCCACCGTGCGGGCGGCGTCCAGGCTGGTGCGCGGCAGGACGATCGCGAACTCCTCGCCGCCGTAGCGGCAGGCGACGTCGTGGCTCTTGACGTTCTGCTTGGTCGCGAGGCCGACGAGGCGGAGCACCTGGTCGCCGGTCTGGTGGCCGTAGGTGTCGTTGAAGGTCTTGAAGTGGTCGATGTCGGTGAGCAGCAGCGAGAAGCCGTCGTCGCTGTCGCGCGCCTGTTCGACGGCGCGCTCGATCGACTGATCGAAGTGCTTGCGGTTGGCGAGCGTGGTGAGCTCGTCGGTCAGGCTCTCGAAGCGGATCGCGTCGAGGCTCTCCTGGAGGTCGGCGATCTGCTTGCGGCTGTCGGCGAGCTGCGTCTCCAGCAGCCGGTTGGTCGACTCGGTGTCCTCGGTCGCGACGATCAGCGCCTGCACGATGGCGCGGATGCGCTCGGCGTCGGTGGCGCCGGAGAGTTCCGTGGTCGAGGCGCTCAGCGAGGCCCGGTAGCGGGCGTTGGAGGAGATGGTCTGCTCCATCGCCGCGACCACCGCGTTGATCTCCTCGGAGATCTTGCCGCCGACCTCCTCGATGCGGTCACCCAGCCGCGAGGGGGCCAGGAAGCGGGTGTAGATCGCGTTGATCTCTTCCGGCGTGATGGTGCCGCGGGCGCGCAGGATGTCGTTGACCGCCTTGTTCAAGGCATGGTTGAATCCGGCGCAATACGAGTACCAGAGCTCGTAGTTTCGCGGGTAGGCGGGAATCTCGTTGCGGCGCAGCTGTCCGATCGCGGCTTCGCCGTAGCCGATCGTGCGCTGGAACTCTTCGCGCTGCGTCATCACTGCTCCGCCACCGCATCGTAGAAGCGTGTTTCACAGTGTATGCGGAGGCCATGAACACGCCGTTAAGTTCGTCCCATCGCGATTTTTGCTGCGGTGCGGTGGACGAGGGTGGCCCGGTCGAGGAGGGGCCGATCGACGGCGACGCCGTTCCCATTCCCGGATGCATCGTTCATATTATCCCCGTCTTCGTCGTCGTGGAAAAGGGCGGGCCTCAGGGCGCGCCGTTCCGCGGCGGTCCTCGATTGCCGTCAGGGGGGGAACTCCATTGCGCTTCGGTCGAACGATCTCGACGCTTCTGGCCGCCTTGCTGCTCGCCACCGCGACCGCCGGCGCCGCCGTGCCGGACAAGCCCGTCGTCCTCACCGGTGCGATGGGCGGCGACATGGAACTGATCCGCTACGGCGACGGCTTCTTCGGGGTGTGGCGTTCCGACACGCCCACGGGTCACGCGACGCTGCAGGGGCGCCGCTTCTCGCGCACCGGGCGGCCGATCGGGGCGGCCTTCGCCATCGAGCCGCGCCGCCAGTCGCAGCACGACCTCGGCGGCGTCGTGCTGGTGCCGGTGTCGGCCACCGACGTGGCGGTGTTCTGGCACGGCATGGGGCGCTTCTTCACCGTCTCGCTCAACGCCGCGATCGTGCGGCCGTCGACGGCGACCGTCCTGCGCACCACCGACCTCGTGCCGGTCGACGACCGCCACCTCGCCGCCACCAAGGGCGCGGACGGCACGATCTCGGTGGCCTACACCGACGTCGAGGCGGTGCCGTTGCCGGCGCGCGAGATCATCCGGGTCATCCGTCTGAAGGCCGACCTCACCGTGCTGCCCGGCAGCGCCGGTCTGAACGGCGCCGCGGGCGAACAGCAGGACGGTTTCGTCAACACCGACTTCGCGCTGATCGACCGCCAGGGCGGCACGCTCGGTCTGCACCTGCGCCGGCGCGGGACCTATCCTGTGGCGCTGATGGCCCATCGCCTCGGGGCGGGCGGCAAGCCGGTGGGCGCACCGATCAAGATCAACACGACGACCATGGCCAACGTGGCGAGCTTCTACTACACGCCGTTCGAGGCGAGCATGGCGCGGCTCGCGGACGGGCGCATCGTCGTGACCTGGCCGAGCCTCGAGCGGACCACCACGTCGTCCTTCGACCGCTGGGAGATCCGCGCGCGCATCCTGTCGGCGACCGGCATCCCGGCGGGGCCCGACTTCCTGGTCAACACGGTGCGGGCGGGAATGCAGATCGCGCCGGAGGTGCAGCCGCTCGCGAGCGGCGGCTTCGTGATCGCCTGGGTCTCGAAGGGCACGGGCGGCGCGGTCGCCTACCAGCATCGCGGCTTCGACCGCAAGGGCAAGCCGCTCTACGCGCCGCGTACGTCCCGCAGCGGGATGTCGCCGTCGTTGCTCGACACCATGAACACGGTGCGACTGAAGGACGGATCGCTCGCGATCGTCCACAACGTCCTCGGCGCCGGCACGGCCTACGGCATCGCGAACGTCTCGCGCTGACGGCGCGTCGGCCGGAGCCCGTCCCCGGAGGGGAGGGGCTCCGGAGCGGCGTCAGGACGCCTGCTTGACGGTGCGGACCGGGCGCAGCAGGAAGGCCGGGACGTGGTCGCCGAGGCCGACGACGGCGGGGCCGTCGTCGTGGTCGCGGTGGTGACGGCCGCGCTCGGGGCGCGGGCCACGTTCGTCGCGACGATCGTCGCGGCGCGGGGCGCGCGGCTCCTCCTGGCGGATCGGGGCGACGTCGTCGCCGGCGCGCACGGGGCGGGACTCCGCCGCGGCACGCGGGGCGCGGGGCTCGGCCGGGGCGCGGGGCGGCCGGGCCTCCTCGGCGCCGCGGGGCGCGCGGGCCTCGTCGGCGGAACGGGCCGGACGCTCGCCGGCGGCGCGACGCGGCCGGCGCTCGCCGTCCTCGCCGCGCGGTTCGGAACGGGACTCGCCGCGGCCGCGGGCGCGCGAGCCGCCGCGCTCGCGGTCCTCGCCGGTCTTGCCGCGGGCGCGGCGCTTGCGGGCGCCCTCGGGATCGAAGGTGACCTCGTCGCCGAGCCACTCCAGATCCTCGCCGATCAGCTTCTCGATGGCGCCGAGGAACTTGCCGTCGTCGGGCGTCACGATGGTGATCGCGGTGCCGGTGCGGCCGGCACGACCGGTGCGGCCGATGCGGTGGACGTAGTCCTCGGCGTGGATCGGCACGTCGAAGTTGAAGACGTGGCTGACCTCGGGGATGTCGAGGCCGCGGGCGGCAACGTCGCTGGCGACCAGCAGCGTCAGCGTGCCCTTGCGGAAGGCGGCCAGCGTCGCCATGCGGGCGGACTGGTCCATGTCGCCGTGCAGGGCGCCGACGTTGAAGCCGTGGCGCTCCAGGCTGCGGTAGACGATGGCGACGTCGCGCTTGCGGTTGCAGAACACGATCGCGTTCTTGAGGTCCTCGGCGTCGCGGATCAGGCCGCGCAGCACGTCGCGCTTCTCGTGGGCCTCGACGCCGGCGGTGGCGAGGCGCTGCGCCACCGTCTTGGCGGTGGTCGCCGGCTTGGCGACCTCGATCTTGACCGGGTCGGTCAGGAAGCTGTCGGTGATGCGCTGGATCTCCGGCGGCATGGTCGCGGAGAAGAACAGCGTCTGGTGCTTCTTGGTGATCAGCTTGCAGATGCGCTCGATGTCCGGGATGAAGCCCATGTCGAGCATGCGGTCGGCCTCGTCGATGACGAGGATCTCGACGCCGTTCAGCAGCAGCTTGCCGCGCTCGAAGTGGTCGAGCAGGCGGCCGGGCGTGGCGATCAGCACGTCGACGCCGCGGTCGAGCTTGCGGTCCTGGTCGTCGAAGGAGACGCCGCCGATCAGCAGCGCGACCGTGAGCTTCTGGTTGATGCCGTACTTGTTGAAGTTCTCCTCGACCTGCGCGGCGAGTTCGCGCGTCGGCTCGAGGATCAGCGTGCGCGGCATCCGCGCCCGGGCGCGGCCCTTCTCGAGCAGCGTCATCATCGGCAGGACGAAGCCCGCCGTCTTGCCGGTGCCGGTCTGGGCGATGCCGATGATGTCGCGGCCGGTGAGCGCGTGCGGGATCGCCTGCTCCTGGATCGGAGTCGGCTGCGTGTAGCCTGCCGCCTCGACGGCCGCCAACACCTTGTCGCTCAGGCCGAGTTCGGAAAATTGCATGTCGTCGGAACGTTCTGAAGGTTGGGACGGCGCGTTGTGGAAAGCGGTCGTCCTGAGGGCCGGAGCGTGATGGTCACGGGCCGGGAAAGACGCGCCCGAACATAGGCGGAACTTCAGTGCTGTCAACCTTTTCCGGCCGAAAACCGCCAAAAAGACGCGGGCCTGTGGCGCCGGCGCAAGGCGGGTGCCGACGGGGCGGTTCGATCGCCGCCCCGCCCGTGGTAATCCGGGCCGGGCCCGCCGCCGCGCGCGCCGACCCGGCCGAACAGAAGGAACCGCCATGACCCTGCCGATCGTCCTCGTGCCCGGGCTCAATTGCACCGCGACGCTGTTCGCCGACCAGATCGAGGCGCTGTCGACCGAGCGCGGCGTCATGGTCGCCTGCCACGGCCGCCAGGACCGGGTCGCCGACGTCGCGGCCGCCGTGCTCGCCGACGCGCCGGAGCGCTTCGTGCTCGGCGGCCTGTCGATGGGCGGCTACGTCGCCTTCGAGATCCTGCGGCAGGCCCCCGAGCGCGTCGCCGGGCTGATCCTGATGGACACCACCGCCCGGCCCGACGCGCCCGACGCCGTCGAGCGGCGCGAGCGCCAGATCGCGCTCGCCGAGGGTGGCCGCTTCGCCGACATCCCGACGATGCAGATCCCGTTGCTGGTCGCCGAGGGCGCCGTCGAACGGCTCGGCCCGGTGGTGCGGGCGATGGCCGAGGCGACCGGACCGGAGGCCTTCGTGCGCCAGCAGCGCGCCATCCTGTCCCGTCCGGACTCGCGGCCCGACCTCGCGGCGATCGCGGTGCCGACCCTGGTGGTCGTCGGCGACCGCGACCGGATCACGCCGCCCGAGCACGCCGAGGAGATCGCCGACGCGATCGGCGCTTCCCGCCTCGCCGTGATGCCGGTCTGCGGCCACCTCGCCACCCTCGAGCGGCCGGAGGCGGTGACCCACGCCATCCGCGGCTTCCTCGCCGACGCCGGGCTCTGAGGCCGTTCGTTAAAATGCGACGGACCGGGGCAACCGGCCGTCGAGGGTCGGCTGCTATCGTCTCCCGACGGATGGAACATACGGGGGAGGACGACCGGTGCAGCTGAAGATGATGCTCGCGAGCACCCTGAGCTTCATGGCCGCCGCGGTGCCGCCGCGGCTGCCGCGGCAGGCGCTGGTGGTCTCGGGTCTCGACGAGGTGGTGCTCGACGACGCGCCGATCGAGCCGTCGTGGATCGTCTCGGGCGATCCACGGGCGCGCTCCGGCCTGCACTCGGCCGCCAACGACCAGTCGGCCTCGACCCACGTCTGGGAATGCACCGCCGGCACCTTCCGCTGGCACTTCGGCTGGGAGGAGACCGTGCTGATCCTGTCGGGTTCGGTGACGGTGACCGCCGAGGACGGCACGGTCAGGACGCTGCGCGCCGGCGACATAGGCTATTTCGCCGGCGGCACCTGGGCGACCTGGGCGATCGACGATCACGTCCGCAAGCTCGCCTTCTGCCGGCGCACCATGCCGCTGCCGCTCGCCTTTGCGCTGCGCATGAAGAGCGCGATGCGCGAGATGCTCTCTCCCGCCGCCTGATCGCGGCACGATTCCGACGCCCTTCGCGGCGCGTCGCTCCGAAAAGGGGCGGCGCGCCGTTTCGATTCCGGCCGCACCGGACCGTCCCCTACGTGGAAACACGCGCTGCGTAATTCCCGATTGGGAATTACAATTGACAACCATCCGCGGCCGGAGCCTCCTACTTTCGTACGGAGGCGGCGGAAAACGGCGGGTCGTGCCGTCCTTCTTTGGTGCAAACCGTACTTTCGGTCGGTTGCGTTATTCATCGACGGGTATAGCGTCCGGGGCAGGAGACGAGGACGTCGGGAGGACGACGGATCGAGACGTGGACCGGCCGGAGGGTCGGTCGCCGGCGCGGGTTCCACAGGGAACCGCGGGCGTTTTCGCTCGTGCCGGGCACGGCGGGATCCATCCTGCACCGAACAGCGGATCCATCGAAGGACAGCGGCCGCCGGGTCGGCCGGAACCATCCACCGTCGCGGGACGGTGGAAACGCCGTCGGCTGCCCGGAGGGCCGGCGGGAGGCGCAGGGAGGAAGACGATGTTCCATCAGGAGATCGAGAAGCTGAAGGGCCGCGTGCTCTGGCAGTCGCGCTACGACAACTTCATCGGCGGCAAGTGGGTCGCGCCGGTCAACGGCGAGTACTTCGCCAACATCAGCCCGGTCACCGGCAAGATCGTCTGCGAGATCGCCCGCAGCCAGGCCCACGACATCGAGCTGGCGCTCGACGCCGCCCACGCCGCCAAGGACAAGTGGGGCGCGTCCTCGCCGGCCTTCCGCGCCAACGTGCTCAACAAGATCGCCGACCGCATGGAGGCGAACCTCGACGTGCTCGCCCTCGTCGAGACCATCGACAACGGCAAGCCGATCCGCGAGACCACCCACGCCGACCTGCCGCTGGCGATCGACCACTTCCGCTACTTCGCCGGCTGCATCCGCGCCCAGGAAGGCTCGATCGGCGAGATCGACCACGACACCATCGCCTATCACTTCCACGAGCCGCTCGGCGTCGTCGGCCAGATCATCCCGTGGAACTTCCCGCTGCTGATGGCGGTGTGGAAGCTCGCCCCGGCGCTCGCCGCCGGCAACTGCGTCGTCCTGAAGCCGGCCGAGCAGACCCCGCTGTCGATCATGGTCCTGGTCGACCTGATCAAGGACATCCTGCCGGAGGGCGTGCTCAACGTCGTCAACGGCTTCGGCATCGAGGCCGGCAAGCCGCTCGCCCAGAACAAGCGCATCGCCAAGATCGCCTTCACCGGTGAGACGACCACCGGCCGCCTCATCATGCAGTACGCCTCCGAGAACATCATCCCGGTGACGCTGGAGCTCGGCGGCAAGTCGCCGAACATCTTCTTCGCCGACGTGATGGCCGAGGACGACGACTTCCTCGACAAGGCGCTCGAGGGCTTCACCATGTTCGCCCTGAACCAGGGTGAGGTCTGCACCTGCCCGAGCCGGGCGCTGGTGCAGAAGTCGGTCTACGACCGCTTCATGGAGAAGGCGCTGAAGCGCGTCGAGGCGATCAAGCAGGGCCATCCCTTCGACCCGACCACGATGATCGGCGCCCAGGCCTCGAACGACCAGCTCGAGAAGATCCTGTCCTACATCGACATCGGCCGGAAGGAAGGCGCCAAGGTGCTGGCCGGCGGCGGCCGGGCCCATCTCGGCGGCGAGCTCGAGGAGGGCTTCTACGTCCAGCCGACCGTCCTCGAGGGCCACAACCGCATGCGCGTGTTCCAGGAGGAGATCTTCGGGCCGGTGGTGTCCGTCACCACCTTCGACACCCCCGAGGAGGCGCTGGAGATCGCCAACGACACGCTCTACGGCCTCGGCGCCGGCGTGTGGACGCGCAACATCAACCACGCCTACCGCTTCGGCCGTGCCATCCAGGCGGGCCGCGTCTGGACCAACTGCTACCACGCCTACCCGGCCCACGCGGCCTTCGGCGGCTACAAGCAGTCGGGCATCGGCCGCGAGACCCACAAGATGATGCTCGACCACTACCAGCAGACCAAGAACATGCTGGTGAGCTACTCCACCAAGGCGCTCGGCTTCTTCTGATCCGGGAAAGCCCCGCGCGGCCCCTTGCCGGGCGCCGCGCGGGACCGGCCCGGGACGAACTCCCGCGCTCCGGCACCGACTCCCGCCGGGGCCTGCCCCCGGGCGCCGCCGCGCCCGGGGGATCTTCGTTTCCAGGAGGAGGGCAAACCGATGGTCGAACGCGTGACGGCGACGGAGGCGGCGCTCGCCCTGATCGACAAGCTGAGGCGGCGGGTGGGGCCGCTGATGTTCCACCAGTCCGGCGGCTGCTGCGACGGCTCGGCGCCGATGTGCTACCAGGCCGGCGAGTTCCGCACCGGCGCGAGCGACGTCCGCCTCGGCGCGATCGGCGGCTGCGACTTCTTCATGAGCGCGTCGCAGTTCGAATACTGGCGCCACACCCAGCTGATCATCGACGTCGTGCCGGGCCGCGGCTCGGGCTTCTCGCTCGAGGCCCCCGAGGGCGTCCGCTTCCTCACCCGCAGCCGGGTGTTCACCGACGACGAGGTGGCGGCACTGGATCCGGTGGGGTGAGCGGCACGCCTCGTCGCGGCCGTCAGGGACCGGCATCTTGCCGATCCCGCAAAGTCCCCACGGCACGCGACGTTACGGGTGAAACCTCACAGCCCCTTGCGCGGCTTCACGGCGGCGGCCGCGGCGCGGCGCCGGCGGCGCTTATCGCCGTCGAACAGGTCGCCGGCGGTCAGCACGATCAGGCCGAGGATGCCACAGGCGGTCATGGTCAGCGCGTAGACGATCACGAACGGGTAGCCGAAGGTCCACGTCATCACCACGAAGGTGACGGCAAAGTTGAAGACGAACCAGTATTTGGCGTCGTCACGGCCGTGGACGGCGTCCCTTGCGAGCCAGCCGATCACGGGAACCTTGAAGAAGACGTTGGCGAGCGCGGTCATGGACGTATCCCGGATCGATGCGGTGGTCGCAATGCGGTGGCCGGAGTCGGCCACGGTCGCGCCACGGTACCTGGTTTTCCCCGACGGCAGAACCGCGTAGGCGGCGACACGCCGTCGCTGGGAAGGGGGCGTTCCCGCGTCTCTCCCGGACCGGACGCCGGCGGAAGATCGGCGTCCGGTCCGGGACCCGCGACGGCGTCGCCCATGGGGGCGGCGACGGCGCCGCAGGGAGGGGAAGCCGTTCAGGTTCGGGTCGGCAGACCCGCGGTCTTCCAGGCGGACAGGCCGCCGGCCATCACCCGGTCGAACGGGAAGCCCATCCAGCGGCACAGCGCCACTGCGCGCGCCGAACGGCCGCCGGCGAGGCAGTAGAACACCACCGGGCGGTCGACCGGCAGCGAGCCCGCGCTCTCCGCCAGCCCGGACAGCGGCGCATGGATGGCGCCGGCGATGCGCTCGGCCGTCCATTCCGCCGCCTCGCGCACGTCGACCAGGGCGATCCGCCCGACACCGGCGAGGACGTGGACCTCGTCGGCGGAGAGGGCGACGAGGTCGCTCGGCGGCACGAAGTGGAACATCTCGGGCTCCGTAGTTATTTTCGTACATCCTAATATTCTGACAGCGACCCGCTCGCAACGTGTTTTTACGGAGCCGCAATCATCCGACCAGCCGCCGCCACGACGCGGGCGACCGCACCGATTCGAGCTTCATGAAATTCACGACTTGATCCACGTGCCGTGAAGTTCTAGTTTCCACACGACCTCGGAGGACCGATCGTGATCCCAGACTGCAAGCGGCGCTACGCCACGCGGCTCAACTCCTTCGCGAGCGGCGCCCACCTGCACTGGCCCGGCCAGGGCGGCCGGCCGAGCACGCTGCAGATGGCGGCGCGGGCGGCGACGGTGCCGGGCCTGACCCACCTCGACCTCAATTTCCCCGATCAGGCGACGCCCGAGACGGTGCGCGAGGTCGCGGCGGCGATCGGCGACCTCGGCCTCGCCGTCAACGGCCTCGCCATGCGCTACTACGGCAACCCCGCCTTCAAGCTCGGCGCCTTCACCAATCCGGATCCGGCGGTGCGGCGCGAGGCGATCGACCTGACGCGACGCGGCATCGACGCGGCGCGGGCGATCGGCTGCGACCTGATGACGGTCTGGCTCGGCCAGGACGGCTGGGACTACGCCTTCCAGGCGGATTACGGCCGGCTGTGGGACCTCGAGCTCGAGGGCATCCGCGCCGTCGCCGAACACGATCCGGCCTGCAAGGTCTCGATCGAGTACAAGCCGAACGAGCCGCGCTCCTTCAGCGTGCTGCCGGACTGCGCGACGACGCTGCTGGCGATCCGCGAGGTCGGCGCGGCCAACCTCGGCGTCACCCTCGACCTCGCCCACGTGCTCTACGCCGACGAGCAGCCGGCCTTCGTCGCCATGCTCGCCGCCCGCCACGCCCGCATCCTCGGCGTCCACCTCAACGACGGCTACGGCAAGCGCGACGACGGCCTGATGGTCGCGAGCGTCCATCCGCAGCAGACGCTCGAGCTGCTGATGCGGATCCGGCGCGACGGCTACGACGGCGTGATCTACTTCGACACCTTCCCCGACTTCACGGGGATGGATCCGGTCTGTGAATGCGCGGTCAACATCGCCACCGTCGACCGGCTACTGGCGATCGCCGACGACCTCGACGACGACAGCGCCCTCGCCGACGCGCTCGCCCGCCAGGACGCGGTGGCGGGGCAGGGCGCGGTGTCGGCGGCGCTCTACGGCCGGCGCTGACGGCGCCGGTCCGCGTCGCCATCATGGGCGAGGGCAGGGCCGCGAATCGGGGGCGGAGATGACGGTGGACGCCAGGGACCCGCGCGCGGTCGGGCCGCGGATCAGGATGATCCTGCCGACGCTGACGCCGCTCGAGGCGCGCGTCGCCCGCATGCTGCTCGACTGGAAGACCCTCGACGACCGCACCACGCTGAAGGAGGTCGCCGCGCGGGCCGGCGTGTCGGACCCGATGGTGGTCAAGATCTGCAAGAAGCTCGGCTTCGAGGGCTTCCGGGACCTGCGCGTCGCGCTCGTCGAGTACAACGGCCTGCCGACGAGCGACCTCACGGCCGAGGTCTCGCGCGACGACAGCCCCGCCGCCATCGTCGAGAAGGTGTTCCGCACCGCGATCCGGGCGCTCGAGGAGACGCTGGCTATCCTCGACCGCGACGCCTTCGTGCGCGCGGTCGACCTGTTGCACCGCGCCCGGATCCGCGACTTCTACGGCGTCGGCGGCTCGGCCCAGATCGCCCGCGACGTCGCCCACAAGTTCCTGCGCATCGGCATCCGCGCCAACGTCCACGACGACGCCCACATGATGCTGATGTCGGCCTCGCTGCTCGGACCGGACGACGTCGTCGTCGCCTTCTCGCACTCGGGCCGCTCGACCACGGTGCTCGACGCCGTCCAGGCGGCGCGCCGGCGCGGGGCGCGGGTGATCGCCGTCACCAACTACCCGAACTCGCCGCTGGTCGACCTCGCCGACGCCGTGCTGCTCTCCACCGCCCTCGGCTCGCCGCTGACGGGGGAGAACGCGGCGGCGCGGATCGCCCAGCTCAACATCCTCGACGCGGTGTTCGTGGCGCTGGCGCAGCGCGACTACGACACCGCCGAACGGAACCTCGCCGAGACCATGTCGTCGGTCAGGGACAAGCGCCGCTGAGGGAGCGTCATGCCGGGCAAGGTCGTCGTCGTCGGGAGCCTGCACTACGACATCATGGTCGCCGCGCCGGACCGGCCGCGCCGCGGCGAGACGGTGATCGGCGAGGCGTGGTGGCCGAAGTGCGGCGGCAAGGGCGGCAACCAGGCCGTCGAGGCCGTGCTCGCCGGGGCGGACGTCGCCATGGTCGGCGCCGTCGGCGACGACGCCTTCGGCGCCGTGCTGCGCGGCAACCTCGCGGCCGCCGGCGTCGACGTCGCCGCGGTCGCGGTCGTGCCCGGCGCCGGCTCGGGGATCAGCGTGGCGATCCAGGACGCCGGCGGCGACTACGGCGCCGTGGTCGTCTCCGGCGTCAACCGCTCGATCGCGCTCCCCGATGCCGCCGTCGCGAGCTGGCGCCCCGGCGACGTCCTCGTCCTGCAGAACGAGGTGCCGGCGGCCGTGAACCGCGCCGCCGCGGCAGCGGCCGCCGCGCGCGGGCTCGTGGTGGTCTGGAACGCCGCACCTGCGCTGGCGCCGGACCCGGAACTGCTCGGCCACGTCGGCGTCGTCGTGGTCAACGCGGTCGAGGCGGAGATGCTCGGCGGCGGCGCCGTCGAGGACCTCGCCGCGGCGCTCGCCGCCGCCGGGCGGCTCGCGGGCGGACGGATCGCCGTCGTCACGGCCGGCGGCGCCGGCGTCGCCGTGGCCGGACCCGGCGTTGCCGAGACGATCGCCGCCGCGGCGGTCACAGTCCGCTCCACCCACGGCGCCGGCGACTGTTTCGTCGGCGTCCTCGCCGCCCGCCTCGCCGCCGGCGACGACATCGCCACCGCCGTCCGCGCCGGCAACGCCGCCGCCGGGCGTCTGGTCGCCCTGACCGAGGCCGAGCGCGCGGCGCGGATCGGCGCGCGGGAACGAGGATAGGGCGGCCGCGCCCCGCTCACTCCGGTCGTTCGGCCAGCACCTGCAGCCGGTGGGCGTCGGTGACGATCACCTTCTTGCGCGCGCTCGACACCAGCCCCTTGCCCTCCCAGGCCGTCATCACCCGGCTGACCGTGTGCAGGGTCGTGCCGGTCATCTCGGCGATGTCCTGGCGGGTGACGGGGAAGTCGATCAGGATGCCTTCCTCGGTCTTCCTGCCGGCCTGCCGGACGAGGCGCAGCAGCGCGTGGGCGATGCGGCGTTCGACCTCCTCGGTGGAGAGTTCGCGGATCCGGGTGTGGGCGTCCTGGAGGCGCTGGCCGACGGTCTGCAGCGCGTTCATCGCCAGCACGGGGCTGCGCGCGATGAAGGGCTCCCACTGGCTCGACGGCCACGCGAGCGCGAGGCTCTCCACCACCGCGGTGGCGGTGGCCGGATAGTCCGGCCGGCGCATGGCGCGGGCGATGCCGAAGATGTCGCCCGGGCCGACGTGGCGGACCACCACCTGCTGGCCGTCCGGGGTCGTCTGCACCACCTTCAGGCGGCCGTGCAGCAGGGCGAAGAACTCGGTCGCGGTCACGCCCTGCTCGAAGGCGGTGGCGCCCTCGGGCAGTTGGCGCACCGACGCCGTCGCCAGCACGGCGTCGAGGTCGTCCTCGGTCATCTGCTGGAAGATGGCGAGACCGCGGATCAGGGACTTGTCCAGCTTGCGGGGTGACATCGGCGCTCCTCGATATGCCGGGATCATACCGCGTTCGCCGCGCCCGGCCCACCGCCCGCGCGCGGCTTTCCCGAACTACTCGCCCGAGGTTGTTCCCCGACAAAGAACGCCGGCGCCCGGCCGCCCTAAGGTCCTCCGCACGACCGGAGACCCGAGCCATGTCCGCGACCCAGCCCTTCGCCCCCACTGCCGCCGCTTGGCGGCACACCGCCGTCACCGCCGCCGTCGAGGCCGACGTGCTCGCCGCCCTCCGCGAGGTCGACGACCCGGAACTCGGCGTCGACGTCGTCGCCCTCGGCCTCGTCCGCGCGATCGACATCGACGGCGACCGCGTCGCGGTGGTGCTGGCGATGACGACGCCGACCTGTCCGCTCGCCGGTCTGATCGCCGAGACCGCGGCGGTCGCGGTCGGCAGGCGGCTCGGGCCGGGCTTCGCGGTGCGCGTCACCGTCGACCGCTCGGTGCGCTGGAGCCCCGACGACGCCGAACCCGAGGTGCGCGCCCGCTTCGCCCGCCGGCCGTCGCGCCTCCTCGGCGCGCTCCGGCACGGCCTCGACCGGCTGACGGGGCGGTCATGACCGCCGCCGTCCGGATCGCCCTCGCGCTCGCCGCCGCCGCGGCGCTCGCCGCCGGTCTCGCCGGCGGCCTCGCCCGCCTCGGCCTCTCGCCCGCGCCGATGTCGGCGGTCGAGCAGCACGGCGCGCTGATGGTCGGCGGCTTCTTCGGCGTCCTGATCGCGCTCGAACGCGCCGTCGCAGCCGGTTCCGCCGCGGCCCTTGCGGTGCCCGCGCTCGGCGCCGCCGGCAGCGCCGCGCTGCTCCTCGGCGAAGCGGAGGCCGGCGCGGTCCTGCTGTTCGCCGCCGGGCTCGGCCTCCTCGCGCTCACCCTCGCCGCCGCGCGCCGCCGTCCGGAGACCTTCACCGCGGTGATGAGCCTCGGCGCGGCGCTGTGGCCGTTCGGCACCTGGCGCTGGCTCGCCGGCGCGCCGGTGGCCGAGGTCTCGCACGTCTGGCTGGCGTTCCTGGTCGTCACCGTCGCGGCCGAGCGGATCGAACTGTCGCGCCTCGCCCGGCCGGGTCCGCTCGCGATCGCCGCGCTCTGGACGATCCTCGCCGCCCTCGTCGGCGCGCTCGTCCTCGGCCAGCCGTTCACCGGCACGACGCTGCACGCCGGCGCGCTCGCCGCCCTGGCGCTGTGGCTCGCCGCCACCGACGTCGCCCGCTCGACGATCCGCGGCCGCGGCTTTCCGCGCTTCTCGGCCGCCTGCCTGTTCGCCGGCTACGGCTGGCTCCTCGTCGCCGCCGCGGTGCTCGCGGCACTGCCGCCGGCGCTCGAGCCCGCCGGCCGCGACGCCGCCGTCCACGCGATCGGCCTCGGCTTCGTGCTGTCGATGGTGTTCGCCCACGCCCCGATCGTGCTGCCGGCCGTGACCGGCGCGCCGGTGCGCTACGCCGCGCCGCTCTGGATCCCCGCCGCGCTGCTCCAGGTCGCCGTCGCCGCCCGTGTCGGCGGTGCCGTCGCCGATCTGCCGGACCTCGTCGCGGCCGGCGCCGTCTCCGCGCTCGCCGCCCTCGCGCTCTACGCCATCCTCGTCGCCGGCACCGCGCTGGTCCGGCCCGCGCCCCGTTCCGGAGGAGCCCGCCCGTGACCTACCACGATCCCCGCCTCGCCCGCCTCGGCGGCGCCGAGACCCGCGTCGTGCCGCAATCGGTCTCCGGCCGGTTCCGGCGCCTGAAGTGGGCGATCCTCGCGCTCGCCCTCGCCGTGACCTACGGCCTGCCGATGATCCGCTGGGACCGCGGCCCCGGCCGGCCCGGCCAGGCGATCCTGTTCGACCTCGAGGGCGCGCGCGTCCACCTGTTCGCGCTCGAGATCCGGCCGCAGGAGTTCTACTACCTCACCGGCGCCCTGGTGCTGGCGACGCTGGTGCTGATCCTGACCAACGCCCTCGCCGGGCGGGTCTGGTGCGGCTTCTTCTGCCCGCAGACGATCTGGACCGACCTGTTCCTCTTGGTCGAGCGCCGGATCGAGGGCGACCGCCGCGAGCGCCTGCGCAAGCTCGACGCCCCGCTCACCGTGCGCCGAGTCGGCGAGATCGTCCTGAAGCACGCGATCTGGCTCGTCGTCGCCGCGCTCACCGGCGGCGCCGGCATCCTCTATTTCTCCGACGCCCCGACCCTGGTGGTCGACCTCGTCCGCGGCACCGCCTCGCCGGTCGCCTACGGCGTACTGCTGTCGCTGACGGCCACGACCTACGGCCTCGCCGGCTTCGCCCGCGAGAAGATGTGCACCTTCATGTGCCCGTGGCCGCGGCTGCAGGGCGCGATCTGGGACGCCGAGGCACTGACGGTCAACTACCGCGACCACCGCGGCGAGCCCAGGATGTCGGTCAAGAAGGCGGCCGCCGCCCGCGCCGCCGACCGGCCCGCCGGCGACTGCGTCGACTGCAACGCCTGCGTCGCCGTCTGCCCGATGGGCATCGACATCCGCCTCGGCCCGAGCATCGCCTGCATCAACTGCGGCCTGTGCGTCGACGCCTGCGACGGCACCATGGGCAAGCTCGGCCGCGAGCGCGGCCTGATCGACTTCGAGACCTGGACCAACGTCGAGCGCGGCCGCCGCGGCGAGGCCCGCCGTCCGGCCCGCGTCGTCCGGCCGAAGACGGTCGCGCTCACCCTCGCCATCCTGGCATTGACCGGCGGCATGGTGGCCGCGCTGACGACCCGCGCCGAGCTGACCCTCGCGGTGATGCACGACCGCGACCCGGTCGCGGTGGCGCTCTCCGACGGCCGGATCCGCAACGGCTTCGAGCTCCGGATCGCCAACGCCACCGGTGCGCCGACGACGGTGGAGATCGCGGTCGCCGGCGCCGCTGCCGCCACCATCGCCCCGGCCGCCGATCCGCGCGCGGAGGCGCCGAGCCTCTCCGTCCGCCTCGGCGTCGACGAGACCCGGCGCCTGCGCGTCGGCGTGTTCGGCCGCCGCGACCTCGCCGGCGAACTCCACTTCACGGTCACTACGGTGGACGGCGCGCATGCCGCGGCGGTCGATCGCTTCGCGCTGCCCTGACCGATCCGCCGGGAAGTTTGCGCCGGCACAACGTCGGCACCGGCGCTCCGGCCTATCCAGGGACCACGGCGGCGACGAGCCGTCCCGCCGAAACCAGGGAATTTCTCGCCGGATCCGATCCGCCGCCCGGGCCATACCCCGTCGCGACCCACCGGGCGGCACCCTCCGATCCCCCCTCGGGGCTTCGGTCCGACGAGAAATCCGGCGCCTCTCGTGCGCCGGACCGCCGGCGGCGCATCGCCCCCACATCACATGGTGCGCCGCCGGCACCCTCGCGCCCGTTCGCCACCTTCCGCGCCATCACCGGGACCGACGACCATGGCAACGCCCCATCTCCTCACCGGCGGCTTCCGCCCTTTCTTCCTGCTCGGCGCTCTGGCGATGGCCGCGTCGGTGCTGATCTGGCTGCCGGTGTTCACCGGCGCCCTCGCGCTGCCCACCGCCTTCGCCCCGCGCGACTGGCACGTCCACACCATGCTGTTCGGCGGGGTAATGGCGATCGTCGCCGGCTTCGCGCTCACGGCCGTCGCCAACTGGACCGGCCGCGCGCCGATCGCCGGCGGCGAGCTCGCCGCGCTGGTCGGGCTCTGGATCGCCGGCCGGGTCGCGGTCTCGACCTCCGCCGCGATCGGGCCGACCGCGGCGCTGATCGCCGACCTCCTGTTCCCCGTCGCGCTCGCCGCCGTGTTCGCCCGCGAGATCGTCGCGGCCGGCAACCGGCGCAACCTGCGCGTCGTCGCGGTGGTGGCCGCGCTCGCCGCCGCCGACTTCGCCTTCCACGTCGAGGCCGCCGCCACCGGCACCGCGGACTTCGCCCTGCGCGGAGCGATCGCGCTGGTGCTGGTGCTGATCCTCCTGATCGGCGGCCGCATCGTGCCGGCCTTCACCCGCAATTGGCTCGCCGGCCGCGGCGAGGACAGGCTGCCCGCCGCCTTCGATCGGATCGACGCCGCGTCGATGGCCGCCGCCGTCCTCGGCCTTGTCGCCTGGACGCTCCTGCCCGAGGCCGCCGTCACCGCCGCGGCGCTCGCGATTGCCGGGGTGCTCGCCGCCGTCCGGCTCGCGCGCTGGCGCGGCCTCGCCACCCGGTCCGAGCCGCTGCTGTTCGTCCTCCACGTCGCCTTCGCCGCGATCCCGCTCGGCTTCCTCGCCGTCGCCGCCTCGATCCTCGTCCCGGCGGTGGTCGACCCGGTCGCGGCCGTGCACGTCTGGACCGTCGGCGCGGTCGGCGCGATGACGCTGGCGGTGATGACGCGGGCGAGCCGCGGCCATTCCGGCCGACCGCTCGCCGCCGGCCGGCTCGAGATCGCGGTGTTCGCCCTCGACCTGGTCGGCACCGCCGCCCGCGTCGCCGCGCCCTACGCCGGCGGCCTCGTCGTCCACGCCCTCGACTGCGCGGCCCTCGCCTGGGCCGCCGCCTATCTCGTCTTCGCAGTCGGTTACCTCCGGATGCTCGCCTTCCGCCCGAACATGAGCCGGCCCTGAAGGCGAGTCCGCAAGGTTCCGATCCCTGGTCGGAGCTTTCGCGCGCGAGAAGCGCCCGACCGGGCGCCGGCCGAAAGGCCGCAGCCTCGCAAGGTTCCGACGAGTCGGGACCTTGCGAAGCAGGAATGGGGACGCGAACGCCCCGGTGCGGGCCGGGGCGTTCGTCGGGGGTGGAAGCGAGCGTCGTCAGCGGGCCTGGAGGAAGGCCACCCTTGTCGAATCCTCGCCGCGGTGGAACGCGATGCCGAGGCGGAAGGAGTGGGCGATGCGCTCGGCGAGCATGGTGAAGTGCGCCGCGGCGGCGGGCTCCAGCACGTCCTCGGCGGTGCGCCGGAACAGGGCGAGCCAATGGGCGAAATGCGCCTCGCCGATGCCGGGGAGGGCGAGATGAGCCGGCAGCGGCCGGCCGGCGTAGCGGTCGGTGCGCAGCACCGCGCCGGACCAGAAGTCGACCATGGTGGCGAGTTGGACCGGCCAGCGCTCGTCCGGGATCGCGGCGTCGAACACCGGGCCGAGCAGGGCGTCGGCGCGGATGCGGTCGTAGAATGCGTGCACCAGGGCGCGGATGTCGTCCTCGGAGAGGCCGGCGGGCGGCCGCGGGAAGCCGGGGCCGCCGGCAGCGCGCACGCGGAGGTCGTCGTCGCTCATCGTCCGCCCGTCTCCTCGTCCTCGCCGACGCCCGCGGCCGCGCGCTTGACCGGGCAGGCGATCGCGGCGTTGACCTCGCAGAGGAATTCCTCGAGCGGCACGCCGTGTTCCCGGCAGGCCTCGCCGACGTCGTGGAGCGCCACCACCGGGCAGCCGACGCACATCATCCTGCGGCGCAGGAACAACGGGATCGTCACCTTGTGGGTGGTCATGAGGTCGTCGAGGATGGTTTCGGCTGTGATCGGCATCGTGGACATGATCGGCGCTTTCCGGGCTCCTCGACGCAGACTAGCCCTCCCGCGTCGCCCGCTCTTTGCTCTGCCGCAAGCTCGCCGCCTGTCACCCCGTCACCGCCGCGGTGCCGCCGGCGAGGACGACATAGCGCGCCACCTTGCCGAGCGCCACCAGCGGCAGGAACACCCGGAACGGTTCGCCGAGCGCGCCGGCCGCCACCGTCAACGGATCGCCGACCACCGGCAGCCAGGAGAACGGCAGGCTCCAGCGGCCCCAACGGCGGTACCAGCCCTCGGCGCGGGCGAGCGCGGCGGGGCCGACCGGGAACCAGCGCCGGTCGCGCCCGTGCCGGGCGAAGCGGCCGAGCAGGTAGTTGACGCAGGCGCCGAGCACGTTGCCGGCGCTCGCCACCGTCACCAGCAGCCAGGGCGCGGTGTCGCCCTCGGCGAGGAGCGCCACCAGTACCGCCTCCGACTGCGCCGGCAGGATCGTCGCGGCGAGGAGGGCGGCGGCGAACAGGCCGGAGAGGTCGAGCCAGTTCAAGCCGCGCCGCCGCGCCGGAACGGCATCGCAAGCAGACCGGCGAGCCCGAGCCGGGCCGGGTCGCGCTCGCCGGGCAGGCCGAGCACGAGGCCGTCCCAGCCGGCCCGCGGCGCCGCGCGATAGGTCCGGAACAGCCGGTCCCAGACCGAGAGGAAGAATCCGAAGTTGGAATGGGTCTCGGCCGGCACCACCGAATGGTGGATCCGGTGCATGTCGGGCGTGCAGAACAGCCGGCGCAGCAGCCGATCGGCCCGCTCGGGCAGGCGGAGGTTGCCGTGGGTGTAGACCGCCGAGGCGTTCAGCACCGCCTCGAAGGCCACCACCGCCCACGGATCGGCGCCGAGGGCGGCGACCACCGCGGCCTTCCAGGCCAGCGACAGCCCGATCTCGAGCGGGTGGAAGCGCACGCCGGTGGTGAGGTCGACGTCGAGGTCGGCGTGGTGCACCGCGTGGATCCGCCACAGCGCCGGCACGGCGTGGCTCGCCACGTGCTGGAGATAGACCGCGAGGTCGAGCGCCACGAAGGCGATCGCGATCTCGGCGAAGGCCGGGAGGTCGACGAGGTTGAACAGGCCGAAGCCGTGGTCGCGGGCGTAGAGTGCCGTCGCGAAGGCCGCGGCGCCGACGGTGAGGCGCTGCAGGCCGACGTCGAGGGCGAGGATGCCGAGGTTGACGGCCCAGCGCTCGCGCCGCGTCCGCGTCGGCAGCTGGCGCGGCGAGCGCCACTCGGCGAGCGCCACGGCGGCGAAGATCGCCACGAAGATCCCGAGCCTCAGCGCCGCTTCCATGCCTCGTCCCCACCCCCGCGGCGATCCGGCCGCGGCACGGGAGCATATCGGTCCGCGGCGGCGCGCCCGCAATCCCCCGGGCGCGGGTGGCCTGGATCCGCGGCCTCAGAGCCGCTCGATCGCCCGGCGGTCGCCGTCGAGGGCGGCGTCCGGCACGTCCGCGGCGGCGGCGAGCACCGTCGGCACGATGTCCTCGGGGCGGGCGGCGACGCGGAAGGTGACCTCGTAGCCGGGGCGGATGAAGGATTCGGCGCCCATGTGGGCGATCAGGTCCATCAGCGGCGTCCAGAAGCCTTCGACGTCGGCGAGCACGATCGGCTTGCGGTGGCGGCCGAGCTGGGCCCAGGTCATCTGTTCGACGACCTCCTCCAGCGTGCCGATGCCGCCGGGCAGCGCCACGAAGGCGTCGGCGCGCTCGAACATCATCTGCTTGCGCGTGTGCATGTCCGGCACGATGTGGAAGTCGTCGACGCCGTCGAGCATGATCTCGCGGCGCAGCAGGAACTCCGGGATGATGCCGGTGACGGCGCCGCCGGCGGCGAGCACGGCGCGGGCGGTCGTGCCCATCAGCCCGATCGAGCCGCCGCCGTAGATCAGGCGGATGCCGTTCTCGGCCATCGCGGTGCCGAGGATCTCCGCGGCGCGGCGGTAGGAGGGGACGCGGCCGTCGGAGGAGCCGCAGAAGACGCAGATGCTGGAGATGCTTGCCATGCCCCGAGGTGTCGCATTGGCCTTCGCACCGCGTCAAGACCGCCGCGGCGCGGCGAAGCTGCGTCTTCGCTGCATCACCGCGGCGGTTTCGGCGTCGCGGAACCGTCACGGAGGGGGCGCGGAAACACCACGGTATTGCCGCAAAATCGGCAAGCGTATAAAGCCGTTGAGAGGGGCGCCGCGAGGGCGCCGGTCGTGGCGTGCGGTCGTCGGCCGGTCCGCCTGCGGCAAGGTGGACCGGTGCGCCGAAAGCGGCGTCGGGCAACGGTCGCGATCGATCCGACTTCCTGCATCCCGACGGGCCGGGCCACCCGTCGGACGGCGCGGTTCCGGCGCGTCCCGAGGGACGCGCGGACCGCCGCGGGGCGGCGGATCGTGGTGAGTGCACGGGGGCGTGGGGCAGGTCATGACGAAGCACATCGGGAACGCGCTCGCGGCGGCCGTGGCCGTGGTCATCGCGGTCCTCGTCGCCCTGTTCGGCGGTTTCCTGGACGGCGTCCTGCGCCAGATCGGCGTCGAGATCGCCGGCCATCCCGCGCCGCTGCCCGAAGGCGCGAGCACGGTCGTCGCCGTTGCGCCGCCGGTGGAGACCAAGCCCTCGTCGAAGCTCGCCGAATCGGCGGCGGCCGCGGCCCGTGTCGTCCCGATCTTCGACCTCGTCCGCGTCGAGCCCTCGGGCGACGCCGTGATCGCGGGGCAGGGCGCCCCGAAGGCCCGCGTCGAGATCCTGTCCGGCGGCGTCGCCGTCGCATCCGGCGCCGTCAACGACACCGGCGAGTGGGCGATCGTACTCGCCGACCCGCTGAAGCCGGGCGCCCACGACCTCTCGGTCCGCGTCACCGGCCCGGACGGCAAGCCCGTTACCTCCGAACAGTCGGTCGCCGTCAGCGTGCCCGAGGGCGGCAAGGGCGAGGTGCTGGTGGTGCTGAACCAGCCCGGCTCGCCGTCCACCGTGCTGCAGATCCCGGGCGAGGACGAGACCCGCAAGACCCTCGACGCCGCCGGCGTCGCCGTGCCCGGCGGCTCGGTCGCCTCGGCCGAGGGCGAGGCCCCGGCCGAGAAGCCGGCCGACGCCGCGCCGGCCGCGGGCGGCTCCACCGCCGTCGTCGCCAGCGCCGAGCCGGCGCCGGCACCCGCCGAGGGCGGTTCGACCGAGGTCGTCGCCGGCACCGCCGGCGCCGGCGTCTCCACCACCGTCACCGCCGAGGCGCCGGCCGGCGGCTCGGTCGCCGAGGGCGGCCTGACGACCGCGCCGTCCGCCGAGCCCGCCCCGGCCCCCGCGCCGACCCCGTCCGCCGGGCAAGCCGTCTCGTCCGCTCCGGGTTCCACCGCCGAGGGCACGATCACCCCGGCCGCGGACGCGCCCGCACCGGCGGTTTCGGATCCGACCCCCGCGACGCCGACCGCCACGGCCGGTCAGGGTGCCGCACCCGCCTCCGATTCGGCCGGCCAGGGCGCCACGACCGCGCCGGCCATCCCCGCCGCGCCGGCCGAGCCCGCGCAGACCCCGTCCGCGCAGCCCGCCGCGCCGACGCCGTCCGCCGAGCCGGCCGCTCCGACGCCGTCCGCCGAGGCGCCCGCCGTCCCGGCTCAGGCCGAGCCCGCCACGCCGTCCGCTCCCGCTCCGGCCGCCACGCCCGCTCCGGCCGCCGCCCCCGCCGAGCAGCCGGCGCCCGCGCCCGCGGCCGTCGCCGCGCCGGTCCGCATCGACGCCGTCGAGGTCGAGGACGGCCGGCGCCTGTTCGCCGCCGGTTCGGCCGAGCCGGGCGCGACGCTGCGCGTCTACGTCGACGACGCGCTCGTGGCGGACACGAAGGCGATGCCGACGGGCCGCTGGCTGCTCGAGGCGACCCGTCCGCTCGAGGCCGGCCGCCACGTCGCCCGCGTCGACCACCTCGGCGCCGACGGCAAGGTCGCGAGCCGTGCCGAGGTGCCGTTCGAACTCGCCGCCGAGGCGCCCGCCGACGCCGGCACCGCCAGCGGCACCGGCACGGGCCAAGTTGCCGCCGGCTCCGGCACCACGGTGGTCGCGCCGGAGAGCGGACCGCAGTCGCTGATCATCCGTCGCGGCGACAATCTCTGGACCATCGCGCGCCGGCTCTACGGCCGCGGCGTGCGCTACTCGACGATCTATCAGGCCAACACCGACCAGATCCGCGACCCGGACCTGATCTACCCCGGCCAGATCTTCGTCATCCCGCAGGGCGACACCAACTGGACCCCCGCGCTCCCCGGCGCCGCCCCCGAACCGCCGCCCGCGGCGCCGGTGGCTCCCACGACCGCTCCGGACGGGGCGACGGCTCCGGCGGCCACGTCTGTCACTCCGGCGGCTCCGGCTAACTGAGGACGGGGGAAGCGGCACGCGCGCGTTTCCGTCTGCACCAACGGTGCAGACGGCACTCTTAGCCTCCACCGCGTCCTTCATCCTTCCCTTCAGGGCGTTCGGCTTCGCCTCACCCCCTCGGGGGAAGGATGAATTGCCCAGCCGGTTGCACGCGCATTTCCGACATTTCCCCCATTTTCCGGCCGCGCCGACGTTGCCCGTCGCGTGAACCGCCTCCACCGCGTTGTTCATCCTTCCCCTCAGGGGAAGGTGGTCCGTAGGACCGGAAGGGGTCGGGGTTCCGTGGGGTCTTCGGCGGACGTCGCGGGCGGAACGGCCGGCTCCGCCGTCCGTCGCGACCCCTTCCGCCTCGCTCCGCTCGGCACCTTCCCCTCAGGGGAAGGATGAAGCGCATGTCTCGCCGGGCTCGTCCGTTCGACCGCACTGCGCCACCCACCGCTCGCACGGGTCCACTCACCGCCCGCGTCGTGCGGTCCCGCATTCCGGCGGGCAATGCCCACCCGCGCCCCGATCCCCTCTCACGCGAAGTTGCGGCATTCGGACGGTGTCGTTGCCTGCGAAGTAGGCTATATGCGCCGGGTCCGGCCGTCGGTGGCGGCCGGAGGTTTCGGCCGTCGGCCGGGGCCGATGCCACGGCTGCGGACATCCCATGAAGAAACCCGACACGCGCGCCAACGGCCGGACCGTGAGCGCGGACGATTCGACGCTCGGCAAGACGATCGCCAACCTCTGGCCCTATCTGTGGCCGTCCGAGCGGCCCGACCTCAAGATGCGCGTCGCGCTCGCGGTCGCGGCCCTGGTGGTCGCCAAGGTGGCGACGGTGCTGGTGCCCTATCTCTACGGCTGGGCCACCGACGCGCTGGCGCCCGAGGCGCCGTCCGACCGCGCCGTGCTGATGATGTCGATGCCGGTGTTCCTGGTCGTCGCCTACGGCGTCGGGCGCATTCTCCTCAACGCCTTCAACCAGCTGCGCGACGCCCTGTTCGCCGAGGTCGGCCAGTATGCCGTCCGCACGCTCGCCTTCCGCACCTTCACGCACCTGCACGCGCTGTCGCTGCGCTTCCACCTGCAGCGGCGCACCGGCGGGCTGTCGCGGGTGATCGAGCGCGGCGTCAAGGGCATCGACGCCATCGTCCGCTTCACCATCCTCAATGCGGCGCCGACCCTGCTCGAGTTCGCGCTGTCGGCGGCGGTGATCGGCTTCCAGTTCGGCTGGCCCTATCTGGTGGTGATCGGTCTCACCGTCTGGCTCTACGTCTGGTTCTCGGTGAAGTACTCCGACATGCGGATCGACATCCGCCGCCGCATGAACGAGAGCGACACCGACGCCAACACCAAGGCGATCGACAGCCTGCTCAACTTCGAGACGGTCAAGTATTTCGGCAACGAGGCGATGGAGGCCAAGCGCTTCGACGCCTCGATGGCGCGCTACGAGAAGGCCGCCGTCGAGACCTGGACCTCGCTCGCCTGGCTCAACATGGGCCAGACCCTGATCTTCACCGTCGGCATGTCCGCCTGCATGGTGATGTCGGCGCGCGAGGTGATGGCCGGCACCCAGACCGTCGGCGACTTCGTGCTGATCAACGCGCTCCTGATGCAGCTCGCGATTCCGCTCAACTTCATCGGCTTCATCTACCGCGAGATCCGCCAGGGCCTCGCCGACATCGAGCAGATGTTCGACCTGCTCGACCAGCCGGCCGAGATCGTCGACGCCCCGAACGCGGTGCCGCTGAAGGTCATCGGCGGCGCGGTGCGCTTCGAGGACGTGGTGTTCTCCTACGATCCGGACCGCCGGATCCTCTCCGGCATCAGCTTCGAGGTGCCGGCCGGGCGCACGGTGGCGATCGTCGGCCCGTCCGGCGCCGGCAAGTCGACGCTGTCGCGGCTGCTGTTCCGCTTCTACGACGTCACCTCCGGCCGCATCACCATCGACGGCCAGGACGTGCGCGACGTCACCCAGGAGAGCCTGCGCGCGGCGATCGGCATGGTGCCGCAGGACACCGTGCTCTTCAACGACAGCATCCTCTACAACATCCGCTACGGTCGGCCCTCCGCCAGCGACGACGAGGTCCGCGAGGCGGCCCGGCAGGCCCGGATCGGCCATTTCGTCGAGAGCCTGCCGCAGGGCTACGCCAGCCAGGTCGGCGAGCGCGGCCTCAAGCTCTCCGGCGGCGAGAAGCAGCGCGTCGCCATCGCGCGCACCATCCTGAAGGCGCCGCCGATCCTGATCCTCGACGAGGCGACCTCGGCGCTCGACACCAACACCGAGCGCGAGATCCAGGCCGAACTCGATCGGGTCGCCGAGGGCCGCACCACGCTGGTGATCGCGCACCGGCTCTCCACCGTGGTCGGCGCCGACGAGATCATCGTGCTGGAGAAGGGCCGGATCGCCGAGCGCGGCACCCATGCGGCGCTGATCGCCGCCGGCGGCCTCTACGCCACCATGTGGGACCGCCAGCGCGCCGCCGCCGACGCCGAGGAGCAGCTGAAGCGGGCGATCGCCGAGGACGACCTCGGCGTCGTCACGCGTGGGCCGCGGGCCGGGGAGCCGATCCCGGCGAAGTGACGGCGGGCCCGGTGCGGGCTCGCCGCGGTCACCTGGAATCCGGCCGGCTTCCGGCCGGGCCTCGCCCGCGACGCCCCGGCGTACGGCCGGATCGTCGCGGGCGCGGTGATCAGACGGTCACGTCGACGAGCGAGCCGACGCCCTTGGGCAGGGCCGCCTTGGGGGCGGCCGCGGCCGCCGCGCCGACGTCGTCGGCGTCGCCGTCCCTGTCGGGGCCGGCGCCTTCCGCCTTCTCCGCCAGGGGCTGCGGAGCGCGGACGGGGGTGCTCGTCGAAGAACCGAGAGCCGAGATACTCATTACGAACGATCCTCAGGTGCGGCGGTCGGGCTCGAATCGCGTCCGGCGTCCGCACGGGGACAGTGTACGACCGCAATCGTGTCCGAACGGAGTCCGGGATCGCTCAACTCCGACCCTTCCGCTGCCGGGCGTTCCGTGCGAAACGGTCGGGACAGTCCCGATCTCCCCCCGGTCACAGGGTCGCCCCGGATGTCCATTCTCGCCTCGGTCAGGAACGCGGTCCCGCCGATCCACCCGGAGGGTCACCGCTTCATCGCGATCTTCGCGGTTGTGACGGTCCTGGTCGGCTGGTTCGTCGCGCCGCTGTTCTGGATCGGCCTCGCGCTGACGATCTGGTGCGCGCTGTTCTTCCGCGATCCCGCCCGCGTCACCCCGGTGACGCCGACCCTCGTCATCAGCCCGGCGGACGGGCGGATCTCGTCGGTGGCGATGGCGGTGCCGCCGCGCGAACTCGGCCTCGGCGACGTGCCGCGCCTGCGCATCTGCGTGTTCATGAACGTGTTCGACGTCCACGTGAACCGGATGCCGGTCACCGGTCGGATCAGCCGGATCGCCTACCGCGCTGGCAAGTTCCTCAACGCCGAGCTCGACAAGGCCAGCGAGGACAACGAGCGCAACGGTCTGGTGATCGACCGCGCCGACGGCCGGCAGGTCGCGGTGGTGCAGATCGCCGGCCTGATCGCCCGCCGTATCCTGTCCTTCGCCCGCGAGGGCGAGGAACTCGTGGTCGGCGACCGCTTCGGCCTGATCCGCTTCGGCTCGCGCGTCGACGTCTACCTGCCCGCCGGCGCCACCGCCCTGGTCGCCGAGGGTGCGCGTGCCGTCGCCGGCGAGACCGTGCTCGCCGACCTCGACGGCGAGCGGCCGACCCCGATCGTGCGGATCGCCTGAGGCGGAGCGGCGGCCATGACCAACATCTTCCCGCCCGTCGATCCCTACGACGAACCGCCCGGCCCGGTGCGCCGGCTCGGCCGCCGCATCCCGATCCGGGCGATCGTGCCCAATCTCGTCACGCTGCTGGCGCTCTGCGCCGGGCTGACCTCGATCCGCCTCACCTTCGAGGGGCGCTTCGAACTGGCGGTCTACTTCATCCTCGCCGCCGCCGTCCTCGACGGCCTCGACGGCCGGATCGCGCGTTACCTGCGCTCGACCTCGCGCTTCGGCGCCGAACTCGATTCGCTCAGCGATTTCCTGGCCTTCGGCGTCGCGCCGGCGATCCTGCTGTTCGGCTGGATCCTGCACGGGGTGAAGTCGTTCGGCTGGATGGCGGCGATGATCTTCGCGATCGCCGGCGCGCTCCGCCTCGCCCGCTTCAACGCCATGCTCGACACCGAGAAGCCGGCCTGGCAGGGCAACTTCTTCACCGGGGTGCCGGCACCCGCCGGCGCCATCACCGTGCTGTTGCCGGTCTACCTCGCCCAGACCGGGCTCCAGGTGCCGCCCGAGGCGGCGCCGGCGGTCGGCGTCTACGTGGTGCTGGTGGCGCTCCTGATGGTCAGCCGGATCCCGACCTTCTCCGGCAAGAAGCTCGGCCGGGTCCGGCGCGATCTCGTGCTGCCGGTGCTGGTCGGCGTCGTCGCCGCGGTGGCGCTGTTCGCGAGCTTCCCGTTCGAGATGCTGGCGGCGGCCACCATCGCCTACCTCGTCTTCGTGCCGTTCGGCTGGCGGTCGTGGAACCGGCTCGCCCGCGCCCACGGCACCCCGGAGGCCGAGGTCGGTTTCGAGGGGCCCGCGGAGGGGGGCGAGGAAGAGGACGACGACGACGAGCCGGAGGCGCGGCCCTCGGCCGATCCCCGGCCCTGAGCGGTCAGCCGAACCGGACCGCCCGGGCCTCGGTCGCGACCTTGACCCGCTCGGCGAGCGGGGCGGCGGGGAAGGCCTTGCGCAGGAGGTCGAGGGCCTCGGGGCCCGAGGATGGTCGTCGCTCGGCGAGGAAGACGCGCATCGCCTCGAGCTCGGCCCGGGCGATCGCGAAACGGCCGTCGACCGGATGGTGCGACGGCGGGGCGGCGGGGTCCTGACGCTCGACGGGCCGGGACGCCATGGGGCACTCCTCGTAGAGCTGAGACCGAAATGGGTCGGTCCGAGTTTGGTTGTCGTTCGGTTAACGGCCGATTAACACCGGGTTAACGTTTTGCACCATGATCCAGGTCATGGTTCCCGGCGTTTGCACGGCGTCCGATCGGGATGCAGCGAGGTGACAACGCCGATGACCACGACCCGTTCCGCGCCCGTGTGGAAGCTGCCGCTGTTCCGCCTGCTCGCCCTCAACGCGCTCGCCGGCGCCACCGCCGGGCTCGTCGTCTCGACCGGGCTGGTCGTCCTCGACGTCGGCGGCTTCGGCCGCCTCGTCGCCGGCGACGACACCCCGCTGGTTCCCTATGCGCTCGTCACCGCCGGCTTCGTGATCACGCTCGCCAGCGTCGCGATGGGCGTCGCCGTCATGCGGCTCGGCGAGGGCGGGGAGGGCGGGCGTTAACCGTCGGATCCGGCTTGCAAAGTCGGCGCGGCTGTCCGATCGTTCGCGGGTGCGAAGGAAAGGACCTCCGGCGACCATGGACCCGAACTATCCCCGCGACCTCATCGGCTACGGACGCAACGCCCCGGACGCCGCTTGGCCCGACGGCGCCAACGTGGCCGTCCAGTTCGTGATCAACTACGAAGAGGGCGGGGAGAACTGCATCCTCCACGGCGACGCCGCCTCGGAGGCCTTCCTGAGCGAGATCGTCGGCGCCCAGCCCTGGCCGGGCCAGCGCCACATGAACATGGAATCGATCTACGAATACGGCTCCCGCGCCGGCTTCTGGCGGCTGTGGCGGCTGTTCACGGGGAGGAACGTCCCGGTCACCGTCTACGGCGTCGCCACCGCGCTCGCCCGCAATCCCGAGGTGGTCGCGGCGATGAAGGAGGCGGACTGGGAGATCGCCTCGCACGGGCTCAAGTGGATCGAATACAAGGACTTTTCGCCCGAGGCCGAGCGCGCGCACATGCTCGAGGCGATTCGGATCCACGAGGAGGTCACCGGCGCCCGGCCGCTCGGCTGGTACACCGGCCGCTGCTCGGAGAACACCACCCGCCTCGCGATGGAGGAGGGCGGTTTCCTCTATACGTCCGATGCTTACGCCGACGATTTGCCATATTGGCTCGAGGGGCCGAACGGGCCGCATCTGGTGATCCCCTACACCCTCGACACCAACGACATGCGCTTCGCCACCAACCAGGGCTTCAATGCCGGCGACCAGTTCTTCAACTACCTGAAGGACAGCTTCGACGTGCTCTACGCCGAAGGCGCGGCCGGCAGTCCGAAGCTGCTCAACGTCGGTCTCCACTGCCGCCTCGTCGGCCGCCCGGGCCGCGTCGCCGCGCTCGCGCGCTTCCTCGACTACGTGCTCTCGCACGACAAGGTCTGGTTGCCGCGGCGCATCGACATCGCGTGGCACTGGATCGCGCACCACAAGCCGGCCTGAGCGCGCGACACGTTCCGCAAGCTGCCGTTGGACAACGGGAAATATTGCTGCCGGCGAAGCTCTTCGTCGGCAGCTTTGCTGCTTTTTCGCGCAAGTGTTTCCACATGACGCAACGACAGGTGCTTTTCCGTCTTGCCGTCGGCGCGGCAAGGCTTAGCGTATGCCGACCGTCGGTGGCGGGTGACCAGGGGAGTTCCGGAACG
Source organism: Oharaeibacter diazotrophicus (assembly GCF_004362745.1). Lineage (NCBI taxonomy): Bacteria > Pseudomonadati > Pseudomonadota > Alphaproteobacteria > Hyphomicrobiales > Pleomorphomonadaceae > Oharaeibacter > Oharaeibacter diazotrophicus. Next base: position 1,425,575 of record NZ_SNXY01000006.1, on the reverse strand, counting down.
TGAACGGCCCGCCGCCGGCAGCAGAACAATGGAGGCAAATCCAGATGACCAGGATCGTGCTCGCCCGCGGCATCGCCGCCGCCCTCCTCGCCGGCACCGTGCTGTCCGCGCTGCCCGCGGCCGCCGAAACCGTCCTGCGCCGCGGCAACGGCGGCGAGCCGCAGACGCTCGACCAGGCCCACATCTCGATCGACATCGAGGGCTTCGTGGTGCGCGACCTGTTCGAGGGCCTGACGGTCTACGACAACAAGGGCGAGGTGATCCCCGGCGTCGCCGAGAGCTGGACGCTGTCCGACGACGGCACGGTCTACACGTTCAAGCTGCGCGAGAACGCCAAGTGGTCGGACGGCTCGCCGGTGGTCGCCGACGACTTCGTGTTCGCGTGGCGCCGGCTGCTCGATCCCAAGGAAGCGGCCGAATACGCCACCATCCTCTATCCGGTGAAGAACGCCGAGGCGATCAACACCGGCAAGGCCGCGGTCGATACGCTCGGCGTCAAGGCGGTCGCGCCGAAGACGCTCGAGGTCACGCTGGAGCGCCCGACCCCCTACTTCCTGCAGCTCGCCACCCATTACGCGGCGCTGCCGGTCAATCCCGCCAACGTGCAGAAGTTCGGCGCCGAGTTCACCAAGCCCGGCAACATGGTCTCGAACGGCGCGTTCAAGCTGACCGAGTACGTCGCCAACGACCACATCACCGCGGTCAAGAATCCCGAATACTGGGATGCCGCGAGCGTCAAGATCGACAAGGTGATCTACAACCCGTCCGAGGACATGGCTGCCACCGAGCGCATGTTCGAGGCCGGCGAGCTCGACGTGGTCTACCAGTTCCAGGCCGACCAGCTCGACTTCCTCAAGGGCAAGCTCGGCGAGGACCAGATCAAGGTCGCCCCGAATCTGGCAACCTACTACTACGTCTTCGACACCCGCAAGCCGCCGTTCGACGACGTCCGCGTCCGTCAGGCGCTGTCGATGGCGGTCGACCGCGACTTCCTGTCGGAGAAGATCTTCACCAACTCCTATCTGCCGAGCTACGCCTTCGTGCCGCCGGGCATGGAGGGCTACACCCCGGCCGAGGCCGACTTCGCGTCGATGGACCAACTCGACCGCGAGGACAAGGCCAAGGAACTCCTGAAGGAGGCCGGCTTCGGCGAGGGCGGCAAGCCGCTCAAGGTCGACATCCGCTACAACACCTCCGAGAACCACAAGAAGGTGGCCACCGCCGTCGCCGACATGTGGAAGGCGATCGGTGTCGAGGTCACCATGCAGAACCTCGACGTCAAGTCGCACTACGCCTACCTCCAAGAGGGCGGCGCCTTCGACGTCGCCCGTGCCGGCTGGTCGGCCGACTACGCCGACCCGGAGAACTTCCTGAACCTGCTCGTCTCCTCCAACACGGCCTTCAACTACGGCCACTGGAAGAACGACGAGTTCGACGCGCTGATGAAGAAGTCCTACGAGATCCGCGACCCGGCCGAGCGCATGAAGGTGATGGCCGAGGCCGAGGCGATCTACGCCCGCGAGCAGCCGACCACGCCGTTCCTCAACAACGGCTCGCTCTGGCTCGTCAACCGCAAGGTCAAGGGCTTCGAGAACAACGCCGTCAACGAGCACCTCACCAAGTATCTCTCGGTGGAATGACCGCCTCCGCCGACCGGCCCGCTCCTTCGGAGCGGGCCGGTCGGCGTGGTCTCCGCACGCCGCTCCCGCTCCGCCGTCCCGGCTCCGGCCGGCCCGCGGCGGGGCGCCGACGGTCGTCGTCATCCCTCCGAGGGGAGTGCCCGGATGCTCGCCTTCGCCCTCCGGCGGCTCGTGTCGGCGGTGCCGACCCTGTTCATCGTCGTCACGCTGTCCTTCTTCCTGATGCGGATCGCGCCCGGCGGACCGTTCAACCTGGAACGTCCGCTCGAGCCCCAGGTTCTCGCCAACCTGAACCGCGTCTACGAACTCGACCAGCCGCTCGTCGTCCAGTACGTCCACTATCTCTGGAACGTCCTCCACGGCGACTTCGGCCCGAGCTTCGTCTACCGCGACTATACCGTCGCCGAACTCATCCTGCAGGCGCTGCCCTATTCGGTGATCCTCGGCTCCTTCGCCCTGGTGATCTCGGTGATCGGCGGAATCGCCGTCGGCACCTTCGCGGCACTGCGCCAGAACTCGGCGATCGACTACGCGGTGATGTCGATGGCGACGATCGGCACGACGGTGCCGAACTTCGTCGTCGGCCCCGTGCTGTCGCTGGTGTTCGCCGTGATGCTGCGGCTGGTTCCGGCCGGCGGCTGGGGCAACGGCGGCTTCGACGACCTCGTGCTGCCGATGGTCGCGCTGGCGCTGCCGCAGCTCGCGGTGTTCGCCCGCCTGACCCGCGGCTCGATGATCGAGGCGCTGCGCGCCGACCACGTCCGCACCGCCCGCGCCTACGGCCTGCCGGCCCGCTCCGTGGTGGTGCGCCATGCGCTGCGCGCCGCGCTGATGCCGGCCGTCAGCTATCTCGGCCCCGCGGCCGCCGGTCTCCTCACCGGTTCCGTGGTGGTCGAGACGATCTTCTCGCTGCCCGGCGTCGGCCGTTACTTCGTGCTCGGCGCGCTCAACCGCGACTATACGCTGGTGATGGGCACCGTGGTGCTGATCTCGGTGTTCATCGTGGTCTTCAACCTGATCGTCGACATCCTCTACGCCGTGATCGACCCGAGGGTGCGCTATGAGTGACGCCGCCGCCGCCATGCCGCCGGCCTCCGCCGGCAAGGGCCAGAGCCTCGGCTCGATCGCGCTCGCCCGGCTCCGCCGCAACGCCGCCGCCATGACCAGCCTCGTCGTGCTGGCGCTGGTCTCGCTCGTCTGCGTGTTCGGGCCGCTCGTCTACCCGCACCGCTACGACGAGATCTTCCCGAGCTACGTCGGCGTACCCCCGAGCCTCGAGCCCTATCCGCTCGAGGACACGCTGACGAAGGTGATGACCACCGCCGCCGACCGCGGCCGGGTCAAGCTGGAGGCGTTCGACGTCGAGGGCTCGACCTACACCGCCCGCCTCGTCAAGGACGCGCCGATCGACCCGCGCGTCACCCGCTATCTCGACCGTCCGGACGAGTTCGACGGCGCGACCGTCGCCGAAACGCTGGACGACGGCCGGACGCTGGTGGTCACCGGCACGGTGAATCGCCAGTATTTCCCGATGGGCACCGACCGCAACGGCCGCGACCTGTTCGTGCGCGTGATGATCGGCGGCCAGATCTCGCTGACCGTCGGCATCCTGGCGACGCTGGTGTCGCTGGTGATCGGCGTCGCCTACGGCGCGATCTCCGGCTACGTCGGCGGCCGGGTCGACAACGTGATGATGCGCCTCGTCGAGATCCTCTACTCGCTGCCCTTCATGTTCTTCGTGATCATGCTGGTGGTGTTCTTCGGCCGCCACTTCGTGCTGATCTTCGTGGCGATCGGCGCGATTGAGTGGCTCGACATGGCCCGCATCGTCCGCGGCCAGACGCTGTCGATCAAGCGGCGCGAATACGTCGAGGCCGCCAACGCCATGGGCCTTTCGACCGCGGCGATCATCCGCCGCCACGTGGTGCCCAACACGATCGGCCCGGTGGTCGTCTTCGTCACCGTGCTGGTGCCGCAGGTGATCCTGCTCGAGAGCTTCCTGTCCTTCCTCGGTCTCGGGGTCCAGGAGCCGCTGACGAGCTGGGGCACGCTGATCGCCGAGGGCTCGGCCGCGATGCAGGCTTCGCCCTGGCTGCTGATCTTCCCGTCGGCGTTCTTCGTGGTCACGCTGTTCGCGCTGAACTTCCTCGGCGACGGCCTGCGCGACGCGCTCGACCCCAAGGACCGCTGACCCGAACCCGCCAGGAGACGAAGGCATGGCCGAAACCGTCCTCGACATCCGCGGGCTCGACGTCCGCTTCGCGACGCCCGGCGGCGAAGTCCACGCCGTCCGCGGCGTCGACATCGCCGTCGCCGCCGGCGAGACCCTCGCCGTGGTCGGCGAATCCGGCTCGGGCAAGAGCCAGACCATGATGGCGCTGATGGGCCTGCTCGCCGCCAACGGCCGCGTCGCCGGCTCGGCGAAATACCGCGGCCGCGAGCTGGTCGGGCTGTCGCCGCGCGCTCTCAACGGCATCCGCGGCTCGAAGATCACCATGATCTTCCAGGAGCCGATGACCTCGCTCGACCCGCTCTACCGGGTCGGCGACCAGATCATGGAGCCGCTGCGCCACCACAAGGGCCTCTCGGCCGCGGCCGCGCGCAAACGGGCGATCGAGCTGCTCGCGCTCGTCAAGGTGCCCGACCCGGAACGGCGGGTCGACAGCTTCCCGCACGAGATGTCCGGCGGCCAGCGCCAGCGCGTGATGATCGCGATGGCGCTCGCCTGCGACCCCGACATCCTGATCGCCGACGAACCGACCACGGCGCTCGACGTCACCATCCAGGCGCAGATCCTCGACCTGCTCGCCGACCTGAAGCGGCGGATCGGTCTCTCGATCGTCTTCATCACCCACGACCTCGGCATCGTCCGCCGCTTCGCCGACCGCGTGGTAGTGATGCGCCGCGGCGAGGTGGTGGAGACCGGGCCGGTGGCCGCGATCTTCGCCGCGCCGAAGCACGACTACACGAAGATGCTGCTCGCCGCCGAGCCGACCGGCCGCAAGGCGCCGCCGGCGCCCGACGCGCCGGTGCTGCTCGAGGGCCGCAACGTCAAGGTGTCGTTCCAGCTCGGCGGCGGCCTGTTCGCGGGGCCGCCGGTGGAGCTGAAGGCGGTCGACGGCGTCACGTTGCGGCTGAGGCGCGGCCAGACCATCGGCGTCGTCGGCGAATCGGGCTCGGGCAAGTCGACGCTCGGGCGGGCGCTCTTGCGCCTCAACCACGGCACCGGCCTGATCCGCTTTGCCGACCACGATATCTCCACCGCCGACCGCGCCCGCATGCGCGGTCTCCGGCGCGAGTTGCAGCTGGTGTTCCAGGATCCGTTCGGTTCGCTCAGCCCGCGCATGACCGCCGGCCAGATCGTCACCGAGGGCCTGCTGGTCCACGAGCCGCAGCTCTCCGCCGCCGAGCGCGACCGCCGCGCCGTCGCCGCGCTGGCCGAAGTCGGGCTCGACCCGGCGATGCGCAACCGCTATCCGCACGAGTTCTCGGGCGGCCAGCGCCAGCGCATCGCCATCGCCCGGGCGATGATCCTGAAGCCGAAGGTGGTGGTGCTCGACGAGCCGACGTCGGCGCTCGACCGCTCGGTGCAGAAGCAGATCGTCGACCTCCTGCGCGACCTGCAGGAGAAGCACGGCCTGTCCTACCTCTTCATCAGCCACGACCTCGCGGTCGTCCGCGCGCTGTCGGACTACATCCTGGTGATGCGCGGCGGCCGGGTGGTGGAGGAGGGCGAGACCGACCAGATCTTCGACGATCCGCGCGAGCCCTACACCCGCGAGCTGATGGCGGCGGCCCTCGGCGAGACCGTCGCGGCCTGAGCCGCGCCGGATGTCCCCCGCGGTTCCGTCAGGGGATCGCGGGGACGCCGATGCGCTTGGCGCGCGAGAGGCGCGGCGGTACCGGCACCAGGGCGCGGTCGTTGACGAGATCGGCCTCGACCCGGCGCACGATCTCCGGGATCGCGGCGGCGCGGCCGGCGGGATTGTAGAACGAGCCCTTGATCTGGATGGCGTGGGCCATCAGGCGGACGTAGGCGTCGGTGAGGTCCGGGTCGACCGGGGCCGGCTCGCGCCAGAAGTCGGTCAGCGAGCCCTGGTCGGTCAGGCCGGGCACGTCGAACACGGCGATGCCGAGCACCTTGGTCGGGCAGCCCGCGCGGATGGCGTGCAGGCCGACGGTCGAGTTCACCACCACGACGCCCTTGGCGTGGTCGATCAGCTTGGAGAGCAGCCCGCCGTCGATGGCGTGGACGCGATCGCTGACCCGGTGCCGGGCGGCGATCTCGGCGACGACACGCGGCCAGTTCTCGAAGCCGTTGTCGAGCGGGTGGATCTTGACGACGAGATGGTCGCCCGGGTCGGCGTCGTGGGAGAACGAGCCGATCACCTCCTCGAGCATCTCGGAGAGATGGCGGTAGGGCGAGTTGGCGCGGATCTGGTAGTCGCTCTGGAGCTGCAGCGCGAGCAGGAAATAGGGCGTCCTGGCGTCCCAGAGCTTGTGACAGACCGCGTTGGCGTGGGCGAGCGCGCCCTTCACCTTCACCAGCCGCGGGATCCAGGAGAGATAGTCGAGATAGGGGTGGTAATAGGTGTCGTGCCGGTAGAACGGGTAGGCGAGGCGCAGGATCTCGGCGGAGAGGTGGAATGTCACCTCGCCGAAGGCTTCCTGGTTGAACTTGTAGCCGAACGCCGAGTGCATCACCGGCTCGGGCAGGTCGCGGGCGGCGCGGCGGATTTCGTCGGGGTCGTTCGGGAAGTGCGACCACGCCCCCATGCCGCCCCGTTCCAGCGTCAGCCAGTCGGGGCGCAGGTAGCCGAATTCGACGGCGTAGGCGTTGAGACCGAGATACTCGGCGACCTCGCGCGCGACCACGTGATAGGGCAGGCGATCGGCGTAGTAGAGGATGTCGGTGACGCCCTCGGCGGCGACGAAACGCTCCAGCCAGCGGCGCCAGTTCTTGAAGCGACCCCGGTAGTTGCGGGCCCCGCGGCGGCGCCAGAAGATCCAGTCGCCCATGCAGAAGTGGACCTTGAGGACCCGGTGCCCGGCAGCCTCGAAACCGTCGGCCAGTTCAGTCCAGAACAGGGTCGGCGGCCCCTGGAGGAGCAGGATCGTGCGGGCCGTCTTCCCCGTCATGATGTCCTTGGTGCGACCCGACTTGTCACGCGTCCGTGCTTCGTGACGCCTTCGGTAGCCGTCCGGCTCGCCCCGTGTCAATGGCGGCGCGTCGGTGTTTCGGCTAAGAGGGGAGGCGACGTCGGGGCACCCTCCCAAATGCGGGGCTTGCGCCGCCGACGCGTCGAAGGCGAGGCGGAGAGGGGAGCGAGCGAGCGCATGGCGGCCACTTCGAAGCGGCGCGTCCTGTTCCTCCAGGGGCCGTCTTCGCCCTTCATGGCGCGGGTGGCCCGTGCCGTCCTCGATCGTGGCCATGACGTGCGACGCCTCAATCTCGCCCTCGGCGACCGTCTGTTCTGGCGGCTGCCGGGCGCACGCGACTATCGGGGCTCCCTTACGGACTGGTCCGGCTTCGTCCGCCGCTTCATGGCGGAGGAGGCCGTCACCGACCTCGCCCTGCTCGGCGACAGCCGGCCCTATCAGGCGGCGGCGATCCCGGTGGCGCACGACCTCGGCATCCGCGTCCACGCGATCGAACACGGCTATCTCCGGCCCGACTGGATCACCGTGGAGCCGGACGGGCTGTCGTCCTTCTCGCGCTTTCCGCGCGAGGCCGAGGCGATCCGCCGGATGGCGGCCGGGCGGCCCGATCCGGACCTCGCGCCGCTCGGCGGCGCGAGCTTCCTGAAATACGCCGCCTGGGACGTCGCCTACAACCTCGCCAACGTGTTCGGCAACCCCTTCACCTTCCCGCGCTACCGCCGCTACGCCATCGACCACGCCGCGGTGGAATACGGCGGCTGGATCCTGAAGCTCGCGACCGAGGGGCGCACCGCCCGCCGCACCGCGGCCGTGCTGGCGGCGCTCGCCGCCGATCCGCGGCCGACCTTCCTGGTGCCGCTGCAACTCGCCACCGACTTCCAGATCCGCGTCCACAGCCCGTTCCCGCATCTCGACGACGCGGTGGCGTGGATCCTCGCCTCCTTCGCCCGCAACGCACCGGCCGAGGCCCGGCTGCTGTTCAAGGTGCACCCGCTCGACAACGGTCTCGCGGCGTGGCCGCGCCGGATCGCGCGGATGGCGGCGGCGGTCGGCGTCGCGGACCGGGCGCACGTGGTCGACGGCGGAGACCTCGACGCCATGCTGGCGGGCGCCGCCGGCGTCGTCACCGTCAACTCGACGGTCGGCGTCACCGCGCTGGCGGCGGGGCGGCCGGTGGCGGCGCTCGGCAATGCGGTCTACGACGTCGCCGGCCTGACCCACCAGGGCCCGCTCGCGGCCTTCTGGCGCGAACCGGTGCCGCCGGATCCAAGTCTGGCGCGCGACTTCGTCCGGGCGCTCGCCTGGGCGAGCCAGGTGCGCGGCGGTTTCACGGCGGAACACGCCATGGACCTCGGCGCTTCCAATGTCGCGGAACGCATCCTGGAGCCGGAGCTTAGGCTGCCGGGACCGCCGCGCCCCCGCACGGTCGCCTTCCGGCGGCTCGACGAGTGGCGCTCCGAGAAGGGTTGAGCCGATGCCGACGAACTACTCCACCATCGTGATCACCGGGGCCTCCAGCGGCATCGGCGCGGCGCTCGCGCGCGCCTTCGCCGCACCGGGCGTCACGCTCTGCCTGATCGCCCGCGACGCCGAGCGCCTGCGCACCGTCGCCGACGCCTGCCGGGAGAAGGGGGCGGCGGTCGAGATCTCGCTGGTCGACGTCCGCGATCCCGTGATGACGCGCTACATGCTGGAGAAATTCGACGACCGTCATCCGGTCGACCTCCTGATCGCCAACGCCGGCGTCTCCGCCGGCCTCGCACCCGGCGACAAGCCGGAGGCCGAGGGCGTCAGCCGGCGCCTGATGGAGATCAACTACGGCGGCATGCTCAACACCGTCGAGCCGATGCTGCCGCGCCTGATCGCGCGGCGGCGCGGACATGTCGCGCTGGTGTCGTCGCTGGCGGCGCTGAGGCCGCAGCCGGACCTGCCGTCCTACAGCGCCACCAAGATGGCGGTGCGCGGCTACGGCATCGCCCTGCGCGGCTGGCTGAGGAGCTATGGCATCCGGGTGAGCGTGGTCTATCCGGGCTTCGTGACGTCGCCGATGTCGGCCCGGCACGTCGGCTACAAGCCGTTCGAGATCTCGGCGGAGAAGGCCGCGGCGCACATCGCCGACCGGCTCCGCCGCGGCCGCGGCGTGATCGCCTTCCCGTTCCTGCTCACGCTCGGCACCATGCTCAACATGCTGCTGCCGCCGGCGTTGTCGGACTGGACCAACCGCGGCTTCCGCGCCCGCGTCGAGCCCGACGACGGGCGCTGAACAGAGTGTGCCGGGGCGGGCCGGGCGCGCTCGCGCCCGGCCTTCAGCGGCCGACGAGCTGCTTCAGGACGCTGCCCTGATTCTGCACCTCGGAGAGTTCCTCCGCTGTGATCCGGACCGCGGTGTCGATGTGCTCGTCGGTGTGCTCGGAGGTGATGAAGAAGCGCAGGCGGGCGCCCTTCTCCGGCACGGCCGGATAGATGATCGGCAGGGCGTTGAGGCCGCGCCGATAGATCCGGTCGGCGAGGACGGCGGTCTGGGCGCTGTCGCCGACGATCACCGGGACGACCGCGTAGCCCATGGCGTGGCCGGTGTCGAGGCCGGCGGCGTGGGCCTTCTCGAGGAAGCGCAGGCCGTTCTGGTGCAGCCGGGCGACGCGCTGCGGCTCCTCGCGCAGCACCTCGATCGACGCGATCGCCGCGGCGGCCACCGGCGCCGGCAGGCCGACCGAGTAGACGAAGCCGGGCGCCTTGACCTTCAGGTATTCGACCAGCGCCGACGAACCGGCGATGTAGCCGCCGCAGCCGGACAGCGTCTTCGACAGCGTGCCCATCCACATCTCGACGCTGCGCGGGTCGACGTCGAGGTGCTCGGCGATGCCGCGCCCGGTGGCGCCGAGCACGCCGAGCGAATGGGCCTCGTCGACCATCAGCCAGGCGTCGAAGTCGGACTTGACCTGGACGAAGCGGGCGAGGTCCGGGTGATCGCCGTCCATCGAGTAGATGCCCTCGACGACGATCAGCACGTTGCGGTACTGGCTCCGCACCCGGCCGAGCAGGTCGGCGACCGCCTGCCAGTCGTTGTGCGGGAAGGTCATGCGGGCGGCGCCTGCCATCCGCGCCCCCTCGGCGACCGAATTGTGGATCAGGGCGTCCATCAGGACGAGATCCTTCGGGCCCATCAGCGTGCCGATGGTGGAGACGTTGGTGGCGTGGCCGCTCACCATCACCACCGCGTCCTCGACGCCGTGCAGGCCGGCGAGCGCGCGCTCGAGCTCACGGTGGAACGGCCGCTCGCCGGCGACCAGCCGGCTCGCCGACACCGACACGCCGTAGCGGTCGATCGCCGCCTTGGCGGCGGCGGTCACCGCGGGATGGCCGTTGAGGCCGAGGTAGTTGTAGGAGGCGAAGTTCAGGAACGAGCGGCCGGCGATCGACGTGGTGCCGGCGGCCAGCCCGTCGTGGGAGCGGAAGAACGGGTTCTCGATGCCGAGCATGTCGGCGGCGGCGCGGTGCAGCCGGAGCTGCCGGTAGTCCTCGAGCTGGGAGAAGTCGTAGGCCTTGGCCACGCGCTCCTTGCCGAGCGCCGGCGCCGGCAGGTCGGGACGCTGACGCCGGTTGCGGCTCGCCTCCCGCAGCCCGGCGATCAGGGCATCCTTGGCGGCTCCCGAGACGCCCCCGTAACCGCGCTTCTGGTCCGGCATCAGATCAACCTCTTCACGGTTCCCGCCCGGGCTTCCACGGCGTTGGCGACCGCCGTCATGTCCTCGTCGAGCTCGCCGTCGACGTGGCGGGCGGCGGCGAGCTCGGCGTCGGCCGAGACCTCGGCCGCCCCGTCCCGCGCCAGCGCCTTGTCGACGATGCGCCGGGCGATGTCGCCGAGCGTGGCGCCATTCGCCAGCGACAACAACGGTATGTCGATTCCGAGGCGCTGCTCGGCCGCCATGCGGAGCTCCAGCGCCATCAGCGAGTCCATGCCGACCTCGGTGAGCGGCCGGCTCGGGTCGATGTCCTCGGCCGGCAGGCGCAGGATGCGGGAGATCTCGCCGCCGAGCAGCTCGACGACGACCTTCTGCGCCTGGGCGTGGTCGAGGCCCTCGATCATGGCGAGCAGCTGGCCCTCGCCCATGGAGTCCTGCGCGGCCTCCTTGGCGTGGGCGGCGACCCGCCCGGCGAAGGGCGTCGCCATCAGCGGCAGCTCGCGCCGCGCCGCCGCCCAGTCGACCCGGGCGTAGGCGACCACGGGCATGTCGACGCCGGAGTCGAGCACCATGCCGAGCCCGGCGAGGGCGGCGCGGGCCGACAGCGTCTGCTTGCCGAGGCGGGTGGCGAGGATGTCGCTGGTGGCGAGGTTGCGGGCGAGGTAGCCGGCGTCGCCGATCGCGCCCCAGGCGATCGCCAACGCCGGCAGGCCGGCGGCACGGCGGGCGCGGGCGAGGCCTTCCAGGTAGGCGTTGGCCGCGACATAGGCGGCCTGACCGGGGTTGCCGATCAGCGTCGTCGCCGAGGAGTAGAGCACGAAGAGATCGAGGTCGAGCCCGCGCGACAGCCGGTCGAGGGTCGCGGCACCGGCGATCTTCGGCGCCATCACCGCCTCGATGCGTTTGGCGTCGAGGTTGTGGAAGAGGGCGTCGTCGATCACCATCGCCGTGTGCAGGATGCCCTTCAGCGGCGGCATCTCCGCCGCGATCCGGGCGAACAGGGCGGCGACCGCGTCGGCCTTGGTGAGGTCGGCGGCGGCGGTGACGACGGTGGCGCCGGCCGCGCGCATGGCGGCGATCGCGCCCGCGGCGGCCTCGCCGGGCGTGCCGGTGCGGCTGGTCAGCACGACGTGGCGGGCGCCGCGCTCGACCAGGAAGCGGGCCGTCTCGGCGCCGAAGCCGCCGAGGCCGCCGGCGACGAGATAGGTCGCGTCGGCACGGATCGCGGCGGACGGGTGAACCGGCTCCGGCACCGCCGGCGGGCGCACCAGCACCTTGCCGATGTGGCCGGACTGCTGCATCAGCCGGAACGCCTCGGTCGCCTGCTCGGCCGGATAGACCCGGTAGGGCAGGGCCGTGAAGGCGCCGCTCTCGAAGCCCTCGACCAGCTCGCGGAACACCTTGGCGGTGAGCTTGGGGCGCCGGGTCAGGAGCTGGTCGGCGTCGACGCCGAAGTAGGACAGGTTCTGCCGGAACGGCCTCAGCGCGATCTGGGTGTTGGCGTAGTAGTCGCGCTTGCCGAGTTCGACGAAGCGGCCGAACGGCTTCAGGATCTCGAGGCTGCGCTCCATCGCCTCGCCGGACAGCGAGTTCAGCACGACGTCGACGCCGGCGCCGCGGGTCAGGCGGCGGACGTCGTCGGCGAAGGCGAGCGAGCGGCTGTCGAGCACGTGGGTCGCGCCGAGCATCGACAAGAGCCGGCGCCGGTCGGCGGTGCCGGCGGTCGCGATCACCCGCGCGCCGCGCGACAGCGCGATCTGCAGCGCCGCGAGGCCGACGCCGCCGGCGCCGCCGTGGATCAGCACCGTCTCGCCCTCGTCGAGCTGGGCGAGCTCGACCAGCGCGTAGTAGGCGGTCAGGAAGGTGACCGGGATGGTCGCGGCGGCGACGAGGTCGACCGTCGACGGCAGCGGCGCCAGCGCCTTCTCGGCCACGGTGACGTGGGTGGCGAAGCAGGCCGGCGCGAAGGCGATGACGCGGTCGCCCGGCCGGAAGCGGCTCGCCGCCGGGCCGACGCGGGTGACGACGCCGGAGCATTCCATGCCGAGGGTGGCGCCGGCGAAGCCGTCCTCCAGCGCCTCCTCGGGCAGGAGGCCGAGCGCCCACATCACGTCGCGGAAGTTGAGGCCGGCGGCGGCGACCTCGATCTCGACCTCGTCGCCCGCGGGGGCGCGGCGCTCGGCGGTGTGCCAGACGAGGCCGTCCAGGCTGCCCTGGCGGTCGATGCCGAGGACGCGGGCGAGCGGGCCGTCGAGCCGCGAGGCGGCCGCGCGCTCGGCGAGCTTCGGCGCCTGCACGATGCGCAGCGCCGCGGTGCCGCGCTCGTCGACGACGATCTCGCGCTCCGGGCAGGGCCGGTCCAGGAGGTCGGCGAGGCGGGCGGCGGCCTCCGAGGGCTCGAAGGCGACCGCGAGGTCGATCATCCGGGTCTCGATGTCCGGATACTCGTTCATCACGACGCGGCCGAGGCCCCAGAGCGCCGTCTCGACCGGGCGGTGGAACCGGACCGGGTCGGCGCCCGAGCCGCCGGGCAGAACCAGCCAGAGCCGCGCCGGCGGCTTCATGGCGCCGTTCAGCACGGCGTGCAGCGTCATCGTCCGCTCCTGCGCCGTGGCGAGCGGATCGGCGGTCTCGGACGAGGGGGCGGCGGCGTAGACGAGGTCCTTGGCCTCGCCGCTGGCGAGGAGAGCCATGAGCTCCTCGTCGGTGCCGGCGTCGATCGCCTCGACGAGCAGGCGGCCGGCGGCATCCTTGCGGACGGCGGCGACGCGGACCGGGCGCCGGCGCTCGGCGAGCGCGGCGGCGAGGGCGTCGGCGATGCGGCGGGCGCCCTTGGCGGCGTCGACCAGCACCAGCACCGGGTCGGCCTTGGGCTCGCCGACGGCGAGCACGCGCACCGGCGCGCGGCCGACCGCGAGGCAGGCGCGGGTGGCCTCGTCGGCGAGGACGAGGGTGGAGGGATCGCGGAAGCCGGCGCTGGCGAGGATCTCGCGGTAGCCGGCGGTCGTGGTGCGCGCGCCGATCGGATAGGCCGGCGAGACGCTGCCGCGCCACCAGCCGACGGTCTGGCCGTAGACGAGGTCGCCGACCAGGGTCGGCTCGGCCTCGGCCGACAGGAACAGGCCGCCGCTGGCGAGGCGGCCGCGGATGGTGTCGAGCGCGGCCGAGGAGGCCGGGCGGCCGACGAGGCCGACCGCGAGCGCCAGTTCGAACACGCGCTGGCCGAAGCGGCCCTCGGAGATCTCGGCGAAGGGCACCGCGAAGACATCGGTGACGGCGGGGATGTCGAGGCGGGCGCGCTCGAAGCGGCCGTTGTCGGGGTCGGTCACGACCACGGCGGTGACGCGCGGGTGGGCGGCGAGGCGGCGGGCCATGGCGGGGGCCTGCGGGCCGATCACGAGGATGCGCAGCGGCCGGTCGGCGGGCCAGGCGCCGGCGATGTCGAGCGCGGCGGCGAGGGCCGCCGCGTGCAGCGGCGCCGCCGACGGCGCGGAGCCGTCGAGATGGTCGGCGAGCGCCTGCGGCAGCACGTCCGAGGTCTCGGCGGCGAGGCCGCGCGCGAGGCGGCCGGCGAGGCCGCCGTCGAGCCCGACCAGCGCCATCGCCTCGGCGATGCGGTCCGGATAGGTGGCGACGAGGGTGGCGATCACCGTCTCGGCGGGCGGATAGGGGCTCTCGGCCGGCAGCCGTGCGCCGGCATCGTCGCGCTCGACGGCACCGTCCTCCTCCAGCGCCTCGATCAGGCGGTGGAACAGCGGCAGCGACGACGTGGCGAGGCGGCCCTCGTCGGCGAGGCGCTCCGGGTCGAGCCGGCCGTCGGCGTCGGCGAAGCCGGCGAGCGCGGCAAAGGCGATCGAGCGCGCGCCGGCGTCGATCAGCAGCGACGGCTCGTCGGGATCGACCGCGTCGGTGACGAGGCCGAGCTCGAGCAGGCGCCGCATCGGGTCGGCCCAGGCCGCCGGCAGTTCGATCTCCTCGTTGACCGCGGCGAGGCGGATCGTGCGCGTCGTCAGCACGAAGTCGTCGGGGTCTGCCGCACGCGACAGCCGGACCGCCTTGAAGCGCACCTTCTCGGCGCGCGCCACCACGGTACCGTCGGCGTCGACCAGCACGAAGCTCGCCTCGACCGAACGCGGCGACGCCTTCTCGACGGTGACGAGGGCCGCGGCCGGCGTGCGGCCGGCGGCGTGGACGCGGAGATCGCCGATGCGTACCGGCAGGAACGAGACGTCCGGGTCGGCGCCGACGTCGCGGGTGATCAGGTAGAACAGGCCGTGGAAGGCGGAATCGAGCAGCGTCGGGTGCAGCACCGTCGCGCGGTCGTCGACGCCGGCCGGCGTCTCGGCCGCGAACTTGACCACCAGCGCGCGCTCGCCGGCCGGATGGACCGACGCCGCCCGGCGGAAGGCCGGGCCGTAGCCGAGGCCGAAGCGGCGGGTCAGGGCGTAGAGCGCCTCGGCGTCGAGGGCGGCTTCGCCGATCTCGGGCAGGACGATCTTCTCGGGCGTCTGGGTCGGCGCACGGGCGACGCGCGCCTTGACGTGCAGCGCGAAGACGTCCTCGCCGGAACGGCGGCGGCTCTCGACGGTGACCACGTCGCCGTCGCCGTCGACCTCGGTGCGGGTCTCGACGGGCTCGCCGTCCTCGAACACGAGCGGGCGCAGGATGTCGAGGTCGCGCACTTCGATCGCGCCGTCGCCGTGGTGGACGCGGGCGGCGGCGAGCGCCATCTCGACGAAGCCGGCGGCCGGGAACACCGTGGAGGTCTCGACCTTGTGGTCGGAGAGCCATGGCACCAGGGCGGCGTCGAGGTGGGCGAGGAACGGTCCGCCGTCGCGGCGCAGCCGGTAGCCGAGCAGCGGATGGTCGTCGCCGCGGCCGAACATGTCGACGGCCTCGTCGGTGAGCGCGACGCGGTAGGGCTGGTTCTGCCAGGGATAGCGCGGCAGCCCGTCGGGCTGGGCGGCGGGGGCGCCGAAGAAGCGGGTGTCGTCGATCTCGGCGCCGGCCACCAGCGCGCGCGCCACCACGAGACCGACGATGTCGGCGTCCTCGTTGTCGTGGGTGTCGAGGCTGCTCACCGTGGTGCCCGGCCGGTTGGCGCCGGCGAGGCTGTCGGTGACGTAGGTCTGCAGCACGGGCTTCGGCCCGATCTCGACGAAGATGCGCGCGCCCTGCTCGGCCAGCACTTCGACCGCGGAGCGGAACAGCACCGGCTGGCGCACGTTCAGCCACCAGTAGTCCGCGCCGAGTTCGCGGCCCTCGGCGAGCGCCCCTGTCACGGCCGAGACGAACGGGATCCGGGTCTCGCGCGGCTGCAGGGTCGCCAGGGCGGCGGTCAGGTCCTTGCGGATCGGGTCGATCAGGGCGCTGTGGAACGGGTAGTCCAGCTTGAGCTTCTTGAAGGCCCAGCGGTTCTTCTTGGCCTGCCGGGCGAAGTCGTTCATCGCCTCGACCGTGCCGGATACCGTCACCGAGCGCGGGCTGTTGTCGGCGGCGAGTTCGAGGCCGCGGAACTGCGGGTCGTCGAGCGCCTGCCGCGCCTCGGCGGCGGAGACGAGCAGCGCGCCCATGCCGCCGAAGTGGCGGGTGATCTCCTGCTGGGTCGAGCGGACGTGGATCAGGAACACGGCCGCCTCCAGCGACAGTGCGCCGGCGGCCCACGCCGCGGCGACCTCGCCGACCGAGTGGCCGGCGACCATGTCGGGCCGGAGGCCGCGCGAGGCCAGCGCCTCGACGGTGGCGACCTGGACGGCGAACAAGAGCGGCTGGGCGATCTCGGTGCGGTCGATCTCGGTCTCGAGGTCGGGCGAGAACAGCTCGCGCAGGAGCGACCAGCCGGCGACGCGGATGAACTGGCGCGTCACGGCGTCGAAGGCCGAGCGGAAGGCGGAATCGGTCTGGTAGGCGGCCCGGCCCATGCCGGCCCACTGCGAGCCGTTGCCGGAGAAGACGAAGGCGACCGGCGCCGAGCGCGCCACGGCGCGGCCGGAGACGTGATCGGCGGCGCGCTGGCGGTCGAGGAAGTGGTCGAGCGCGCCGGCGAGCGCCTCCGGCGTCGCGCCGAGGGCGACGACGCGGTGGTCGAGCCGGTCGCGCCGGTGCGCGGCGGCGTTGGCGATCCGCATCGCGGTCTGCGTGTCGGCGTCGGCGAGCAGGCCGCGATAGGTGGCGGCCAGGTTGCGCAGGGCCTCGGGGCTCTGGGCCGAAACCACGAGCGGGGCGATCCGCGTCGGCTTCGGCGCGCGGCCGGCCTCGACCTGCGAGGGCTCGCGCAACACGGCGTGGGCGTTGGCGCCGCCGAAGCCGAAGGAGTTGACGCCGACGTGGGCGAGCGTGCCGCCGTCCGCCAGCGGCCGCGCCTTGGTGACGACCTCGATGTTGAGGTCGTCGAACGGGATGTCCGGGTTCGGGGTGTCGAAGTGCAGCGAGGGCGGCAGCAGGCGCTTCTCGAGCGCGAGCTGGGCCTTGAGCAGACCGGCGAGGCCGGAGGCGGCCTCGAGGTGGCCGATGTTGGTCTTGACCGAGCCGATCGGCAGCCGCTCGTCGCGGCGCCGGCCGAGCACGGTGCCGAGCGCGATCGCCTCGGCGGGATCGCCGACGCGGGTGCCGGTGCCGTGCGCCTCGAGATAGGCGAGGGCGTTGGGATCGATTTCGAAGCGCTCGTAGACGTGGCGCAGCAGCGCCGCCTGCTGCTCCGACGACGGCAGCGACAGGCCGACGGTGCGCCCGTCCGAGTTGATGCCGGAGCCGACCAGCACGCCGCGGATCGGGTCACCGGCGGCGCGCGCGGCCTCGACCGTCTTCAGCACGAAGGCGATCGAGCCCTCGGAGCGGACGTAGCCGTCGCCGTCGGCGTCGAAGGCGCGGCAGAGGCCGGTCGGCGACAGCATCGAAGCGCGCGAGAAGCCGATGAAGGCGAAGGGCGACAGCAGCAGGTTGACGCCGCCGACGATCGCCGTGTCGATCCGGCCGGCACGCATCGCCTCGAGGGCCTCGTGCAGCGCCACGATCGACGACGAGCAGGCGGTGTCGACGGTGAAGCTCGGGCCCTTGAGGTCGAAGACGTAGGAGATGCGGTTGGAGACGATCGACAGCGTGTTGCCGGTCATCAACTGGATGTCGGCGGCGGCGGGATCGACGATGAACTTGTTGGAATAGTCGACCGAGGAGGCGCCGACGTAGACGCCGGTCTCCGTGCCCGACAGCTTGGACGGCGGGATGCCGGCGTGCTCGAGCGCCTCCCAGACGACCTGGAGCAGCAGGCGCTGCTGGGGATCCATCTGGATCGCCTCGCGCGGGGAGACGCCGAAGAAGGTCGGGTCGAAGCCCCAGGGATCGGCGATCTGGCCGGCGCGCCAGGTGTAGCTCTTGCCGCCGACCTGGCGGTTGGGGTGGCCGAAGCGGTTCCGCGCCCAGCGATCGCCCTGCACCTCGCCGACGACGCAGGACCCCTCCTCGAGCACCGACCAGAAGGCGTCCGCGTTCTCGGCACCCGGCAGCCTGCAGGCGTAGCCGACGATCGCGATGGGGCGGTTGGAATACGTCATGGAACCTCTGAAGGAACGAAACACCGCTCGAAAACGAACCGGCTCCCCGTGGAGCCGCGAATCAGGCGCAGGCGACGGAAACAGGATCGGTCATCGCTTCCCCCGTTACGGTCCATTGCCGATGCTGCGCCGCACAACACCCGTTTCCCCGACGGCCCGACCGCGGCGAAGATCGCGGCCGGACGGGCGCCAATGGCCCCCGTCGAGGATCCGAAGGCAAATCCATATGGGACGATCCTGCCGCGGATCGCATCGCAGTGCAACGTAGCCTTCGCAATCGGATGTCCGAGTGCGGCGGAACGGTCACGCCGCGCCGGCGCGCGCCTGGATTTCCTTGACGTCCGTGAAGCGGACGGAGGGCCACTTCTCGCGGACGTAGTTGAAGGCGTAGCCCGAACTCGACAGCAGCACCGGATCGCCGTCGACGTCCTCGGCGAGCGCCGACCGGTTCGCCGCCGCGAAATCGGCGACCGCCTGCCGCTCGCCGCCGACCCAGCGCGCCATGTTGTACTGGCTGGTCTCGAAGCCGACCTCGAGGCCGTATTCCTGCTCGAGGCGGTTCTGCAGCACGTCGAGCTGGAGCGCGCCGACGAAGCCGACCAGCGCCGGCGAGCCGTCGACCGGGCGGAACAGCTGGACGACGCCCTCCTCGGCGAGTTCCTGCATGGCCTGCTTCAGCTTCTTCGCCTTCATCGCGTCCTCGAGCCGGAGGCGGCGCAGGATCTCGGGCGCGAAGCTCGGCACGCCGACGAAGGTGAGATCCTCGCCCTCGGTCAGGGTGTCGCCGATCCGGAGCGTGCCGTGGTTGGGCAGGCCGACCACGTCGCCGGCGAAGGCCTCCTCGGCGAGCTGGCGCTCCTGGGCGAAGAAGAACTGCGGCGTGTGCAGGCTCATGGTCTTGCCGGAGCGGACGTGGCGCACCTTCATGCCGCGCTGCAGCCGGCCCGAGCACAGCCGGACGAAGGCGATGCGGTCGCGGTGGTTCGGATCCATGTTCGCCTGGATCTTGAACACGAAGGCCGACATCTTCTCCTCGTCGGCGTGGACCTCGCGGGTGTCGGCGCGCTGGTCGCGCGGGGCGGGCGCGAAGGCGCCGAGGCCGTCGAGCAGGTCCTTGATGCCGAAGTTGCGCAGGGCCGAGCCCCAGAACACCGGCGTCAGGTGGCCCTCGCGGAAGGCCTGGACGTCGAAGCGCGCGGTGCCCTCGCGGGCGATCTCGATCTCTTCGCGCTTGTCGGAGAGGTGGCGGGCGGCGAGCAGTTCGTCGAGCGCGGCGTCGTCGATCTCGTCGCGGTGGTCCTCGCCCTTCTCGTTCATGAGCCGGGTGCGGCGCGAGGCGAGGTCGTAGGTGCCGACGAAGTCGCGGCCCGAGCCGACCGGCCACGTGACGGGCGCGGTGTCGAGGGCGAGGGTCTTCTCGATCTCGTCGAGGGTCTCGAACGGGTCGCGGGCCTCGCGGTCGAGCTTGTTGACGAAGGTGACGATCGGGATGTCGCGCAGGCGGCAGACCTCGAACAGCTTGCGCGTGCGCGCCTCGATGCCCTTGGCCGCATCGATCACCATGACCGCGCTGTCGACCGCGGTCAGCGTGCGGTAGGTGTCCTCGGAGAAGTCCTCGTGGCCCGGGGTGTCGAGCAGATTGAAGACGTGGCCGCCGTACTCGAAGGTCATCACCGAGGTGACGACCGAGATGCCGCGCTCGCGCTCGATCTTCATCCAGTCCGACCTGGTGCGCCGGTTCTCGCCGCGGGCGCGGACCTGACCGGCGAGCTGGATGGCGCCGCCGAACAAGAGCAGCTTCTCGGTCAGCGTCGTCTTGCCGGCGTCGGGGTGCGAGATGATCGCGAAGGTGCGCCGGCGGCCGACCTCGGCGCGGATCCTGTTCTCGGCGGCCGTTGCCGCGGATGGGGAACTCATGGCGCTCGGTCGACCTCGTCTCGGCGGTGTCCGGCCGGGCGGATCCGGCCGGCGCGCGAGACGGTCGCCGACCCCGGACGACGCCCGCGGTTCACGGAAGCCGTGGGTATCGTCGCTCGCGCCGGAGAGGTCAAGCGCTTCGCACCGCGGCGCAGGCCGCCGCTCAGCGCTCCTGGCGCAGGAAGAGGTGGATGTCGTCGGTGTCGAGCAGCACGTCGAGTTCGCGCCGGCCGGCCTCGTCGACCCGCGCGGAGAGGAGGGCGCGGGCGGTGTCGACGCGCCAGACGAGGTCGCGCAGCGCCATCACCGCGGTGCGGGTGGAGTGGGGAGACGTGCCCTGACGGCCGACCAGCGTGCGCACCAGACCGACCAGCGCCGAGTCGCGCTCGAGCGTCAGTCCGTCGGTTCCGGCGTAGTCGACCGCGGTGAGCAGCAGCCGCATCAGGCGCAGGACGTGCCCGAGATCCTCCGCCTCCGCGGCCGGACACCGTCCGGCGCCCGCCGAACCGTCGGCGTCGTTGGTGGTCGCAATCATGCCCGGCCCGCTCGATCTTGTTCTGAGGGGGGTCGCTGAGCTGTTGTGGGCCGGCCCGAATCGACCGGTCCGGCATCTTGGCGCGACTCGCCTCCAGACTCCTAACGCGAACCGGGGCATGGTGGACCGCTCGCGCGCCGGAGATCGTGCGACGTGGTTGCGGGGAAATTTACGACGTCGAAGAAACTCGGGTGTCGCACGCGCCGACGGCCGCTTCCGGCCCGCGCCGGCCGCCGGGCATGGACAGGACGCGGGCCTCGGCGCTACCGTCGCGACCGACGGGACGTTCGGGTGCGGGTGACGTGAGAATGGGCTTGTGGCTGTGGCGGCTCCGGGTGATCGAGGCGGCGGCGTGGCTCGGTCTTTGGACCGTCGCCATCCGCGTGGTGCCGTTCCGGCGCTTCGCCGGCCGCCTCGCCAAGGCGCCCGCGGTGCCGGTGCCGACCGAGACGGTCGTGCGCGGCCGCCGCGTCGCCGCGGCGGTCGAGCGGGCGACCCGCTTCGCCCCCTCGCGCTTCCTCTGCCTCTCCCGCGCGCTCGCGCTGCGCACCATGCTGCGCCGACGCGGCCTGCCGACCCGGCTCCACCTCAGTGCGGGCCCGGCCGACGGCGGTCTCGCCGCCCACGCCTGGCTCACCGCCGGCGGCGTCGTGCTGATCGGCGGCGGTGCCGCGCCCGGTCAGGTGGAACTCGCCAGCTTCGACTGATCCGCCATCCGGGCGAGGTTGCGCGCGAGCGACAGCGCCCGGGCGGCGCCGTTCAGCACGGCGGCCGGCGGACCGTCGGCGCGGCCGAGCAGCGCCAGCACCGCGGCGACGCGGTCGAGGTCGACGATCGCCGTCGCGGCGTCGTGGCGCTTCAGGGCCGCCGCCTCCGCGATCAGCGCCGGGGCGTGGGCGGCGAGGCGGACGTGGCGGGGGTCGGAGCCGCCGAGCTTGTGGGGCGACAGCCGCACCGCTTCCGGCAGCACGCCGCGCATCGCCCGCCGCCACGGCTGGCGCGCCAGGCCCTCGTCGACCATCAGGTGGAGCGGCAGGCCGAGGGCGAACTCCACCAGTCGGCGGTCGAGCAGCGGGAAGGCGAAGGCGACGCCGTGGCGCGCGCCGGCGAAGGCCATCTCGGTGCAGCGCGACGGCAGGTGGTTGTCGAGCACGGCGCCGACGCGGTCCTCCGGGCGGAAGCCGTCGAGTTGGCGCGGCAGCGCGAGGTCGGGCGCGACGGCGCGGAGCGCCGGCACCAGGAAGCGTGCCCGTTCGGCCGTCAGGGCCTGCCGGCGCGCCCCGCCGTCGCGGCCGAAGAGGGCGGGCCGGAGCAGCCGGCCGTGGATCGCCCTTGCCAGACCGACGCCGTCGGCCTCCGCCCGCGCCGGCAGTTCGCGGACCAGCCTGCCGATCCGGCCGGCCGTCAGCAGCGCGAGATAGGGGTGACGGCCGTCGTAGCTCGCCGCCTGATCGCCGCCGACGCCGGAGAGGACGACACCGGCGCCGAAGGCGGCCGCGGCGGCGGTCGACAGGTCGAGATGGGCATGGATCGGGTCGGTCGGCCAGTCCGGGTCGAAGCCCCGGTCGGGCAGCGGCAGGCCGTAGGGAAAGTCGCGGTGGATCATGCCCGGCTCGGCGGCGAGCACCGCGGCGGCCATCGCGGCCTCGTCCCGGCCGGGCCGGTCCGGCGTCAGCGGCGACGACCACGACAGCGCCAGCAATCGGTCGCCGCGCTCGCGCAAGGCCCGCGCCGCCAGCACGGCCACCGGCGAACTGTCGAGACCGCCGGAGAGATGAGCGGCCGCCGGACCCGTCGCGGGCAGGCGCGCGCGCACCGCCGCGTCGGCGAGGATGCGGAGCGTTTCGGCGGCCTCGTCCGCACTGCCGCGCCAGCGCCCCACGGTGGCGGGATCGGGCGCGAAGGCGCGGCAGAGGCGCGGGACGCCGTCGTCGGCGGCGATCGACAGGGAGCAGCCGGCCGGCAGCATCCGGATCTCGCGGAAACCGGTCGCCGCGCCGCGGTGGTAGACCTGCAGGAACAGCGCGGCGAGTTCGGCGGGATCGTAGTCGGCGGCGGCGAGACCGGCGCCGTGCAAGCCCTTCGGCAGGCTGGCGAAGGCGAACCAGCGCCCCGACCGGAGGGCGTACGCGAGCGGCCGGACGCCGAAGGCGTCGCGGCCGAGCAGCAGGCGCCGCCGCGCGCCGTCCCAGGCCGCGACCGCGAAGTCGCCGTCGACGCGATCGGGAAAGTCGGGGCCGGCGGTCCCGATCGCCCGGGCCAGTATGGCCTCGGGGGCTTCGCCGGCATCGTCGAGCCGTGCGTCGGCGGCGAGGAGCAGGGCGCCGTCGGCGACCACCGCCGCTGCGTGGGCCCGCGAGAAGGCGAGCACGCCGAGGCCGACCGGGCCGTCGCAGCGCACGGCAAGGCGGGGAGCGAGACCGGGCGCCGTCATCGCCGCCGCCATGGCGGCGACGGTGGTGGGCGAAGCGGGGCCGCCGTCGAGCCGGAGCAGGCCGCAGATCAGGCGCACGGGTCTGGATCCACCTCGACGAGGCCGCGGGCGACGAGGTCGCGCAGCACCGCCGCCGTCTCGATGCGGCAGGTTGCGGCGTCGACGTCGAACTCGGCGAGAAGGTTGGCGACGAGGTCGTCGGCGGAAAGTGGCGTTTCCAACAGCGCCCACAGCCGCGCGCCGACCGCGTTCAGGCCGACGAAGCGGGCGCGGGCGACGTCGAGCACCAGCAGCCGGTCGCCGAGCGTGGCGGCGGGCGCGTCCGGGCGGCGGCGGAAACGGGGATAGGTCACGGCGACGGGTCCTCTTCGGCGGGCAGGTAGCCGAAGCGCCGCATGACGGCGCCGTGGCGCGCTTCGATGGCCGCGACCTGCGCGGGCGAGAGCACCTCCCGCCATTCGCCGACCCGGCCCGAGCGGAAGAAACGTGCCTGACCGAGGCGGGCCTCGGAAAAACCGGCCTCCTCTTCCTGGCGCTGCAATGCCGCCAGCGACGAACGCGCGACCGCGGTCGCGATTTCCGCTGCGTCGGCGGCGACGCCGAGGGCGGCGAGCACCGCGGCGAAGCGGTGCTCGGGTTCGGCGCGCAGGTCCTCGTAGCGAAGGGTCACCACGGGGACGGCGCGGTAGCCGGTCCAGTCGCGGACGTGGCTCGACCAGTCGCCGAGCCGGTAGGGCAGCATCCGGCCGCCGCCGAACGGGCCGTGCTCGCCGTCGAGGAGCGCCACGGCGGCGTCGGCGGTCAGGCCGAAGTGGTGCATCGCCGACACCGCGACGTCGCGCGGGTCGCGGACGGCGTAGAGGATCGCCCGCGCTACGGTGCCGGCGATCGGCGCGCCGGAGACGCCGAACAGGGCGTCGTGGATCTTGACCGGCTGCAAGGTTGTGGCGGTCGGCGCTTGGGCGTCGTGGACGCGGGCGCGCAGGCGCTCGATCTCGGCGAGGCCGAGCAGGTCGGGATCGACCTGGGTGCGCTCGACCAGCCAGTCCTTCGAGCCGGGATAGTCGCCGTCGTCGTCCTCCAGCCGGTTGATGTGCGCGCCGCCGACAGCGCCGGCCCGCAGGTTGGCGAACAGCACGCGCAGCCACGTGTTGCCCGACTTCGGGAACGAGGCGAGCCAGACGAGACCGGGCGGGAAGATCGCCATGGCGCCGGCTCACCACGCCGCGTCGAGATGGGCGAGCACCGCGGCGGCGGTGGCGTCGAGGTCGGCGAAGCGCTGCGGGCGGACGAGGGTCGCCACCGGCACGCTGTCGGCGAGGGTGGCGATCTCGCGGGTCAGCACGGCCGGGGCGATCATGAGGGCGAGGCCGCGGCGGAAGGTGTGGCGCAGCAGCGCCTGCGCGGCCGCCAGGACCGGCATCGCGGTGATCCCGGCCGGCCGGGCGGGCGTAGCCGGGGCCAGCACGAAGACGGCGCCGATCGGCAGCGGTCCGGGCACCGCCGTCGGCGGCGCGACGTGGCGCTTGGCGACCGCCGGACGCACCGGGGAGCCGGCCCGCGCGGCGAGGTCGAGGGCCGCGATGCTCTCCGGGTGCAGGCGCAGTGCCCGGCCGTCGGGCTGCACCACGGGCGGACCGTCGACCGACGCAGCCAGGGCGGCGACGTCGTCGGCGAGGAAGTCGCAGCCGGCGCGGCAGAGCGCGCCGGCCAGAGTCGACTTGCCGGCGCCACTGACGCCGCAGAGCAGCACGGCGCGGCCGCGATGGCCGACGGCGGCGGCGTGCAGCGGCAGCACGCCGCGCTGCAGCAGCGTGACGCCGAGCCCGGTGCCGACCGCGAAGGCGGCCGCATCGTCGGCAGCGGTGCCGGGCGCCGGGTCGACGGCGATCTCGCGGCCGTCGCGGACCCGGATCCGGGCGATCCCGTCGAGCTCCAGCAGGAAGTCGCGGTGGTCGAGGCTCCAGCCGGTGCCGGAGGCGAGCGGTGTGGCGAGACGGTCGGGCAGCGGGCGGAGCCGGATCACGAGATCGGCGGTGGTGTCGCCACCGGCAAGGGCTGTCGGAAGCGACAACTGCGACGCGATTTCCACGCCGGCCATGCGGTAGCGGCGCGGTTGCGGCGACAGCGGTGTCGACGCCGCGTTCGCCCCGAAAACCCACATTTCACTGTTGGAGCCGACAACCATTCGCTGATCCGTCGCGGGGTCCTGAAATCGACGCTTGATTAATGCCCGCTTGTGTTGCACCACGATGTGGACCATACTCCCGGTCAAATTTCAACGGGAAGGCGATCCGTGCACGCCGTATGCGGTCCGAAGGGCACTTCGGGCCGGCGATGGAACTCGGCCGTCGGCACGAGTTGTTCGTCACGTGGGGCGTCGGACGCTTCGGGGGAGCAGCGACCAGTCGATGACGGATCCCGTGAAGACGCAGACCATCGGCCTCGAAACGGCGGTCGACGCCTCCTCGCCGGCCGCGGCGCAGGGCGGACATCCGCCGGTTCGCCGCCCTTGGGTGAAGCCGACCGTCGAGGATGCCGGGGTCTGGTCGGCGACGGCCGACAAGCACACGGCCCCGCTGGAACAAACGGGCGCCGAGTCGGCGAAGGACGGATCCTGAGATCGGGATCGACGAGGCCGTCGACTCCGGAAATCGCGTGGTTGCCATCGACGGCAAACCATGATTAGTTGAGTTCAACGGGAAATAAAATTCAAAATTGCAGGCTCGGGCCGGTGGTCCGTGGCGAGACGCGCCGCGGTCGGGGAGAACTGCGTCCGTGATCGGGAGGTGTGACGATGGCTGAACCGTTCGTCGGCGAGATCAAGATGTGGGCGTTCCCCTGGGCGCCGGTCGGCTGGGCGCTGTGCGACGGCTCGATGCTGCCGGCGCGGCAGTATCCGGCGCTGTATTCGCTGCTGCTGAACAGTTTCGGCGGCGATGCCAACTATTTCGCGCTGCCGGACCTGCGGGGGCGGACCCCGGTCGGGATCGGAGCGCAGCCGGTCGATCCGACCGTGAACTACACCGTCGGCACCAAGGGCGGGCAGGAGACCGTGGCGCTGTCGGAGAAGCAGGCGCCGACCCACACGCACGCGATCTTCGCGTCCGGGCAGAACGGCAACCAGGTCAATCCCGGCGGCAACAATTTCGGACGCGTGGTGCCGACGACCTCGTCGTCGGTGACGTTCAACGTCTACCAGCCGCACGGCGCGTCGGATCCGATCACCAATCCGCGGGTGCTGGACTCCTCCGCGATCGATCCGGTCGGCGGCAACGGCCACGACAACATGCAGCCGTTCCTCACCCTCAACTTCGCGATCGCGCTGACCGGCTACTATCCGCCGCGTCCGTGAGCGCCGGTCCGGCGAAGCCCGTTCGATCTCCGCAGGAGAAAACCCGTCATGGAAAGCGTCGTGGGTGAAATTCGCCCGTTCGCCGGCAAGTTCGCGCCGCAGAGTTGGCTGATGTGCGACGGCAGCGAACTGCAGATCCAGACCTATCAGGTCCTCTACTCGTTGCTCGGCGTGACATACGGCGGCAACGGCTACACCACCTTCAAGCTGCCGGACCTGCGCGGGCGGCTCGCGGTCGGCCAGGGCACCGGCCCGGGCCTCAAGCAGCGGGTCCTGGGCGTCAGCGGCGGCGGCAGCAAGGTGCAGTTGCGTCAGGACCAGATCGCGATCCACCGCCACTTCGTCACCGTCAGCGGCGACGGCGGCACCACCGACACGCCGAGCGGCGGGGCTGTGCTGGCGGTGCCGGGTGCGCGCCCCGACGGGACCATCTACGCCTACGTCCCGGGCTCGGCCGCTGGCATCACCAAGCAGTTCCTCGATCCGACCACGGTGGGCGCGTCCGCCGGCGGCAGCCAGCCGCATGACAACATCATGCCCTACCAAGCGGTCAGTTTCATCATCTGCTACGAAGGTCTCTATCCCGACCGCCCTTGAGGAGACGCACGCCATGGATGCCTTCGTCGGCGAGCTTCGGCTCTTTCCCTACCAGTTCGTTCCGCTCAACTGGGCCCTCTGCGACGGAACTCTCGTCCCCGTTCAGGCCAACCAGTCGCTCTACGCGGTGATCGGCAATCTCTACGGTGGCACGCCGGGGTTCAACTTCGCCCTGCCGGACCTCAGGGCGCGCGCCCTGGTCTGCGCCGGCGACGATCCGGTCGACGACTTCGACCCGATGGTCGCCCAGCACGGCGGTGCCAATGCCGTCGCGCTGACCACGGCGCACATGCCGCCCCACATCCACAACTACCAGGGTGCCCAGTCGACGCTGGCGGTTCGCGTGCAGGAACCCACCGGCAACCTGCAGACCGGCATCTACTTCAAGGGCAACCCGTCGGGCACGGTGGCCGCCTTCGGCTACACCCAGGATCCGGCGCCCTCGCCGGTGCAACTCAACCCCGCCACGCTGACGCCCTTCGTCGGCAGCGGGTCGGGCACGGGCAATCCCCACGAGAACCGCCAGCCCTTCCTGGCGATGCGCTGGTGCATCTGCACGGAGGGCTACTTCCCGACCCCGCCGTGATCGCCCCCGTCGACGCCGGGATCGAGGCGACACCCCCGTCGCGCGCGCTCCGCGCCGCGCCGGGGGTGTCGCTGCGTCCCGCCCGCGCGGACGACGCCGCGCTCGAATGCGCCGTCTACGTCGAGGGTCGCCGCGCCGAGATGGCCGTCGCCGGCTGGCCGGACGCGGTGCTGGAGGCCTTCCTGGCCGATCAGTTCCGCCTGCAGTCGCTGCACTACGCCCGCCACTATGCCGACGCCGACCGCTGGATCGTCGAGGTCGACGGCGTTCCGGCGGGCCGGCTGATCCTGATCGCGGCCGGCGAGGAGCTGCGCGTCGTCGACGTCGGCCTGCTGCCGGCCTTTCGCGGCCGCGGCATCGGCGCGGCGCTGATCGACTTCGCGGCCGGGGAGGCGGGCGCGCGCGGCCTCGCCCGCATCGGGCTCCACGTCGAGCCGAACAACCCCGCCCGCCGCCTGTACCTGCGCCTCGGCTTCGTCTCGCAGGGGCTCGCCGGCGCCTACGAGAAGATGGAGTTGCCGCTGCCGGAATCGGGCGTCCGAGGGACGGACCGGCCGGCACCCTAGGATGCAGGGCGGGTCGACATGCGCCGACTCGTTTCGGCGGTCGTGCGCATCTACGGTGGCGTTCCGGCCGTTGGGAGGATGCCGCGTGCCGCGCCGTCGTGCCGGTGTCGTCTCCGGATGTCACGTCGCAGGACCGCGCGCCTCCGGTCGTCGCGTCAGTTGAACACCGCCTCGTAGCGGAAGCCGCCGCCGGGGCGCGGGCCGACGCAGACCAGGAACAGGCCGGCGATCCCAGCCAGCGGCGGTTCGAGGGCGCGGAGGGCCTGCGGCCGCATCGGCCGGCCGGGCTCGCCGGCGAAGACCAGGGCGAAACCGGTCGCGCGTCCGGGCATGCTCGCGGCCCGCAGCGGCTCGGCCGAAACCAGCGTCATCGGTTCGCCGTTGACCATGAACCGGGTACCCACCTCGGCACGGATGGCGTCAAGGTCCGGATACGCGGTTGTGTCGGCCGTCTCGCTCGTGTCGGTCATGACGCGCGGTGCTCCCCGTCCCGTCGCTCCGGTACGGGCTCTCACATGGATTGAACCGGAACGGGATCGCTCGCGCAAGGGGCGTGGTGGCGCGCATCGCCGGCGGCATCGGCGGCGCCGCGCCTCGACGCGAGGATCGCGCCGGCGCTGGCGAGCGTCAGAGCCGGACGACGTCGACGGTGTCGCCGCCGGCGGCGGCCGGGGCGTGCGGCGGGCGGACGATCAGGGCGTTCGAGGCGGCGAGCACCGAGATCACCGAGGAGTCCTGCAGCGAGGCCGGCGTGGCGACGAGGCGGCCGCCGTCGACCGCGAGCGTCGCGCGGAGATAGTCCTGGCGGTGGTCGTTGGCCCGGAGCGGGGTGCCGAGCACGGCCGGCTCGAGCCGGGGCAGGGGATCGGTCTCGCCCTGGAGGGCGCGCAGCAGCGGGGCGAGGAACAGCACGGCGCCGACGTGGCTCGACACCGGATTGCCGGGCAGTCCGAGCGCGTGGACTGCGCCGCGCCGGCCGAGCATCAGCGGCTTGCCCGGCCGCATCGCCAGCTTCTGCACGTCGAAGGCGACGCCCTCGGCGGCGAGCGCCGGCCCGGTCAGGTCGTGGTCGCCGACCGAGGCGCCGCCAAGCAGCACGATGACGTCGGCGCCGGCGTCGAGACCGGCGCGGATGCGGCCGCGGATGGCGTCGAGGTCGTCAGGGGCGATGCCGAGGGCGATCGGCTCGCCGCCGAGTTCGCGCACCATCGCGGCGATGGCGATCTGGTTGGAAGCGACGATGCGGTCGGGCCCGACAGGCTCGGTGCCGGGGGCGACCAGCTCGTCGCCGGTGGCGAGCACGGCCACCCGCGGCGCCCGGCGCACCGGCAGCACACCGTGGTTCATCGCCGCGGCGAGGCCGAGGGCGCGGGCGTCGAGCCGGCGGCCTGCGGGGAGCAGCACGTGGCCCTCGGCGAAGTCGAGGCCGGCGGGGCGGACGTTGCGGCCGGGCGCGGTCGCGGCGGTCAGGGTGACGCGGTCGCCGTCGCGGGCGGTGTCCTCCTGGATCACCACGGTGTCGGCGCCGTCCGGCAGCGGCGCGCCGGTGAAGATGCGCGCGGCCTCGCCGGGACCGACCGGGCGCGGCAGGCCGCGGCCGGCGGCGGCTTCGCCGATCACCGCGAGCACCGAGCCGGCGCCGGCGTCGGCGCCGCGGACGGCGTAGCCGTCCATGGCCGAGGCGGCGAAGGGCGGCTGGGTGCGGCGGGCGGCGAGATCTTGCGCCAGCACACGGCCGGCGGCGGCCTCGATCGATACGGTCTCGACCGCGAGCGGCACGACCGACCCGAGCAGGCGGGACTGGGCTTCGGCGACGGACGTCAACGCCATGGCGGCGATCCTCTCGTGAAAGGGCGGTGTCGCGCGATCGGCGACGTGTCAGTCGGCGGCGGACCAGTCGCCGGACTTGCCGCCGGCCTTGGCGAGCAGGCGGATACCCTCGATCCGCATGCCCTTCTCGACCGCCTTGGCCATGTCGTAGATGGTGAGGCATGCGATCGAGGCGGCGGTCAGCGCCTCCATTTCGACGCCGGTGCGGCCCGGCACGCGCACCGTGGCCGTTACGACGAGGCCCGGCAGCGCGGCGTCGGCGGCGATGTCGACCTTCACTTTGGTGATCGCGAGCGGATGGCAGAGCGGGATCAGCTCGTGGGTGCGCTTGGCGGCCATGATGCCGGCGATGCGCGCGGTAGCGATCACGTCGCCCTTCGGCACGTCGCCGGCGACGATCAGCGCCAGCGTCTCCGGGCGCATGACGACGCGCCCCTCGGCGACGGCGGTGCGGTCGGTGACGGCCTTGTCGCCGACGTCCACCATGGTGGCGGCGCCGGTGTCGTCGAGATGGGTGAGCCGATCGGTCACGGGTTCCTCCACGGCGACGCCCCCCACGCGTCCCTTGCGGGCGTTCGTCCCGCGGCGCATAGCATCGCCGCCGGGAGGGAACAACATGAAGCTCGACGACGCCTCCGCCGCGGCGGACTTCCTCTACGATCTCTGGAGCCGGCAGGCGCGCTGCGACGCCATCCCCGAGCCCGTGCGCCCGGCGAGCCGCGCCGACGGTTACGCGATCCAGGCGCGCCTGGAGGGCCGTTCGGCCGGCCCGCGGATCGGCTGGAAGATCGCCGCCACCAGCCTCGCCGGCCAGCGCCACATCGCCGTCGACGGCCCGCTCGCCGGCCGTCTGTTCGCCGGGCGCGCGTTCCCCTCCGGGGCCGAGCTGGCCTTCGGCGACAACCTGATGGCCGTCGCCGAGCCGGAGTTCTGCTTCCGCGTGGGGCGGACGCTGGAGCCGCGGGCGGAACCCTACACGGTCGACGAGGTGATGGCGGCGGTGGCGGCGCTGCACCTGGCGATCGAGGTGCCGGACAGCCGTTACCGCGACTTCACCAAGGTCGGCGCCGCCCAGCTGATCGCGGACGACGCCTGCGCCCACGAATTCGTGCTCGGCCCCGAGGCGCCGGCGCTCTGGCGCGACGTCGACCTCTCCGCCCACCGCGTGTTCGGCACCGTAAATGGGCGGCCGCCGCGCGAGGGCATCGGCGCCAACGTGCTCGGCGATCCCAGGCTCGCGCTGACGTGGCTGGCCAACGAACTCTCCGGCCTCGGCATCCCGCTCGCGGCCGGCGAAGTGGTGACGACCGGCACCTGCATGGTCCCGCTCGAGGTCGGACCCGGTGACGCCGTGACCGCCGACTTCGGGGTGTTCGGGACGGTCTCCGTCTCGTTCCGCTGAAGCGGCGCCTGCAGCCTTTCCGAAGCCGCAAGATCCTCGGAAAAGATGCGGATCGATGCAATTGTTGGCATCGGCGCAAGCGCGAATTCAGATCTCGATGGGAATGATTGTCCTCAGCGATCGTTGTCCGCTCTGCGCGGCGTCGTGAGCCGCGCGCGACGATCCGCCGGGGGTAGAGAATGATCCTGAAGAAGTTCGCCGTCGCCGCCGTCGTCATCGCCGCCACGTCGGGTGCCGCGCTCGCCGGGGACGGCGGTGGTCAGTCGAGGGGCAAGGCCTATGCCGCCGGGCCGATCCCGCTGGTGGCGGCCGACGAGATCGTCGTCGGCATCGTCAACACCTGCGGCACCGACGCGACCTACACCGTGGTCGGCCGCAACGCCGCCGACGGTACCGACTTCGCCACCGCCGAGGGCACGGTCGCCTCGAACCGCGGCGTCCAGGTCGCGCTGGCGAGCGCCGAAGAGTCCGACGTCCAGGCCGTCGTGGCGCTGGCGGTGTCCTGTGCCGGCAAGCGCTCGACCAAGCCGCTGGTCAGCCTGTTCCTCGCCGACGGCACCACCCATCTGCCGCGCCTCGCCCTGACGCTGAGCGAGAAGTGATCCCCGGCCCGCCGCAACGGTGGGCTGACCCGTGATACGGGCGGCGGCCCGACCGCCGCCGGCCGTGGTGTCGCGTAAGCGTTGCGTCGCGTAGAGTGGTGAACGGGCGCGGGGCCGGACGGCACCCGCGCCCTTCGCGTTTCGGGGAAAGCGTCAGAGGCCCAACAGCTCCCGCGTCGCCGCGGCGACGTCGGGCTTGCGCATCAGGCTCTCGCCGACGAGGAAGCTGCGGACGCCGACGGCGGCGAGGCGGTCGAGGTCGGCGGTGACGCCGAGACCGGACTCGCCGACGCAGATGCGGCCGGCCGGCACCATCGGCGCCAGCGCCTCGGTAGTCTCGAGGCGGGTCTCGAAGGTCCGGAGGTTGCGGTTGTTGATGCCGACCAGGGGTGAGGCGAGCCTCAGCGCGCGCTCCATCTCGGGCTCGTCGTGCACCTCGATCAGCACGTCCATGCCGAGCGCGAAGGCGGTGTCCTCGAGCGCCTTGGCGGTGTCGTCGTCGACGGCGGCGAGGATGATCAGGATGCAGTCGGCGCCCCAGGCCCGGGCCTCGAAGACCTGGTAGGGCACGTAGAGAAAGTCCTTGCGCAGCGCCGGCAGCGGCACCGCGGCGCGGGCGGCGCCGAGATAGGCGGGATCGCCCTGGAAGGACGGGCCGTCGGTCAGTACCGACAGGCAGGTTGCGCCGCCGGCCTCGTAGGCGCGGGCGAGGGCGGGCGGATCGAAGTCGGCGCGGATCAGGCCCTTGGACGGGCTCGCCTTCTTGATCTCGGCGATCAGGGCGTAGCGGCCGTCGGCGAGCGTGCGCTCGATCGCGGCGCGGAAGCCGCGCGGCGGCGGCTGGTCGGCGGCGCGGGCGCGGATCTCGGCGAGCGGGACGGCGGCCTCGGCGGCGGCGATCTCGCGGCGCTTGTAGGTCTCGATGGCGGCGAGGATGTCGGTCATGCGTCGTCCGCGTTGGTGAGGGCGACGAGGCGGTCGAGCTTGTCGAGCGCGCGGCCGTCGTCGATGGCCGCGGCGGCGGCGACGACGCCCTCGGCGAGGGTGGCGGCGCGGCCGGCCACCATCAGCGCGGCGCCGGCGTTCATCAGCACGGTGTCGCGGTAGGCGCCCGGGGCGCCCTCGAGCAGGCGGCGCAGCGCGACCGCGTTCTCCTCGGCGTTGCCGCCGGCGACCGCGCCGGGCGGATGGATCGGCAGGCCGGCGTCCTCCGGCGAGATCTCGAAGCTGACCACCTCGCCGCCCTCGAGACGCGAGACGTGGGTGCGGCCGGCGCAGGTGATCTCGTCCATGCCGTCGGAGCCGTGCACCACCAGCGCGGCCTCGGAGCCGAGGGTGCCGAGCACCCGGGCGATCGGCTCGACCCAGGCGCGCGCGAACACGCCGACCAGCTGGCGGCGCACGCCCGCCGGGTTCGACAGCGGTCCGAGCAGATTGAAGATGGTGCGGGTGCCGAGTTCGACCCGGCTCGGGCCGACGTGGCGCATGGCGGCGTGGTGGGCCGGCGCGAACATGAAGCCGACGCCGACCTCGGCGATCGCCCGGCCGATCGTCTCGGCCGGGACGTCGATCTTGACGCCGAGCGCCATCAGGACGTCGGCGGCGCCGGATTTCGACGACAGCGCGCGGTTGCCGTGCTTGGCGACCGGAACGCCGGCGGCGGCGGTGACGAAGGCCGAGGCGGTGGAGATGTTCAGGCTGCCGGTGGCGTCGCCGCCGGTGCCGACGATGTCGATCGCCTCGGCCGGGGCCTCGACCCGCAGCATCTTCGCCCGCATGGTCTCGACCGCGCCGGCGATCTCGTCGACGGTCTCGCCGCGCACGCGCAGCGCCATCAGGAAGCCGCCGATCTGCGCCGGCGTCGCCTCGCCCGACATCATCACGTCGAAGGCGGCGCGCGCCTCCTCGCGGGAGAGGGCGTTGCCGCCGGCGACCTTGTTGATGAACGCCTTGAAGTCGGCCATGGCCGGATCCCCCGATCCCCGGATTGCGCGGACGCGTCTCAGCGGCTGCCGAGCCCGATCACCGAATCGAGCATGGCCTGGTTGACCGTGGTGCCGAGCTTCTTCTTCAGCGCCTCGACATACTGCGCCTCGAGGCTCGATTCGAGCTCGGTGCGCAGCTGCTTGGCGGCGTCGATGCTGTCGGCGGCCTCGGCGAAGAAGGGCGGCACCACCGCGTTCTTGACCCGCATCACGATGCGTTCGCGATCCGGCCCCTCGACGGCGACGACGTGGCCGGCCGGTCCGCCGAACGCGGCCTCGACGCCCGCCGGGCCGAGCTCGGGCTTCTGGGCGTTGCGGGCGAAGGCGTCGGAGGTCGCGACCGTGGCGCCGGCGTCGGCGGCGAGCTTGGCGAAGTCGCCGCCGGCCTTGACGGCCTCGACCATGGCGTCGGCCTTGGCGGCGAGCAGTTCGTCGACCTTGGCGTCGGTCCAGGCGGCGGCGGCCTTGTCGCGGACGTCGGCGAGCGGGCGGTCGTGCGCGGCGACCACCTTGTCGACCGAGTACCAGACGAAGCCCTTGCCCGAGGGCACCGGGTCGGTCTCGCCGCCCTCGTCGGCGGCGAAGGCGGCCTGGAGCAGCGCCTGCTTCTCGGGGAGGTCGGCGACCTCGGTGCCGTCGGCGCGGGCGCCCTGGGCGTCGACCTCGGCGGTGACGAGCTTCAGCTTGAAGCGCTCGGCGATCTCCTGGATCGTCGCGCCGCCGGCACGGGCGTCCTCGATCTCGTCGTGGAGGTCGAGGATCTGCTTCTCGGCGAGGCGCGTCGCGATCGTCTTCTTGATCTCCGCCGCGACCTCTTCGTAGGGGCGGACGTGCTCGGGCGTGATCTCGGTGACCCGGATCAGCGCGCCGCCGAAGGTGGCACCGATCGGCTGGCTGACTTGATTGAGCGGCAGCGCGAAGGCGGCCTCGGCGACGGCGGGGTCGATCACCTGCGCCTTGGTCATGACGCCGAGGTCGATGTCCTCGGCTTTGAGGCCGCGCTCGGCGATCAGCTGGTCGAAGGTGCCGCCGGCGGCGATCTTGTCGGCGGCCGCCTTGGCGTCCTCGATGGTCGGCAGCAGCACCTGCTGGATCCGGCGCGTCTCGGGCGTGCCGAAGCTCGCCTTGGTGCGCTCGTACTCCTTGCGCGCGTCCTCGTCGGAGACGGCGGCGGCGTCAGCGAGGGCGTCGGGCGTCGCCGAGACGATCGAGAGCGTGCGGATCTCGGGGGCGGCGAAGGTCGCCTTGTTGGTCTCGTACCACTTGGCGAGGTCGTCGTCGGTCGGCACCGGCACGGGCGTGACGGCGTTGCGCGGCAGCGCGGCGGTCTCGACGATGCGGACCTCGTTGCGGTAGCGCGCCACCGCCTCGATCAGCGCCGCCGGGGCGGTGACGTCGCCGACGAGGCCGTCGAGCAACTGCTTGCGCAGTTCGTCGCCGCGGCGCTGGGTGACGTAGGACGCCTCGCTGAAGCCGTTCTGCTGCAGGAGCTGCTGGAAATAGGCGCGGTCGAAGGCGGTCGCGCCCTGCGGGCGCAGCACCGGATCGTCGGCGATCGCCTTGGCGAGGGCGTCG
Source organism: Oharaeibacter diazotrophicus (assembly GCF_004362745.1). Classification (NCBI taxonomy): domain Bacteria; kingdom Pseudomonadati; phylum Pseudomonadota; class Alphaproteobacteria; order Hyphomicrobiales; family Pleomorphomonadaceae; genus Oharaeibacter; species Oharaeibacter diazotrophicus. The sequence goes on along the minus strand of NZ_SNXY01000006.1, from coordinate 1,390,158 downwards.
TCGGAGAGGCCGATGCCGTAGCCGCGGGCGGCGTCGAGCAGCGCGGCGTCGGCCATCAGCTGCCCGAGGATCCGCTGCGGCAGGCCGAAGGCCATCGCCGTCTCGGCCGAGACGGCCTGACCCATCTGGCGCGAGAAATTCTGGATCTGGCGCTGGTAGACGCGCTGGAACTCGGTCGCCTCGATGTCGGTGCCGCCGACCGAGGCGACGGCGTGGACGCTGAAGTTCCGGAACACGTCGGCGATGCCCCAGGCGCCGAACGACACCACGAGAATGGCCATGAGCAGTTTGGCGACCCAGGTCTGGGCGCCGCGGCGCAGAGTGTCGAGCATCGTCCCGTCCGGTTCGGCGCGCCACCGGCGCACCCGAGCATCATCCTCCCGGGGGCTCCCCCGGATAGGGCGCGGATCATAAGGACGGGACGGAGGGGCCGCAAGCCGCGGCCGAACACGCGAATCCGCGCGCGCCCGCCTTGCGCCGGCCCGGCCTTCTGCTAAGTCCGTCCGACGCGAAGCGTCAGTGTTCTGCAGGGAGGACTCGTGTGATGGCCGTCAAGCCGCTCGTCGCCGGAAATTGGAAGATGAACGGGACGAAGGCCTCCGTGGCCGAGTTCGTCGCCATCGCCGACGGCGTCTCGCCGGCCCTCGCGGACGCGGTCGAGGTCGCGGTCTGCCCGCCGGCGACGCTGGTGGCCGCGCTCGCCACCCTCGGTCGCCTGCCGGTCGGCGGTCAGGACTGCCACGCAGACGCCTCCGGCGCCCACACCGGCGACGTCGCGGCCGAGCAGCTGAAGGACGCCGGCGCCACCTACGTCATCGTCGGCCATTCCGAGCGCCGTGCCGACCACGGCGAGACCGACGCCGTCGTCGCCGCCAAGGCGCGCGCCGCCCGCCGGGCCGGGCTGGTCGCCATCGTCTGCGTCGGCGAGACCCGCGCCGAGCGCGAGGCCGGCCGTACGCTCGACGTGGTCGGCACCCAGCTCGCCGGCTCGCTGCCGGACGGCGTCGAGCCCACGAACACCGTGGTCGCCTACGAGCCGGTCTGGGCGATCGGCACCGGCCTGACGCCGACCGTCGCCGACGTCGCCGAGGTCCACGCCTTCGTCCGCGCCCGCCTCGTCGAGCGCTTCGGCGCCGCGGGCGCCGGCGTGCGCATCCTCTACGGCGGCTCGGTGAAGCCCTCGAACGCCCGCGAGCTGATGGCGGTGCCGGAGGTCAATGGCGCGCTGGTCGGCGGCGCCAGCCTGAAGGCCGCCGACTTCCTCGGCATCGTCGCCGCCTACGCCTGATCCCCCGCGCGGAGCACCGGACCCCGATGGCCGACCTCTACGACCTCGTCCTGAAGAACGGCACCGTGGTGAACCACGACGGTGTCGGCGTCCGCGACGTCGCCGTCTCGGGCGGCCGCATCGCGGGGCTCGGCAGCTTCCCGCCGTCGGCCGCCGAAGAGACGATCGACTGCACCGGCCTGACGATCCTGCCGGGCGTGATCGACACCCAGGTGCACTTCCGCGAGCCGGGCGCGACCCACAAGGAGGATCTCGAGACCGGCTCGCGCGCCGCCGTCATGGGCGGCGTCACGGCGGTGTTCGAGATGCCGAACACCAACCCGCTGACCACCACCGCCGAGCGGCTCGCCGACAAGGTCGCCGCCGGCACCGACCGGATGCACTGCGACTTCGCCTTCTGGGTCGGCGGCACCCGCGGCAACGTCGCCGACATCCCGGAGCTGGAGCGCCTGCCGGGCGCGGCCGGCATCAAGGTCTTCATGGGCTCGTCCACCGGCGACCTGCTGGTCGAGGACGACGCCGGCGTCGCCGCCATCCTCGGGGCCACCCGCCGCCGCGCCGCCTTCCACTCGGAGGACGAGTTCCGGCTGCGCGCGCGCAAGGACGAGCGCGTGCCCGGCGATCCGTCCTCCCATCCGGTCTGGCGCGACGCCGAGGCGGCGCTGACCTGCACCAGGCGCCTGGTCCGCATCGCCCGAGAGCAGGGCGCGCGCATCCACGTGCTCCATATCTCGACCGGCGACGAGATCGATTTCCTCCGGGATCACAAGGACCTCGTCTCCTGCGAGGTGACGCCGCACCACCTGACGCTGACCGACGAGGCCTACGGCCGGCTCGGCACGCTGGTGCAGATGAACCCGCCGGTGCGCTCGGCCGCCCATCGCGACCGGATCTGGTGGGGGCTCTCCCAGGGCATCGCAGACATCCTCGGCTCCGACCACGCGCCGCATACGCTCGAGGAGAAGGCGAAGCCTTATCCGGACAGCCCCTCGGGGATGACCGGCGTGCAGACGCTGGTGCCCGTCATGCTCGACCACGTCGCCGCCGGCCGGCTCTCGATCGAACGCTTCGTCGACATGACCAGCGCCGGCCCGGCGCGCCTGTTCGGCATCGCCGGCAAGGGCCGGATCGCCGTCGGCTACGACGCCGACTTCACCGTGGTCGACCTGAAGCGCCGCGAGACCGTCACCAACGCCTGGATCGCCTCGCGCGCCGGTTGGACGCCCTACGACGGCGTGACCGTCACCGGCTGGCCGGTCGGCACCGTCGTCCGCGGCCGCCGGGTGATGTGGGAGGGCGAACTGACCGGCCCGTCGGCCGGGCGCCCGGTCTGCTTCGGCGAGGCGATGCCGCGCTGAGCGGCTTCGCCGGCCGCGCGGGCCGTGGTAGTCTGGCTATCATGAACCAGCGCACCTTCGTCGCCGAGGATGGGAGCCTGCGCCGCGCCTTCACGGTGGCGGACGTGCGACGCATGGTCGAGGCCGGGGTGATCGAGCCCGACGAGCGGCTGGAGATCGTCGACGGGGAGCTCCGCCCGATGTCGCCGAAGGGCCCGCTGCACGAGACGCTGAAACGTCATCTCAACCGGCACCTCGCCCGGGAGCTGCCGGACGCCTTCGGGCACATCCAAGAGGCCGGCTGGGCGATCTCGGACCTGCTCTACCTCGAGCCCGACTTCCTGGTCTTCCCTGCCGAACTCGAAATCGGCTCCATCCGCGGCCCCGACGCGGCGCTGGTGATCGAAGTCGCCGACAGCTCCTGGCGCTACGACGCCGTGCGCAAGGCGCAGATCTACGCCTCGATCGGCGTCAGGGAATACTGGGTGATCCAGGCCGCCGATCGTACCACCCGCGTCCACCGCGACCCCGACGCCCGCGGCTACGGCTCGATCGTCGACTGCTCCGCCGCCGACCTCCTCGTCCCCGCCTTCGTGCCCGGCTACTCCGTCCGCCTGCGCGACCTGCCGGGTATGTGACGGACTTTCCCCCTCAGAACAATTCGCCCTGACCACCGCGCTCGCGCCGTTCCTCCGCGGCCGGCGCGTCCACGCGCAGCGGTTCGCTGAGCGGTTCCTGGACGGCGGCGTCGTCGTTGCGGACGGCGTTGACGCGGGTGGAGATCGGGACGGCCTCGAAGAGGTCGTCGGGGGCAGGGCGGAGGAGGTCGGCGACGTCGGCCGGCTTGGAGCCGTCGGTGTCGAGCCAGCGCGCGAACTCGGACGGCGGGATCACCGCGGGCATGCGGTCGTGGATCGGCGCCATCAGGCGGTTGGCGGCGGTGGTGAGGATGGCGGCGGTGTCGATCTCGGCGCCGTCGGCGCCGAGATAGGTCTCCCAAAGCCCGGCGAAGGCGACGGCGCCGCCGTCGCGCGGGCGGATCAGGAAGGGCCGCTTGTCCTTGCCGTCGCGGCGCCACTCGTAGAAGCCGCTCGCCGGCACGAGGCAGCGGCGGTACTTCATCGCGCCGCGGAAAGCCGGTTTCTCGGCGGCGGTCTCGGCGCGGGCGTTGATCAGCAGCGTGAAGTCCCGGGGGTCCTTGACCCAGGCCGGGATCAGCCCCCAGCGCACCAGCAGGAAATGTGCACCGTCGCGGCCGCCGCGAACGATCGGGATCGGCTGCGTCGGCGCGATGTTCCAGCGTGGCGGGAAATTGGGTGTCTCGGGATAGCCGAACAGCCGCTTCACCGCGTCCGGCGGCAGGGTCAGGGCGTAGCGCCCGCACATCGCCGTCTCCTCCCGTCGCCGCGTCTCGAACGATCCGAACGCAACGTGTAGCGTCGTAAGGCATTTGGCAACCTGACGGGATCATGATTCGGCCGATGCGCGAGCAGGAGGCCGGAGCGTTGGACGCTGGGGGGATCTTGGAGGCCGTGGACGCCGGGGCGGACGACTTCTCGCCCGCGCGTCTGGCGGCGGCGAACATCCACCCGGACACGCGGCTGGCGACCGACTATCTCAACCACTTCAACGAAGTGGTCATGCTCATCGACATGCTGCCGATGATGCCCGACTGCGCGCCCGACGTGGTCGCCTGGCTGCCGCGCAGCTACGTCGAGCACTTCCGCCGCTCGCACTTCAAGGAGCGCGACCTCGCCATCGCCGCCTACGGCGCCGTCGATCCCGTCCGCCGCGCCGCCTTCGAGAGCACGGTGCGCAACATCGACAAGGCCCTCGGCGACGTCCAGCGCATGATCACCGAGGCGCCGATGGACGCGCTGCCGCTCGAGGCGGTGACCGATCTCACCGAGATGCGGGTGAAGCCGCTGCTGGCGCACGCCATGGGCCTGATCAACGGTGCGCCGCCGGTCACGCTGGTCACCGAGGATTCGGCCGACGCCCAGTCGGCGGTCGACGCGATCTTCGGGTGAGCCCCGTCCTGCCCCGTCTGGCGGTCAGCGCCGGCGTCTGGCGCGCCGGGCGCGTGCTGCTGATCCGGCGCGGTCAGGCGCCGCTCTCGGGGCTGTGGACCTTTCCCGGCGGCCACGTCGAGCCGGGCGAGGCGGTCGCCGACGCCGTCGGGCGCGAGGTGATGGAGGAGACCGGCCTCGTCGTCGAGATCGTCGGCGAACCGCTCGTCCACGAGATCGTCCGCCGCGATTCGGCCGGCGTGCTCCTCGGCCACCACGTGCTGCTGGTGCACGCCGCCCGCGCCCTCGACGATTCCGCCCCGGTGGCCGCCTCCGACGCGGCCGACGCCCGCTACTTCGCCCCGGACGAGATCGCCTCCCTCGACACCACGCCGCGGCTCGGCCATTTCGTCGCGGCCACCGGCGCACGTGCCGGAGAGCCGCCACGATGAGGGGCGAGGCTGCGCGCCGTCGATTCGGGGCGGGGAGGGAGGGTATGCAGGGTGCCGCGGCCGCCGTCGTCGTCCTCCTCGCCGCCACCGTCGCGGCCGCCGCCGCGGACGATCCGGCGCCGGCCGCGCGCCCGTTCGAGGCGGACCTGACCCGATTCGCCGAGATCCTCGGGGCGACGTCCTATCTCGACCAGCTCTGCGGCACCGCCGAGCCGGATGCGTGGCGCGGGCGGATGGAGGCGATCGTCGACGCCCAGCGATTCGGAGCCGAGGAGCGCCGGCGCTACGTCGCCGCCTTCAACCGCGGCACGCGCACGCTGGCGGCCGTGCATCGGGTCTGCACCGCGCGCACCCGCGCACTGCTGCAACGCTATCTCGCCGAGGGCGCGGAGGTCGGCTCGCGCCTCGCCGACGGGCGCGGCGGCGGGGCCGCGGGCACGGGTGGGGCTGGCGCGGCAGGGTTACCCCCGGATTAACCGGGTGTCCGCAATGCCGTTAACGAACATTAATCATTGGTCTTGCACCCGGGGGGCCGGGTGCTAGGGTCGCCATGACGGTCATCGTTCCGCCGCGGGCGGGATTCGGGCCGTGCGTGACGAGGTTGCGTCGAGATGTCCGACATGCGGGACGAGGTGTTCGAGCCGATCGAGGTCGGAGCCGGCGAGAACGTCAAGCAGCGGGCCATGGGTCACCTGGAGCGCGCCTTCGAGGACGCCGAGACCGACGGCCTTCCCGTCGACGCGGTCGCCCACGCCGCCCTGTTCGCCGCGATCGCGACGCTGGTGGAGTGCTTCGGCGAGGAGTGCGTCGCCAACCTGATCGGCGAGCTGCCCGAGAAGATCGCCTCCGGCGGCTACACGGTGAACCGCACGCTGCAGTGAGCCGGCGGCGGGTCTAGAACAGGCGGATGCCGAGGGCGAGGCTGGCGATCAGGCCCGCCCCGAACACCACGAGCACGATGCCGGCGGTGCGGTTGACCGCGTGGAGCCAGGCGTCGCCGAGGCGGCCGCGGACGTGGCGCACGATGCTCGCGAGCACGAACCACCACAGCGTCGAACCGGCGGCGACGCCGGCGACCACCGCCGCGGCGCGGGCGCCCTGCAGACCGTCGGCGTCGATGTCGCCGAGGCTGCCGAAAAGGGCGAGCATGGCGAGCGCCGCGCCCGGGTTGGTCATCGTCATGAAGAAGGCGGAGACACCGCCGCGCAGCACGCCACCCGACGAGGCGACCGCCGCGGCGCGGTCGAGATGGGGATGCGAGCGCATCGCCGCGATCCCCATCACCAGGAGCAGGACGCCGCCGGCGAACTGGATCGGTCGGGCGTTGCCCTCGACGAAGTCGATCACCCAGGTGACGCCGTAGGCGGCGATGGCGGCGAGCAGCGTGTCGGCGACCATGCCGCCGAGCCCGGCCACGAAACCGGCGACGAAGCCGTAGCGCAGCGTCCGCGAGATCGCGAGCAGGTTCACCGGCCCGACGGGAACGGCCATGACCAGGCCGATCACGGCGCCGGCGAACAGCAACTGCGCCAAGGTCATGCGGTGGTTCCACTCCTTCGGTGCGGCGCGGCGGGCCGTGCCGCCGGACCCTAGCACGGCCGACCGCCGCGAAGGGAAGCCGCCGTCGCATCGCGGCGGCTCACGATGCCGCTTCCCGCTTTGTCGGGCGCGCGCATTCGTCTAGGAGTCGGCAGCCGCGTCCTCGAGACTCGCCGACCGGATCCGCCTCGCATGACCTCCGACCTCGACGCAACGCCCGTTCTCCTCCGCCGCGCCGCCGTCCTGCTCGCGGCGTCGCTGGTGCTGTCGACCGGCGTGGCCGCGGCCGAATCGCGGGCGCCGATCCGCCTCGCCGCCGGCGTCACGGAGCCGGCGACGGGCGGGGCGCCGCCGCTGCCCGGCGGCGGCTCTCTGGTGATCCCGAGGGACGGCACGCCGTTCTCGGCCGAACCGCCCGAACCCGACGCCGTCGAGGACGATCCGGACGGCGTGCGCGCCCCGAGCACGGCCGAGCCCTATTCCGGGCCGCTGCCGGAGGTCCGCTATGGCACCGAAGCGTTGCCCCCCGCCGTGCGGGCGACCCGCGAGGCGGTGATCGCCGCCGCGCGGACCGGCGACCCCGAGCAACTGCGCGCGCTGATCGAGCGGGCGACGCCGCCCACGCGGGTCTCCAGCCTCGACGGCGGCGATCCGATCGAGGTGCTGCGCGCCGAATCGGGCGACGAGGAGGGCCGCGAGGTGCTCGCCATCCTGCTCGACGTGCTCGACGCCGGTTGGGTCCGCGTCGACGCCGGCACGGCGGACGAGCGCTACGTCTGGCCCTATTTCGCGCGCTATCCCCTGGATGCGCTGACGGCGCCGCAGATGGTGGAACTGTTCCGCATCCTCACCGCCGGCGACTTCGAGGGCATGCGGGCGGCCGGCGCCTACGGCTTCTTCCACGTCGAGATCGCCGCCGACGGACGCTGGACGGCGTTCCTGGCGGGGGAATGAGCCGGGCTCAGGGGGCCTGGATCACCCGTCCGGGATTCAGGATTCCTAGGGGATCGAGCGTGGTCTTGAGACGGCGCATCAGTTCGATCTCGACCGGGTCGCGGGTTTCGGCGAGCAGGTCGCGCTTGAGGCGACCGACGCCGTGTTCGGCGGCGACGGAGCCGTCGTAGCGCCGCACCACCGCGTGGACGACGGCGTTCATCTCGTCCCAGCGGGCGAGGAAGGCCGCGCCGTCGGCGCCGATGGGCTGGCTGACGTTGAAGTGGATGTTGCCGTCGCCCATGTGGCCGAACGGCACCGGGCGGCAGCCCGGGAAGGCGGCGCGGACGGCGGCCTCCGCCTCGACCAGGAAGGCGGGGAGGTCGGCGAGCGGCACCGAGACGTCGTGCTTGATCGAGGCGCCCTCGTGGCGTTGAACCTCCGACAGGCCGTGGCGCAGGCGCCAGAACTCGGCGGCCTGACCGAGGCTGCTGGCCACGACCGCGTCCGCGACCTCGCCGGCCTCGATCGCCTCGGCGAGGGCGGTCTCGAGCAGGCGGCGCGCCGTGCCGTCGGCCGCCCCCGAGGAGATCTCGACCAGCACGTACCAGGGATGGTCGGCCGCGGTCGGCCGCCGCGCGCCGGCGAGATGGCGGAGCGCGAAGGCGACCGCGCCGCCGGCCATCACCTCGAAGCCGGTGACCGACGATCCGGCTTCGTCGCGGGCACGGGCGAGCAGCGCCAGCGCCTCGGCCGGCCCGTCGAGCCCGACGAAGGCGACCGCGACCTCGCGCGGGCGCGGCAGCAGCTTCAGCACCGCCGCGGTGACGATCCCGAGCGTGCCCTCCGTGCCGATGAACAGCTGCTTGAGGTCGTAGCCGGCGTTGTCCTTGCGCAGCCGGCGCAGCCCGTTCAGGACGCGGCCGTCGGCGAGCACCACCTCGAGGCCGAGCACGAGATCGCGGGTGTTGCCGTAGGAGAGCACGGCGGTGCCGCCGGCGTTGGTCGAGACGTTGCCGCCGATCCTGCAACTGCCCTGGGACGCCAGCGTCAGCGGGAACAGGCGGTCGACCGCTTCGGCCGCGGCGTGGACGGCCTCCAGCGTCGCACCGGCCTCGACGGTGACGGTGTAGCCGGCGGCGTCGACGGCGCGGATCCGGTCGAGCCGTTCCAGCGACACCACCACCTCGCCGGCACCGGGCACCGGGATCTGACCGCCGACGAGGCCGGTGTTGCCGCCCTGCGGCACCAGCGGCGTCCGCGTCGCGGCGGCGAGGCGGACGATCTCGGCGACCTCGGCGGTGGTGCCGGGCCGCAGCACCGCTGGCGTCTCGCCGCGATAGAGCCCGCGCCACTCGACCAGATGGCGCGCCTGATCGGCCGGATCGGTGACGACGTGGCGAGCGCCGATGGCGGCGGCGGCGCCGGCGAGGAAGGCGGAGAGGCTGTCGTCGGCCATGGACGGCGGGCTCGGTCGGAGGGCGGACGGGCTCGCCGGACGCCGGCGGGAGGGCTCCCCGACCTTGTAACAATCGGATGAGAAAAGTGCGACATCCCGTCCAGGCGGCTTCTTGCCTAAGCAATAGCCCCGTGCCATACGGGGCGGCCGCGACTTTGGTTGGTATTCAGGAGAGAACGATGGCTGTTTCCGGGCTGATGGCGGGCAAGCGCGGCCTGATCATGGGCGTCGCGAACAACCGGTCGATCGCCTGGGGCATCGCCAAGGCCTGTCGCGAAGCCGGTGCCGAGCTGGCGCTGACCTACCAGGGCGACGCCCTGAAGAAGCGCGTCGAGCCGCTCGCCGAGGAACTCGGCGCGATCGTCGTCGGCCATTGCGACGTCACCGACGGCAGCACGATCGACGCCGTGTTCGCCGAGGTCGAGGCGCGCTGGGGCAAGCTCGACTTCCTGGTGCACGCGATCGCCTTCTCCGACAAGGACGAGCTGACCGGCCGCTACGTCGACACCACGCCGGACAACTTCGCCCGCACCATGAACATCTCGGCCTATTCGCTGACGGCGATCGCCCAGCGCGCCGAGAAGCTGATGACCGACGGCGGCTCGATCCTGACGCTGACCTATTACGGCGCCGAGAAGGTGATGCCGCACTACAACGTCATGGGCGTCGCCAAGGCCGCGCTCGAGGCCAGCGTGAAGTATCTCGCCGTCGACCTCGGCCCGAAGGGCATCCGCGTCAACGCCATCTCGGCCGGCCCGATCAAGACACTCGCCGCCTCCGGCATCGGCGACTTCCGCTACATTCTGAAGTGGAACGAGTACAACGCGCCGCTGCGCCGCACGGTCACGATCGAGGAGGTCGGCGACAGCGCCGTCTACTTCCTGTCCGACCTCGGCCGCGCCGTCACCGGCGAGGTCCACCACGTCGACAGCGGCTACCACGTCGTCGGCATGAAGGCGGTCGACGCCCCGGACATCAGCGTCGTCAAGGACTGAGCGGGCGCGCACCCAGCCATTTCGGATGATCCGATCGAACGACCGGTTCCGCCGCCGCGGGCCGGTCGTTTTCGTTTGCGCGGTCGCCAACCCCTTGTTCCCGTGGAAACAGCGCGGCGGGCGTGGCTCGGCGAGATTGGTGGCAACGGGCCCGTAGCGGTCCGGATCGATCGTCGGAGCAACGCCCGTGACCACGCCCAGGACCTTCCTCGCCGCCTGCCTGCTCGCGGCTTCCACCCTTTCCGCCGGCGCCGCCGCCGTGGTGCAGGACGGCGCCGCCATCGACGCCCGGCTGAAGGCCGAGGGCAGCGTGCGCGTCACCGTGCGCTACGCCACAGCCTGGAACGGCAAGGACCTGCCGCACTGGGCCGGCGTGCCGGACGGCTACCTCGCGGCGCTGCCGGGCGAGCAGACGACCCGGATCCGCTCGGCCCTCGGCACCGCGGCCCTCGCCGGCACCACGGCAAAGCGGATGGCGATCAAGCGCTCGCGCTACGCCCCGGGCTTCTCGGTGACGGTGACGGCGGCCGAACTCGCCGAGCTCGCCGCCGATCCCGCCGTCACCGCGATCCAGCTCGAGCAGGTGTTCTCGCCGACCCTCGACGCCAGCCTGCCGCGGATCGGTGCGCCGGCGGCGATCGCGGCGGGCGCGGACGGCCGCAACACCGCCGTCGCGGTGATCGACACCGGCGTCGACCTCGACCACCCGTTCCTCAGGGGCAAGGTCACCCTGAAGCAGGCCTGCTTCTCGTCCAACATCCCCTTCGTGATGTCGAGCCTCTGCCCCTCGGGCGGCGACACCGAGATCGCCACCGGTGCCGGCGACGACTGCGGCCCGCTGGTCAGCGGCTGCTTCCACGGCACCCACGTCGCCGGCATCGTCGCCGGCGTCAACCGCACCGCCACCGGGCCGCGCCGGGGCGTCGCGCCGGGCGCGAAGATCCTGCCGATCATGGCCGGCTCGATGGTCGTGGACTGCGGCAACGAGCGCGCCCCCTGCGTGCGCTTCAACGGCCTCGACCTCCTCGACGCGCTCGGCTTCGTCATCGAGCGGGTCAACCGCGCCGACCTGCCGGGCACGCCGATCGCCGCCGTCAACATGAGCCTCGGCGGCGGCCGCAACACCGGCGACTGCGACCTCGTCAACGGCCTGATGAAGGCGCAGATCGACGCCCTGCGCAGCCGCGGCGTCGCCACCGTGATCGCCTCCGGCAACGACGGCTTCACCGACGCGGTCGGCTCGCCGGCCTGCATCTCGAGCGCCGTCACCGTCGGCTCGACCGACACCGCCACCGACCGCGTCTCGGTTTTCTCGAACATGAACCGGATGGTCGATCTGCTGGCGCCGGGCTCGGTGATCCAGTCGTCGGTGCCGGGCGGCGGCTTCGCCGGGCTGCAGGGCACCTCGATGGCGACGCCGCACGTCGCCGCCGCCTTCGCCGCGATCAAGAGCGTCGAGCCGACCGCCACCGTCGCCCGCATCGAGGCCGCGCTGAAGGCCACCGGCCGGCCGATCCGCGACACCCGCCCGGGCGGCACGCTGATCCGCTCCCGCATCGAACTCGACGACGCCGCCGCCAAGGTCCGCGCCGAGAATCCCGACCTGTCGGCCGCGCCGACCGCGCGCCAGATCCTGACCAAGTCCAGCCTGACCTCGTTCTCGCCGGCCGGCCGCAGCTTCACGATCCGCGCCACCGGCTCCCGGCTCGGCTTCGAGGTCCGCGACGTGCCGGTCTTCCTCGAGACCAGCGTCGGCTCCGGTTCGATCGCCGCCGGCAGCTCGACCCGGATCACCGTGCGCCCCTCCGCCGCCGCCTTCTTCCTGCCGGCCGGCACCTACGACGGCAACATCAAGGTGGTGAACCGCGACGCGATCGGCGACGTCGCCACCCTCCGGGTCCGTCTGGTCGTGCGCTGACCCGCCCGCACGGGCCGGCCCGCGACCGGGCGGCGAGAGACGGGGACGGGCGATGCCCGTCCCCGTCGACGCGTTCTCAGGACGGGATCGGCGGGACGATCAGCGGGGCGGGCGCCGCGCCGACGCCGGTGAGCACGACGGCGCCGCCCTCGACGCGGGCCGCGCCGCTCGCCACCAGGGCGAGGGCGTGCGGGTAGAGGCGGTGCTCGGCGGCGAGGACGCGGGCGGAGAGGGCGTCGGCGTCGTCGCCGGGCATCACCGGCACGGCGGCCTGGGCGACGATCGGGCCGGCGTCGACCTCGGGCACCACGAAATGCACGGTGCAGCCGGCGACACGGACGCCGTCGGCGAGGGCGCGCTCGTGGGTGTGCAGCCCGCGGTAGGCCGGCAACAGCGACGGATGGATGTTGATCAGCCGGTCGCGCCAGCGTTCGATGAACACCGGCGACAGCAGCCGCATGAAACCGGCGAGGCAGACCAGCTCGACGCCGTGGCGCTCGAGCTCGGCGGTCATCGCGGTCTCGAACGCGGCCTTGTCGGCGAAGTCGCGGTGCGGCACGGCGATCGCCGGGATGCCGCGGGCGCGGGCGAAGTCGAGCCCGGCCGCGTCGGCCTTGTTGGCGATCACCACGGCGATGCGGGCGGGATAGCCGGGCGCTTCGGCGGCCTCGACCAGCGCCGCCATGTTGGAGCCGCGCCCCGAGATCAGGACGCCGACAGGGCACTTGTCTTGGCTCAAGGACGTCCTCCTGCCGGCGCGCCGAGGATGCGCTCGACCGCCTCGCGGGCGGCGAGCGCACGCCCGGCGGCACGGTCGGCGTAGCGCGTGTAATGGAACAGGGTCACCGCGAGCATCGCGCGCGCGTCGAGACGGCGCCGGCGGCGGTCGCAGACGGTGCGGTCGACCGTGAAGCCTCGGTGCGAATAGAAGGAGGTGCCGAAGGTGTGCACTTCGCAGCCGCGCACCGCCGCCTCGAGCCCGGCGCCGGACGTCGCGACGGCGATCTTCGGCCGACGTTCGACGATGGCGGCGAAGGCCGTGGCCGGGTCGAGCTGGACGAGACCGGGTACAGCCGCGAGGCGCTCGCGATCGGCCGCTTTGGTGCGGTTGAACGGATGGGGCTTGTAGAACACGCGTCGGGCGGGGATATCGGCGACGGCGGCGAGCACCAGCGCGACGTTGTCCTCGACGAGGGCGTCGGTCTCGATCCAGGCGGCGTCGCCGACGCACTGGCCGGCGATCACCAGGTCCTCGGGGCCGAGATCGACGGCGAGGTCGCCGCCGAGGCCGGCGTATTTCTGAAAGCGGCCGGCGAGCAGGCGGTCGAGCAGGGCGTCGTCCTCGGCCAGCTCGGCGTCGCCGACCGTTTCGGCCGCCCGTTCGAGGTCGGTGGCCCGGCGGCCGTCGAAATACGGGGCCCCACGGTCGAGCACGTAGGCGAACACCGGCGCGTCGGAATCGACGGGCGGGCCCCAGACCGCGCGCTCCAGCCGCTCCACCGGCGCGTCGCCGGCGAAGTCGACGCCGAGGGCGAGGCGGTCCGCGTAGCCCCATACGGCGATCGGCATGCCGGCGGCATGGGCAGCGCGGACGAGGCGCCGGGCGGCGCGCCGGACGAAGGCGGGCTGCTCGGCATAGCCGTCGCCCACCTTGTGGATGCGGCAGGACACGATCCGCGCCGCGGGATGCTCGGCCCGCACGGCGGCGTGCTTGTTGCGCGAGACGGCGAAGCAGAAGCAGCGCGCCGCGCTGCGGCGGTGCAGGGCGACGGCCGCGGCGAGACGGACCAGGAAGGCGAGCGCGTCCGCACGGGCACGCAAGAGTTCGACGGCGCGACGCAGGCGCGTGCCGACGGAGGACGTCGTGCAGGCGCGCGCCCGCGTGGTCATGACGCCAGACGGCCCTCGAACAGGGTGCGCGGGCCGTCTGCGTCGGCCTCGAGCACGCCGAGGCGGCAGACGGTCTCGCCCGCGGCGGCGAAGGCGGCGGCGACCCGGTCGGCGTCGGCGGCGGCGACAACGACGATCATGCCGACGCCGCAGTTGAAGGTGCGCACCATCTCGGCCTCGTCGAGGCCGCCCTCGCGAGCGAGCCAGCCGAACACCGGCGGCACCGCGACGGCGGAGAGGTCGATCCGCGCCGACACCTTCTCGGGCAGCACGCGCGGGATGTTGTCGACGAAGCCGCCGCCGGTGACGTGGGCGAGCGCCTTGAGCGCGCCGGTCTCGCGCTGCACGGCGAGCACGGACTTCACGTAGATCCGCGTCGGCGCGAGCAGGGCCTCGCCGAGGCTGGTGCCGGGCGCGAACGGGGCGTCGTCGCCGTAGGAGAGGCCGGAGCGCTCGACGATCTTGCGCACCAGCGAATAGCCGTTGGAGTGGACGCCGGAAGAGGCAAGCCCGAGCACGACGTCGCCGGCGCCGACGTCGCGGCGCGGCAGGATGCCGTCGCGCTCGACGGCGCCGACCGCGAAGCCGGCGAGGTCGTAGTCGCCGTCGGCGTACATGCCGGGCATCTCGGCGGTCTCGCCGCCGATCAGGGCGCAGCCGGCGATGCGGCAACCCTCGGCGATGCCGGCGATCACGTCGGCGGCGGTGTCGACCGAGAGCTTGCCGGTGGCGAAGTAGTCGAGGAAGAACAGCGGCTCGGCGCCCTGCACCACGAGGTCGTTGACGCTCATGGCGACGAGGTCGATGCCGACGGTGCCGTGGCGGTCGGCCTCGATGGCGACGCGCAGCTTGGTGCCGACGCCGTCGTTGGCGGCGACCAGCACCGGGTCGCGGTAGCCGCAGGCCTTCAGGTCGAACAGGCCGCCGAAGCCGCCGATGTCGGCGTCGGCACCGACGCGGCGGGTCGCCTTGACGAGCGGCTTGATGCGGTCGACCAGGGCGTTGCCCGCGTCGATGTCGACACCCGCGTCGCGGTAGGTGAGACCGTTCCTGCCCTGCATGCCGACTGGCCCTTCGTGGACTTGGGATTTGGGGCCAAGAACCGCAATCTCGCACCGAACTCAAGACCAATCCGCCGCAGATCCGCCCGCCGCCCACGGAATCGGAACGTCCGCGGGCGATTCCGCATTGATGGACGCCGGCCGATCCCCATGTCACGGTGATCTCGGGGCGCGAAGGACGCGGGGTCGAGTTGACGCTGCCGAACATCATCACCCTGGTCCGCCTCGTGGCGGTGCCGGTGGTCGTGCTGCTGCTGATGGACCGCGACTACGGCGCCGCCTTCGCGCTGTTCGTCGCCGCCGGCATCTCCGACGCCGTCGACGGGGCGATCGCCCGCCACGTGCCGGGGCAGGCGAGCGAACTCGGCCGCTATCTCGATCCGGTCGCGGACAAGGCACTGCTGGTCTCGATCTACGTCACGCTCGGCATCGTCGGCGCGATCCCGGCCTGGCTGGTGCTGCTGGTGGTCAGCCGCGACGTGCTGATCGTCGGCGGCGTGATCCTGTCGTGGATCGTGACCCGGCCGGTGCCGATCGTGCCGCTGCTCATCTCCAAGACCAACACGGCGGCGCAGATCCTGTTCGCGGCCGTCGTCCTCGGGGAACTCGGCCTCGGCATCGCCCTCGGACCGGTGGTTCCGGCGCTCGGCTGGATCGTCGCCGCCTTGACGATCGGTTCGGCGGCGGCCTACCTCATCGGCTGGGCACGGCACATGGCGGGACCGGCGGAGGGGAGCGGCGCGTGAAACTGCGGTCGACCATCCTGTTCTGGCTCGGGGCGGCGGCGGTCTTCGTACTGCTGCTCTACGTCTTCTCCGGCGTGCTGCTGCCGTTCGTGGCCGGCATGGCGCTCGCCTACCTGCTCGATCCCGTCGCCGACAGCCTCGAGCGCGCCGGCCTGTCGCGCACGATCGCGACCGTGCTGATCCTCGTCGCCTTCCTGATGATGACGGTGCTGCTGCTGATCGTGCTGGTGCCGGTGCTCGGCACCCAGCTCACCGGCTTCCTCACCGACCTGCCGGACTACGCCAACCGCCTGCAGCGATTCGTCAACTCGACCGCCGGCAAGCGGATCTTCGGCGCGCTCAAGCTGTCGCCGACCGACGTCAAGGGCTCGCTCGGCGAGATCGTCAACCAGGGCGCCTCCTGGCTCGGCACCATCATGGCCTCGCTGTGGAACGGCGGGCAGGCGCTGATGTCGATCGTGTCGCTGCTGGTGGTGACGCCGGTGGTCGCGTTCTACATGCTGCTCGACTGGGACCACATGGTGAAGAAGGTCGACAGCTGGATCCCGCGCGACCACCAGATCACCGTCCGCCGGCTCGCCCGCGAGATGGACCAGGGCGTCTCCAACTTCGTGCGCGGGCAGGTCTCGGTGTCGGCGCTGCTCGGTGCCTTCTACGCGATCGGGCTGACGCTGTGCGGCCTCAACTTCGGCCTGCTGATCGGCCTGTTCGCGGGCCTGATCAGCTTCATCCCCTACGTCGGCTCGATCGTCGGCGGCATCCTGGCGATCGGCGTCGCGATCGTGCAGTTCTGGCCGGATTGGACCTGGGTCGCCGTGGTCGCCGGCGTCTTCGCCCTCGGCCAGTTCATCGAGGGCAACATCCTGCAGCCCAAGCTGATCGGCAACAGCGTCGGCCTGCACCCGGTCTGGCTGATGTTCGCCCTGTTCGCCTTCGGCGCGCTGTTCGGCTTCGTCGGCATGCTGGTCGCCGTGCCGGCGACCACCGCGATCGCGGTGCTGATCCGCTTCGCGCTGGCGCAATATCTGGCGAGTGCGCTCTACCGCGGCCGCACCGCCACGCTCGAGGTGCCGACGCGGCGCATCGACCTTCTCGGAGAGGATCACCAGAGGCCATGAGCAACGGACGGCCGAAGCAACTGCCGCTGGAGATGCCCTTCGAGCCCCAGATGAGCCGGGCCGACTTCCTGGTCGGCGAGGCCAACCGGGACGCCGCCGCCTTCGTCGACGCCTGGCCCGACTGGCCGGCGGCCGTCGTGCTGCTGATCGGCCCGCCCGGCTCCGGCAAGACGCACCTGACCCGCGCCTGGGCCGACCGGGCGCAGGCGCCGGTGGTGCTCGCCGCCGACCTCGCCGACACCGACCCGACCGAACTGGTCGGCCGCGGCGCCGTCGCGGTCGAGGACGCCGACGAGCCGGGGCTCGCCGAGCGCGCGCTGTTCCACCTGCTCAACGCCGCGCGCGCCCGCGGCGCCTCGGTGCTGATCACCGCCCACGCCATCCCCTCCGACTGGGGGCTGACGCTGCCGGACCTCGTCTCGCGCCTGCGCGCCGCCCAGCCGGCCTTCCTCGGCCCGCCCGACGACGAGCTCCTGAAGCGGGTCATGGTCAAGCTGTTCTCCGACCGCCAGATCGACGTCGAACCCGGCGTGCTCGACTATCTCGTCACGCGGATGGAGCGCTCCTTCGCCGCCGCGACGCAGATCGTCGACGCCCTCGACCGCGAATCGCTGGCGCGCGGCCGGCGCGTGACCCGTGCGCTCGCCGCGGAGCTGCTCTCCCCCGGCGAGGACGAGTGAGCGGCACGGACCTCTTCGCCTTCGCAGAAAAAGCGTCATAAACTCCTGTCATGGCTCACGCTGCTTTGCGTGACGGGCGGAGGAGGGCACCTTGGAATTCACCGAACAGGAGCTTCTGAGCGGCGAGCGGCCGGTCGACGGCGCCGACGCGCGCCGGGCGCTCATGGAGAGCCCGGTTCGGTTCGTGAACCGGGAGTTGTCCTGGCTCGGCTTCAACCGCCGCGTCCTCGAGGAGTCGGAGAATCCGGCGCACCCGGTGCTCGAGCGCCTGCGCTTCCTGTCGATCTCGGCGAACAACCTCGACGAGTTCTTCATGGTGCGCGTCGCCGGCATCAAGGGCCAGATCCGCGAGGGCGTCTCGACCCTGTCCGAGGACGGCCTGACCCAGGCCGAGCAGCTCGCGCGGATCTCCGCCGCCGCCTCCGAACTCGCCGCCGCCCAGCAGCAGCGCTGGGTTCACCTGCGCGCCGAGATCGCCGAGGTCGGCATCGTGCTGGTTCAGCCCGACACGCTGTCGCCCGCCGACATCGCCTGGCTCGAGGACCACTTCCTGCAGGCGATCTTCCCGGTGCTGACGCCGCTCGCGGTCGATCCGGCGCACCCGTTCCCGTTCATCCCGAACCTCGGCTTCACCGTCGCGCTCGACCTCGAGCGGGTGAAGGACGCCTCGCGGATGACCGCCCTGATCCGCATGGCCGCCAAGATCGAGCGCTTCGTCCGCCTGCCGGAGCGCGAGGAGACCCCGGTCGCCCGCTTCATCATGATGGAGCAGCTGATCACGATGTTCATCGGCCGGCTGTTCCCCGGCTACGTCGTGAAGGGGCAGGGCGCCTTCCGCGTCATCCGCGACAGCGACCTCGAGGTCGAAGAGGAGGCCGAGGATCTCGTCCGCCTGTTCGAATCGGCGCTGAAGCGCCGGCGCCGCGGCTCGGTGATCCGCCTCGAATTCGAGAGCGCGACGCCGGTCGGCCTGCGCGACTTCGTCGCCGAGGCGATCGGCTCGGCCCCCGACGAGATGTTCCTGGTCGACGGTGCGCTGGCGCTGAACGAACTCGGCCAGTTGGTCGGCCTCGATCGGCCCGAGCTGAAGTTCACGCCTTATGCGCCGCGCTTCCCCGAGCGCATCCGCGAGCACGCCGGCGACTGCTTCGCCGCGATCCGCCAGAAGGACCTGATCGTCCACCATCCCTACGAGTCGTTCGACGTGGTGGTGCAGTTCCTGCGTCAGGCGGCGGCCGACCCGGAAGTGGTCGCGATCAAGCAGACGCTCTACCGCACCTCCAACGACAGCCCGATCGTGCGCGCCCTGATCGAGGCGGCCGAGGCCGGCAAGTCGGTGACCGCGCTGGTCGAGCTCAAGGCCCGCTTCGACGAGGAGGCCAACATCCGCTGGGCCCGCGACCTCGAGCGCGCCGGCGTCCAGGTGGTGTTCGGCTTCATCGAGCTGAAGACCCACGCCAAGCTGTCGATGGTGGTGCGCCGCGAGGCCGGCCATCTCGTGACCTACTGCCACATCGGCACCGGCAACTACCATCCGATCACCGCCCGCATCTACACCGACCTGTCCTATTTCACCGCCGACAAGGTGATCGCGCAGGACGTCGCGCGGGTGTTCAACTTCATCACCGGCTACGCCGAGCCGCAGTCGCTGAGCAAGCTCGCCATGAGCCCGCTGTCGCTGCGCTCGACCATCGTCGGCTGCATCGAGCGCGAGATCGAGCACGCCCGGGCCGGCCGCCCGGCGCAGATCTGGCTGAAGATGAATTCTCTTGTGGATTCCGACGTCATCGACGCGCTCTACCGGGCGAGCCAGGCCGGCGTGTCGATCGACGTGGTGGTCCGCGGCATCTGCTGCCTGAGGCCGGGAATCCCCGGTTTCTCCGAGAATATCCGCGCCAAGTCGATCGTCGGCCGCTTCCTCGAGCACCACCGCATTTTCTGCTTCGGGAATGGCCACGGCTTGCCTTCGCCGCAGGCGACGGTCTACATCGGATCGGCCGACATGATGCCGCGGAACCTCGATCGCCGCGTCGAGGTTCTGGTGCCGCTGACGACCGCGACCGTGCATGCCCAGGTGGTCGACCAGATCATGGTCGCGAGCATCCGGGACAACCAGCAGAGCTGGCGGTTGCTGCCGAACGGCGGTCACGAGCGCATCGTGGCGGAGGAGGGCGACGAGCCCTTCAACGCGCACCAGTACTTCATGACAAACCCCTCGCTGTCGGGTCGCGGACATTCGCTCGAAACGGACTCCCCCAAGCCGATCCCCCGACGCCGCCGCCGACAGGCCGCTGCCGCCGCCGGCTGACGCGCCGGGTCGTCTGCCCGGACACGGGCCGGTGTCGGTCATCGACATCGGCTCGAACTCGGTGCGGCTGGTGATCTATGAGCGGCTGACGCGCTCGCCGACCATGCTCTTCAACGAGAAGGTCCTCGCCGGTCTCGGCAAGGGCCTCGCGTCGAGCGGGCGGATGCAGCCGCAGTCGGTCGACGACGCGCTCGCCGCGATCCGTCGTTTCAAGCTGCTGGCCGACCAGTCCGGATCGGTCGAGACCTACATCCTCGCCACCGCCGCCTCCCGCGACGCCGCCAACGGCCCGGAGTTCCTGCGCGCGGTCGAGAAGATCTGCGGCGCGCCGGTGAACCTGCTGTCGGGGCCCGACGAGGCGCGGCTGTCCGCGCTCGGCGTGATCTCCGGCTTCCACAAGGCGTCGGGCGTCGTCGGCGACATGGGCGGCGGCAGCCTGGAACTGGTCTCGGTCGAGGCCGGCACGATCGGCAAGGGCCGCAGCCTGCCGCTCGGCGGGCTGCGCCTCGAGGAGGCTGCCGAGGGCTCGGTCCGCAAGGCCGAGAAGATCGTCGCCGAGGCGCTCGCCGGCGCCGGCGAGATGGTGCCCTGCGAAGGTCGGCCGTTCTACGCCGTCGGCGGCACTTGGCGCTCGCTCGCCCGCCTGCACATGGCCGAGGTCGGCTATCCCTTGCACGTGATGCACCACTACGCGATCCGCGCCGACGAGGCGCTGGAGTTCGCGCGCGTGGTGGCGCGGCGAGAGCTCGAATCGATCGACCAGATCGAGGTGGTGTCGAAGGCGCGGCGCGCGCTGCTGCCGTTCGGCGCGCTGGTGCTGGAACAGGTCGTGCGGGCCCTGCGGCCGAGCCAGGTGATCATCTCCGCGCTCGGCGTGCGCGAGGGCCACCTCTACGAGCGCCTTGCCGAGGAGGAGCGCGCCCGCGATCCGCTGCTCGAGGCCTGCCGCGAGCTCAACCTGCTGCGTTCGCGCTCGCCGCGTCACGCCGAGGAACTGATCCCGTGGACCGCCGAAGCCTTCGCGGCCCTCGGCATCGACGAGACCGAGGACGAGGCGCGCCTGCGCGCTGCCGGCTGCCTCGTGTCCGACATCGGCTGGCGTGCCCATCCGGACTATCGCGGCGAGCAGAGCCTCGGCATCCTCTCCAACGCCTCCTTCGTCGGCGTCGACCATCCCGGCCGGGCCTATCTGTCGCTGGCGGTGTTCTTCCGCCACGTCGGCCTCGTCGACGATCCCGTCAGCCCGCGCATCCGCGAACTCGCCTCGACGCGGCTGAAGGAGCGCGCGCGCACGCTCGGCGCGGCGCTGCGGGTCGCCTACCTGATCTCGGCGTCGATGCCGGGGGTGGTGCCACGGACGCGGCTGTCGATGGACGGCGAGACCCTGGTACTCGAGATCCCCGGCGACCTCGCCGACCTCGTCGGCGAGCGCCTGCTGAAGCGGCTCGTCCAGCTCGGCAAGCTCGGCGGCGGCCGCGACGCCGCGGTGCGGATCGTCGGCTGACGCAGGATATGGACCGGTCCCGCGGTGACGGGCCGGCCTTCACGAAGTCCGGCCGGGGCAATCCACTCCTGGCGCAATTGCTCCGAGCGGCCATTCATCCCTCCCCTCAGGGGAGGGTCCGAGCGAAGCGAGGGGGAGGGGTCGCCTTTTTCCGTTCCGCCTGCCCGTTATGGATCGGAGCGAGGCTCCCTTCGACCCAAAAGTGCTTGGTCCGCCCCACGAGGACGACCCCTTCCGGCCTTTCGGGCCACCTTCCCCCGAGGGGAAGGATGACTACGGCTTCGCGCGAATGCCCTGGCCTCACTCCGCCGCGGACTTGGCCGCCGCCGGTGCCCGGCCGGGCATCTCGACGGTGACGACGCGCTTGCCGTCGTAGGCGAAGGCGATCTCGCCGCGCTTGACCGCGAGGGCGCGCTCGCCGAACAGCTCGCGGCGCCAGCCGCGCAGCGCCGGCACGTCGGCCCCGTCGTCGGCGGCGATCTCCTCGAGTTCGTCGACGGTGGCGATGATCTTGGCGGCGACGCCCTCGTCGTCGCTGACCTGCTTCAGCAGCACCTTGAGAAGGTCGACCACCGCGCCGGAGCCCTCGGGCGCCTGACGGCCCTTGGGCGCGCGCGGCCACTGCTCCTTGGGGATCTCGAGCGCCCGCGTCACGGCGGCGACCACGTCCTCGCCGGCCCTCGAGCGCTCCCAGCCGCGCGGCACGGTGCGCAGCTCGCCGAGGGCGGCGACCGTGGTCGGGGCGTGGGTGGCGATCTCGAACAGGGTGTCGTCCTTGAGCACGCGCGAGCGCGGCACGTCGCGGCCCTGGGCCTCGCGCTCGCGCCAGGCGGCGACTTCCTTGAGCACGATCAGCTCACGCGACTTCTTCAGCCGCATCCTGAGGCGGAGCCAGGCCTCGTCGGGATCGGAGCGGTAGGTCTCCGGCGAGGTCAGGACCTCCATCTCCTCGGCGACCCAGTCGGTGCGACCCTTGCGCTCCAGCGTCGCCGCGAGGTGGCGGTAGACGTCGCGCAGGTGGGTGACGTCTGCCTCGGCGTAGGCGAGCTGGCTCGCCGACAGCGGCCGGCGCGTCCAGTCGGTGAAGCGGTGGGTCTTGTCGATGTGGGCGCCGCTGACGCGGGCGACCAGCTGGTCGTAGGAGATCGAGTCGCCGAAGCCGCAGACCATCGCCGCGACCTGGGTGTCGAACACCGGGTGGGGCACGAAGCCGCCGAGGTGCCAGATGATCTCGATGTCCTGCCGGGCGGCGTGGAACACCTTCAGCACCGCCTCGTCCCGCATCAGGTCGAAGAAGGGCGAAAGGTCGAGCCCGGGGGCGAGGGCGTCGACGACGAAGGCCCGCTCGGGGCTCGCCATCTGTACGACGCACAGCTTCGGCCAGAAGGTCGTTTCCCGGAGGAACTCGGTATCCACCGTCACCGCGTCGAACCGGGCGAGATGGGTGCAGGCTTCCGCGAGGGCGGAGATGGTGGTGATCATCGTCATGGCTGAGGAAATTCTATAGCCGAATCGTATGCGCCTGTCGCGCCGGCAGAGGCGGTGCGAACGTCGTTTCGCCACTTTCGTGACGTCGCGGCAACGCCGCCGGCGATCCGCGGCGGCCGCGCGGGTCGTCCACCCGGAGCCGTCCCGGCGCGGGCCGCATCCTTGACAAAGCGGGTGCGCCGTGCGCTCTTCCGCCCGCGCGCCGGGACCGCGAGGTCCGCGGCTTTCGGCCGTTTCGCGCCATTCCTTCGCCGCTTCAGACAGGACGCCGACCATGCATCGCTACCGGAGCCACACCTGCGGACAGCTCGACGCTTCGGCGGTCGGCGGCAATGTCCGGCTGTCGGGCTGGGTCCACCGCGTCCGCGACCACGGCGGCCTGCTGTTCGTCGACCTGCGCGACCACTACGGCATCACCCAGTGCGTGATCGACCCCGATTCCGCCGCCTTCGCCGCCGCCGAGGCGGTGCGGTCGGAGTGGGTGATCCGGATCGACGGCGAGGTGAAGGCGCGCACGCCCGAGACGGTGAACCCGAACCTCGCCACCGGCGCGGTCGAGGTCTACGTCCGCGAGCTCGAGGTGCTGTCGGCGGCGCGCGAGCTGCCGCTGCCGGTGTTCGGCGAGCCCGACTATCCCGAGGACGTCCGCCTCAAGTACCGATTCCTCGACCTCCGCCGCGAGACGCTGCACCGCAACATCGTCACCCGCACCAAGGTGATCGCGGCGATGCGCCGGCGCATGGACGCGGCCGGCTTCACCGAATACTCGACGCCGATCCTGACCGCGTCCTCGCCCGAGGGCGCGCGCGACTTCCTGGTGCCCTCGCGCATCCATCCCGGCAAGTTCTTCGCGCTGCCGCAGGCGCCGCAGCAGTACAAGCAGCTGTTGATGGTCGCCGGCTTCGACCGCTATTTCCAGATCGCGCCCTGCTTCCGCGATGAAGACCCGCGCGCCGACCGCCTGCCGGGCGAGTTCTACCAGCTCGACCTCGAGATGAGCTTCGTCACTCAGGAGGACATCTGGGCGACCATGGAGCCGGTGCTGCGCGGCCTGTTCGTGGAGTTCGCCGAGGGCAAGCCGGTCACCGAGGTGTTCCCGCGCATCCCCTACGACACCGCGATCCGCAAGTACGGCTCCGACAAGCCGGACCTCCGGAACCCGATCGAGATGCAGGCGGTGACCGAGCATTTCGCCGGCTCGGGCTTCAAGGTGTTCGCCCGCATGATCGAGGCGGACGCCCGCACCGAGGTCTGGGCGATCCCGGCCCGTACCGGCGGCTCGCGCGCCTTCTGCGACCGGATGAACTCGTGGGCGCAGACCGCCGGCCAGCCCGGTCTCGGCTACATCTTCTGGCGCAGCGAGAACGGCGCGCTCGAGGGCGCCGGCCCAATCGCCAAGAACATCGGCCCGGAGCGCACCGAGGCGATCCGCGTCCAACTCGGCCTCGGCGAGGGCGACGCCGCCTTCTTCGTCGCCGGTGATCCGGCCAAGTTCTACAAGTTCGCCGGCGAGGCGCGCACCCGCGCCGGCACCGAACTCGGCCTCGTCGACACCGAGCGCTTCGAGCTGTGCTGGATCGTCGACTTCCCGTTCTACGAGTGGGACGAGGAGGAGAAGAAGCTCGACTTCGCCCACAACCCGTTCTCGATGCCGCAGGGCGGCCTGGACGCGCTGCAGAACCGGGACCCGCTGACCATCAAGGCCTACCAGTACGACATGGTCTGCAACGGCTACGAGATCGCCTCGGGCTCGATCCGCAACCAGCTGCCGGAAGTGATGGTCAAGGCCTTCGAGCTGACCGGCAAGTCGAAGACCGAGGTCGAGGAGAAGTTCGGCGGCCTCTACCGCGCGTTCCAGTACGGCGCCCCGCCGCACGGCGGCATGGCGGCGGGCGTCGACCGCATCATCATGCTGATCTGCGGCGCCGAGAATCTGCGCGAGATCACGCTGTTCCCGATGAACCAGCGCGCCGAGGACCTCCTCATGGGCGCCCCCTCGGATCCCACCAACAAGCAGCTCCGCGAACTGCACATCCGGCTCAACCTGCCGAGCTGAGGCAGGGCGGGGCGCGTTCGCCCTCGATCCTGGCCGGGCAAGCACCGGAACCTCGACCCGCCCTCTCCCCCCTCGAGGGGGAGAGTTGGAGAGAGGGGGAACCCACGCGTCCGCCGACGCGGCGGTCGAAGCTTCGCGTACCCCTCTCCCTAACCTTCCCCCTCGAGGGGGGAGGGGACGTGTCGAGGGATGGACAGGGACGCGCACTCCGGCGGATGTTCACTGCCGACTGCCGACTGCCGACTGCCGACTGCCGACTGCCGACTGCCGACTGCCGACTGCCGACTGCCGACTGCCGACTGCCTCACTCGTTCGCCTTCACGTCCACCTTCAGGAGATCCAGCACCTCGCCCGGGGCCTCGGTCTGGATCGCGGCGAGGGCGGAGAAGGGGAGCGGGGCGGTGGGGGCGAGGGTGAGGACGATCGACTGGGGGTCGTTCAGGAAGGTCTTCAGCACGTCGGCGAATTTCTGCTGGATGCGCTGGTCGTCGAGGAAGCCGAGCATCAGGGGCATGGCGTCGCCGACGCTCTTGCGGAAGTCGTCGGGCTTCTGGTTGAGCTTCTTGGCCTGGACCTCGAAGGCGCGTTCGACCACGCCGGCGTTGCCGAAGCCGATCGAGCCCGACACCAGGGTGCCCTCCTGCATCCGCGCCTCGATCGTCGCCGGATCGAGGAAGATCGACAGCGGCAGGTTGCCGAGGTGGACGTCGCCGGAGAGCACGCCCATGTCGGCGACCTTCACGGTGGCGTCCTCGAGGTGGACATCGCCCTTGTCGGTATCCCAGGTCATGGTGGCCGCGCCGGAGACCGCGACCTGGTCGTAGCCCATCGCGGTCAGCTGCTCCTTGGCGTCCGGATCGGTGATCATCGCCACCGGCAGGAAGGCGCGGCTGAACGACAGGTCGTAGCGGCGGGCGAGCGCCTTGTACCAGTCGCCCTCGGTAATCGCGAAGCTGTCGAGGCCGAGGTTGCCCTGCGGCGTCTCGATCGCGAGGCCGGCGACCTCGAGGAAGTCGAGCGTCGGCGAGCCGTCGAGCACGGCGTCCATCATGGCCTGCGGCGAGGGACCTTCCGCGGTCTTGGAGGCGTCGGCGAGCGAGAGCAGGGCACCGAGCGAGCCGAACTTCAGATTGCCGAGCGTGACGAGGTTGAGCGAGCCGGAGCCGGCTTCGCCGGCCTTCAGTTCGCCGTTGCGGAAGGTGATCGCGCCGATCCCGTCGGCGTCGGCCTGGTCGACGGCGATCTCGCCGAGCCGGAAGGTGATGTCGTCGGGCGCGTCGACCGAGATGTCCGTCACCTTGACCTGATCGAAGCCGAAGAGTCCGGTGACGTTTGGCAGAACGTCGCGCGCGAAGGCGAGCGGGTCGCGCTCCGGCAGCTTCGGGTCGGCGAACAACGCCTGGAAGATGGCCATGGCGGGCTTCGGCGTTTGGCGGATACGCGCCCCGGTGGTGGTGACGTCGCCGACGGCGAGGACCCCGCCGTCGAACTCGACGCGGATGTCGCGATAGCCGGCCTCGGCCACGAGGGTGTGCCAGCGGCCGTCGCCCTTGCCATCGACATAGGCGGCGGGGTCGAAGGCGTCGAGATAAGCGCCGATGTCGGCGCCGCGCGTCGACGTCTCGCCGATCGTGACCTTGGCGTCGGTACCGTTCGCGGCGATCGTCTCCTCGATGGACTTCGCGCCGGACCGTTCGATCCGGCCGTCGTGCATGCCGGAGAGGTAGATGCTGCCGTAGGAGACCTTGGTCGTGCCGCCGGCGGCGTCGGTCGTATCGTAGTCGGCGTTGGTGTACTCGGCCCAGTCCGTACGGATGCGGGTACTCCAACGGGCGATTGCGATCGCCTTGTCGAAGCTGCTCGCCTTCGCGTCGAAGGTTGGGCTCGCGAAGGGCGACACGAAGCGCTCGACGACGAAGGTCTCGGCCTGGAAGGAGAGCCGTGCGACCGGGGGCTTCTCGGCGGTGGCAGGCTCGTCGGGCGTCGCGCCGTCCGCGGTGGCGCCGTTGCCGTCCGCGGCGTTGCCGCCGGCGGCATCGTCCTCCGTCTGCCCGCCGTCCGGAACCATCGGGTCGGATCCCTCGTCGTTCGCCTTGGAGAGGGCGGCGAGGTCGGGGACCCAGTGCTCCATGTCGAGGCGCACATCGGCCTTCATCCCGGCGATGCGGATCGCGTGGGCGGCGAAGTCGCCGGTCGGCGTGCGGCGCGGATCCTCGACGGTCAGGGTGGGGTAGACGATCGTCACGAAATCCTTCTCGAGATCGCCGATCACGACGTTCTCGAGGACGACCGACTGCGACCGCGGCTCCTCGCGGACGGCGCCGATCGTCACCGGCAGGCCGAAGGAACTCGCGGTCAGCCAGTCGCGCACCAGATCGGCGCGCGGGCCGGCGAGGGCGGTGGAGGCGTGGAGGGCGAAGAAAAGACCGGCGGCGAGCCGGACCTTGGCGGACGACGTCATCGGGGCACCGCTCTCGAATCGGGGGCCCGGCATGTCGGGCCGCGCACTTGAAAATCCGCCCCGCCCGTCCGGTGGGGCCGTCGACGAAAGGGAGGCGGCGGGACCGTCGACGCGCCCTGCGCGCCGGCCCCGCCGCCGGGGTCTCGTACCCGTCTCGCAAAGTCCCGACTTGTCGGGACTTCACGAGGTTTCGGCCATCCGGCCGGCGCACGGTCGGGCGCTTCTCGCGCGCAGAGCGCCGACCACGGGTCGGAGCTTTGCGCGCTCGGTCTCACTCCTCGAGTTCGACGTTGGCCTGGACGTCGGCCTTCAGCGCGTCGGGCAGCGTCTGCGGCGCGGTCTGGGCCGTGCCGACGATCTCGGCGACGGGAACCGGCTTCTCCGGCGCGACGGTGATCTGCAGGTTCTTCGGGTCCTTGAGGAAGGCGCCGGCGGCGGCGGCCACCTTGTCCTGGAAGGGCGGATTCTGCAGCGCGGCCAGCATCATCGGCAGCGCCGCCGTGATCTGGCCGACGAAGGCCTCCTTCTCCTGGCCCATCTGCTTGGCCTGCATGTCGAGCACGCGGCCGGTCAGCGAGGCGTCCTCGTAGGTCAGCGAGGCGTCGGAGAGGGTCAGCTTGGTGATCAGGTCCGGCGGCGGGTTCGGCTGGCCGAGCGCCTTCATCACGTCGGCGGTGACGCCGCCGATCGTGCCGGTCAGGGTGAGCGTGCCCATGTCGGCGCCCTCGACGCTGAACTCGTCGAGCGTCAGCGTGCCGGACGGCTGGTCCCAGGCGCCGCCGGCATAGACCGACAGGTTGAGCTTGTCGTAGCCGAGCGCCTTCAGCGGGGCGGTGTCGATGCCGCCGGCCGCCGCGGTGGCCGGATCGACCACGATGTTCTCGACCGAGAGCGACAGCGTGTGCGGATAGTCGTCGACGAAGTCGGACGCCTCCACGCCGAGGCTGCCGATCGTGACCGGCGGCTTGTCCTTCTCGGTGATCTCCATCGCGGTGATCGTCAGGCTGTCCATCCGCCCCTTGCCCTCGCCGCCCGGGGCGGCGGGCGGGGTGGCGTCGAAGTTGACGATCTCGAGGCTCTCGGCCTTCGCGGCGGTGTCGCCGGAGGTGCCGGAGATGCCCTCGGCGGTGAGTGAGTCGGCCTTGAGCCCGCCCTTGCCGTTGAGGTCGGCGTTGACGAGCTTCAGGGTCGCGATCCGGGTCTCCCGGGTGCCGCCCTGGTCCTTGACGACGACGTTGCCGTAGATCAGCGCGTCGCCTTCCCTCTTCGGCGTGCCGAGTTCGACCACCGCCTTGTCGTCACCGGCCTTGGAGAACTTGGTCAGCGCGTCGGTGATCTCCTGGTCGGTCGCGGCCCAACCGGGAAGGGTGGTGAAGGCGCCGATGGCGAGCGCGGCGACACCCGCCTTCGCCGAACGCGGGAAATTCATGCTCTTCTCCCAACAATGCAGGGTCGTCGATTGCGTGCGGTCGTCCCGTCCGGCGGCGCGGTGCACCGGGCCGGCGCGACACCTTGGAACAAGGGTACCGGACCGTTCAAGCTGAAGCTCTCCTGCGGCCCCCCGAAGGGGACCTCCCCCGGAAACGAACGTATACGGACCGCGCGTGCGGGGGAAGGTCGTCGGCGATTGGGGCGTTCCGGCGGCGGAGCGGAACCGAATCTTCATCCGGGCACCGCATTCTCGGGCGAAGGCCCGGATCCGGGCGCGTGCCTTTGCGGGGATCGATCCGTTGAAGCGGCGGTTGGTGCAGTGGGGAAAGACCGCGATCGCGGCGGCCCTGATGGCCGGCCTGCCGATCATGGTGTCCGACTACGTGCTGTCCCGCAACGGACTGGCGGAGGGCCGCGTCGAGGCGCGCGAGATGGCCGAGCGCGTGCTGGAGCGCGCCGAGGCCGTGATCGGCGAGGGGCTGACGCTGCTCGCCGAGGCGCGCAAGCGCGCGGTGGTGGACTGCGGCTACGATTCGCGCGCCGCCTACGGCCACCTCGCGTTCCAGGCCAGCTACGTCCAGCAGATCGGCCTGATCGACGAGGCGGGCACGCTGATCTGCGGCGAGCCGATGGGCGCGCTCGCCTTTCCGGCCCGCCTGCCGGCCGCCGATCCGGGCGATCCGTCGGTGATGATCGGCATCCTCAAGGGCAACGGCGACAGCCAGGCGGTGGTGACGCTGCGCGTCGATCCGCGCCAGCGTCTCGTGGCGCGCTTCGACCGCGACGTGCTGGACGTCGCCGCCGGCCCCTCCTACTTCCGCGACGCCAGCCGCATCGAGGTCTTCCTCGAGGACGGTTCGGTCTGGCTGCGCACCGCCGGCAACTGGGCGCCGGAGAAGGAGCCGGGCGCGATCGTCGAGACCGCGACGTCGCACCGCTACCCGATCAAGGTGGTCGCCTCCGCCTCGGCCGTGGCGGCCGAGGACACCATGGCGCCGCTGCGCGCGATCGTGCTGGTGGTCGCCACCCTGTCCGGCATCGCGGTGTTCGCGGTCAATCTCTGGAACAACTGGCGCGGTCAGGCCGGCGACGCCTTCACCCGGGCGGTCGAGAACCAGGAATTCGTACCCTACTACCAGCCGGTGTTCGACCTCTTCACCGGCGAGATCCGCGGCTGCGAGGTGCTGGTGCGCTGGCGGCGCGAGAACGGCACCATGGTGCCGCCCGGCCAGTTCCTGCCCTACGCCGAGGCGACCGGCCTGATCCGCGACATCACCCGCCAGCTGATGGCGAAGACGGTGGAGGACTGCGCCGCGATCTACCGGCGCAACCCGCATCTCAAGCTCAGCATCAACCTGACGGCGATGCACTTCAACGACCTCGAGATCCTCGACGAGATCCAGGACATCTACGGCGACAGCGGCATCGCCTTCGATCAGCTCTGCTTCGAGGTCACCGAGCAGCACCCGCTCAAGGACCTCAACCTGTCGCGCGCCATCATCGGCCGGATCCAGGCGCTCGGCGCGGCGGTCGCGCTCGACGACGTCGGCACCGGCCACGGCGGTCTCGCCTACCTGCAGAAGCTCGGCGTCGACATCATCAAGATCGACAAGATGTTCATCGACCACATCGGCACCGACCACTCGTCGCAGACGATCGTCGACACCCTGGTCGAACTCGCCAACCAACTCGGCCTCGGCATCATCGCAGAGGGCGTCGAGACGCAGGACCAGCTCGAGCACCTGAAGCGCGTCGGGGTGGCGACGGCGCAAGGCTACGTCTTCTCGCCGCCGGTGCCGGCGAAGGCCTATCTCGAGATGCTGGAAAAGGGTGCGCCGGCCGCGCGCGCGGACACCGCCGCGCCGACGGCCGCGGCGCCCGCCCCGGACCGCCGCGACGCGGCGTGAGGCCGGACTCGCAAGGTCTCGACCACTGGCCGGAGCTTCGTGGGCGAGGAACGCCCGACCGGGCGCCGACCGAAAGGCCGAGATCTCGCAAGGTCCCGACGAGTCGGGACCTTGCGAGATCGGTATGAGCGCGAACGCGAGGGTCCGCGCGCCGGACCTTCAGATGGTAGCCGGCGCCTCGGAGGCGAGGGCGGCGAAGCGCTCGCCGTTCAGGCAGAAGTCCGGCGCGTGGTCGGCGCCGCGGATCGCGGCGACGTCGAGCCAGTCGCGGCAGACGTCACGGTCGGTGCAGGTGGTGCACAGCGCGCCGGCTTCGGCGCGCTCGGCGTCCTGGAGCAGCCCGTCGACACCGAGCGCGCGGACCATCCGGCGCATCTCCTCGGGGGCGGCCGCGGACCGGCACGGGCAATCGTCGCCGCAGGCTCGCTCGGTGGTGTCGTCGTGATCGGCGCACATGGCTGACCTCCGCTCGGGGGGCTCTCGGTTCCGGAGCCCGGCGGAAGCAACCTCCCATCGCCGTGTGGGCGGCGCGTTGACCTGGATCAACGCGCGAACGGTGGACGATGCGATCGTCCGGCCGTAGAAAATCGGACGGCGAGAAACAAACCGGAAAAAACAACCGGAGCAGCCGGCCCGCCGATCCGCGTCGCCTCGGGGTGACGCGGGGGAGGGTGTCGGCCACCCCGGTTGGGACGAAGTCAAAGGTCTACCGCGTCAGTCGAGGGCCCGAACGGGCCCGCCTCGCGAAAGGCGTCCCGACACTCCGACATGCGGCGTGACACGGGCGTGACTCGAAGGCTGCGAGATGCCATAAACTGTATTTGTTCTACCAAGGTCTACCGCAGCGACGCCCCTTTCGCCGGGTGCGTCGCCAAAGTCGAGCCCGGCGGCGGCGCGCGCCGGGCGGACGGCGGCGGGCCGGGCCCGGGGTGGCGGAGTTCTGCACGTGGACATGGCGCTCGGAGATCTCGGCGGTGGCGACGACGGACGTCACGCCGCCCGGCTGGAACTGCTCGGCGCACCCGCGCTCTACGTCGGTGCGACGACCGTCGCGATTCCCGACAAGGCCTATTTCATCGCGGCCACGCTGGCGCTCGCGCCCGGGCGGCGGATGATCCGCTCGAAGCTGCGCGACCTCTTGTGGGGATCGGCCGGCCCGGCGCAGGCCAACGCCAACCTCCGCCAGTTGCTCAGCCGGATCACGCGACTGCAGCGCTCGTCCGGGTTCGTACTGATCGTCGTCGACGCCGAATGGATCCGCCTCGCCGACGCCACCGCGATCGACCTCGTCGACTGGCTCGACGCGGACGTCGCCGGCCTGACGAGGCGGCGCGAGTGGCCGGCGCTGTCGGGGCTGTTGTGCCGCTACGACCGAGACCTGCTCGAGGGCGTGCGCACCGGCGAGACCAGCCTCGACGATTGGCTCACCGCCGAGCGCGAGCGCTTCCGCTTCTCCTGGATCGCCGCCGCGGTCGCCCTGCTCGAGGCCGGGGCGGCGCCGCCGGAGGTGTCGCTGGCGATCGCCACGCGCCTCGCCGCGCGCGACAACACCCACGAGGCCGCCTATCGCGCGATGATGCGCGCCCACGCCGCCGTCGGCGACATCGCGGCGGCGCGGCGCGCCTATGCCACCTGCCGGCAGGCGCTGCTCGCCGAACTCGGCGAACCGCCGCAGCCGGAGACCGTGGCGACCGCGGAGCGGGTGCTCGGGCTCGGCATCGCGCCGGTGCCGGCCGAGCCGGCGGCGCCGACGCCACCGGGGCCGTCCGCGACGCGGGACCGGCCGCGCATCGCCATCCTGCCTCCGACCACCGCCTTCGAGCGCTGGGCGCAGTCGCGCGCCTATGCGCTGCTCGAGGACATCACGGTCGGCCTCAGCCGCTATCGCAGCTTCCGCATCATCGCCGCCCACACCAGCCTGCTGCACGGCGCCCGTCCGCGCGGGCGCGAGCGCGACAAGCCCTGGTGCGACTTTGCGCTGTTCGCCTCCGGCCGGATCGACGGCAGCGCGCTGCACCTCGGTCTGCGCCTCACCGAGGTGGCGACCGACGAGGTAATCTGGGCCCAGGAGGTGGCGCTGCCGCGCGACGACCTGCGCGGCGTCCACCGCGAGATCACCGCGCGCATCGTGTCGTGGACCGCCGACGCGATCGACCGCGCCCAGCTGGCGCCGCCGGCGACGCCCAAGGATCCGTCCGCCTACCGGCTCTTCCTCGAGGGCCGGCGCTTCCTGCAGAGCACGGACCTCAGGGACCTGCGCCGCGCGCGCAAGGTGTTCCGCGATTCCACCCGGCTCGACGACAGCTTCGCCGCGACCTACGCCGGCCTCGCCCGCACCCACAGCCTGGAATGGCTGGTGCGCGGCGCGCCGACGCCCGAACTGCTCGAGGAGGCGACCGCGCTCGCCGCCGCCGCGGTGGAGCGCGATCCCGACGACGCCCGCGGCCACCGCGAGGCCGGCTTCGCCAAGCTCTACCGCAAGCACCACGACGACAGCCTCGAGTGCTTCCGCCGCGCGGTCGACCTCAACCCCCACGACGCCGACCTCCTGGCCGACTACGCCGACGCGCTCGCCCACGCGGGCGACCCCGCCGCCGGGCTCGACGCGATCGGCCGGGCGCTCCGGCTCAACCCGGTGCCGCCGGACTACTACCACTGGGTCCGCGGCAGCATCTTCTATCAGGTCGCCCAGTTCGAGGACGCGCTCGCCGCGCTGTCGCCGGTGGCGCGCAACCCGGCGACCGCCCGCCTGCTCGCCGCCTCCGCCGCCCGCGCCGGCGACCGCGAGGCCGCCGAGCGCTACGCCCGGGCCGTGCGCGAGACCTTCCCGGACTTCCGCACCGAGCAGCTCTGGAACATCGTACCCAACCGCAATTCCGACGACACCCGCAACCTGATCGACGGCCTGCGCGCCGCCGGTCTGCCGTGACAGGCCGCACAAATCCGATCACGGCTCGGTCACGCCCTCCCGTTTACCGCTCGTTAACCCTTTGGTGCCTCACCCGGTGATTCGGGTGCTCCGGCGACCTCGGGGGGAGCGAGAGGGACACGCCATGGCTGACTACTATCTCGTCGGTAACCTGGACGACGAAGACGACCTGTGGCTGATCAACAAGACCGAGGGCACCGCCAACCCGGTCCCGAAGGCGATCTGGGAAGACGTGATCGCGATGTTCCAGGCCGAGGTCTCCTCGGCGGAGCCGGAAGCGCACGAGACCCGCAAGGACATGGCCGCCTCGATCCTCGCGACCATCGAGAGCCGTGGCACCGTGAACCGGGGCGTCTCCCTGGCGATCTCCGCCAACGAGCTCGGCTCGGTGCTCGCCACCGTCCGCATCGAGCCGGTCGACCGCTTCTCGCGCACCGACGCGGAGCTGGCGCGCTTCCTGTCGAGCCACGTCGTCCACCACGCGAGCTGACGCGATGACGACCTGGCCGATGCTGGCGGACACCGTCGCCGGCCGGGTCGCCGCCTCGCGGCGCACCGCGGATCGCGCCGTCCACGGCGAGCGCGACCGCGTCGTCGATCCGGCGGAGACGCTCGCCGTCGTCCGCCGGCTCGCCTCCACCCTCGGCATCACCCGGATCGGCCTCGTCACCGGGCTCGACCGGGTCGGCGTGCCGATCGGTGCCGCCTACCGGCCGAATTCGCGCAGCCTGTCCGTCAACCAGGGCAAGGGCCGCGACGCCGTCTCGGCGCTCGCCTCGGCCGCGATGGAGGCGGCCGAGGTCGCCGTCGCCGAACGCGATCCCGCCGCGTGCCTGACGCTGTCGCTCGCCGAGGCCGCCGCGGCCGGTGTTCCGCTGGTCGATCTCGCGCGCGTCACCCGCTGCCGTCCGCGCGACGTCGACCGCGCCCTGCCGCGCCGCCTCGTCGCCGGCTTCGACCTGATCGCCGGCACCGCCGTCGCCGTCCCCGTCGAACTCGTCGGCCTCGACCACGTCGACCTTCCGCCGCGCGACGCCTTCGACCGCTCGAGCGACGGCCTCGCTTCGGGCAACCTGCTGGTCGAGGCGGTGTTGCGCGGCCTGCACGAGCTGGTTGAGCGCGACGCGATCGCCCTGATGGAACTGCTGCCCGATCCCGCCGTCGCCGCCCTGAAGCGCGCGCCGGCGTGGTTCGGCGATCCCTGGCTCGACGCCGCGGCCCACCGGCTCGACGCCGCCGGCGTCGACGTCGCGCTGTTCGACGCCACCTCCGACTTCGGCGTGCCCGTCGTCGCCGCGCTGCTGACGCCGCGACGGATGGAGCGCGACCCCGGCGCCATCGAGGCCGGCCTCACGATCGGCTACGGCTCGGACGCCTCGGTCGGGTCGGCGGCGATGCGCGCGGTCGCCGAGGCCTGTCAGGCGCGCGTCACCGCCATCGCCGGCGCCCGCGACGACATCGGCGCCGACCGCTACCGCTCGCTCGGCGCCGGCGACCGCGGCCGCAACGACCGCCTCGCCGCGCTCACCGCCGCCCCCGCCGTCGACGCGCCGCCGCGGCCGGCGCTGGTCCGCACGGACGGCCTGTGGGCGGCCGTCGACGCCGTGGTCGCCCGGCTCGCGGCCAGCGGCATCCGGCAGGTCGTGATGGTGCCGATGACCGATCCGGACTTCCCTTTCGCCGTCTGCCGGGTGATCGTGCCGGGCCTCGAGATCGGCACCGGCGGGCCGGGGCGCCAGCCCGGGGCACGGCTCCTCAGGGCGATGCTGAGGAGCGCGGCGTGAAGGTCCTGTTCTCCGGCCCGAGCCTGACCGACGCCGATCGTGCCGCGTTCCCCGGCCTCGTCCATCGCGGCCCGGCCGCCCGCGGCGACCTCCTCGACGCCGTCGAGGCCGGGGCCGAGGCGGTCGGCATCGTCGACGGCCTGTTCGGTTCGACGCCGGCGATCTGGCACAAGGAGATCGTCCACGCGTTGTCGCTCGGCGTCCGCGTCGCCGGCGGTGCCAGCATGGGGGCGCTGCGCGCCGCCGAATGCGCCGCCTTCGGCATGGTCGGCGTCGGCGCGGTCTACTGGCGCTTCGCGAGCGGGGCCGAACTCGACGACGGCTATGTCGCGCAGATCCACGCCCCGGCCGAACTCGGCTGGGCGGCGCTGTCGGAGACGCAGGCGGTGGTCGACCTGACGCTGGCGGTGCTCGCCCGCCGCGGGACGATCACGCCGGTCGAGCGGGTCGCGCTCGCCGAGGCCTCGCGGGCCGTCCACCACGCCGACCGCCGCCTCGCCGACCTGCCGGCGCGCGCCGGCTTCGACGGGGGGCGTGCCGACGAACTGCGCGCGCTGCTGCGCGCCGGCCGGATCGACCGCAAGCGCCGCGACGCCCTCAAGGTGGCGCGCTGGCTCGAAGCCCGCCCGCCCGGCCGCCTGCCGCCGCCGACCGACTGGACGTTCAACGCGACGTCGCAATGGCTGGGCTTCCTCGCCGAACGGGCAGGGCGATGACCGCGGCGCCCGGGCGGCTGGTCTCCTCCTCGGAGGGCGCGATCGCGGCGGTGCTGCTGGCGCTGCCCTCCGCCTTCCTGCGCGACTCGCCCGAGGCCGCCGACGCCCTGTTCGCCGCCGCGGCGGCGACCGGCGGCGAAGTGCTGGCCGTCACCCACGCCGCGTCGGCCGCGGTGGTACGGGCGCGGGCGGGGCAGGGCGCCGCGGTCGAGGCGGTGCCCGACGACACGCCGTTGTCGGTCTGGATCCAGGACCAGTCGCTGGCCTTTTCCGGCAGCGCGCGCCCGCGGCTGCTCGCCGGCCCGCGCTTCTCGGTCGGCGCGCTGCCGCTCGACCTCGTCCTCGACGGGCCGCCGCTGCTCGACGGCGGCAACCTCCTGGTCGGCGCGGATTACGCGCTCGTCGGTGCGGACGAGTTCGCGTTCTGGCGCGCGCGGCGTGCCGTGCCGCCGCCGGAGGGGGAGGGCGCGCTCGCCGCCTTCGCGGCCGACTACGGCCTGCCGGAGCGGATCGTCGTGGTCGGCGGGGCGGAGCCGGCGCCGACACCCTTCGGCAGCAATCACCCGCGCGACGACGGCGTCTGGCGTCACGACCCATGGCCGGGCATCGTCGCCAAGGGCTCGCGGCAGGCGGTGTTCCACGTCGACGTCCACGTCACGCCGGCCGGCCGTGCGCCGGACGGGCGGCCGCGCCTCCTGGTCGGCGATCCCGCTCTGGCGGCCCGGCTCGCCGGCCTGCCGCCGCCGCCGGAGGACTACGCCGCCCGCTTCGACGCAGACGCGGCGGCGCTCGCCGCAGCCGGCTTCGCGGTGCTGCGCAATCCGCTGCCGGCGATCGGCATCGACCACGCGCACCGCCGGCGGCGCACCATGCACCTCCTCTCCGCCAACAACGCCTGGGTCGAGGCCGAGGGCGTCGCGACGCCGCGCGCGTGGGTACCGCTGTTCGCCGCCGGGCCGGACGATCCGCTCGCGGCGGTCGACGACGCCATGCTGGCGCTCTGGGCCGGGCTCGGCTTTTCGACCGTGCCGGTGCGTGGGCTCGGCGCCCTGGCGCTGCGCAACGGCGGCCTCAACTGCGCCAGCCGGATCCTGTCGAGGCGCTGACCGCGCCGCGGGGCGGGTCTTGGACTCGAAGAGGTGGTGCCACGCTCTTGGAAAATCTCGATTTCGGGGGAAGATCGGCGGCCGTGCGTCCGTTCAAGGGACGACGGGCGCCGTGCCCGTCGCAGATCGCGTCCGTAGATCGCGCCACCCAGGGGGAAGACGAGTGACCATGCGCCCGTTCCGTGCCGCCGCCGCCGTGCTGCTGCTCTCCGTCGCCACGGCGGCGGCCGCCCCGACGTCTTCGCCCGTACCGGGCACCAATTGCCCGAACTTCCCCGCCGACAGCTGGTGGCACGCCGACGTCTCCAAGCTGCCGGTGCATCGCTCCAGCGCGCGCTGGATGGCGAACATGTCGCCGAGCCGCCGGCTGCACCCGGACTTCGGACCGAGCTACGGCGAGCAACCGGTGCCCTACGGCATCCCGATCACCGTGGTGGCGTCGTCCCACCCCAAGGTGTCGGTGACCTTCGACTACGCCGACGAGAGCGACCGCATCCGTTATCCGCTCGGGTCCGACACCAAGGTCGAGGGCGGCCAATGGGTCGAGGGCGACCGCCACACCATCGTCGTCGACAAGGGCACCTGCCGCGTCTACGAGACCTGGGCGACCTCCCGGCGCGGCGGCCGCTGGTTCGCCGGCAGCGGGGCGTCGTGGCTCCTGAAGTCGAACGCGCTGCGCCCGGACGGCTGGACCTCCGCCGACGCCGCCGGCCTGCCGATCCTGCCCGGTCTCCTGCGCTACGACGAGGTCGCGCGCCGGCGGATCGACCACGCCGTCCGCTTCACCACCGACGTCACCGACCGCGCCCATCTCTGGCCGGCCCGCCACGACGCCGGCTCGGTCTCGAACGCCGCCTTTCCGCCGATGGGTGCGCGCTTCCGTCTGAAGGCGTCCTACCGGATCGACCCGGCGCTCAGGGCCGACACCAGGGCGGTGCTGGCCGCCTTCAAGCGCTTCGGCCTCGTCCTCGCCGACAACGGCTCGCCGTGGTTCTTCCAGGGCACCGCCGACACGCGCTGGCCCGAGGGCCTGCTCGACGAGCTGAAGCAGGTCCCGGCCTCGGCCTTCGAGGCGGTCGACACCTCCTCGCTGATGCGCGACCCGGACAGCATGCGGGTGAAGTGACCGCTCCCGCGCGAGGACGGTTGTAAGGGCTCGGGTTTCCGTGGGCTCTTCGGCGGACGTCGCGGCGGAACGGCCAGCTCCGCCGGCCGTCGCGACCCCTTCCGCCTCGCTCCGCTCGGCACCTTCCCCTAAAGGGAAGGATGAAGGAAGCGGTTGGCGCGGCGCGCAGACCGGGCCGGCCGTCGAGCGTCGGAAGCCCGGGGGGTCTCATCCTTCCCCTCCAGGGGAAGGTGGCCCGGAGGGCCGGAAGGGGTCGGGGTTCCGAGGGCGTTTCGGTGGACGTCGCGGGCCGTCCGGCCTCGGAAGCCCGTTGCCTCCATCCTTCCCTTCAGGGGAAGGATGGAACCGCAGCTTCGAGCGATCGTCATGACGAACGTGCGGCGCCTCCTTCGAGGCGCCGCCGGGCGATGCGGAGCCCCGCGCCCCGGCCGCCTCCGCGACCTCCCCCCATTCGCGAGTTGCTATTGCGAGTGATTTGCATTCTAATCTGACGGTCCGTACGGGGAACCACGCATCGTGACCGAAACCGTCTCGCCGACCGTCGTCTCCCTGAACCGCTTCGGCTGGCGCCGCGACCGCGGCGATCCCGCGCTCGCGGAGGTCCACGCCTCGGTGGCGGTGCCGCGCAAGCCGGGCCTGCGCCGGCTCGCGGCCTTCCTCGGGCCGGGCTATCTCGTCGCCGTCGGCTACATGGATCCCGGCAACTGGGCGACCTCGCTCGCCGGCGGATCCCGCTTCGGCTACGCGCTGCTGGTGGTGGCGCTGGTCTCCAACGTGATGGCGATCGTGCTGCAGGCGCTGTGCGCCCGGCTCGGCATCGCCACCGGCCGCGACCTCGCGCAGGCCTGCCGCGACGCCTATCCGCGCTGGGTGTCGTGGCCGCTGTGGCTGCTCGCCGAACTGGCGATCTGCGCCACCGACCTCGCCGAGGTGATCGGCACCGCGATCGGCCTCAACCTACTGTTCGGCATCCCGCTCGAGATCGGCGTGATCCTGACCGCGCTCGACGTCTTCCTGGTGCTGTTCCTGCAGGGCCTCGGATTCCGCTACGTCGAGGCGCTGATCGTCGCGCTGCTCGGCGTCATCTTCGTGTGCTTCGGCGTCCAGATCGCCATGGCCGATCCGCATTGGGGCGCGGTGATCGCCGGCTTCGCGCCGACCACCGACATCGTCACCAACCCGGACATGCTCTATCTCGCGCTCGGCATCATCGGCGCGACCGTGATGCCGCACAATCTCTACCTGCACTCGGCGATCGTGCAGACCCGCGGCTACGACCGCACGCCGGAAGGCCGGCGCAGCGCCGTCACCTATGCCACCATCGACTCCACGGTGGCGCTGATGATCGCGCTCCTGATCAACGCCTCGATCCTGATCCTGGCGGCCGCCGCCTTCTACCACACCGGCAACACCACCGTGGCCGAGCTCGGCGAGGCGCACACGCTGCTGGCGCCGCTGCTCGGCAGCGCGATCGCGCCGACGCTGTTCGCTGTGGCGCTCTTGTGCTGCGGCTTCAACTCGACGGTGACGGCGACGCTGGCCGGGCAGGCGGTGATGGAGGGCTTCCTCGACATCCGCCTCTCGCCGTGGCTGAGGCGACTGGTGACGCGGGCGATCGCGATCGTGCCGGCCGCCGCCGTCACCATCGCCTACGGCGAGAGCGGCACCGCCGAACTGCTGATCCTCAGCCAGGTCGTGCTCAGTCTGCAGTTGCCCTTTGCCGTGGTGCCGCTGGTGATGTTCACCGCCGACCGCTCCAAGATGGGGGCGCTGGTGGCGCCGCGCTGGCTGTCGGTGTTCGCCGCGCTGATCGCGACGGTGATCGTGGTGCTCAATCTCAAGCTGATCTACGACTTCGTCACCGGGGCCTGAACCGGACATCCCGGGGCGCGGCATCCACGCCCCGGGAGACCGCCGGTCAGCCCGGATCGTAGGCGCGGGTCGCCTCGGGGTCGGCGCTGTCGCGCTCGATGGCGGAGAGTTCCAACCAGACGGCGTCCGGCACCGGGAAGGCCGCCCATTCCAGCGTCTGCGCCACCCGCTCGGGCTTGCTGACGCCGCAGATCGTCGACGCCACGCGCGGATCGCGCAGCGAGAACTGCAGCGCCACCGCGCCGGCCGGCACGCCGTGGCGGGCGCAGATCTCCTCGACCCGGCGCAGCGGCGCCAGCATGGCGTCGGTCGCCTCCTGGTAGACGTAGCGGCGGAAGCCGGCGGTGCCCTTGGCGAGCGCGCCGCCAGCGTAGGGGGCCGCGTTGAACACGGACGTACCGCGCTCGACGCAGAGTTCGATCATCGCCTCCGCGTTGCCGTTGACGACGGTGTGGCGGTTGTGGGTGATGATCGCGTCGAAGGGGAAGTCGCGCAGCATCGGCATCATCACCGCGACGTCGCCGGCGGCGAGGCCAACCGCGTCGGCGAGCCCTTCCTCCTTCATCCGGAACAGCTCCTCGACGGCGCCGCCGGGACCCGCGATCTCGCCGAGGTCGCGGGCGTGCTCGGGGTCGTGCAGGTGGAGGACGTGGACCTTGTCGAGCCCGAGCGCGGCGAGGCTCTCTTCGGCCGAACGCCGTGCCGCGGCGGCGTCGAAGCGGCCGGTCTCGACGTCGCGGTCGAGCTTGGTGGAAATCACCGCGCCGGCCGGCAGGCCGCCGATCGCCCGGATCGCCGCGCCGATGCGCGCCTCGCTGCGGCCGGCGCCGTAGATCCGGCTGGTGTCGAGGAAGGGATGGTCGCTGGCGAGGATGGCCTCGACCGTCGCCTGGGCCCGCGCCTCGTCGACGCTGTAGCCGTAGGTGTTCGGCATGTCGCCGAGCGCGGAGGTGCCGAATCCGATCCTCGGCACCCGGACCGCCGTCCGGCCCACGGACACGCGGGCGTCATCGTTTCCGCTCAAGATTGTCCTCCTCGTCGTCGTTTCCGGTCGTCGGGGGGCTCGGCCGCGCCGCGGTCCCGGCGCGGGGCCTTCCCCGTGGCGCTCCCCCGCGCCGCGCCGGTCATAGCACGGCGCGCGGTCCGGTGCGGCCCGCCGTCGCATCCGCGATGGCGGCGGCGAGGCCGT
The DNA here is from genome assembly GCF_004362745.1 of Oharaeibacter diazotrophicus. Lineage (NCBI taxonomy): Bacteria > Pseudomonadati > Pseudomonadota > Alphaproteobacteria > Hyphomicrobiales > Pleomorphomonadaceae > Oharaeibacter > Oharaeibacter diazotrophicus. Next base: position 1,348,856 of record NZ_SNXY01000006.1, on the reverse strand, counting down.
CGCGGCTGAACGGCTTGGCGAGGCGGTGCGCCGGCAGGTCGGCGGGCAGGTCGGAGTAGCCGGTGACCACCAGGATCGGCAGCTCCGGCCGGATCGCGGCGAGGCGGGCGGCGAGTTCGGCACCGGTCATTTCCGGCATCACCTGATCGGTCAGCACGAGGTCGAAAGCGCCGCCGGATTCGACGAGGCCGAGCGCCCGCGCCGCCGACGGCACGGCGACGACGGCGTGGCCGAGGTCCTCGAGCATGCCGGCGGTGGCGGCGAGCACCAGTTCGTCGTCGTCGACCGCGAGCACCGCCAGCCGACGCCCCGGCGTCGGCACCGGCCGCGGCCGCGCCGGCTCGTCCCGGACGTCCTCGGGGGCGGCCGCCGGCAGCAGCAGTTCCACCGTCGTGCCGATGCCGACCCGGCTGCGGATCCGCATCCGCCCGCCCGACTGCTCGGCGAGACCGTGCACCATCGACAGCCCGAGACCGGTGCCCTTGCCGACGCCCTTGGTCGTGAAGAACGGCTCGACCGCGCGCGCCAGCGTCGCCTCGTCCATGCCCGAGCCGCTGTCGGTGACCGCGACCGCGACATAGGCGCCGGGCGGCAGCCCGTCGGTCGGATCCGGCACGGCCGGCGCCGCGGAGAATGTGATGGTGCCGCCCTCCGGCATGGCGTCGCGGGCATTGACGGCGAGGTTGATCAGGGCGGTCTCGAGGTGGTGCGAGTCGGTACGGACCGGCGGCACGTCGGCGGGGAAGGGTGTCTCGATCGCGATGGCCGGCCCGAGCGAGCGTTCGAGCAGCTCCGTCATCCCAGCGACCAGCGCGGCGACGTCGACGGCGCGGATCACGAGGTCCTGGCGCCGGGCGAAGGCGAGCATGCGCCGGGTCAGCGCCGCGCCACGGTCGACCGCGCGCACGAGGTCGTCGAGGATCGCGCGGGTGCGCGGCTCGTCGGGCACGCGCCGGCGCAGCACTTCGAGCCCGCCCATCACGACTGCCAGCAGGTTGTTGAAATCGTGGGCGACGCCGCCGGTCAGCTGGCCGACCGCCTCGATCTTCTGCGACTGGAACAGCGCCTCGCGCGTCGCTTCCAGCTCGCGCTGGGCCTGGAGCCGCTCGCTGATGTCGCGGGTGATCTTGGCGAAGCCGATCGGCCGGCCTGTCTCGTCGTGGACGGCGTCGAGCACCACGTGGGCGTCGAAGCGCGAACCGTCCTTGCGCACGCGCTGGCCCTCGCTCTCGAAGCGGCCCTCCCGGGCGGCGGTCTCGAGCGCGAGCCGCGGCAGGCCGGCGATCTGCTCCTCGGGCGTGTAGAATACCGAGATGTGCTCGCCGAGGATCTCGGCGGGCGCATAGCCCTTGATGCGCTCGGCGCCGGCGTTCCAACTGGCGACGTTGCCTTGCGGGTCGAGCATGAAGATGGCGTAGTCGGTGACGCTCTGGACCAGCAGCCGGAACTGCTGTTCGGAGCGCCTGAGCGCCTCGTCGGCGGCGCGGCGGTCGGTGAGGTCGCGCGTGACCTTGGCGAAGCCGACCACGGCGCCGTCGGCGTCGTGGATCGGGTCGATCACCACCGAGGCCCAGAAACGGCCGCCGTCCTTGCGCAGCCGCCAGCCCTCGGCGTTGAAGCGACCGGATTCGGCCGCCGTGCGCAGCGCGAGCGCGGGTATGCCCGCCTCGCGATCCTCTTCGGTGTAGAAGATCGAGAAGTGCCGGCCGAGGATCTCCTCGCGCTCGTAGCCCTTGAAGCGCCTGGCCCCCGGATTCCAGCTCGACACGATCCCGTTCGGATCTAGCATGTAGATGGCGTAGTCCGTGATCGCATCGACGAGACGCCGGTATCGGCTGTCGTCGTCGGATCCTTCCGCCCTGTCGCGACGTTCCATGGCTTCCCCGAAAGCCCTCGGTGAGCGTAAACGTCCGGCAGCGGAGAAGGTTCCCCCCGAAAGGGCGCCCGTCTCCGGCGGAACGTTCCTCCTGGGCGACAGCGTGACGGCGCCACCATGGACGTCGAGGCCTTCATCACCGCGCGGCTGCCGGCCGCGGCGCATCCGCTGGTGCCCGAGATCGCGCTGCACGCGGCGGTGCCGTCGAGCGGCCTCGGCCGCCTCGCCGCCGCCGATCCGGCCTTCCCGCCGCCCTATTGGGCGCGGCCCTGGCCGGGCGGCCTCGTGCTCGCCCGTCACCTCCTCGACCACCCGGTGCTGGCCGCGGACCGCCGCGTGCTCGACTTCGGCGCCGGCGGCGGCGTCGCGGCCCTCGCCGCCGCCCGCGCCGGTGCGGCCGAGGTCGTCGCGCTCGACGCCGACTCTTTTGCCCGCGCCGCGGTCCGCGCCAACGCCCGGCGCGCGGGCCTCGCCGTCGCGACGGCCGCCGAACTCCCGGCCGGCCACTTCGATCTCGTCGTCGCCGGCGACGTCTTCTACGACGCCGCCGTCGCGACCGCCGCGCTCGCCGCGCTGACCGAACTCCGCTGCCGCGGCGCGCGCGTCCTCGTCGGCGACCCCGGTCGCGACCACCTGCCGTGGGCCCGGCTGACACCGCTCGCCACCTACGTCGTCGCCGAATGGGGCGCCTCGGCGGGGACGCCGGGCACCGCCACGGTCCACGCGTTCGACGGCGCGGAATAGGCCGAGCGGAGCCGCCGTGGTCAGGGCTCGTGCGGGCAGGCCGGCGGCGCGCGCCGCGGCGACGGCGCGTTGCCGAGCGCGGCCCACCAGCCGCGGAGCCGCTCCGCCCGCGGCTCGATCGTGACGGCGAGGCCGCCGGTGCCGGCGATCCAGGTGTCGTAGAGCCCGGCGGGCACCGCGACCAGCACCGGCACGCCGCCCTCGAGCGCGCGGCCGAGCACGTCGACGAGGCCGCCGCCGGCGACCTCGGCGCGGCCGAAGCGGTTGAGGACGACGAGGTCCGGCCGGCGGTGGAGCACGGCCGCGAGCCGGCGGCCGAGTTCCGGCAGCGCGTCCGCCGCACGCCCCGGCGCCCGGACGCCCGCGACCGGCGGCTCCGGCCATTCGCCCGCGGGCACGAGATCGAACGCGACGGCACGGTTGCGCGACGTCGCGCCCGGAACGCTCCGCTGCAGGATGCCGAGCACGTCCCAGCCCTCGCCGAGCAGCGTGCGGACGAAGCCGGCGAGCAGGGCGTCTGGATCGTCGCCGGGGCCGTAGACCATGCCGGCGACGTCGTTGTCGGCGTAGAGGCGCGGCAGCGCGCTCACGCCGGCCGGCCCGCGGAAGCGGCCGGGCCGGTCTCGAAGTCGCCCGGCTGCGGCGGCGCCAGCGGCACGAACAGAGTGCGGTCGGGCTTGAGGTCGACGAGCGGCGTGCCGTCGACGCAGTCGAGCCCGCGCACGGTGAGGAACGGCCCGTCCACCGCCACCAGCCGGACAACCGCCGTGCCGATCGGGTTCGGCCGCACCGGCGAACGCAGCGCGAAGGTGCCGCGCGTGGCGCCGTCGTCGGCCGGGCTCTGACGCACCAGGTCGCGGCGCGAGCGGTGCAGCCAGTAGAGCACCTCGAGGCGCTCGTAGCGGCCGATGCCGTCGAGCGCCGCCACCCAGGGTTCGAACACCTCGATGCGGCAGTCCGGCCCGTCGAGCCGGCCTTGGCGCGGGCAGTCGGTCCGCTCGGTCCACGGCGTCGCGATGCGTCCCACGAACACGAGCCCGGCGTCGCCCGGCACCGGCGGCGCCACCGCCACCTCGTTGGTACGGATCTCGTCACGCGGTGTCATGGGTCACCTCGGGTGAACGGGGGCTGCCCGGCGTGCAGCGGACGGCCGATCCGGGGAGGGGCCTCGATCCGCCGATGGCGCTATATTCGAAAAGGAATAGCGCGGCGGAGGCCGTCTCGTCCACGGCCTCTCGTACCTGCCTCTCAACGTCCCGACTCGTCGGAACTTTGCGAGGTTTCGCCCTTTCGGCCGGCGCCCGGTCGGGTGCCTCTGGCGCGCGAGTGCGCCGACGACGGGTCGGAACTCGGCGACCCCGGTATTGCCGCCGTGCTCCCGGTTCGGGCGCAGGGACGCTGGCTCCGATGGGCTCCAGGCGCGCGGCGCGACACCCCGCGTGGCCGTGGCTCCGCGCGGTGCGGCCCGGCGAGCCCGTGGCTGGTCGCGGGGCGGTGTCGCGGATGATTCGTCGGCCCGGACTGGCGTCGGCGTCGGCCGGCGGCCATAGTCCGATCGGCCCCGCCCACCGAGTCTCGCCGTCATGCCCGCCCTCAGCCTGCGCATCGATCTCGATCCCGACGGCCGGATCGGTCCCGGCAAGATCGACCTGCTCGAGAAGATCGCGGCCTTCGGCTCGATCGCGGCGGGCGGGCGGGCGATGGGGATGTCCTACCGCCGCGCCTGGGAACTGGTCGAGGAGATGAACCGCACCTTCGGCCGGCCGGTCGTCTCCGGCCAGTCCGGCGGGCGCCGCGGCGGCGGCGCCGCCCTCACCCCCCTCGGCCTCGCCCTCGTCGCCCGCTTCCGCGCCATCGAACGCGCCGCCACGGACGCCGCCGCCCCGCACCTCAAGGCGCTGCAGGAGGAGGTGGTGCGGGCGGAGGAGGGGGGCGTGTCCGAGCCGGTCGACGGGACGAGCTAGGATCATTGCAGTTCCGGATGTCGAAGGCGCTTCGGTTTCGTCGATGGCGCGCCGTTTTCTTACCAAGTACGAAATGTTCTCGCGGGGGCGTCTTCGTTCTTCGACGCGGAGTTCGGGTGGCGGTGTTCGACGGATCCGCTCGCATGTGACGGCTGCCGTCAATGAAATCACCGTCGGATCGCCCTGCGTTCGTCCGATCGGCCACTGACTTCACCTTCCGCGTCGTGCGTCTCATCGCCGAGGCACCGGATGCGAACGCTGCTCCCGCTTGGTAGCATTGGGATGAACGTCGCCTCGGCGCGAGGGCGGAGCACTTCCTCTTCCGCTCAACGGCCATCGGGGGCCGCGATGCGCGAAGTCTCGGCGGCCCTTCACCGCAGCGACGCAATGATCGGCCGCGAAGCGTGATTTCGCATGTCCTGCGGGCACGTGCAGGGGGTGAGGACATGAAGCTGATCGGCAGCCTCGCCGAAGGATTGTTGCGCGAGCAGTTGCTCCGATCCAATGCCGCCTTGAACGACGGCAGCGACGATCGGTTGGTCGACGCCCTCCGAGCCGAAACGGCGAACGTCGCCGACGCCTTCGTCTTGGACTGGGTCATGGACCAGGGTGAAGACATCTACACCGTTCTCGTTTCGCCCGACGAGATCGTCGTCGTCGAAGTACCGCGCGACGACGGCGAGATTCTGGTGGTGCGCAGGACGCTCGCGGACTACCGTCGCGGTTGCAGGAAGTCCGCACGGATCAAGATCGCCGTCGCCTTGGATCTGCTTGCATCCCGTGCGCGGGACGCAAGCCGGACGCGGACGACCACTCGGTCATGAGGTCGCGACGTCCATATCGGGTCACGGTCTTGCATCACGTCGTGTTGTTCGGAAACACCCGGTGGCACGCATATCGACGGCATACGCCGGCGAAACGGCTTCGACTATTCCCTTGCCTACGCCAGGGCATTTGGCGATGCCCATGCCATGGAGATGCAGGGGTCATAGATTTTCTGAATATTCAATCGCATAAGAATTTACGGCAATTTTGGTTTCGTCGTTATTCTGAGAAGCCTACATTGGTTTCCGAGTAAGTTGAGCAGGACTCATCGTCCTGGAAGTTCCAAGAATGAGGAGTTTCGGGATGGACAGCGAGTCCTTTGTCGATCTGGTCAAGATCCATGTTGCCGATGCCGCGGTTTTGGATGTGGTAGAGAGACTGAGAAATCCGACCGGGCGTAAGGTGTCGGTTGAGATCAGAAATCGTTCAAACTGGTACAAATCTCTCGACGACGAAAGTAGAGACCATGTCGATAGCCTAATCGCCGAATCTGCTTGTGAGGCGCTGTTCGGATTGTTCGTGGTACTCGATGGTGATCGACTGATCGATGAAAGTGGCGGGTATTTTGAGTTGGCTCATGTTTCCGGCCGGCGTGTGATTTTGTGTAACTCTGATACAAGCCCGCTGCACGATATGTTTAGAGCCTCCATTCAGGATTGTCTGTTGTTTTGAATTTGGCTAGTTCATTCGCCAAATGAAGAACGAAACGTTTTCGAGGCGCTTGCGGATCGAGTCTTATGTGGCGAAGATTCGACCACGATTTCGAACCGCACCGCAAGTGGACCGGGAGGCGGAAAGGCGGCGAATCGTTCCGCATGCGATCAAGTCCGACGCCGTCGGCGAGTTAAACTACTCATGAATCCTATCATATCGTGGACTGTAATGCGCATTTTGTGTTTCACCATTGTGATGTCGCTCTCACTGTTTCCTTCTGCGGGTTACGCTGCATCGCAATGCGTGAAGCCAAGCGAGGCGAGGACGCTCACCAAAGGCGATGGAATACCTGCGCTCGATATCGATTGCAGAAACGACGACTGTCGAATTTCTGTCTTTGTAGGGGGTAGAGCAGTTTACAACAACAGGACAAAGTCGAAAGAAATTTGCCGCCATGATTTAGCGTTCTATTTTGAAGGTGGCGACAAGAAAAACTGTGCAACAACAATAAAAAGTGTACTGATTAAATTTAATACAGAGAATCGATCTGACAGATTGTCGATAAATTATTCAGATCGTTTAGAATACCCAGGTGAGACCTGCTTTGAGCCAGAACTCCCGCAGTTTGATGATGAAAGTACCGTGATCGTGGAAATATTCGATCGTTTCCATGTTCTTTTAATTCTTGGTACTGGATATTGAATGATGCGTATCGCATACTCAATTTTTGCGTTTGCTCTAATTTTCGTTGCTAGCGGCGCCTTTTGTATCGTGCTCTCGATTTTACTTGGTTTATTCTATGGATCTCTAGCCGCGGCGATAATTTTGGGTGGGTTGTCGTTGTTTTTTGGGCTAGCGAAACGATCAGGGATTCCTTCATATGCACTTGTTTCATGGCGTGGTGCCGGCTATGGCGTCGGGATCCCGTCCGGCATTTGCCTGCAGGCGTCGTTGAGTTTTATCGCGGAAACGAACAGTTTCTGGACTGTTCTTGGGTACCTCTATTTCTCTGCTGTCATTATTTATTTTGTCGGATGGGGTTTGTATCTCATTTTGAAGCGTTCGATCCGCAAGCGCAAAGCCGAGGGTGCACCATAGACCTCGGCACTCCTAAACCCGTTTCATGACGTTTCGACTCGCCGGGACTTTGCATTATTTCGGTCGGCTTCTGGGGGGGCCCGCCCTCCGCCCTCCCACCCTCCATCACCCCGCGTTGCCGCGGACCGTGTACACCGTGGTGGCGATGACGATGGTGGCGCCGAGGAGGGTCCGGAGGTCGGGGATTTCGTCGAAGAGGGCGTAGCCGATCGCGCAGGCGACGATCAGGCGGGTGAACTCGAGCGGGGCGAGCGCCGAGGTCTCGGCGACGCGGAAGGCCATCGTGAAGAGATACTGGCCGATGGTGCCGAACACGCCGATCAGGGCGAGCAGGCCCCATTCGCGCGGCGTCGGCCATTCCCACAGCCAGATCGCCGGGCCGACATAGGCTAGGCAGAGCACGGCCGACTGGTAGAGCAGCATCGCGGAGGTCGACTCCCGGTCCGCGAGCAGGCGGATGAAGGCGGTGACGCCGCAGAGGAGCAGGGCGCTCAGGATCGCCAGCAGCGCGTGCGGGTCGAACAGCGCCGCGCCGGGCTTCAGCATCACGAGGACGCCGAGGAAGCCGATGCCGGTGGCGGCCCAGCGGCGGGCGTCGACGGTCTCGCGCAGCACGACCACCGCCGTCAGCGTCATGAACACCACCTGGCTGAAGCCGAGGGCGGTCATCTCGGCGAGCGGCAGGTAGAGCACCGCGAGGAAATAGGTGTATTGCGAACCGAGAGAGAACAGCCCGCGCAGGGCGAGGAGGCCGGCGTGCTGCGAGCGGAACACCGCGACGAGGTCGCCCCGGAGCACCGGCAGCACCATGGCGGTCAGCAGCAGCTGGCGGATCAGCAGGGTCTCGACCAGCGGCAGGCCGTCGCCGATCGCCTTGATGGCCGACATCATCACGCAGAAGACGAGGATCGAGCCGATCATCAGCGCCGAACCGCGCAGGTTGTCGGACGCCGCCGTCCAGCGGGAGCGGCCGCGGGCGCCGAGCCGGCGGAGCCGTCCGGCGACCGGCTCGCGCCGGGGTGCCGACAGCGGCGGGGCGAGCGGCGCGGTCAGCGCGACCTCGGCGAGATCCGAGGCGTCGACGGCGCCGGCGGCGTCCACGTCCGCGGACGGGGCGGCCGTATCCGGCGCCGCCGCCGGGATCGCCGCGGCGCCGTCGAGATCGGCGGGGGTGAAGCGGGCGCCGCCGTCGGCGCTCACGTCGGGCTCCCGGAGCCGGCGAGTTCGCCGGCCGGCGGCGCGGCGGCGCGGTGCTTCGCCCGCCCGGCATGGTCGGCCTGCCAGCCGAAGCGGGCGAGCAGCACCGAACCGACCAGGGTGACGCCGCAGACGATGCCGATCCAGATGCCGATGCCGCCGAAGCCGAGCGCGAAGGCGAACAGGCAGGCGAGCGGCATGCCGACGCCCCAGTAGCCGCAGGCCGAGGCGACCATGGCGAAGCGGTTGTCGTCGAGCCCGCGCAGCACGCCCATGCCGGCGCCGTAGAGGCCGTCGGCGAAGATGAAGCCGGCGGCGAACGGGATGAACGTGAGCGCGATCGCGACGGTGGCGGCGTTCTCTGGCCGGTGGACGTCGAGGAACAGGCCGACGAAGGGGGCGGGGAAGGCGAGAACGACGGCGGCCGCCGCGGTCATCGACAGCACCGACAGCACGGCGGCGACCCGGCCGGCGCGCCAGGCGTCGTCCATGGCGCGGGCGCCGCGGCGGTAGCGGATCCGGAGCGCGCCGGCGTCGCCGAAGGCGGAGGCGAAGGCCCAGGCGATGGTGCCGAAGTTGAGCGCGATCTGGTGGGCGGCGAGGGTGGCGGCGCCGAACTGGCCGATCAGGAGCGTCAGCGTGAGATAGTAGACGTTGTCGATCGCCTGCATGGTGCCGATCGGCAGGCCGCGGCCGAAGACGTGGAGGATGCCGCCGAGCCCGCCCGGGCGGAGGGCGACCTTGCGGCGCCGCGGTCCGAGGTGGACCACGGCCAGCATGACGAGCGCGCCGGCCCAGCTCACGATCACGAAGGCGACGGGAATCCCGAGCCAGCCGACCTCGGGCAGGCCGAACCGGCCGGACACCAGGCCGAAGCCGATCAGCACGTAGGCGGCGATCGACACCGGCGTCAGCGCGAACAGGATCGAGGCGAGGCCGAGCGCCGGCAGCGCCGAGCGCATCAGGCCGAGGCGGATCAGGTTGGCCGGCTCGGCCCAGCGCATGACGTCGAGGACGTCGGCGGTGCGGGCGACGATCCCGGGATCCTGGCCGAGGGCGAGCAGCAGCGTCGGCGACACGGTCATCCAGAGGAAGGACAGCACCGACAGGGCGAGGGCCAGCACGAGGCCGCGGCCGTAGCTCGCCGCCACCGCGCGGCCGTCGCCGGCGCCCTCGGCCTCGGACATCATCAGGCCGGCGACGACCACGACGCCGCAGAGGATGTTGGTGCTGACGGCGACGCGGATGGCGAGGCCGCCGGCGGCGAGCGCGTCGGCACTGGTCCAGCCGAACATCAGGAGGGTCGCCGTGGTGGTGGCGAGGTTGGAGAAATGGGCCATCGAGATCGGCCCGGCGAGACGCAGCGTCTCGCGGACGTGGCCGCCGAGCGGGGCCGGCCCCGAGGCCGGCAGCCGCGGTTCGGCCCGCGCCGGGACGGGGACGGCTTCGATCTGCGGTCGGTCGTGACCAGTCATCGCGCCTCGTTCCGCCAGAGGAGGGGCCGCCCGATCGGGCACGTCGGCCGGTGCTGCCGCTTCGCCGGGGCCGTCCGCAGGTGGGACGGCGACGGGCGGCCGGGGCAGCCGGCCCTTCCTGACTAGCGACGCCCGGCGCGGCGAACCATCGCCAAGGCGCGAACCGACCTTCGGCCCTCTCCGGGGGCTCGCTGCCCATTGCCGCGCCAGCCTGCCGGAGCCGTGGGCGCCCGCGCGGGCGCGGCCGGGGCGGTTGCGCGGGCTCATGGGAACGGGCGCCCGCCGGATGCGACGAGACCGCCGGCGCGGGGCGTCGGCGGTCTCGGGGATGGCGCTCGGGCGACGTCGGGGGAAGGCGTCCCGTCGGTGCCGTCAGTGCAGGATCTGCGCGAGGAAGCCCTTGAGGCGTTCGCTCTTCGGCTGCTCGAAGAACTCCGTGGCCGGGGCGATCTCCACGATCTCGCCCTTGTCCATGAAGACGCAGCGGGTGGCGACGCGGCGGGCGAAGCCCATCTCGTGGGTGACGCAGATCATGGTCATGCCGTCGGCGGCGAGGTCCTCCATCACCTGCAGGACCTCCTTGATCATCTCCGGATCGAGCGCCGAGGTCGGCTCGTCGAACAGCATGATCGGCGGTTCCATGCAGAGCGCCCGGGCGATCGCGACGCGCTGCTGCTGTCCGCCCGAGAGCTGGCTCGGGTACTTGTGCGCCTGCTCGGCGATGTGGACGCGGTCGAGATACTGCAGCGCGCGCTTCTCCGCGAGGGCGCGCGAGATGCCGCGGCCGAGGCGCGGGGCCAGCATGCAGTTCTCGAGGATGGTCAGGTGCGGGAACAGGTTGAACTGCTGGAACACCATTCCGACCTCGAGGCGGACGTCCTGGGTCTTGGCCGCGCTGCCGTCGAGCTCGACGCCGTTGACGACGATGGTGCCGCCGTCGTGGGGCTCGAGCCGGTTGATGGTGCGGATCAGCGTCGACTTGCCGGAGCCGGACGGTCCGCAGATCACGATCTTCTCGCCGCGGCGGACCTCGAGGTCGATGCCGGAGAGGGCGCGGAACTTGCCGTAGTACTTCTCCACGCCCCGCATCGTCACCGCGACGGCGCGCTGCGAGGGATCGGTCCCGGCGGGAGCGGGCGTCGCGAGGCTCATGAGGTCTGTTCCTTCGGGGTCGACGGGGTGACGGCGAGGCGCAGCCGGCGCCCGAGCGCCGCCACGGCGGCCGGCAGGCGCACGCCGGCCTCGCCGCGCGAGGCGTCGTGGGCCCTGAGGTGGCGGTTCAGGTGGCCCTCGAGCAGGCCGAAGCCGAGACGGATGACGTTGACGAGCGTCCAGTAGAGGAAGGCGGCCGTCAGCATCGGGGTGAAGGGATCGTAGGTCTGCTCGAACACCGCGTTGGCGACCGCGGTCAGGTCGACCACCGTGATCACGCTGATCACCGCCGTGCCCTTGGTGAACATCACCACCTCGTTCTGGTAGGCGGCGAGGCCGTAGCGCATGGCGAGCGGCATCTGGATCTCGCGGAAGGTCTGGCGCGGCGTGATGCCGAGGGCGGAAGCCGCCTCGACGAGACCGGCGGGCACCGCCTCCAGGCTGCCGCGCACCACGTCGACCATGAAGGCGACGTGGTTGAGGGTGAGGCCGATGACGGCGCAGGCGAAGGCGCTGCCGAACACGAACCACAGCGGGCCTTCGCGCAGCGACTCGATCTGCCCGAAGCCGTAGTAGACGAGGTAGAGCAGGGTCAGCAGCGGCGCGCCGCGGAAGAACACCACGAAGCACGCCGCCGGCCAGGACAGCCAGGGCCGCTTCGACATGCGGGCGAGCGCCATCGGCACCGACAGCACGAGGCCGAGCAGCAGCACGACCACGGTGATCGAGATGGTGGTGCCGAGCCCGCGCAGCATCTCGGGCAGGCTCTCGGCGGCGAGTTCGAGGTCGATCGGCAGTGCGCTCATGACTTCACCTTGGCGATGCCGCGGCCGAGACGGGTGTCGAGCCGGTTGGCGAGGGGCATGGTCAGCGCGCTGAACGCGATGAAGAACAGCGACGCCGCGATGAAGAAGATGAAGGGTTCCTTGGTCGCGCCCGCGGAGATCTTGGCGGTGGCGACGAGATCGTTGAGGCCGGCGAGCGAGACCAGCGGCGTGTCCTTGAGCACGATCAGCCAGACGTTGACGAGGCCGGGCAGGGCGAGCCGGAACACCTGCGGCAGGATTACGTGGATCCAGGCCTGCACCGGGCGCAGCGACAGCGCCGCGCAGGCCTCGAACTGGCCGCGCGGCAGGTTGCGCACGGCGCCGTGGACGAGTTCGGCGACATAGGCCGCGTAGACGATCGTGAGGGCGGCGAGCCCGGCCCCGAAGGGCGTGACGTCGAGGCGCAGCGAACGGCCGAACAGACCGTTCAGCATGGCGCTGCCGCCGTAGTAGATGATGAAGATCACCAGGAGCGAGGGCACGCCCATCACGATCGAGGCGTAGGTCCGCCACAGCGCCTGGATCGCGAGGTTGCGGGACAGGCTGACGATGCCGACGATCGTCCCGAGTACCAGCGCCAGCACGACGCTGCACGCGAACAGCTCGAGGGTGATCACCGCTCCACCCGCCATCTGGCGGATGTAGCCCCAGAATTCTGGAGAGGCGAGGTCCATGGGCCCTCCTTGCGGACGTTGGAGCGATGGCCGGAAACGGCGCGGGCCCGGCGGGGTGTCCGCCGGGCCCAGGTGAAGGTCAGTTGGTCATGGTGGCCGCGCAGGCCTCGTCCTCGGGCAGGGTCGAGATGTCGAGGTACTTCTTGCGGATCCGGGTGTAGGTGCAGTCGGCGATCAGGGACTTCAGCGCCGCGTCGACCTTCTCGAGGAGCTCGGGCGAGTCCTTGCGGACCGCCCAGCCGAGGCCGCGCTCGTCCTCGGGCACGCTGGCCTCGCCGACCCAGTATTCGCCGGGGGCCATCTTGAAGCCCTTGCCGGGGTCCTTGGAGAGGAAGTCGACCTGCGAGTTGAGCTTGGCCTCGAAGGACATGTTCACCCGGCCGCTGACCATGTCGAGGTGGAACTGGTCGGGGTTGTCGTAGAGGACGTATTCGACGCTGTCGCCGAGCATGTCCTTGGCGTACTGGATGTGCGCGCCGCCGCTCTGCAGGGCGAGCTTCATGCCCTTGCCCGCGAGGCCCTCCCGGGTGATCGGCGCGTCGAGGGCCGCGGGCACGACGAAGACCATCGGATTGGCGACCACGCGGGTGGTGAAGAGCATCTTCTCCTTGCGCTCGGCGGTCGGCGTCAGCTGGGACACCAGCACGTCGAACTTGCCCTGCAGCAGCGACGGCACCAGCGCCTTGAAGGTCATCACCTCGAACTCGCACTCCATCTTCATCCGCTCGCACATCGCCCGGGCGAGGTCCGGCTCGATGCCCACGAGCTTGCCGTCCGCGTCCACCATGCTGAAGGGCGGGTAGGTGCCCTCGTTGCCGACGCGCAGCGTCTCGGCGGCCGCCGGCAGGGCGACGCCGGCGGCGACGGCGAGGGCGGCGAGGCGGGCGAGGATCCGCGCGGGAAGGGTGCGGGCGAAGCGGGTCATGGCGGTCTCCAGGGTGGGGTGGTGGTTCGGGATCTCGGGTGGGAGGGCTTCTCTCTTCGGTGGTCCTGCCGCGGCCGCCCCGCCGCGACGGGGCGAGGGGCCGGGTCATGGTCTCCCGTCCGTCCGGGCGGGGGCGAGGCGCGTTCGGGGGGACGCGGCGATCCGACCGGGAGCCGGGATCGCCGCGGACACCGGCGTCACTTGTCGAGGCAGGGCGCCTCGCGGGTGAGGATCGCGACGTCGAGGAACTGCTTGCGCAGCTTGGTGAAGGTGCAGTCGGCGATGACCTCGTCGATGCCCTTGTCGAAGCGCGCGATCAGCGCTTCCTGTCCCTTCGGGACGGCCCAGCTGTAGCCGCGCTTGTCGTCCGGGATGGAGGCGTCGCCGAGCCAGTGGTCGCCGCCGGCGAGTTTCCAGTCCTTGCCGTCCGGCTTCATGATCAGCTCGAAGGTCCAGTTGAGCTTGGAGTCGAACACCATGTCGATCCGGCCGGCCATCAGGTCGAGGCGCATCTGGTCGGGGTTGTCGTAGAGGATCTTCTCGAAGACGTCGGGGAAGTGCTTGTCGACGTAGGGGATCGAGGAAGCGCCGCGCTGCAGGCCGATCTTGAGACCCTTGCCGGCCAGCCCTTCGGGCGTGAAGGTGTAGTCGCTGTCCTTCTTCACGACGAAGGTGGCGGGGTTGTAGACGATCGGGGTGCCGTAGGTGAGCTTCTCGAGACGCTCGGGCGTCGGCGACAGCTGCGAGGTCAGGATGTCGAACTTGCCCTGCAGCAGCGACGGGATCAGCGCCTTGAAGTCCATCACGACGAACTCGCACTCGGCGCCGATGCGCTTGCAGACCTCGCGGGCGAGTTCGGGCTCGAAGCCGGTCAGGTGACCGTCGGAAGCGACGATGCTGAACGGCGGGTAGACGCCTTCGTTGCCGAGCAGCAGCTTGTCGGCGGCGGCCGGCGCGGTGGCGGCGGCCAAAATGCCGGCGGCGAGGCCGAGGGTTGCGGCGAGGGACGGCGTCTTCGGGCTTGACGTCATGAACGATCTCCGGTGGTCGAACGGTCGCGGTGCGGGGGGGTCAGAAGTCGAGCAGGTTGTCGCGCAGCTGCTCGTGGGCGTAGGCCTTGCGGGTGAGCCCGCGGTGCATGAGTTCGGGCACCAGGCCGTCGGTGATCGAGGCGATCGCCTTGCGGTGGACGTTCGGCTGCTCGATCAGGAAGCCGTCGCCGCCGATCTCCTCCATGATCTCCGCCATCATGCCGGCGCAGGTGTCGGGCGTGCCGACGACGTCGACGCAGTAGCCCTTGGTGGTGTGGTCGACGATGGCCTGACGCAGCGTCTTGCCCTTGGAGTTGTCGAGGAACTGGGCGAGCGAGGACTGGTGTCCGTTGGTCGTCAGTTCGCCGATCGGGGCGTCGAGGTCGCAGTCCGACAGGTCGAGATTGGTCGACCAGCCGAAGCGGGCGAGCATGCGGTCGATGTTCTTTTCCGAGAATTCGCGGCGCATCGCGATCTTCTCGGCCGCCTCCGCCTTGGTCTCGGTGACGATCGGCTGCAGCAGGAACAGGACCTTGCAGTCGTCGGGGTCGCGGCCGGCCGCCATCATCTCGGCGCGGATGTCGTCGCGGTACTTCTTCATCGCCGCGACGCCGCGGGGGGCGGCGACGATGGTGTCGGCGTGGCGGGCGGCGAAGGCCTTGCCCATCTTGGAGCCGCCGGCCTGGGCGATCACCGGCCGGCCCTGCGGCAGCGGACCGGAGTTCAGCGGCCCGCGCGAGGCGTAGTACTCGCCCTTGAAGTCGATGGTGTGCACCTTGGTGTGGTCGATCAGGAGGCCGCTGTCACGGTCGGCGACGATCGCGCCCGGCTCCCAGGAGCCCCACAGACCCTTGCAGATCTGGATGTATTCCTCGGCCATCAGATAGCGGGCGTCGTGCTCGGGAAGGGCGTCCATGCCGAAGTTCATGGCGGAGAGGTCTGACGAGCCGGTCACCATGTTCCAGCCGCCGCGGCCGCCGGAGATCTGGTCGAGCGAACCGACGATGCGGGACGTCAGATAGGGATGGTAGGCGAAGGTGGAGAGCGTCGGCACGATGCCGAGCCGCGTGGTCGCGGCGGCCATCAGCGTCGCCACCACCGAGGGCTCCTGACGCGGTGCGCACATGCCGTTGGCGAGGAAGATCTCGCGGGAGTTCTTCCAGTTCTCGCCGACGTAGATCGAGTCCTCGATCAGGACGTAATCGAAGCAGGCGCGTTCCATCGCCCGGGCGAGGTCCAGGAAGGCTCCGGCGGACATCCAGTCGCGGGCGATGTTGCCGGCGAAGGGATCGCCCCAGCCCGCTATGCTCGACCCCTGCAGGAACCAGGCGAGGTGAAAGGGTTTGCCGGCCATCGGTGCTGATCTCTTTCTCCCGTGGGCCGCGCGGCAGGGCTGGAGAGCCCGGCCTCGGTGGCTGCCGTGGACTACGGGAAAAACCTAACCTCGGCGGATCAGCGGAAAACATCCATCAAGGGCAAATCGAAAATTGGAAGAGGCAAAGATTTATGCTGCCTTTTTAGGCTCGCAATAGATGCCTTTTTATTCACCTGGACATCATGAAAAGAAAATGCAACCGGCTCGCGGAGATGTAATCTTCCGCGACGCCGATTGCAACTGTCGATTTGAAGGGGAGCCTCAGGCTCCGGTCAGTCCCGTCGTGACCTTGCCGCGGAAGAACACCAGCGGCTCGCCGTCGCCGCGCGACCGCGCGGCGACCACCGTGCCGATGACGATCGAGATGCTGCCGCGGGTGACGATCTCGTCGACCACGCAGTCGAACACGCCGAGCGCCGCCGAGAGGACCGGCGCGCCGGTCGCCAACGTGGTCCATTCCGCGGGCACGAAGCGGTCGGCGCCGGCGAGGCCGGACTTGCCGCCGAAGGCGTCGGCGACGTGGGCGGCCTCGGCCGGCAGGATGTTGACGGCGAAGTGCCGGCGCGCCAGCACGGCGGCGAGCGCGCTGGTCTTGGCGTCGATCGACACCAGCATGGTGGCGGGATCGGCGGTGACGTGGGCGGCGGACAGGCCGAGGAAGCCGGCCGGGCCGGCGTCGCCGGCGGCGGTCACCACGATCATGCCGGTGGCCCGGGCGCCGAGCGTGCGCCAGAAGGTGCCGGGATCGATCGGGGCGGGCGTGTCGGTCATGGGGAGAGCTCCGTCGGGAACGGGGAGGGGCGCGCGGCGACCCCGGTCGGGATCGCGCGCGGGCGGGAGGGGGCGGCGGCGAGGCCGGCGGCGGCGGCGATCAGGCGGACGGCGCGCAGGCGGGCGCCGAGGTCCGCCACCGGCACGGCGACGACGACCTCGTCGGCGCCGTAGGACTCGGCGAGCGCGTGAAGGTCGGACACCACGACGTCGGCCGTGCCGAAGCGCTCGGGCCGCGGACCGGCGGGCGGGGTCGCGTCGTCGGCGGACGGGTGTCCGATCGGTCGGAACGCGCCGACGTCGCGGGCCGCGCGCCAGCGCCGGTAGGCGGCGTGGAACCCGGCGGCCTCCGACGCCGTCGCGGCGGCGGCGGCGAAGGTGGCGACGATCACCCGGGGCGCGGCGAGGAAGCGGCTCGGGACGAAGGTCCGGCGATAGGCCGCGAGCGTGTCGTCCGCGCCGGCGCCGTCGGCGACGAAATGGGCGAAGGCGTAGGGCAGGCCGAGCCGGCCGGCGAGTTGCGCGGTCCGGGCCGTGCCGCCGACGACGAAGGGCGCGGGGCCGGGGCCTTCGGGCGCCGGCACCGCGGCGACGCCGGCGAAGGGGTGGTCCGGCGGCATTGGGGCGCCGCTCAGGAAGGCGAGCACGGCGGCGACGTCGTCGGCGAAGCCGCCGCCCGGCCGGGCCAGGGGATCGTCGAGCAGTTCCGGCGACAGCGCGTAGGCGGTGGCCCGGTCGGCGCCGGGGCCGCGTCCGAGGCCGAGGTCGACCCGGCCGGGTGCCAGCGCCTCCAGCACGAGCGCCTCCTCGGCCACTTTCAGCGGTGCGGCGTGCGGCAGGATCACTGCGGCGGCGCCGAGCCGGATCCGGCGGGTGCCGGCGGCGATCGCGCCGAGCAGCGGCATCGGCGCGGAGCCGGCGAGGCCGGGGAAGCCGTGGTGCTCGGACACCCAGAAGCGGTGGTAGCCGAGGCGGTCGGCGGCGCGGGCGAGCGCGACGGTCTCGCGGATCGCCGCGGCCGGGCCCTGGCCGGCGACGGTCACGGATTGGTCGAGGATCGACAGGCGCATCGGCAGGGCCCTCGGACCGGTCGCGCAGGATGCCGGCGCACCCGGCCGCGCGACGACACTGGTGTAGCGTCCGGACCGTCCGGACGGCAAGGCGGCGGGGTGCGGGCGTCGCGGCCCGTGCACCGCGGCGTCGATCACGGCAAGCCGGCCTCGCGGCGATAGGCGACGAGGTCGGCGATGGTGCCGAGCAGGAGGCCGTGGCGGCGGGCGAACACCAGGAGGTCCGGCAGGCGGGCCATGGTGCCGTCCGCGTTCATGATCTCGCAGATCACGCCGGCCGAGCCGCGGCCGGCGAGCCGGGCGAGGTCGACGGCGGCCTCGGTGTGACCCTCGCGGGTGAGCAGGCCGCCCTCGCGCGCCACCACCGGGAAGAGGTGGCCGGGCATCACGACGTCGTCCGGCCCCGAAGCGGGGTCGGCGACGACGGCGACGGTGCGGGCGCGGTCGGCGGCGGAGATGCCGGTGGTGACGCCGTGGCGGGCCTCGATCGAAACCGTGAAGGCGGTGCGCATCGGGTCGGTGGCGCGCCGGGTCATCGGCGGCAGGGCGAGCCGGGCGGCGGTTTCGCCGTCGATGGCGACGCAGACGAGGCCGCAGGCCTCGCGGGCCATGAAAGTGACGGTCGCCGCGTCGACGGCGTCGGCGGGGATCACGAGGTCGCCCTCGTTCTCGCGGTCGACGTCGTCGATCAGGATCACCATCCGGCCGGCCCGGGCGGCCGCGACGATCTCCTCGGCGGAGGCGATCGGACCGACCGGTTCGGCCTCGTCGAGGAAGGGCAGGGGGCAGGGACTGTTCATCGGGCGCTCCTCGGGGCCGGACGGCACGCGGTCAGGACAGGCGGTGGAACTTGCGGGCGTGGTAGACCAGCGCCTCGGCCGTCGGGCTCTCGCGCACCGCCAGCACCTCGCAGAACAGGACGTCGTGGCTCGCACCGCCGACCACGTTGGCGACGCGGCAGTCGAAGGCGGCGGTGGCGCCCTCCAGCACCGGCGCGCCGGTGACGAGGGTGGTCCAGCGGCCCGCGGCGAAGCGGGCCGCCATGTCCTTGGTGCCACCGGCGAAGGCCATCGCCAGCGCCTCGTGCTCGGCCGCCGCGGTGTTGACGCAGAGGATGCGGCTCTTGGTGAAGGTGGCGTG
The DNA here is from genome assembly GCF_004362745.1 of Oharaeibacter diazotrophicus. Classification (NCBI taxonomy): domain Bacteria; kingdom Pseudomonadati; phylum Pseudomonadota; class Alphaproteobacteria; order Hyphomicrobiales; family Pleomorphomonadaceae; genus Oharaeibacter; species Oharaeibacter diazotrophicus. Next base: position 1,330,058 of record NZ_SNXY01000006.1, on the reverse strand, counting down.
GGCCTGGGCGTTGCGGTTGACGCAGACGATCAGCGTGGCCGGGTCGTCGGTCACCGACGTCACCGCCGACGCGGTCAGACCGACCCAGCCGTCGTCGCCGGCCCCGGTGACGATGTTCACCGCCGCGGCGAGGCGGGCCATGCCGCCGCGGTAGGCCTGCCGGTCGACCGTGGGCACGGCGAAGATGTCCGTTCCCACCGGCGACGCGGATCCGGCGGGGGGCATGTCGTGGACGTGATCGGCATAGGCCATGACCGTGTCTCCGAGTGGGCGGGGAAGGGCGCTCAGAATTCCCTCAGGGTCTCGCGCAGCGTCGACTTGGTGTATTCGGTCCGCGTCAGCCCGCGGCGCTGCAGCGCCGGCACGAGGCCCTCGCAGATTTCGAGGATGTACTGGCGGCTGATGTTGGTGGTGAACGGGCGGGTGATCAGGAAGCCGTCGCCGCCGACCTCCTCCATGATCTCGCCCATGCGGTCGGCGACCTGGTCCGGCGTGCCGACGAGGCCGTCGAGGCCGCGGGAGACCTGCTCCATGCAGATCTGGCGCAGCGTCTTGCCGGATCCCCACTGGGCGAAGGCGTCGAGGGAGCCCTGCTCGCCGTTGGTGGTGAGGTGCGGCAGCTCGGCGTCGAGGTCGAACTTGGAGAAGTCGATGTCGGTGATCGAGCTGATCGAGGCGAGCACCTTCGGGATGTAGCTCGGCGCCGCCGAGATGCGGGCGAACTTCGCCTTGGCCTCCTCCTCGGTCTCGCCCAGCACCGGGGCGACCACGAACAGCACCTTGATCTCGTCCGGGTCGCGGCCGGCGGCCATGGCGCGGGCGCGGACGTCGTCGCGGTAGGCCTTGATGCCGGCGACGCCGGAGGACGGCGCGATGATGCTGTCGGCGGTCTCGGCGGCGAACTGGCGCCCGCGCGGCGAGCCGCCGGCCTGCACGAAGGCCGGGCGGCCCGGCTGCACCGGGGGCACGCAGTTCAGCGGGCCGCGGCACTTGTAGTACTTGCCCTCGAAGTCGATCGGCCGAACCTTGGTGTGGTCGGCGTAGGTGTCGGTGGCGTGGTCGAGCACCACGGCGTCCCGGTCCCAGCTCCGCCAGAGCTGCTGGACGAGGTCGACGTATTCGTCGGCCATGTCGTAGCGGTTCTGGCGCGGCGGCAGCTCGTCCATGCCGAAGTTCATGGCGGCGAGATTCTCGCCGGAGGTGACGATGTTCCAGCCGAAGCGGCCGCCGGCGATGTTGTCGAGCGTGGCGCAGAGGCGGGCCAGCATGTAGGGCGGGTAGGCCATGGTCGACATGGTCGCGACCACGCCGAGCTTGGTGGTGGCCGCGGCGATCAGGGCGGCCATCGGCGAGGGGTCGCCCTTCGGACCCATGATCGAATACTTGAGATAGGCCTCGGTCGAGTGACCGTAGGCCTCCGAGATCATCAGCGTGTCCTCGAGCATGATGTAGTCGAAGCACGCCCGCTCCATGGACTTGGCCATGTCGACGTAGAAGCCGCCGTCCCAGGGCCGGCCGCCGGCGGCGAAGGGCTTGTTCCATTCGTCGACGGCGAAGTTCATGAACCAACCGAGGTGGAAGCGCTTGGGCATCGGATCGTCCTCGACGAGGGGCGGTGAACGGGGCGGGCGGAAGCCGGGCGGGGAGGGTTCAAAACTCGCGCAGGCGGTCGCGCAGGTGCATCGGCGCGTCGCCGTAGGAGGTGCGCGCGAGGCCGAGGCGCTGCAGCTCGGGCACCAGGCCCTCGCAGATCTCGGTGACGTACTGGCGCGACACCTTCTGGAACGGCGAGGTGATCAGGAAGCCGTCGCCGCCGACTTCCTCCATGACCTCGCCGAGGCGGCGCGCGACCGCCGCCGGCGTGCCGACGATGCCGTCGAGGCCGCGGGTGGCGCGGTCGGCGACCAGCTGGCGCAGCGTCTTGCCGGTGCCCCACTGGGCGAAGGCCTCGAGCGAGCCCTGTTCGCCGTTGGTGGTCATCCGCGGCAGCTCCTCGTCGAGCGAGAAGCGCGAGAAGTCGATGTCGGTGACCGAGCTGATCTGGGCGAGCACCTTGACCATGAACGCCTCGGTCGAGGTGTAGAAGGCGAGCTTCTCCTTCGCCATCGCCTCGGTCTCGGCCAGCACCGGGGTGACGATGAAGAACACCTTGATGTCGTCGGGGTCGCGGCCGGCCTCGGCGGCGCGGCGGCGGATGTCGTCGCGGTATTCCTTCATCGCCTTGGTGCCGGAGGCGGCGGCGATGATGCTGTCGGCCGTCTCGGCGGCGAACTGGCGCCCGCGCGGCGAGCCGCCGGCCTGGACGAAGGTCGGCCGGCCCTGCGGCGAGCGCACGCAGTTGAGCGGCCCGCGGCACTTGTAGAACCGCCCCTCGAAGTCGATCGGCTTCACTTTGGCATGGTCGACGTAGGTGTCGGTCGCGCGGTCGCGCACCACGGCGCCCGGCGACCAGCTGTCCCACAGCTGCTTGACCAGGGCGACGTATTCGTCGGCCATGTCGTAGCGCATCTGGCGCGGCGGCAGTTCGTCCATGCCGAAGTTGCGCGCGGCGTGGTTCTCGCCGGTGGTGACGATGTTCCAGCCGAAGCGGCCCTGCGCGATGCTGTCGAGGGTGGAGCACAGCCGCGCCAGCATGAAGGGCGGGTAGGCCATGGTGGAGAGCGTCGCCACCACCCCGAGCTTCGAGGTGTGGTTGGCGATCATCGCCGCCAACGGCGCGGGGTCGCCCTTGGGGCCCATCAGGGCGTACTTGAGATAGGCCTCCATCGAGTCGCCGTAGGCGTCGGCGATCATCAGCGTGTCTTCGATCATGATGTAGTCGAAGCAGGCCCGCTCCATCGCCTTGGCCATGTCGATGTAGAACTCGCCGGTCCAGGGATCGCCGCCGGCCGAGAAGGGCGCGTTCCATTCGTCGACCGAGAAGTTCATGAACCAGGCGAGGTGGAACGGCTTGGGCATCGCGGCCTCGTGGCGGTTGGCGACGGTCCGGGGTGGGCGCCTCGGGACCAGTCAACCGCAGTGCAACAACGGCTTCCATCGGCAATGGGCAAAGCTCCGATCGGGGAGGGCGAGGCTGACGAATTGGGCAACGGCTTGATTTTTGGACGAAAGATCCGCAGCCCGGTCCCCGGGCGGCATGCCCGGCACGAGCCGACGCCGGCGGTCGGCGCCGAATGGGCCGGGTGCGGCGATGGCACGCGGCCGGCCGAAAAGATCGTTGTAGAACAAATGTTTGTCGCGGGTGTCGGCCTTCCGCCGACCGATCTCGCCGCGCCGCGGTACGGCGCTCGGACTCCGCATCTCTTGCGATGCAACATGACTGGCACGCCGGTTGCGTAGTTTTCCGTATTCCGACCGTCCGTGCCCCCGACGGCGGTCGTGGAGATCAGGAACGCCCGCCATGTCGAACCTGACGCAGATCCACGACATCGACCTGAAGCTGCTGCGCTGCTTCTGCACGATCGTCGAGGAGGGCAGCTTCACCGCCGCCCAGGCGACGCTGAACCTGTCGCAGTCGATGCTGAGCGAGTACCTGAAGTCGCTCGAGATCCGTCTCGGCGCGCGGCTGTGCCAGCGCGGGCCGCGCGGTTTCAAGCTGTTCCCGGAGGGCGAGATCGTCTACGAGGCGGCCAAGGAGCTGTTCTCCTCGGTCGAGACCTTCAGGAAACGGGCCTCGAACCTGCACGACGGCGCCGGCCACGAGCTCGTCATCGGCATTCAGGACCACGTGGTCGACAATCCCCGCGCCCGCATCGCCGAGGCGATCGCCCGCTTCTCGGACTACTACCCGCAGATCCGCTACCGCATGGAGATCATGCTGGGTTTCCAGATGACCGGCAGGGTCGCCGACGGGTTGGTCCACGTCGGCATCGGCCTCGTCAACGACCACTTCGGCCAGCTCACCTTCGAGCACCTGTTCGACGAGGAATCGCACTTCTACTGTGCCGCGGGCCATCCGCTGTTCGCCGTGCCCGACGACAACATCTCGCGGGCCGACATCGACGCCGCCAGCTACGCCAACCGCGGCCACCACGAGTATTTCCATCCGGAGCGCACCCGCAACGCCGCCACGCGCGGCGACATCGGCCACGGCGCCCACGCCCAGACGACGCTGATCCTGTCGGGGCGCAACATCGGCCTCCTGCCCGACCACGTCGCCGCCCCGCACGTCGCCGTCGGGCGGCTGCGTCTGCTGCGTCCCGACATCACCCGCCACGTTAGCCGCGTCGCCGCCGTGCTCGGACCGAGTTCGACCGACTTCAAGCTCGCCCGCCGCTTCGTCGACTGCCTGATCGACGCCCACATGGAAGCGCCCGCCGCGATTCCCTCCGCCCCGCCGGCGCACCGCCACCCGGCGCAGTCCCCCGTCCGCGCCCGCGTCGCCGTCGCCGCCGACGCACGCCCGACGGTGCGCGACGCGTCCCGGCTGGTGACGGCCACGGGGCTGCGTCAGGCCGACTGAAGCGCGCTCCGGCCACGAACCGGCGTCCCCGCGGCGTGACGCTTCGCACCCGTCGATCGCGGGTCGAGGGTCGAAAGCGGGCCGCGCCATCGGATAGGATCTGGAACGACGGACACCGGCTCTTGCGGAACACACACGGAACATGTTAACTGTGTTCGTGTTTTGTACCGAATCGCGCGGCACTCGGGCCGTTCCGATTTCGGCGCTCCGGCCAGGGGGTCCCGATGCTGACGCGCAAGCAGCTCGAACTTCTGATGTTCATCCACGAGCGGCTCAAGGAGTCCGGCGTTCCGCCGTCCTTCGACGAGATGAAGGACGCTCTGGACCTGAAGTCGAAGTCGGGCATCCATCGCCTGATCACCGCGCTCGAGGAGCGCGGCTTCATCCGGCGCCTGCCGAACCGGGCGCGCGCACTCGAGGTCATCAAGCTGCCGGACAGCGTCCAGCCCGGGCCGGGACGGCCGCGGCGCGGCTTCGCGCCGAGCGTGATCGAGGGCAATCTCGGCCGTCCGAGGGCCGTGCCCGCGCCGGAGCCGGCGCCCGAGAGCCGTGACACCATGCCGGTGCCGGTGATGGGGCGGATCGCGGCGGGCGTGCCGATCTCGGCGATCCAGAACCACTCCCACACCATCCACGTCCCGATCGACCTCGTCGCCCTCGGCGAGCATTTCGCTCTCGAGGTCCGCGGCGATTCGATGATCGAGGCCGGCATCCTCGACGGCGACACCGTCGTCATCAAGCGCTCGGACTCCGCCGACACCGGCGACATCGTGGTCGCGCTGGTCGACGACGAGGAGGCGACGCTGAAGCGTCTGCGCAAGAAGGGCGCCTCGATCGCCCTCGAGGCCGCCAATCCCGCCTACGAGACCCGCATCTTCGGGCCCGACCGCGTCCGCATCCAGGGCCGGCTGGTCGCGCTGATGCGGCGCTACTGATCGCCGTCGCGGCGGCGGCCGATCCGACCGCCGCGAGCGGCGCTCAGGCCGCGGGTTCGCCCTCGACCGGCGCGGGAAGGCCCCAGACGAGGTCCTCGAGCGTTGCGTAGAAGGCGGCTGCGGCCGGCGAGAGCGGCCGGCCGGCGATGCGGATCAGGCCGTAGGGCTCGACGGTGAGCTTCTCGGTGAGCGAGAGCTTCACGAATCGGCCGGCGGCGAGGAAGAGGTCGGCGACCGGCTCGGCGACCGGCAGGATCGAATCGGTCCTGGCGACGAGGAGCGTCGCCATCATCACCGACGGGGTGTCGATCACCCTGACCGGCGGCGGCACGCCGTGGCGGCGCAGGAGCGCCTCGAGGCTGCGCCGCAGCAGCGAACCGCGCGCCTGCATGACCCAGTCGCGGTCGTAGAGGTCCTCCGGGCGGACGGCCGCGCGGCCGGCGAGCGGATGCTCGGCACGGACGAGGAGCGCCGCCGTTTCCTCGCGGATCTCGCGGTAGACGAAGGGCGATGGATCGACGCCGGGCGGGATGCGCCCGATCATGAAGTCGAGCCGGGAGGCGGTGAGATGGCCGGCGAGCACGTCGCTGGTGTCGACCTGGACCGTGATCTGGACGCGCGGCATGCGGGCGCGCACCCGCTCGATCGCGTCGACCATGATCTCGGCCGCGGGCGACATCACGGTGCCGATCGCGACCGCGCCGCCCTCGCCGACGCGGAGCGCGGTGATCTCGGTGCCGGCCTGACCGAGTTCGGCGAGCACGGTGCGCGAGCGCCGGATCAGCGCCTCGCCGTAGCGGGTCGGCTCTATGCCGCGCGGCAGCCGCTCGAACATGGCCGCGCCGACCATCTTCTCGATCTCGCCGAGCATCTTGGAGGCGGCGGGCTGGCTGAGGTTCATGGCTTCGGCGGCGCGGTGCAGCTTGCGGTGGTCGTCGAGGGCGACGAGCAGGAGCAGGTGCTTGACCTTGAGGCCGCTGCGCAGCAGCCGGTCACCGGGTGGCGTGGCCGCGACGCGGCGGCCGGGGGACTTGTCCGCGGTGCGCGGCGGACGGGGAGGGGACGTTTCCATGACGTGAGCTATACATGCCGGATCGGCTATGGCAACGGCGTGAAACGTCATTAGACGGTTATAGCTGTGGGGCCCTAATGTGCGCGGGCTCGTTTCCGGCGGTGGGATCGCCGGGCGGGTTGGAGGAGGATGCCGGCCGAATGCGGGACCGTCGAAGCGCCGTGCCACGGGCACGGACCGACGCAGCCCGTCCGTCCGCCGCCTCCGGGGAGTGAGACGCCGGCGGCCGGCCCGCCGCGCCCCGCGACGGGTGCGGCTCGGGCGGCTCCTCCGTCCGAAGACCGAGGGAGAGAGACCTTGAAACTGATCGCTTCCATGCTGACCGCGTTCGCCATCGGCGTCGCCGCCTTCGTCGGCCCGGCCGCCGCCGCGGACAAGGGCACCATCGGCATCTCGATGCCGACCAAGTCCTCCGCGCGCTGGATCGCGGACGGCGACAACATGGTGAAGGAGTTCCAGGCGGCCGGTTACGAGACCGACCTCCAGTACGCCGAGGACGACATCCCGAACCAGCTCGCCCAGATCGAGAACATGGTCACCAAGGGCGCCAAGGTCCTGGTGGTTGCGGCGATCGACGGCACCACGCTGAAGGACGTCCTGCAGAAGGCCAACGAGGCCGGCATCAAGGTGATCGCCTACGATCGCCTGATCCGCGACTCCGGCAACGTCGACTACTACACCACCTTCGACAACTTCCAGGTCGGCGTGCTGCAGGCGACCTCGCTCGTCAAGGCGCTCGGTGTCGAAGAGGGCAAGGGTCCGTTCAACATCGAGCTGTTCGGCGGTTCGCCGGACGACAACAACGCCTTCTTCTTCTACAACGGCGCCATGAGCGTCCTGCAGCCGCAGATCGACGCCGGCAAGCTCGTCGTCCAGTCCGGCCAGACCGGCATGGACAAGGTCGGCACCCTGCGCTGGGACGGTGCGGTCGCCCAGGCCCGCATGGACAACCTCCTGTCGGCCTACTACACCGACAAGCGCGTCGACGCCGTGCTGTCGCCTTACGACGGCCTGTCGATCGGCATCCTGTCGTCGCTGAAGGCGGTCGGCTACGGCACCGCCGAGCAGCCCTTCCCGTTCGTTTCGGGCCAGGACGCCGAGCTGCCGTCGGTCAAGTCGATCCTCGCCGACGAGCAGTATTCGACGATCTTCAAGGACACCCGCGAGCTCGCCAAGGTGACCGCCAAGCTCGTCGACGACGTGCTCTCGGGCAAGGAGCCGGAGATCAACGACACCAAGACCTACGACAACGGCGTCAAGGTCGTGCCGTCCTACCTGCTCAAGCCGGTGCTGGTCGACAAGTCGAACTGGGAGTCGATCCTGGTCGGCTCGGGCTACTACACCAAGGAGCAGATCGAGAACTGATCGCGGCGTCGCCACGGCGACGGACGCGAACGAGAACGGGGCCCGGTCCGAGCGGCCGGGCCCCGACAGTCACGGGTGGGACGAGACCGAGATGACAGGGACCGGAATGGACACCATCCTGGAGATGCGCGGCATCACCAAGGCTTTTCCCGGCGTCCTGGCGCTGTCGAACGTCAACCTGACGGTGCGCCGCGGCGAGATCCTCGGGCTGTGCGGCGAGAACGGCGCCGGCAAGTCGACGCTGATGAAGGTGCTCTCGGGCGTCTATCCGCACGGCACCTACGACGGCGAGATCCGCTTCAAGGGCGAGGAGTGCCGCTTCCGGGGCATCCGCGACAGCGAGCACCGCGGCATCATCATCATCCACCAGGAACTCGCCCTGGTGCCACAGCTCTCGATCGCCGAGAACATCTTCCTCGGCAACGAGACCGCCTCCAACGGCGTGATCAACTGGGCCAAGGCCTTCGCCCGCACCCGGGCGCTGATGGCCAAGGTCGGCCTCTCCGAGAGCCCCGGCACGCTGATCACCAACATCGGCGTCGGCAAGCAGCAGCTGGTGGAGATCGCCAAGGCGCTGTCGAAGGAGGTCGAGCTCCTGATCCTCGACGAGCCGACCGCGTCGCTGAACGAGAGCGATTCCGACGCGCTGCTGCGCCTGCTGGTCGAGTTCAAGAAGCAGGGCATCGCCTCCGTCCTGATCACCCACAAGCTGAACGAGATCTCCAAGGTCGCCGACCGCATCACGGTGCTGCGCGACGGCCAGACCGTCGGCACGATCGACACCGCGTCGGAGCCGATCAGCGAGGCCAAGATCATCAAGCTGATGGTCGGCCGCGAGATGCAGGACCGCTTCCCCAAGCGCACGCCGAAGATCGGCGAGACGCTGTTCGAGGTCCGCGACTGGACCGTCCATCACCACCTCCACGCCGACCGCAAGCTGATCAAGGGCGTGGCGATGAACGTGCGCCGCGGCGAGGTCGTCGGCATCGCCGGCCTGATGGGCGCCGGGCGCACCGAGTTCGCCATGAGCGTGTTCGGCCGCTCCTACGGCCAGAAGATCTCGGGCACGGCCCGGGTCGCCGGCCGCGAGGTCGACATCTCGACGATCCCGAAGGCGCTCGGCGCCGGCCTCGCCTACGTCACCGAGGACCGCAAGCAGCTCGGTCTCGTGCTCGAGGAGCCGATCCGCACCAACGTCACCCTCGCCAACCTGAAGGCGGTGTCGAAGGCGACGGTGATCGACGAGATCAAGGAGCTGAAGGTCGCGGTCCGCTTCCGCGAGAGCCTCGGCATCCGCTCGGCGGGCGTGCACCAGAAGGTCGGTCAGCTCTCCGGCGGCAACCAGCAGAAGGTCGTCTTGTCGAAGTGGCTGTTCTCCGAGCCGGACATCCTGATCCTCGACGAGCCGACGCGCGGCATCGACGTCGGCGCCAAGTATGAAATCTACAAGATCATCAACCAGTTGGCCGATCAGGGCAAGGCGGTGGTCGTCATCTCCTCGGAGATGCCCGAGGTGCTCGGCATCTGCGACCGCGTCTACGTGATGAACGAGGGCGAGTTCGTCGCGGAGATGCCGGTGGCCGAGGCCACCCAGGAGAAGATCATGACCGCCATCATTCGCCACGGCGAGAAACAGGACGCGGGTGCGCCATGACCGACACGACCCTTCCCGGAGCCGGTGACAAGAAGGCGGCGACGCCGTCCTTCGGCAGCTACCTGCGCCACCACATGCGCCAATACGGCATGCTGCTGGCGCTCGCCGTGATCATGGCCTTCTTCGGCTTCGCCACCGACGGCATCCTGTTCCGCCCGGTCAACCTGACCAACGTGATCTCGCAGAACAGCTACATCGTGATCATGTCGCTGGGCATGCTGCTGATCATCGTGGCCGGGCACATCGACCTGTCGGTCGGCTATCTCTCCGGCTTCGTCGGCGCCATGGCGGCGACGATGATGGTGCCGTGGGGCTTCAATCCGGCGCTCGCCTTCGTGCTCTGCCTCGTGGTCGGCGGCGCCATCGGCGCGGTGCAGGGTTATTTCGTCGCCTACCAGAAGATCCCGAGCTTCATCGTCACGCTCGCGGGCATGCTGGTGTTCCGCGGCCTGATGATCGCGCTGCTCGGCTCGGTCTCGATCCGCATCCCGGACGGGTTCCAGCGCATCGCCAACGGCTTCATCCCGGATTTCCTCGGCGCCGACGGCCTCGGCATCGCGCTCCCGGCCGACCTGGTCGGCGGGCCGTTCCACACCACGTCGTTCCTGATCGCGCTCGCGCTCGCGGCCTTCCTGGTCTGGCTCAACGTCCGTACCCGCGCCGAGCACCGCGCCCACGGCATGGAGCTCGAGCCGTCGGCGATCTTCGTCGCCAAGAACGTGCTGGTGGTCGCCGCCATCGTGGCGCTGTGCTGGGCGCTCTCGACCTATCGCGGCATCCTCAACGTTCTCGTGATCATGGGCGTGCTGATCGCCTTCTACTCCTTCGTGGCGACGCGCACGACGATCGGCCGGCGCATCTACGCCCTCGGCGGCAACGAGAAGGCGACCAAGCTGTCCGGCATCGACACCGAGCGGCTGACCTTCTACGCCTTCGTCAACATGGGCGTGCTGTCGGCGCTCGCCGGCATGATCTACGCCGCGCGCCTGACCTCGGCGACGCCGAAGGCCGGTCAGGGCCTGGAACTCGACGTCATCGCGGCCTGCTTCATCGGTGGTGCCTCGGCCTACGGCGGCGTCGGCACGGTGGTCGGCGCGGTGATCGGCGCCTTCATCATGGGCGTCATGAACAACGGCATGTCGATCATGGGCATCGGCATCGACTGGCAGCAGGTGATCAAGGGCCTGGTGCTGCTCGCCGCGGTGTTCGTCGACATCTACAACCGCAACAAGTGAGAAGTCGCCCGGAAGTCCCTGTTGCCACCGGATTTTCGGGCCTTGTTCGAGCCGGTCGCGAAGCCGCGGCCGACCCTCCGCCCGCGGCGGCCGGCCGAGCGCCCGTCAGCCGTGTTCCCCGTCCGTGAACCGCCGCGGACGCCGCTGCCGCGCGCGTCCCGCCGCGATGGAGTGACCCGATGCGCCTGTCCCAGATCCTGACGCCCCAAGGCGACCGGGCGGTCGCCGCCGTGCTCGACGACGGCGCCGCCGTGATGGTGCCGGGCGCCGCGGGCGTCCGCGAGCTCGCCTTCGAGGCGATCACCGGCGGCGTTTCGCTGGAGGCCGCGGTGGCGGCTCGGCTGGACGGCCGGGCGCGCGTCACGGTCGATCTCGACGACGTCTACCGCGACGGCCGGATGCTCGCGCCGCTCGACCATCCCGATCCCGCCCACGTCTACGTCACCGGCACCGGCCTCACCCATCTCGGCAGCGCCGAGGGCCGGGACAAGATGCACAAGGATCTCTCCGATCCGGCCAAGCAGACCGACAGCATGAAGATGTTCCGCATGGGCCTCGAGGGCGGCAAGCCCGGGCCCGGCGAGGCGGGCGTGCAGCCGGAGTGGTTCTACAAGGGCGACGGCTCGATCGTCGCCGCGCCGGGGGCGCCGCTGGTGTCGCCGGCCTTCGCCCTCGACGGCGGCGAGGAACCGGAGATCGTCGGCCTCTACGTGATCGGTCCGGACGGCACGCCGTGGCGCGTCGGCTTCGCGCTCGGCAACGAGTTCTCCGACCACGTCACCGAGCGGCAGAACTACCTCTATCTCGCTCATTCCAAGCTGCGCGCCTGCTCCTTCGGGCCGGAACTGCTGGTCGGCGCGCTGCCGTCCGGCGTCTCCGGCGTCAGCCGGATCCTGCGCGAGGGCACCATCGTCTGGCAGAAGCCGTTCCTGTCGGGCGAGGACAACATGAGCCACACCATCGCCAACCTGGAACACCACCACTTCAAATACGACCTGTTCCGGCGCCCGGGCGACGTCCACGTCCACTATTTCGGCACGGCGACGCTGAGCTTCTCCGACGCGGTCACCACGCGCGCCGGCGACGTCTTCGAGATCTCCGCGCCGCCCTTCGGCCTGCCGCTGCGCAACGGTCTCGCCGTGGCGGCGAGCGAGCCCGGTCCGGGACTCGTCCGCGCGCTCTGAAACCTGTCCCGCAAAGTCCCGACTCGTCGGGATTTTGCGGGGTTTCGGCCTTTCGGCCGGCGCCCGGTCGGGCGCTTCTCGCCCGCAACGCTCCGACCACAGGTCGGAACCTCACGGGCTCGGCAAGACTGCTCGCCCGCCGCGCCGGGCCGCCTCGGTCCGGCGCGGCGGGCGGTCGCATCGGGACTTTCCCGGGTTTGCACCGCAGTGCAACATGCGGCAGAGAGGTCCGTACGAGGCCGTACGGATCGGCCCTGTCAGGGGAAATTCGCCATCATGAACACCGCCGTCCGCGCGCTCTACACCGTTCCCTTCGTCGGCTGGGCGCTCCGCGACGCCGTCGGCGGCCGCATCGGCGGCGTCTACCTGCTGCTGACCTATCTGGTGCTGGCGCTGGTCGGCCTCGTCTACCACTACGGCTACGCGGCGCTGATCACCATCGCGCTGACCGCCACCGCGGCCTGCCTGATCGGCCTCGTGATCCTGACCGCCGGCGAGCTGCCGGGCCGCGCCCGTCGGCATTGAGGCCGAAGGTCGAAATCGTCCGACCAGAACGAAGCGAGGCGGGTCCGGCCGGACCCGCCTCGCTTCTTTCATGGCACCCTTCCCACGAAGAGCCTCCCGCCGATCAGTCCTCGTCGGAGGCGAGCGCCTCCAGCACCTTGCCGCGGCCGGAGAGTCGGACGGCGATCGGCACCAGGATGGCGGCGGCGGCGACGAGGTAGAGCGCGATCGCCAGCGGCGACTGCACCAGCACCGTCAGGTCGCCCTGGCTGATCGACAGCGCGCGGCGCAACTGCTGCTCGGCGAGGGGTCCGAGGATCAGGCCGATCACCACCGGCGCGATCGGATAGCCGAAGCGGCGCAGGCCGTAGCCGAGCAGGCCGAAGGCGAGCAGCATGCCGAGTTCGACCGGCGAGGGGTTGGCGCCGATGGTGCCGAGCGTCGAGAAGGTCAGGATGCCGGCGTAGAGCCACGGCCGCGGGATCGCCAGCAGCCTCACCCACAGGCCCACCAGCGGCAGGTTGAGGATCAGCAGCATCAGGTTGGCGACCAGCAGCGAGGCGATCAGGCCCCAGACCAGCTGCGGGCTGGTGGCGAAGAGGAGCGGCCCCGGCTGCAGGCCGAACTGCTGGAAGCCGGCCAGCATGATCGCGGCGGTCGCCGAGGTCGGCAGGCCGAGCGTCAGCAGCGGCACCAGCGTACCGGCGGCCGAGGCGTTGTTGGCGGCCTCCGGTCCGGCGACGCCTTCGATGGCGCCGTTGCCGAATTCCTCGGGATGCTTCGTCAGCTTGCGCTCTGTGGCGTAGGACAGGAAGGTGCCGATCTCGGCGCCGCCCGCGGGCATGGCACCGATCGGGAAGCCGATCAGCGTGCCGCGCAGCCACGGTCCCCACGAGCGCACCCAGTCGCGCTTCGTCATCCACACCGAGCCGCGGACGGGTTCGATGGTCTCGTCGCCGCGGGCACCGGCACCGGCGACCGACAGCGTCTCGCCGATGGCGAACAGGGCGACGGCGAGCGTCGTCACCTCGATGCCGTCGAGGAGGTCGGGCACGCCGAAGGAAAGGCGGGCCTGACCGGTCTGCAGGTCGATGCCGACGAGACCGAGGGCGAGCCCGACGAACAGCGAGGTCAGCCCCATCAGCGCCGACGAGCCGAAGGCGGCCGAGACCGTGACGAAGGACAGCACCATCAGCGCGAAATAGTCGGCCGGGCCGAAGCCGATCGCGATCTTGACCACCCAGGGCGCCAGGAAAGCGAGGGCGAGCGTGGCGACGAGGCCGGCGATGAAGGAGCCGATCGCGGCGGTGGCGAGCGCAGGGCCGCCGCGGCCGGCGCGGGCCATCTTGTTGCCCTCGAGCGCGGTGACGATCGAGGCGCTCTCGCCGGGGGTGTTGAGCAGGATCGACGTGGTCGAGCCGCCGTACATGCCGCCGTAGTAGATGCCGGCGAACATGATCAGCGATCCCGCGGGATCGAGCTTGTAGGTCACCGGCAGGAGCAGCGCCACGGTGAGCGCCGGTCCGATGCCGGGAAGCACGCCGACGGCGGTGCCGAGCACCACGCCGATCGACGCGTAGACGAGGCTCATCGGCTGCAACGCCGTCGCGAGCCCGTGCATCAGGAGCACGAGGGTATCCATGTGCGGTGATCCGCCCGGTCCGAGGGTCAGGTCAGAGGAAGAGGCGTTCGAGCGGCCCGGCCGGCAGCGACAGCTGCAGCAGGCGGGCGAACACGAGCCAGATCGCGAGCGAGAGCGCGATGCCGACCGGCACCGTGATCCACAGCGGCCCGCGCCCGAAGCCGCGCGCGGTGGCGGCGAACAGGAGGCCGGTGGCGATCGAGAAGCCGGCGGTCTTCAGGATCAGGAGCTGCACCGCGAGGCCGCCGACGATCCAGAGGATCGGCGCCGGTTCGTCGCGCTCGCGCTCGGGGAAGGCGCCGCGCCACGCCTTGGCGGCGGTGCCGACGGCGAGGAGGGCGAGGGCGGTCGCGATCGCGTAGGGAAAGGCGGTCGGGCCGATCCTGGCGTAGCTGGCGCCGCCGCCGAGGTTGGCGGTGTTCCAGAAGATCACCGCCGAGACCACGGCGAGACCCGCCGCGATGGCGAGCGCCGCCCCGTCGGGGCGGCGCTGCCGGGAGGAGCCGGACGGCTGGCTCATTTCACCAGGCCGATGGCCTTGAGGACGTCTGTGGTGGCCGAGACGTCCGCGGCGAGCTGGGTCTTGAAGGCGTCGCCGGCGAGATAGGTGTCGGTCCAGCCCTTGGCGGCGAGGGCGTCCTGCCAGGTCTTCGACTTCACCATCTTCTCGATGTCGGCGGTGATCGCCGCCTTCTGCTCGTCGGTGATGCCCGGCGCGGCCGCGACCATGCGCCAGTTCTGCAGGACGACGTCGACGCCGGCCTCCTTCAGCGTCGGGGCGTCGGTGCCCGGCACGCGCTGGTCGCCGGTGACGGCGAGGAGGCGGAGCTGGCCGGCCTCGATCTGCGAGGCGAACTCGCCGTAGCCGGAGATGCCGACCGTGACCTGGGCGCCGAGGATGGCCGCCAGCGCCTCGCCGCCGCCGGAATAGGCGATGTAGTTGATCTTGGTCGGATCGACGCCGATCGCCTTGGCGATCAGGCCGGCCGCGATGTGGTCGGTGCCGCCGGCGGAACCACCGGCCCAGGAGACCGCGCCCGGATCGGCCTTCAGCTTGGCGACGAGGTCGTCCATCGACTTGATGTCGGAGGCGGCCGGCACCACGATCGCCTCGGTCTCGCCGGTCAGGCGCGCGATCGGGGTGACGTTGTCGAGGGTCACCGGCGAGGCGTTGGTCAGGATGGCGCCGACCATGACGTAGCCGCCGACGATCAGCGACGACGGATCGCCGCTCGCCTGGTTGACGAACTGGGCGAGGCCGATGGTGCCGCCGGCGCCCGGTACGTTGGTGACCTGCACCGACGAGGCGATGGCCTCGTCCTGGAGCGCGGTCTGCATGGTGCGGGCGGTCTGGTCCCAGCCGCCGCCGGGGGCGGCCGGCGCCATGATCTTGTAGTCCGCCGCCGACGCGGCGAAGGGCAGGGCGAAAGCGCCCGCGGTGGCGAGCGCGATGATGAGCTTGCGCATGGGTCTCCTCCCGAACGGCCCCTCCCGGGCCGCTGCGATCGTTCTCGTTCCGGCAGAGCGACCTCCGCCGCCGGCGACGCGTCCTCCGCGCCGACCGGTCCGACGCCCTCCGGCGCCGATCGGTGCAAGCTGGCGCCGAACCCTGTCACCAGCCTGTCGTTCCGACGCGGATGCGCCGAATCCTGCGAACCGGTTAACCGCAAGGGCGCTCAACCGTTTGAACGCAGGCGCTCCGTGCATGCCGGCCGCGCGCGGGGGCGGGCTACCGCTGCGCCGGGCGCGGGGCCACATCCGGGGCGTCGGTCACACCACGCCCCAGAGGGAGATTGTCATGTCCGCCCGGTCCACCACCTTCGTCGCCCGCGTCCGCGAAGTCGTCGACATGATCGACGGTGCCTTCGCCGCCGCCGTGGCCGTCGAGGGCGGCCACCGTCCGTCGCCGGTCGCGCTGCGCAAGCTCGGCCTGCCCCGCACCAGCTTCGACGGCGTCCGTCTGCGCTGAACCGGGGCCGGAGCGTCGGCGTCACCGTCCGGCGGTGACGCTCCGCCAGAGGTCGATGAAGCGGCGCCGCCTGAGGTCGTCCGTGCGGGCGAGCAGCGCGGCGTCGAGCGCGATCGGGCGCACCGATGCGCGCGATTCGGCGGCGCTCTCGTCGCCGCCGGTTCCGGCCGGTAGCAGCGCCTCTGCGCCGAGCACGGCCTGTCCGGTGTCGGACAGCAGGAATTCCAGGAAGCGCTCGGCCGCCGCCGGATGCGGGGCATTGCGCGGGAGCACCGCGACGCGGGCGATCGCGACCGTGAAATCCTCCGGCAGCACGATGTCGATGCCACCGCCGGCGGCCTGCCGCGCCCGGGCGTAGGACCCGAGCACGTTGTAGCCGACGGCCGCCGCCCCGCTCTCCACCATGTCCAGCACGATCGACGTACAGCACGCCGTCCTGAGGCCTGGACGGCCGATCCGTTCGACGAAGGGCCAGTAGTCGCTCATGGTGTCGGCGTCGAAGCTGGCGGCGAGATAGCCGATGCCGCTCTGTCCGACGTCGTAGGTCGCCACCGTCAGCCGGCGGTCGGCGGCCATCGCCGCCAGCGCCTCGCGCGTGCGCGGCCGCTCCGAACCGAGCACCAGCCGCGGATTGACCACGAAGACCAGCGGCTCGAAGGTGTAGCCGAAGGCCTCGTCGCGCCAGCGCGCCCAGGCCGGCAGCCGTGCGGTCGCAGGCGAGGCGTAGGGCCGGGTGAAGCCGTCGTTGACGAGGCGGACCTGGAGGTCCGCCGCCGAGGAGATCACAACGTCCGGCGCCGGGTCGAGCGTACCCGCGCGCACCGCGGCGTCGAGATCGACCGTCTCGCGCTCGACGTAGACGACGTCCATGTCCGGCGCGCCGGCGCGGAAGGCGACCAGCAGCGGCTCCATCGCCGCCCGGTCGGTCGAGCCGGCGATCACCAGGTCGGCGGCCGTGGCCGGCGCCGCGAGGAGGGCGGCGGCAAGGGCCGCCAGCAGGATCCGCCGCACGATCACGCCTCCTCCTCCCGCCCCGCCGACGGCAGCACGATCTCCGCCACCAGCCCGCCGCCCGCCCGGCCGTCGAGGCGCGCCGTGCCGCCGTGGGCGGCGGCGACGCGGGCGACGATCGCAAGGCCGAGGCCCGAGCCGCCCTCGGCGGCGCCGGCGCCGCGCTCGAAGCGGCCGAACAGGCGCTCGCGGTCTGGCGCGGCGATCCCCGGCCCGCGGTCGGCGACGCGGACGGCGAGGTGGTCGTCGGCCACGGCCGCGACGGTGACGTCGACCGCGGCCTCGCCGGGGGCGTGGACGAAGGCGTTCTCGATCAGGTTGCGCACCGCCTCGCGCAGCGCCGTCGCGTCGCCGGCGACGAGGCCACCGGCGGCGCCGTCCTCGACGTCGAAGCGGATCGCCCGGCCGCCGCCGAAGCCGAGCGCGTCGTTGACCGCGTCGGCGGCGGCGCGGTCGAGCCGGACCGGCTCGCGCGCGCCGAGCTGCAGCCGATGCGAGACCGTGGCGTCGGCGAGCAGTTGATTGGTGATCCGGCTCGCCGCGACGGCGTTGCGCCGGATGCGCTCGACCTGATCGGAGAGCGCGGCCGGGTCGCTCTCGGCGGCGGCGACCTCGGCGAGGCCGCGCAGCGCGGCGAGCGGGGTGCGCAACTGGTGGGCCGCGTCGGCGATGAAGACGCGGTTGCGCTCCAACGTGTCGCGCAGGCGTCCGACGAAGTGGTCGAGCGCCTCGACCAGCGGCGCGATCTCGCGCGGCACCTCGGTGGTGGCGAGCGGCCCGAGGTCGGAGGGGTCGCGGGCGGCGAGGGCGCGTTCGACCGCGCCGACCGGCCGCAGCACCAGCTTGATCGACAGCGGGATCATCACGATGGCGGCGAGGCAGGCGATCGCCAGCGGCGCGAGCGCGTAGGCGCGGATCTCGGCGGCGAGGGCGGCCCGGCTCTCCACCGTCTCGGCCACCAGCACGGCGACGCGGCGCGGCTCGCCGGCGGCGCTGATCAGCCGCCGCGCCGCCGCCACCCGCACCCTTGCGCCGGCGTAGTCGGTGTCGAAGAAGGCGACGGTCTCGCCGGGGGCGAAGGCGAAGTCCGGCGCGAGGTCGGGATAGCCGGTGATCGGAAGGCCGGGATCCTCGGTGATGCGGTGGAAGATGCGGTCATCCTTGTCGATCGCCAGCATGGCGAAGGCCGAGGTCGGCACGTCCACGGTGATCTCGCTGCCGTCGACACGGATGGCGTCGGCCATCGACTGCGCGGAGGCGAGCAGCAGGCGGTCGTAGGCCTCCTCGGAGGCGCGGTGGGCGAAATTGAGCACGATCGCCGCCATCACCGCCGCGAAGACGGCGACCGAGACGCCGCCGGCGACGGCGAGCCGGCGCCCGATCGAATGCTGGCGGCGCCCGGTCACCGGGCGATCTCGGCGACGTAGCCGAGGCCGCGGATGGTGCGGATCTCGAAGTCGGAGCCTTCGAGCTTCTTGCGCAGGCGCGAGACGTAGAGCTCGACGGCGTTGAGGCCGATCTCCTCGTCGAGCCCGACCAGATGGTCGAGGATCTGCTCCTTGGAGAGCACCCGGCCGCGGCCTTGCACGAAATACTCGAGCAGCCGGTACTCGCGGCCCGACAACTCCACCGGCCGGTCGCCGATGCGGGCCCGGCGCGCCGCTCCGTCGAACACCAGGTTGCCGAGGCGCAGTTCCGCCGCCGCGCCGCCGCCGTGGCGACGCAGCAGCGCGGCGAGGCGGACGTCGAGTTCGCGGAAGTCGAAGGGTTTGACGAGGTAGTCGTCGGCGCCGAGCTGGAAGTGGCGGACCTTGTCGTCGATCTCGCCGCGGGCGGTCATCACCAGCACCGGCACCGGGCGTCGGCGGGCGCGCAGGCGCTCCAGCACGTCGGTGCCCGAGCGGGTCGGCAGGTTGAGGTCGAGCAGTACGGCGTCGAAGTCGCCGGTTTCGCCGAGCTGGCTGGCGTCGGCGCCGTCGCGCGCCCATTCGACCAGATGGCCCTGGCGCTCGAGGTGACGGCGGATCGCCAACCCGAGATCCTCGGCGTCCTCCACCACCAGCAGCCGCATGTCCTCCCTCCCGGCACGGTCTTCGTTTTGCCGGGAGTGTCGCGCGGGGCGTGCGGCGGGGCAATCCCTGCCGCGGCGCCGTCAGGGCAGCGAGCCGACCACCGCGGCGGTGGCGCCGTCGGCCGGGCGCGGGCCGGTGCCGGCGAGCGTCGTCAGGGCGACGAAACCGACCGCGAAAGCGAACAGGGCGACGTCCAGGACCACGCGCGCCCGCCGGACGGGGGAGCGACGGCGCGCCGGAGCGGCGGGTCGGTCGATCGCGAGGGACGAGATGGTGGACATGGTCGGGCTCCGGATTCGGATGCCGACATTCTCTACCAATGTTGTCGCCTTATCCATCCCAATCTTGGCGGCGCGGTGGCACGCCATGCCAAGGAGGAGCGGGGCGGGAGAAAAATCTTGCCGGCCGCTCGTGTCAGCGGCCGTAGGCGCGCAGGAACACGTCGACGGCGATCTCGGCCGTCTCGGCGATGCGGGCGGGGCCCGGCGCGGTCTCGACGTGGAACAGCAGGCGCTTCAGCGTGCCGGAGGCGCAGAGGTCCATGAAGTGGCCGGCGGCGACTTCGACGTCGCAGTCCTCGCGCAAGCGCCCGGCCGCGACGGCGGTGCGGAAGATCGCCGCGAGCTTGTCGATGCCGGTCTGCGGGCCGGCGGCGTAGAAGGCGCGGCCGAAGGCGGGAAAGCGTTCCATCGCGCCGATCACCATGCGGATCGAGGCGATGTGCTCGGGGGCCGCCATGTAGTCGAGATAGCGGCCGGCGATCCGCACCAGATGGGCGCGGAAGTCGGTGCTGTCGCCGGCGGTCTCGAACAGGTTCTCCGCCAGCGTCCGCTTCTGCTCGACGATCAGCGCCTCGAACAGGCACTCCTTGTTCTGGAAGTAGACGTAGAGCGTGCCCTTGGAGACGCCGGCGGCCTTGGCGATGCCGTCCATGCTGGCGCCGTCGTAACCCTTGGCGAGGAAGACCTCGCGGGCGCCATGGAGGATCTGGCGTCGTTTGGCGGGATCCGCACCGTCGGTGTGGGCGGTCTGCAGGGTGTCGTTCATCGTCGTCGTCCAGGATCCCGTCGGTCGCGAGCGGGCACGTGCGGTCGTCCAAGACCTGCCGCGTCGCTGCCGCCTCCGCAAGGGGGGCGTCACGCCGACGTCATGTTCGCCGCATGCCGCGCCTCGCGCTGCGATCACGAGTGCGTTGGATGCGGTGGGAGGTGATTGACCGAACCGTTCGGTCAATACATATGTGGTCGCACGATCATTGCAACCGTCTTCCCGGGCCGGGCCCATTCCGGCGGAGGGCGCGGGGATGCCGGACGGACGGCGTCGCGCGACCCGTCTGGAGACGACGACGGTTTCGAGGAGAGAGCCGTGGCGAGAAAGACCTACGAGAGCGACGAGCAGGGCGCGGCCTCGGCCGGCGAGCCGGCGCCCGCCATCCGCGCCGACGCCGGGCCGAAGCCCACCCCCGAGGTGCCGGCGGCTCCGGCCGCGCCCGCGGTCCAGGCTCCCGCCGCGGTCGCGGCACAGCCGGCGGCCGCGCCGAAGAAGAAGAAGGGCAAGGGCCGTCTGGTGCTGCTGCTGATCCTCGCCGGTGCGACCGCCTACGGCGCCTATGCCGGGCGCGAGTGGTGGACCCACGGGCGCTTCATGGTCGAGACCGACGACGCCTATGTCGCCACCGACATCACCACGCTCGCCGCCAAGGTGAGCGGCTACGTCGACAAGGTCGACGTCGCGCCGAATACCCACGTGAAGGCGGGCGATCCTATCCTGCACCTCGACGCCGGTGACTACGAACTCGCGGTCGCCGCCGCCCGCGACAAGATCGCGACCCAGGATGCGACGATCGACCGGATCGGCCGGCAGGTCGAGGCCGCCGACGCCTCCGTCCGTCAGGCCGACGCGCAGATCACCTCGGCCAAGGCCGACCTCGAGGTCGCCGAAGCGGACTACGCCCGCACCGACAAGCTGGTCGAGACCAAGGTCGCCTCCACCGCCCAGATGGACAGCGCCCGCGCCGCCCGCGACCGCGCCGTCGCCGGCGTCACCGCCGCCGAAGCGGCGCTCGCGGCCGCCGAGGCGAACGTCGAGGTGCTGAAGGCACAGCAGGTCGAGGCGTCGCACGTGCGGGCCGAGCTCGCCACCGCGCTCGACAAGGCCGAACGCGACCTCTCCTTCACCGTGATCCGTGCGCCGGTCGACGGCGTCGTCGGCAACCGCGCGGTCGAGGAGGGCTCCTACGTCCAGCCGGGCCAGCGGTTGGCGGCGCTGGTGCCGCTCGCCTCGGTCCACGTCGACGCCAACTTCAAGGAGACCCAGCTGGCCGGCCTGAAGCCGGGCCAGACGGTCGAACTCACCGTCGACGCGCTGCCGGGCCGCACCATCGAGGGCACCGTCGAGAGCTTCTCGCCGGCGACCGGCTCGGTGTTCAGTCTGCTGCCGCCCGAAAACGCCACCGGCAACTTCACCAAGGTGATCCAGCGCGTGCCGGTCCGCATCGCCGTGCCCGCCGACGTCGCCGCCGAGGGCCTGCTCCGCCCGGGCATGTCGGTGATCGCCGGCGTCGACACCCGCACCGGCGACGCGCCTGCGCGCACCGCCGCGCGCTGATCCCGAAGACCGCGCGCGACCGGAGCCGCACCGTCCCTCCCGACGGCGCGCCCCGCCGGCCGCGCTCCCCCCACCGCCGAAGATCGGCCCGGCGCCGCCGCCCGCGGCCGGACCGGGGAGGTCCGCTCCATGTCCGCCGTCGCCGCCGCCCCCCGGGCCGCGCCCGCCCCCCTCGACAAGCGCAAGCTGTTCACCTTCCTCTGCATGGTGTTCGGCATGTTCATGGCGATCCTGGACATCCAGATCGTCTCGGCCTCGCTGTCGGAGATCCAGGCCGGCCTCGGCGCCTCGTCCGACGAGATCAGCTGGGTCCAGACCGCCTACCTGATCGCGGAGGTCGTGATGATCCCGCTGTCCGGCTACCTGTCGCGGATGCTGTCGACCCGGTGGATGTTCGCGATCTCCGCCGGCGGCTTCACGGCGATGAGCTTCCTGTGCGCCACGTCCACGACGATCAACGAGATGATCGTGTGGCGCGCCCTGCAGGGCTTCATCGGCGGCGGCATGATCCCGACGGTGTTCGCCTCGGCCTACGCGATCTTTCCGCGCGAGCGGCAGTCGATGATCTCGCCGATGATCGGCCTCGTCGCCACGCTGGCGCCGACCATCGGCCCGACGGTCGGCGGCTATCTCACCGACCTGTTCTCCTGGCACTGGCTGTTCCTGATCAACATCGTGCCGGGCATCCTGGTCACGATTTCGACCGCCACCCTGATCGACTTCGACGAGCCCGACATGTCGCTGCTCGGCAAGTTCGACTGGATCGGTTTCGCCGCCATGGCCGTCTTCCTCGGCTCGCTCGAATACGTGCTCGAGGAAGGGCCGGCCAACGACTGGTTCCAGGACGAGGCGGTCGCCGTGCTCGCCGTCGCCTGCGCCGCCGGGGCGCTGGTGTTCTTCTTCCGCGCCTTCACCCGCGACGAGCCGATCGTCGACCTCAGGTCGTTCCGCAACGCCAACTTCTCCTTCGGCTCGCTGTTCTCCTTCGGCATGGGCATCGGCCTCTACGGCCTGACCTACCTCTACCCGGCCTACCTCGCCCGTATCCGCGGCTATTCGGCCCTGCAGATCGGCGAGACCATGTTCGTCACCGGCGTCTGCATGTTCGTGATGGCGCCGGTGGCCGGGCGGCTGATGAAGGTGCTCGATCCCCGCGTGATGATGGGCGCCGGTTTCGTCGGCTTCGGCGCGGGCACCTGGCTGGTCTCGCATCTCACCGCCGACTGGGACTTCTGGGAACTGTTCCTGCCGCAGGTGCTGCGCGGCGTGTCGCTGATGATCTGCATGGTGCCGATCAACAACATCGCCCTCGGCACGCTGCCGCCGTCGCAGCTGAAGAACGCCTCGGGCCTGTTCAACCTCACCCGCAACCTCGGCGGCGCCGTCGGCCTCGCCGTCATCAACACGGTGCTGACCGACCGGCGCGACCTCCACACCGAGCGCCTCGCCGAGGGCGTGACCTGGAGCCGCGGCGTCGCGGTCGAGACGCTCGACACCATGACGCGCGGTCTCTCCGCCCTCGGCAGCGAGGCCGAACGCGGCGCGTTGCAGCGCATGGCCGGAATGGTCGCCCGGCAGGCCAACGTCATGGCCTTCGCCGATGTCTTCCTGCTCCTGACCGGGCTGTTCCTGGCGCTCGCGCTGGTGCTGCCCTTCGTGCGCCGGCCCCAGGGTGCCGGCGGTGGCGGCGGCGGGCACTGACGCCCGACCGGCCGCGTCGGCGATCGACCGTTCTTGCGCATGCGCTTGAATACGACGATATTCGGAGTCCCCGCCCCAAGTTTGACGCGGGCGGACATGGGAGATGCGATGGTTCTCGATCAGGTGGACGCGGTCGCGGGTGGCCAGGGCCTCTGCGAAGGCGACGATTCCCTCGCCGTCCTCGAGGGCAAGGCGGATCAGGCCGCGCGCCTCCTCACCGCGCTCGGCCACACCAAGCGGCTGATGGCGCTCTGTCGGCTGGTCGACCGCGAAATGTCGGTCGGTGCGCTCGCCGAGGCGGTCGGGCTCAGCCAGTCGGCACTGTCGCAGCATCTCGCCCGCCTGCGCGACCTCGGCATCGTCGCCACCCGGCGCGACGGCCAGACGATCTACTACCGCCTCGCCTCCGACGAGGCGCGCCGGCTGATCGGCCTGCTCTACGACATCTACTGCAAGTAAGAGCCTGTTTCAAAAAGTCGGTCGGGTCGGTCTGCCGGTGCTTTTCCGCCGTCGGTTCGTCGCCGATCCTCGCCGATGCTTCCGGCATCGGCTGCGTTCGGCTCCTGCCGACGACGAAAAATCCCCTGGCGGCCCTCGGCCGCCGACTTTTGAAACAGGCTCTGAGACCGAGCGGGGCGTTCAGGCCTTGATGCGCGGCCGCATCGCGATGCTCTTGGCGCCGGCGGTGCCGACCAGCACGGTGCCGTCCGTCAGCTTCACCACACGGTGCTTGCAGACGTATGCCGAGGCGGTGCGGAGCTTCGAGCAGAACATGTTGCCCGAGACCTTCCAGTCGTAGAGCGCGGAGTTGAAGCCGAGCGAGACGGTGTAGCCCGTCGAATAGAACTGGAACGTCGGGATGGCCGCCGAACCCGGCTGCCGCGCGTAGAACTGCCGGCCGATCAGGGCGGACGTGATCGCCGGGCCGCGCAGGTACTTGCCCTTCTTCACCAAGGCGGTGGCGTCCTTCACCATCTTGCGGGCGACGGCGTCGGTGAACTCCGCGGCGCCGGCCGGCAGCACGGCGACGAGCAGGACGAGCAAGGCGGCGGCGATGCGGGAGGCGATCATGGCGCGGGCTCCTCTCCGGGGCCGCGCGGACCGCGCGGTCACGACCATTCTGGAGCTTCGGGCAGGCCGCCCCCGCCGTCAAATCACGATGCGCGCCGTTGCCGTCGCTCGGTCGGTCGAATTGCACCGACCCGCGCAAGCCGCCGTGAACGCCTCGGCGCGACCATGGTCGCCGACACGGGGAACGACGGGGAGGGAGGACGATGGGCGTCGGTGCGATCGGGACGGCCCTCGGCGGGATGCGGGCCGCGAGCCTCCGGCTCGACGCGGCGGCGTCCAACCTCGCCAATGCCGGCAGCACGGGCGCACCGCCCGACGCCGCCGGCCGCTCGAACGCCTACGCGCCGGTCGCGGTGCGCACCACCGCCACGGCCGACGGCGGCGTCCGGGCCGACCTGGTGCCGCGCGCGCCGGCCTACGAGAGCCGCTTCGATCCGGATGCTCCCGACGCCGGCCCGGACGGCACCGTCGCCGCCCCGGCGGTGGACGTCGTCGTCGAACTCACGGACGTGCTCCGGGCGCGGCAGGGCTACGCCGCGTCGGCGAAGGTCGTCGCGGTGGCGAACGACATGATGCGCACGACCCTCGATGCGTTGACGTAACGTAAGGCATACCGCACGGTCGGGTCGTGACGCTGTCCGCCACTTCGGCGAGGATGGGGTTTCTCGAACCCGGACGGGGGATTCGATGCTCGCCGTGATCTTCGAAGTCTGGCCCGCCGAGGGCCAGCGCGGAGCCTATCTCGCCTTGGCCGCGGACCTGAAGGCGGAGGTCGCACAGATCGACGGCTTCATCTCGGTCGAGCGTTTCGAGAGCCTCTACGACGAGGGCAAGCTGTTGTCGCTGCAATTCTGGCGCGACGAGGCGGCGATCAAGGTCTGGCGCAACCATCTCGACCACCGCCGCGCCCAGGCCGTCGGCCGCGGCGGCATGTTCCGCGACTACCGCCTGCGCATCGCCACCGTGATCCGCGACTACGGCCCGGCCGACCGCACCGAAGCCCCCCGCGACTGATCGACCCGACCGGCGGCGACGTCCGCCCCGGTGTCGCTCTTCCGTGCCCGGAAATTCAACCAACCGGTTGACTGTCCTGATCGCCCCCGCTATTCTCAACCACATGGTTGAAGAACATCCCGAACGGCTCGACGCCGTCTTCCACGCGCTCGCCGATCCCACCCGGCGCGCCATGCTGCTGCGGCTCGGTCAGGGGGAAGCGTCGGTCGGCGACCTCGCGGCGCCGCATCCGATGTCGCTCGCCGCGGCGTCCAAGCACGTGCGCGTGCTGGAGGAAGCCGGCCTGATCCGGCGCGAGGTGCGCGGGCGGGTCCACGTCTGCCGGCTCGACGCGGCGCCGATGCACGCCGGCCGCGAGTGGATCCGGCATTTCGAGCGGTTCTGGACCGAACGGTTGGACACCCTCGCGGCGCTTCTCGCCGCCGAGGACGCAGAGCGAGGAGGACACGATGGCTCGACTTGACCAGATGGACGACGGCGGCTTCGGCCGGCTCACCGCGCGCGACGAGGTGCGGATCGAGCGCATGCTGCCGGGGCCGCGCGAGCGGGTCTGGCGCTATCTCACCGAGGCGGACCTGCGCCGGCAGTGGCTGGCCGCCGGCGCCTTCGACCTCGCCACCGGCGGGGCGATCGAACTGGTGTTCCGCAACAACGAGCTGACCGAGGGCGACGACCCGCCGCCGGCCCATCTCGCCGCCCACGGCGAGGAATCCCGGCTGCGGGGCACGGTGCTGGCCTGCGACCCGCCGGCGCTGCTCGCCTTCACCTGGGGCACCGGACCCGACGCGTCCGAGGTCCGCTTCGATCTTGCCGACGCCGACGGCGGCGTTCGTCTGACCATCACCCATTCGCGGACCCGCGACCGCGGCATGACCGTGCTGGTCTCGACGGGCTGGCACGTCCACCTCGACATCCTCGCCGACCGGCTCGCCGGCCGCGCACCGGACGGCTTCTGGCGGCGCGTCGCGGCGCTGCAGCCGGTCTACGACGCCCGCACCCCGTCGGCGTGACACGCGGCCCGGATCGGCTCGTCAGGTGCCGCAGAAGGTGCGGTAGATCCCGCCGCCCGGCGGCGGCGGTTCGGCGAGCGCGGAGAGGGCCGGGTGCTCGTCGAAGGGCCGCCGGACGACGGCGAGGAGATCGCCGAGCGGGCCGAGGTCGCCCTCGGCCGCGGCCGCCAGCGCCGCCTCGACGCGGTGGTTGCGCGGCACGAAGCGCGGGTTCGCCGCCCGCATCCGCGCGACCGCCGCCGCGGCGGCGCCCGTCCCGGCGGCGACCGCGGCGCGGTGGTCTTCGAGCCAAGCGGCCAGTTCGGATGACGAGAGGCGTGCGGCGAGCGCCGGTACCGCCGCGGGATCGGCGGTTGCGTCCGTCAGGGCCGTGAAGGTGGCGGTATGGTCGGCTGCCGTCGCCGCCATCGCGGCGAGCAGGCGGGTGACGAGGTCGCGCGCGGCGGGATCGTCGGCGGCGAGGCCGATCTTGGCGGCCATGACGGCGTCGTAGGCGCGTGTCGAGGCGGCGGCCATGCGGTCGATCGCGGCCTGGGCGATCGCGACGGCGCGGTCGCGGTCGTCGGCGAGGAGCGGCAGCAGCGCCTCGGCGAGGCGCGCCATCGCCCAGCCCGCCATGTGCGGCTGGTTGGCGAAGGCGTAGCGGCCGATCCGGTCGATCGAGCTGAACACCGTGGCGGGATCGTAGGCGTCGAGGAAGGCGCAGGGGCCGTAGTCGATCGTCTCGCCTGCGAGCGCGACGTTGTCGGTGTTCATCACGCCGTGGACGAAGCCGACGCCCATCCAAGAGGCCACCAGCTTCGCCTGCCGCGCGCAGGCGGCGTCGAGCAGCGCCGCGGCGCGCTCGGGTCCGGCGGTGGCCGCGAGCTCGGGATAGCTGCGCGCCACCACGTCGTCGACCAGGAGCGCGAGCGCCTCGCGGTCGCCGCGGGCGGCGAAATACTGGAAGGTGCCGACGCGGACGTGGCTTTCGGCGACGCGGACGACGATCGCGCCCGGCAGCATGGTCTCGCGGCGGACCGGCTCGCCGGTGGCGATCACCGCCAGCGACCGGGTGGTCGGGATGCCGAGGCCGGCCATGGCGGCGGAGATCACGAACTCGCGCAGCATCGGGCCGAGCGCGGCACGGCCGTCGCCGCCGCGCGAGAACGGCGTCCGTCCCGAGCCCTTCAGCTGGATCTCGCGGCGCCGGCCGTCCGTCGCGACGACCTCGCCGAGCAGCACCGCGCGGCCGTCGCCGAGGCTCGGCACGAACTGGCCGAACTGGTGGCCGGCATAGGCGAGTGCGACCGGCCGCGTGCCGGGCAGCACGGCGTTGCCGGCGAGGGCGGCGACGCCCTCGGGCGAGCGCAGCCACGCGGGCTCGAGGCCGAGGTCGGCGGCGAGCGTCTCGTCGAGCGCCACCAGTGTCGGCGCGCGCACCGGCACCGGCGCGACCTCCGCGTAGAGGCGGTCGGCGAGGTCGTGGTAGCGGTGGGCGGTCCACATCGGCGGCGCTCCCTGGATCGGACCCTCGACATAGGGGAGCCGCCCGCCCTCGGCAACCGCCGCCGGTCCGACACCCGGTATCAGGACCGTGCCGGCGGCGCCATCGCACCGGCGCCGTGCCGCGCCGCCATCCGAGCGCGCAGTTCGCGGACCAGCCGGTGCACCGACCAGCCGAACAGCACACCGCCGACCACGGACACCGCCGCGAAGGCGCCGGCGCCGAGATGCGGCTCGAGATGGGCGAGGAAGAGCTCCGGGACGAAGCGGTGGAACAGGTAGACGTGGAAGCTCGCGGTCGCGAGCGCCAGCACGCCCGCGGCGAGCGGAGCGGGCAGCCGTATCGTGCGGAGGTGGAGGAGGGCGGCGATCACGGCGATCTGAAGGCCGTAGAGCACCCAGGCGCCGGTCCAGTTGCCGCCGGTCCAGGCGAAGAGCGGCATCGCCACGGCCGCGACGGCGAGCACCACCGCCCGGCGGGCCGGCGTGTCGGCGACGGCGGCGCACCAGCCGAAGGCGGCGAGCGGCAGCACCCAGGGCAGGGTGAAGATCTTCCGGTCGCCGATGGGCCACAGCGCCGGCCCGGCGAAATGGGCGGCGACGCCGACGGCGAGGAAGACGAGACCGAGCCGGAACGGATCGCGTCCGGCCGCCCGCCGCACCGCCGGCACCGAGAACACGGCGGCGAGCAGCAGCATGGTCTGGGCGTAGACCTCGACGTACCAGTAGAGAAACGGCAGCATGGTGTGCCTGACCGGGTCGGCGATCCCGAAGTTGCCGACGAGGAACACCGACGCCCACGGCACTTGGTCCCAGACGAGCGCGTAGGCGGCGACCAGCGCGTAATAGGGCGCCAGCACCGAGGCGAGCGGGCGCAGCACGCGGCCGAGGTCGCCGGCGGCGAGGCTGTCGCGCTGGAAGCGGGCGAGGCCGAAGCCGATCAATACGGTCATCGCCGCCGATCCCCCCGGGATCGGCCACAGCGTGGCGTGCTGGGTCACCACCAGCAGGATCGCGAGGGCGCGGATCAGGAGGTCGATCCGGATCGACCGGCCCGGGCCGCCGTCCTCGCGGCCGAGCCGCGTCAGGTCGGCCAGCGTCATGGTCTCCCAGCCCTCGGGGATGCGGCCGAGGCGCTGTTCGAGCAGGGCGGAGATCTCGACGTAGCGCAGGCTGTCGCCGGCGAGCGCGGCGAAGCTGTCGCCGTCGGCGACCGGGTGCGGGTAGAACACCTCGCGGAAGGCGGCGGCGAGGCCGGCGTCGCGCGGCGCCGGCGCGGCGCAGAGCCGGCCGACCGCGGCGAGGTCGACCTTGCCGGAAGCGAGCCGCGGCAGGTCGTCGACCCTGACCGCGCGGACGTGGCGGAGCGTCAGCCCGGCCACCGCGGCGAGGCGGCGCCGGACGTCCTCGACCGCCCGGGCCCCGACGAAGGCGGCGGCGAGGCCGCGGTCGTCGCCGGTGACGGCCGCGACGACGCCCTCGCGCCGCAGCGCCGCCTCGACGGCGTCGTGGCCGACGCGCACGCCGGCGATCTTGGAGAAGCGCGCGCGGCGGCCGACGATGCGGTAGAGCCCGTCGGCGTCGACCTCGGCGAGGTCGCCGGTGGCGAGCGTCTCGACCTCGTGGCCGCGGGCGAGGTCCGCGGCGGTCTCGGCGTAGCCCATCATCACGTTGGGGCCGCGGTAGACGAGTTCGCCGACGGCGCCCGGCGCCGTCACCGGCCGGCCGTCGTCGCCGACCAACGCGAGGCTGCCGCCGGGGATGGCGACGCCGATCCGGTCGGGCGCGTCGGCGGCCCGCTCCGGCGGCAGGTAGGCGATCCGCGCCGTCGCCTCGGTCTGGCCGTACATGGCGAAGAAGCGGCCGCCGGTTCGACGCATCGCCGCGTCGTAGGCGACGACGAGGTCGGGGGAGGGCCGTCCGCCCGCGACGGTCATGGTACGCAGGCCCGCCGGCATGCGGTCGCGGAAGCCGATCCGCTCCAGGAGGTCGTAGGTGTAGGGCACCCCGGCGAGGCCGGTGCAGCCCGAGGCGGCGAGGCGGTCGACGAAGCCGTCGTCGAGCACCGAGCCGAAGCCGAGGTCGACCGACGCGCCGACGGCGAGGTGCGAGGCCAGCACCGAGAGGCCGTAGCTGTAGTGGAGCGGCAGCACCAGCGCGGCGCGGTCGGCGGGCGAGAGGCCGAGATAGCGGGCGATCGCGCGGGCGTTGGTGTCGACGGCGCGCCGCGACAGCCGCACGGCCTTGCCGCAGCCGGTGCTGCCGGAGGTCACCAGCATCTCCGCGAGGTCGGGATGAAGGCGCCGGTCGCCGTCGGACGGGGGCGCCGACTCCTCGAGCCGCCAGCGGCCGGCGACGCGGCGGACGGTGGCGTCGGGGGCGAATCGGTCGGCGAAGGCGTGCCGCGCCGCGGCGTCGTCGGGCGCGACGAGGGCGACCGCGTGGCCGCCGACGAGGGCCCCGAGCCAGGCCGTCACGGCGTGGTCGGACGGTGCCGCCTCGACCGCGACCAGCCGGCGCCCCGGTCCGAGCCGGGCGGCGAAGTCGCGCGCCCTGTCGGCGAGTTCGTCGTAGCGGACCGGGTCGCGCCCCGGGACGATCAGCGCCGGCCGCGCGCCGTGCGCGCCGAGTTCCCGCCAGAACCAGTCTTCCATCGCCGCTCCCCGGACGTGCCGCCACCCGTTCGCGCGGCCGCTTCGCCGGCCGCGCGCGACATCGGCGACCGGATCGTGACGCCATCATGGTCGGTCGTCGCCGTCGCCACGCTGACATGTCCGGGTACGCCGGCCTTCGCGCGACTGTCACGAGGCTGGGTTAGTCGCTGGAATTCCTGGATCCGGAGACACGGCCGCATGGAGACCCTGTCGACCTTCTGTGGGTTCGCGATGGCGGTGCAGCTCACCGGCGTCGCCCTCGCCGCGTGGCGCGCGCGCCGGCGCCCGGGCTCGAGCGCGCTGTCGGCGCGCCGCCCGCCGGTGACGCTGCTCCGGCCGGTCTGCGGGCTCGAGAACGCGGTCGAGGCGACGCTCGCCAGCAGCTTCGGGCTCGACCATCCCGACTACGAGATCGTGTTCTGCGTCGCCTCGGCCGACGATCCGGTGGTGCCGCTGGTGCGCCGGCTGATCGCCGCCCATCCGGAGCGCGAGGCGCGGCTGCTGGTCGGCGACGACCGCATCAGCGTCAACCCCAAGCTCAACAACGTGGTCAAGGGCTGGGCGGCGGCGCGGCACGACTGGATCGCCATGGTCGACAGCAACGTGCTGATGGCGCCCGACTTCCTCGGCCGCTCGATGGCGCGCTGGGACGAGCGCACCGGCCTCGTCTGCTCGCCGCCGATCGGTGTCGCGCCCGCCAACCTGTGGGCCGAGGTCGAATGCGCCTGGCTCAACGGCTTCCAGGCGCGCTGGCAGCTGGTCGCCGACACCGTCGGCCTCGGCTTCGCCCAGGGCAAGTCGATGTTCTGGTACCGTCCGCTGCTCGACCGCGCCGGCGGCATCGACCGTCTCGCCGCCGAGGTGGCCGAGGACGCCGCTTCCACCAAGGTGGTGCGCGAGGCCGGCCTCTCGGTCCGGCTCGTCGACCGGCCCTATCCGCAGCCGCTCGGCCGGCGCACCATCGGCGAGGTCTGGCGCCGTCAGCTGCGCTGGGCCCGGCTGCGCCGCGCCTCCTTCCCGCTGTTCTTCGCGCCCGAGCTCCTCGCCGGCGGCGCGCTACCGATCGCCGGCGCCGTCGTGCTCGCGGCGAACGGCGTCTGGCCGGCCGAGGCGGTCGCGGCCTACGCCCTGGTCTGGTACGGCGCCGAGGTGGCGCTCGACCGGGTCTCCGGCTGGCCGCTGTCGGTGCGCGGTCTCGCCGCCAAGCTGCTGCGCGACGCCGCGCTGCCGCTGCTGTGGGCGGCCGCGCTCGCCGGCGACGGCTTTACGTGGCGCGGCAACGACATGACCGTCGCCGCCGAAGAGCCCGGACGTCTCGCCCGCGCCCGCCGCCGCGTCGGCGAGCGCATCCGCGAACTCGCCGCCGGCTGGCGCTGACCGATCCCGCCGGGGAACATCCGACATATCGCGACGAGGGGACGCATTCCCTTGCGTCAACCCGCCGTCGCCGTGTTAAGGTTGTGCGCGCATAAATGGAAAGACGCGCGGCGATTGCCCGCCGCGATCGAAGAACACACAATATTAACTCCTGGACCGCTCAAGATGTATCATCTTCGATGGTGGTCATCGAGGTTCCAGCGAGTGCCCGAATGGGTGGGTCGGAGAGGTCGCTACACGGCGCCAAGGCGTTGCAGCTCCGCGAGGTGGTTCTCGGGATCGAAGGCGGCACCTTCGACCCCGTGCTGCACCTTGCCGCCTCGTCGAGCGGCTATCCGATCGCGCTCCTGACCTATGTCGACCACGACCGCCAGCGCTTCATCGCCCGCTACGGCGCCGACGACACCGAGGCTCCGCTGACGGGCTCCTTCTGCAAGGTGGTGGTCGACACCCGCCGCCCGCTCGTCGTCGCCGACGCCGCCGGCGACCCGCGCTTCGCGGCGAACGGGCTCGTCCGCACCATGGGCGTGCGCAGCTATGTCGGGGTCCCGCTCGGAATCGAGGGCGAGACGATCGGCGCGCTCTGCGTGCTCGGTCCCGAATTGCACGCGCCCGATACGGTGCTCGCGCAACTCGGCGATCTCCGCGCCATCGCCGAGACGGTCCTGCAGCTGGCGCTGGTGCGCGAGAACTTCGTCGAGTTGAAGCACGAGGTCGACCTGCGCGAGGCTCGGTTCCGGCAGACCGAGGCCTCCGCCAAGGTCGGCGGCTTCCGGCTCGACCTCGAGGACGGTACCATCCAGTGGTCCGATCAGGTCTACCGCAACGTCGGCATCCCCGTCGGCGCGCCGCTCGATTCGGGGACCGTGCTCGCCTGCTACGCCCCCGAGGACCGCGAGGAGATGCGCCTGCGCCTCGACGCCGCGCGGCGCGGCATCGCCATCCCCGTCAACAAGGACTACCGCATCGTGACGCCGGCGGGCGAGGCGCGCTGGGTCCACGTGGTCAGCGACGTCGAGATGGTCGACGGCAAGGCGCGCAGCCTGTTCGGCATCGTCCGCGACGTCTCGGAGGAGTACCGCGGCAAGCAG
Source organism: Oharaeibacter diazotrophicus (assembly GCF_004362745.1). Classification (NCBI taxonomy): domain Bacteria; kingdom Pseudomonadati; phylum Pseudomonadota; class Alphaproteobacteria; order Hyphomicrobiales; family Pleomorphomonadaceae; genus Oharaeibacter; species Oharaeibacter diazotrophicus. The sequence goes on along the minus strand of NZ_SNXY01000006.1, from coordinate 1,296,943 downwards.
GCGCTGGAGGAGATCGCCAACACGGACGCCCTGACCGGTCTCGGCAACCTGCGCCGCTTTCGCGAGGACCTGCGCACGCGGCTCGCCGGCGACCGACGGGTCGGGCTGCTGCTGCTCGACCTCGACGCCTTCAAGATCATCAACGACGCCCACGGTCACGCCACCGGCGACCTCGTGCTGGTCGACCTTGCCCGCAAACTGACCGAGATCGTGCCCGCGGGCGGCCGGGCCTATCGTCTCGGCGGCGACGAGTTCGCCGTGCTGGTCGCCACCGACGCCGCCGACGCCGTTCCCGCGCTGGCGCGGCGGATCCTCCGACTGGCGCAGCGACCGCTCACGGCCGGGCGGATCAGCATCATGCCACGCGTCAGCGTCGGCCTCGCCGAGGTCGAGCCCGGCAGCGATCCCGACGTCTGCTACCAGAGCGCCGACTTCGCGCTGCATCACGCCAAGGAGCACGTCCGCGGCGGCTGCGTCGCCTTCAACGCCGAACTGCGCACCCGGATCATGGAGCGGATCGGCGCGATCCAGCGGCTCGAGAGCGCCATCTTCGAGGATCGCCTGATCGCGCACTACCAGCCGGTGGTCGATGCCGCCAGCGGGGGCGTCACCAGCTTCGAGGCCCTGGTCCGCCTCGTCGCCGCCGACGGGACGGTCGTGCCGGCTGGCGCGTTCCACGCCGCGTTGCAGGACGCCAACCTGTCGCACCACGTCACCAGCCGGATGATTCGTCTGGTCGCCGGGCAGTATCACCTTTGGCGCGATCTGCACGGGCTCGCACCGTCGATCGGCATCAACGTCGGTTCGTCGGACTTCGCCCGCGGCGATCTCGTCGAGCGCCTGACCACCGGCTTCGCCCGCTTCGGCGTCGACCTGTCCAAAGTGGTCCTCGAGGTCACCGAGACCGTGTTCCTGGAGGGTGTCCAGGACGAGATCGGCGCCTGTCTCGGGGCGCTGCGCGAACGCGGCGTTCGCGTCGCCCTCGACGACTTCGGCACCGGCCACGCCTCGCTGTCGCACCTGAAGAGCCTGCCGGTGGACGTCGTCAAGATCGACCGCTCCTTCGTCGACACCATCGCGTCCGACCCCTCCAGCCTCGCCATCGTCGAGGCGGTCGTGAACCTCGCGCGCCGGCTCGGCATGGTCAGCGTCGCCGAGGGCGTCGAGACCGCCGAGCAGGCCGAACTCCTGCGCACGCTCGGCTGCGACCGCCTGCAGGGCTACCTGCTCGGCCGTCCCGCCGCGCTCGAGGACTTCGTCTCGCCGGACCGCCGGCGCCAGGACCTCGCGCCGCGCCGCCTCGCGCTCTGATCCCCGCGGCACGGGGCGTCCCTTTCGATCGGATCTCGGACCCGGGTGCCCGACGCGTGGCCGGTTCTCCGGCCGCGCGCGTCGCCGCCGCCGCGGGCGCGCGACCGACCGCGCGACCGACCACGCGCGGGAGATCGAAGTCCGCTTGATTGTGACATTACAAGCGTGCTTGTAGGATTGTATGTTGAACGATCTCCAAGCCGTCCCCGCCTTCGTCGCCCTCGGGCACCAGGTCCGCCTGGACGCCTTCCGGCTGCTCGTCCGCAAGGGTCCGGAGGGGATGCCGTCGGGCGAGATCGCGGCGGAGCTCGCCGTGCCGCCGACGGCGATGTCCTTCCACCTCGCCAATCTCGAGCGGGCCGGTTTGGTCGTCTCGCGCCGCGACGGACGCAACATCCGCTACGCGGTCGCGATCGAGCGCGTGCGCGACCTGATCACCTTCCTCACCGCCGACTGCTGCGGCGGCCGTCCCGAACTCTGCGCCGGTCTCGGATCGCCCGATCCCGAGAGCTGCGGCTGCTGATGGAGCGCCCCATGTCCGACCGGACCTTCGACGTCCTCTTCCTCTGCACGGGCAACTCCGCCCGTTCGATCCTGGCCGAGGCCATCCTGAACAAGCTCGGCCAGGGCCGCTTCCGCGCCCATTCGGCGGGCAGCCAGCCGAAGGGCGAGGTCAATCCCTTCGCGATCCGTCTGCTGCGACAGTCGGGTTTCGACACCGCCTTCGCCCGCTCGAAGAGCTGGGACGAGTTCGCCGTGGCGGGGGCGCCGAAGATGGACTTCGTCTTCACGGTCTGCGACAGCGCCGCCGCGGAGGCCTGCCCGGTCTGGCCGGGCCAGCCGATGACGGCGCACTGGGGCGTTCCCGACCCCGCCGCGGTGGAGGGGACGGACACGGAGAAGGCGCTCGCCTTCGCCGACGCCTATCGGCAGCTGAACGCCCGGATCGGCGTCTTCGTCAACCTGCCCGTGACGAGCCTCGACCGGCTGTCGCTCCAGAAGAAGCTGGACGACATCGGTCGGACGACCGCAGAGGACCGCCCGTGACCGCCCGCCCCGATCTTCCGCGCCGCCTCGTCGCCGAGGCGCTCGGCACCGCCGTCCTGGTCGCGACCGTGGTCGGGTCGGGCATCATGGCCGATCGACTGACCGCGGACGTCGCCCTCGCGCTCCTCGGCAACACCATCCCGACCGGCGCGATTCTGGTCGTGCTGATCACCATCCTCGGCCCGATCTCGGGCGCCCACTTCAACCCGGCGGTGACGGCGGTGTTCGTCGCTCGGCGCGAACTCGCCGCCGGCGAGGGGCTCGCCTACGTGGCCGCGCAGGTCCTCGGCGGCGTGGCCGGCACGCTGGTCGCGCACCTGATGTTCGAGCACGCCCCGTTCGCCGTCTCGGCCACGGTGCGGACGGGTGCGTCGCAGTGGTTGGCCGAAGTGGTCGCCACCTTCACCCTGGTCACGGTCGTCCTCGGCGGACTGCGTTTCCGGCCGGACGCGGTCCCGGTGCTGGTCGGCCTCACGATCACGGCCGCCTACTGGTTCACGGCGTCGACGTCCTTCGCCAACCCGGCGGTGGCGATCGCCCGCAGCCTGACCGACACCTTCTCCGGCATCCGGCCGGCCGATCTGCCCGGCTTCGTCCTCGCCGAATTCGCCGGGGCCTTCCTCGCCCTCGGCCTCGCGGGCTGGCTGCTCGCAGCCCCGAGGGCGGCCGCCGCCCCTGTAGCAACCCCTGCGGAGTGAACGCCTTGCCCGTCACGATCTACCACAACCCCGCCTGCGGCACGTCCCGCAACACGCTGGCGATGATCCGGGCGAGCGGCGAGGAGCCGACCGTCGTCGAGTACCTGAAGACGCCGCCGAGCCGCGAGACGCTGGTCGACCTGATCGCGCGCATGGGGATCGCGCCGCGCGCGCTGCTGCGCGAGAAGGGCACGCCCTACGCCGATCTCGGCCTCGCCGATCCGAAGTGGACCGACGACGAAATCGTCGACTTCATGATGGCGCATCCGATCCTGATCAACCGGCCGATCGTCGTCACCGACAAGGGCGTCCGGCTGTGCCGGCCGTCCGAGCGGGTGCTGGGCCTCCTCGACAATCCGCCGGCGACCTTCACCAAGGAGGACGGCGAAATGGTCGCCGTCCTGCCCGACTGATCAGCCGGTCGCGCCGGAGCGCCGGGCGAGGTCCGCCGCCGCGCTCTCCGCCTTCAGGCCGGCCTCGCGCCGTTCGCTGTAGCGGCTCGTCAGATAGGCCGAGCGGTCGCGGGTGAGATAGGTGAACTTGACCAGTTCCTCCATCACGTCGACGACGCGCTCGTAGAGCGGGCCGGGTTTCATCCGGCCGGCGTCGTCGAACTCCTGGAACGCCTTCGAGACCGAGGACTGGTTGGGGATCGTGACCATCCGCATCCAGCGGCCGAGCAGGCGCAACGTGTTGACGGCGTTGAAGGACTGCGATCCGCCGGACACTTGGCAGACCGCGAGCGTGCGCCCCTGGGTCGGCCGGATCGCGCCGATCGCGAGCGGGATCCAGTCGATCTGCGCCTTCATGATGCCGGTGATCGCGCCGTGGCGCTCCGGGCTGACCCAGACCTGCCCCTCCGACCAGTCGGACAGGGCGCGCAACTCCTGCACCTTCGGGTGATCGGCGGGCGCGCCGTCGGGCAGCGGCAGCCCGGCCGGATCGTAGATCCGGGTCTCGCATCCGAAGCGCTCGAGCAGCCGGGCGCATTCGTAGGCGAGCAGGCGGCTGTAGGAGCGGTCCCGGAGCGAGCCGTAGAGCAGCAGGATCCGCGGCGGATGCGTCGCGCCGCCGGGCGGGATCAGTGCGGCGGCGTCGATCGGCTCCAGGAAGCGCGCGTCGAGGGCCGGGAAGACGTCGTGGTCGGGAAGGTCGGTGCCTCTCATGGTCGTCCCTTGGCGGTGATTGTCGAGGGCGCGGCGGCGCGGTCCCTGAGGCGCGCGACCGCGGCGAAGGCCGCGAGCCCGAGCAGGCCGACCGCCACGAGTGTGGCGAGCGCCACGGTCGGGCCCCGGGTCTCCAGCTGCCAGGCGAAGGCGAAGGGCGCGGCGGCGGCCAGGAACTGCCGCGCCAGGGCCATCCGGCCGAGCCGGCTGCCGTAGGACGCCGTACCGAACAGGGCGAGCGGCAGCGTTCCCTGGACGATGCTCTTCAGGCCGGAGCCGAAGCCGAGCAGCACCGCGAAGACCACCGCACCCGCGACCGCCGGCGCGGTCGTCGCCAGGATCAGCACGGCGAGCGGCAGCATCGTCATGCCGAACAAGGTGACGAACAGCGGGTGGCGGCGGACGCCGAAGACGAGGTTGACGAAGCGCACCAGCACCTGGGCCGGCCCGAACAGGGTCGAGACCACCAGTGCCGACCCGCCGAGCCCGAGGGCGGTCAGCGCCGGCACCATCTGCGCCAGCAGCGCCGAGAGCAGGAAGCCGGACAGGGCGAAACCCGCGGTCACCAGCACGAACATCCGCCGGGCGAGCGCCGGCGGCGGCGGCGGATCCACCGCCACGGCCGGTGTACGCTCCGGCGCATCGCCGGCCGTGTCGCGGCCCGGGCGCGCGGCGAGCAGCAGGAGGTGCAGCGGCGCGGCGACGATCAGGTTGGCGGCGGCGAAGGCGAGCATCACCGAGCGCCAGTCGAGCCAGCCGTGCAGCCACGTGGTCAGCGGCCAGAAGATCGTCGAGGCGAAGCCCGCGATCAGCGTCAGGTGCCCGATGCGTCGGCGCGCGTCGCGGCCGCGGATCTGGACCAGCGCCGTGAAGGCGGCGTCGTAGAGCACCGCCGCCGAGACGACTTCCATCAGGATCAGCGCGGCGGCGAAGCTCGTCGGGCCGGGGGCGAGTGCCACCGCCGCCAGCGCGACCGACGCCGCCACCGAGCCCGCGGCCATCACCCGCGGCGCGCCGTGGCGGTCGATCCACCGGCCGACGAAGGGCGCGGCGAAACCGCCGACCAGCAGCGCCAGCGAGAACAGCCCGAAGATCCGCGACACCGGCACGGCGAAGCTCACTGCCACGTCGCCGGCGAGGATCGCGAAGCTGTAGTAGAGCGTGCCGTAGCCGACGATCTGGGTGACGCCGAGCGTCCAGACGACGGCCGTCGGGCCGAGGGAGAGGGCGGACCTCCGCATCCGCTCACGCATCCACGGCCACCGGCAGGGGCGCACGGCACCCACCCGCCGGCGCGGCGTCGGCGAGCGGCGCCGGCGTGGAACAGCCGCAGCCGGCCTCACCGGACGCCTTCGCCGTCGCGTCCGCCGCGCAGCAGGCGTCGACGGCCGCCGGCGCCGGCCCGCCGCAGCAGCCCGCCGTGCGACCCGCGGTCCGCAAGTCTCCATCCATGATCCGTCCTCCGCCTTGCCCATCGATGCCTCGATGGTCGATGCCGGGAGCCGAAAAAGAGGGGGCGCTCATCCGCAGCAGGCGCTTCCCGGCGTCGTCGTCCGCGGCACGACCTTGTCGGCCGCGACCAGAGCGTCGGTGATCTCGATCCAGGCGTCGACCGCGACCCGCAGCGCCTCGCGGCCCTTGTCGGTCAGCGTGTAGACCTTGCGCTCGCGCCCCGAGACGACGTCGGTCTCGTGGGTGACGAGGCCGTTTTCCTCGAAGTCGCGCAGCACCGGGTAGATCGTGCCCTCGGACGGCGAGCAGCAGCCGTTGGTGGTCTGCTCGACCGTGCGGGCGATGTCGTAGCCGTGCATCGGCCGGTCGCAGAGCACCCGGAGGATGAACAGCTTCGACAGGCTCATCTTGATGGTGCCGTTCCAATACGCCCGGCTTGTGAGATCGGGAGAGGGCTTCGGCACTGGATGCATCGAGGTGCTAGGCATTGCTGGTCGATACACCTCGATGATCGAGGTGTCAACCGCCGCTCGGGCGGCGACTGCGAATCGTGACCCCGCGGAGCGGGTCAGTTCGCCAGCGCGTCGGTGGGGATGGTGACTTGCTTCAGCAGCCCCTCGGGCCGCCACGTCCGCGTCAGGCTGCCGCGCAATTGGCCGGTGACGCTGCGCTCGACCAACAGGCTGCCGAAGCCGAGCTTGCTCGGCGCGCGCGGCTCCGGGCCGCCGCTCTCCGTCCACGTCAGCTCGAGCGCGCCGGAAACCGTCGTCCACGCAACGTCGACCCGGCCGCCCGGCACCGACAGCGCGCCGTACTTGACCGCGTTGGTCGCGGTCTCGTGGAGCAGCAGCGCCAGCGCCGTGGCCGCCTGCTCGCCGAGCAGGATCTCCGGACCGTCGGCGGCGAGCCGACCCGGCTCGTCGAGATGCGGGCCGACGACGGCCCGGATCAGCCGGTCGAGCGAGGCGCGCGAGCCGTTCGTGCCGTCGGTCTCGAAGCCGGGGCGGACGAGGTCATGGGCGGCGGCGAGGGCGCGCAGCCGGCCCTGCAGCGCGGCCGCCATGTCGGCGGGGGTCTTCGCGCGACGGGCGGTCGAGGAGATCATCCCGAGCACGATCGCGAAGAGGTTCTTCACGCGGTGGCTCATCTCGCGCAGGATCAGCGTCTGCTTCTCCTCGGCGAGGGTGCGGTCGGTGACGTCGAAGCCCTCCACGAAGATCGCCGAGGTCCGGCCGTGCTCGTCCTGGAGCGGCTGGTAGATCATGTCGACGTAGCGCTTCTCCGGTGGTGCGCCGGCCTCGCGTCGCAGGTCGACCGCGAGGTTCCGGCCCGTGAAGGCCCGGCCGGTGCGGAACACCTCGTCGAGCAATTCGAAATAGCCCTGGCCCTCGACGTCCGGCAGCGCCTCGCGGACGGTCTTGCCGATCAGGTCGCGGCGGTGGCCGACCAGTCGCAGATACGAGGCGTTGACGATCTCGAAGCGGTGCTCGGGACCGGACAGGATCGCCATGAAGCTCGGCGCCTGCGAGAACATCAGCTTCAGCCGCTCGTGCTCCTCGGCGGCGCGGCGCTCGGCGAGCACGCGGGCGGTGGTCTCGACGCAGACGGCGAGGACGCCGCCGGGCGAGCCGGTCTCGTCGACGACCGGGCCGTAGTCGACCGTCAGCCAGACCTTCTCGGGCTCGCCGTTGCGCAGCAGCGTGAACTCCTGGTCGGCGACCGAGAGCGTGCCGCCCCCCATCACGACCCGCATAACCTCCTCGTTCCACCCGGACGCCTCCGGCCAGGCGTCCAGCACCTTGCTGCCGAAGATGCGCGGGTGCCGTTCGCCGCAGATCCGGGCGTAGCCGTCGTTGTAGATCATCACCCCGTCCGCGCCCCACAGCAGCACCATCGGCAGCGGGGAGCGCAGGACGATGTCGGCGGCGGTGACGAGGCTGCGCGGCCAGTCCGCCCTGTCCCCGAGCGCGGTCGACGCCCAGTCGAACGTGCGGAACAGCGCGAGCGTGTCCGGGCCGCCGGGCGGCGCATCGGGAGGGCACTTGATCGGCACGTTCATGACGGGCGGCCCCAGGGCAAACCGGACAGCGGGAGAAGCGCTCCCGAACCGACCACCACGAACCGCAGGGGCGTCGGGAGAAATAGCACGACCATCGCGCGGGACCAGTCGTCCCGGCCGCCGGCGTCCACAGCCTCAGGCGATGGTCGGCGACATCGTCAGGCTCGCCGGCACGGTCGGCGGCGGCTCGCCGTGGAGGCGCTTGACCACGTAGGTCAGGGCGTTCTGCAGGCCGTTCGTCGTGTAGGGCTTCTCGATCACCCCGATCGCGCCGGCGAAATCCTCGGGGATCCGGCGCACGTTGGCGGTCATGAACACCACCGGCACGCCCTTCGACGACAGGTGGCGCGCCACCTCGACGCCGGTCGGGCCGTCGAGCAGGTGCACGTCGACGAGGGCGAGGTCGGGGCGCGTCTCCTCGGCGAGGCGGACGGCCTGGTTGCGCGACATCGCCGGGCCGAGCACCCGGTGGCCGTTCTCTTGCAGGACGTCCTCGAGTTCGAGGGCGAGCAGCGCCTCGTCCTCGACGACCATGACGGCGAGACTCATGACGCGTTGTCCTCCAGGAATTCGACGGGGAGTTCGAGGACCACCGCGGACCGGCCGCCGGCGGCCTCCCACCGGACCTCGGCCTGGACCTGCCGGGCGCAGGTCTCCACGATCAGCCGCCCGACCGAGGCGGGGCCGAGCACCTCGCCGGGCTCGGCCATGCCGTCGTCGTCGACGCGGATGCGGAAGTGCCCGTCGGCGCGGCCGACGGCGATCCGGACGTGCCCGCCCTCGGCGGAGGCGTTGCGGATGGCGTCGGTGACCACCTCGTTGACCATCAGGGCGATCGGCGACGCCTTGGCCGCCGGCACCAGTACCGGCGAGAGGTCGAGGTCGACCGTGACGTCGGTGCGCGTCGACGCCGCCAGCAGTTCGGCCGAGAGGTCGCGGGCGAAGGCGGCGACGTCGAAGCGCGAGACGTCGTCGAGCACGAACAGCTGGCGCTGCACCGTGCTCAGCGCCTCCACCCGTTCCAGCACCGCCATCAGCGCGCGGCGCTCGCCGAGGTCCTCGCTGCGGCGGGCCTGCAGCTTCACCAGCGACGCGATCATCAGGAGGTTGTTCTTGACCCGGTGGTCGACCTCGTGGAGCAGCACCGTCTTGGCCTCGAGCGCGGCGCGCAGCTCGGCGGTGCGGTCGCGCACCTCGCGCTCACGGTCGTCGCGCGCGGCGGCGAGTTCGCCCTCGCGGGTCTTGACGTCGGTGACGTCGAGCTGGGAGGCGAAGAAGTAGATCGTCCGGTCGTCGTCGTCCTTGACCGGGCTGAGGTAGAGCGCGTTCCAGAACGGCGTGCCGTCCTTGCGGTAGTTCAGCACGTCGACCCGGGCCGGCTCCTCGGCGGCGACCGCGCGGCGGATGTCGTCGATGCGGGCGCGGTCGGTGTCCGGCCCCTGCAGGAAACGGCAGTTGCGCCCGATCACCTCGCCCCGGCCGTAGCCTGTCAGTTCGAGGAAGGCGTCGTTGCAGAAGATGATCGGGTTGTCCGGCTGGGTCGGATCGGTGATCAGCATCGGCATCCGCGTCGCCTTGATGGCGGCGGCGAAGGGATCCTCGCTCGGATGGGCCGCGAGCAGCCTGTCCCCGGCGATCCGGGCCTCGTTCCTGCTCATCGTCGTTCCGCCGACAGCGTCCCAGTGGATCGAAACGGCCGCACGGGGCGGCCACCGATTTGAACGCCGTCGCGAAGCTTCGGTTCCAGCCCACCGTGCGGACGGGAAACATGGGCCGCGACGAAAGCGCTTTGCGGCGGGGGTGTCGACGGTGGGCGAAAGTGGCGGTGGGGATTGTGACAGGTAGGCTGGCGGGAGCACCCGACCGAACCGCCCGGACGAAGAACTGGACGAGAAGGCGACGTCGATCTCGTTTCGTTCTCATGCGCGGTTCCGGATGCCCGAAGGCGTCCGGAACCCGGATCGAGGGGAGGGGCGCGAGGCGCCCCTCCCACACCCCCTCAGCTGCAGCCGCTCGTCGAGCCGCAGGTGTCGCACTTCAGGCAGGTGCCGTTGCGCACCATGGTGAAGTTGCCGCATTCCGAGCAGGCCTCGCCGACGTAGCCCTTGGCGCGGGCCTGGGCGACCTTGGTGGCGTAGTCGGGCTGCGGGGCCTCGGCGGTGCCGGCCGACGGCGTCGCGGCCGGGGCGGGGGCGTCGTCGAGGTCGCGCTTGAAGGCGGTCGCGCCGGCGGTGGCGAGGCCGGAGACCGGGGCCGAGGCGCGGGCGGTCGCGAAGGCCGAGACGCTCGCGCCGGCGCCGGGACCGGCGGAGCCCTTCGGATCCGGCGCGCCGGAGACCACCTTGAACTGGGCGGTCTTGCCGCGCACGAGACCCTTCGACAGCACGAGGTCGGCCGCCTTCTCCTCCTTCACGCCGCCGCCGAGGCCGGTGTTGGTCATCTCCTCCGGCAGCACGTGGGCGAGGTCGTGCCGGCCGAGGTAGCTGACCGCCAGCTCGCGGAAGACGTAGTCGAGGATCGAGGTGGCGTTCTTGATCATCTCGTTGCCCTGCACCATGCCCGCCGGCTCGAAGCGGGTGAAGGTGAAGGCCTCGACGTATTCCTCCAGCGGCACGCCGTACTGCAGGCCGAGCGAGATCGCGATGGCGAAGTTGTTCATCATCGCACGGAAGGCGGCGCCCTCCTTGTGCATGTCGATGAAGATCTCGCCGAGGCGGCCGTCGTTGTACTCGCCGGTACGGATGTAGACCTTGTGGCCGCCGACGATCGCCTTCTGGGTGTAGCCCTTGCGGCGGTCGGGCATCTTCTCGCGGGCACGGATGTGCCGCTCGACGATGCGCTCGACGATCTTCTCGGCGACCGCGGCGGTGCGGGCGGCGACCGCCTTCTCCGCGACGATGGCCTCGACCGCGTCCTCGGCGTCCTCGGCGTCGTCGGCGAGCAGCTGCGAGTTCAGCGGCTGGCTGAGCTTGGAGCCGTCGCGGTAGAGCGCGTTCGCCTTGAGGGCGAGGCGCCAGGACAGCATGTAGGCTTCCTTGGCGTCCTCGACCGTCGCCTCGTTCGGCATGTTGATGGTCTTGGAGATCGCACCCGAGATGAACGGCTGGGCGGCCGCCATCATGTGGATGTGGCTCTCGACCGAGAGATAGCGCTTGCCGGTGCGCCCGCACGGGTTGGCGCAGTCGAACACCGCGAGGTGCTCGGCCTTCAGGAACGGCGCGCCCTCGAGGGTCATGGCGCCGCAGACGTGGGTGTTGGCCGCCTCGATCTCGGCCTTGGAATAGCCGAGGCGGGCGAGGAGGTCGAAGTTCGGGTCGGCCATCTCGGCGTCGGAGACGCCGAGGCGGCGCATCTCGTCGTCGCCGAGGGTCCAGCGGTTGAAGACGAACTTGATGTCGAAGGCCGCCTTCAGCGACGCCGTCGCCTTCTCGATCGCCGCGTCCGACAGGCCCTTGGAGCGCAGGCTCGACGGGTTGACGTGCGGCGCCTGGGCGATCGAGCCGTGGCCGACCGCGTAGGCCTCGATCTCGGCGATCTGGCTCTCCGGGTAGCCGAGGGCGCGCAGCGCCTCCGGCACGGCGCGGTTGATGATCTTGAAGTAGCCGCCGCCGGCCAGCTTCTTGAACTTCACCAGCGCGAAGTCGGGCTCGATGCCGGTGGTGTCGCAGTCCATGACGAGGCCGATCGTGCCGGTGGGCGCGATCACCGAGACCTGGGCGTTGCGGTAGCCGTGCTTCTCGCCGAGGGCGAGGGCCTCGTCCCAGGCCGCGACCGCGGCCGCGACCAGACGCTGGTCCGGGCAGGCGGCGTGGTCGAGTGGCACCGGCGGGGTGTGCAGCTGCTCGTAGCCCGACTTCTCGCCGCGGGCGGCGCGGCGGTGGTTGCGGATCACGCGGAGCATGTGGTCGGCGTTGGCGGCGTGGCCGGGGAAGGCGCCGAGCTCGCCGGCCATCTCGGCCGAGGTGGCGTAGGCGACGCCGGTCATGATCGCGGTGATCGCGCCGCAGATCGCACGGCCCGAGGCGCTGTCGTAGGGGATGCCCGACGACATCAAGAGGCCGCCGATGTTGGCGTAGCCGAGGCCGAGGGTGCGGAACTCGTAGGAGAGTCGCGCGATCTCCTTGGACGGGAACTGCGCCATCAGCACCGAGACCTCGAGCACCACGGTCCAGATCCGGCAGGCGTGGGCGAAGGCCTCGATGTCGAACGAGCGGTCGGCCCGCACGAACTGCAGGAGGTTCAGGGAGGCGAGGTTGCAGGCGGTGTCGTCGAGGAACATGTACTCCGAGCAGGGATTGCTCGCGCGGATCTCGCCGGACGCCGGGCAGGTGTGCCAGTCGTTGATGGTGGTGTGGTACTGGATGCCGGGATCGGCCGAGGCCCAGGCGGCGTAGCCGATCGTCTCCCAGAGATCCTTGGCCTTCAGCGTCTTGACGACCTTGCCGTCCTTGCGGGCGGTCAGGTTCCACGAGCCGCCGGTCTCGACCGCGCGCAGGAATTCGTCGGTGACGCGCACCGAGTTGTTGGAGTTCTGGCCGGAGACGGTGAGGTAGGCTTCCGAATCCCAGTCGGTGTCGAACACCGGGAACTCGATCTCGGTGTAGCCCTGGCGCGCGAACTGGATGACGCGGCGGACGTAGTTCTCCGGCACCGCCGCCTTCTTGGCGGCGCGGATCTCGCGCTTGAGGCCGAGGTTCTTGGCCGGGTCGAAGCGGTCCTCGCCGGCAAGGCCGGATTCGCCGATCGCCTTCATCACAGCGGTCAGGTGCTTCGAGCAGGTCTTGGAGCCGGTGACGAGGGCGGCGACCTTCTGCTCCTCGCGGACCTTCCAGTTGATGTACTGCTCGATGTCCGGATGGTCGATGTCGACCACCACCATCTTGGCGGCGCGGCGGGTGGTGCCGCCCGACTTGATGGCGCCGGCGGCGCGGTCGCCGATCTTCAGGAAGCTCATCAGGCCGGACGAACGGCCGCCGCCGGAGAGCTTCTCGCCCTCGCCGCGCAGCTTGGAGAAGTTGGATCCGGTGCCGGAGCCGTACTTGAACAGGCGCGCCTCGCGCACCCACAGGTCCATGATGCCGTTGTCGTTGACGAGGTCGTCCTCGACCGACTGGATGAAGCAGGCGTGCGGCTGCGGGTGCTCGTAGGCCGAGGCCGAGCGGACCAGTTCACCGCTGGCGGGGTCGACGTAGTAGTGGCCCTGGCTCGGGCCGTCGATGCCGTAGGCCCAGTGCAGGCCGGTGTTGAACCACTGCGGCGAGTTCGGGGCGGCCTTCTGGGTCGCCAGCATGTAGCGCAGCTCGTCGAAGAAGGCGCGGGCGTCGTCCTCGGTGCCGAAGTAGCCGCCCTTCCAGCCCCAGTAGGTCCAGGTGCCGGCGAGGCGGTCGAACACCTGCCGGGCGTCGGTCTCGCCGCCGGCGCGTTCGGCCGCCGGCAGCTTGGCGAGCGCCTTGTCGTCGGGCACCGAGCGCCACAGGAACGAGGGCACGCCGTTCTCCTCGACGCGCTTCAGCGCCGCGGGCACGCCGGCCTTGCGGAAGTACTTCTGGGCGAGGATGTCGGAGGCCACTTGGCTCCAGGCGGCGGGCACCTGGATGTCGGAGGCGCGGAAGACCACCGACCCGTCGGGATTGCGGATCTCGCTGACCGCGGAGCGGAACTCCACCTCCGCGTAAGGCGACTGGCCGTCCTTGGTGAAACGCCGCTCGATCCGCATCGTCGCTCGTCCTCGTCAGCCGCGGGATCCCTGGGAGAGCGGGCTCGCGTCGCGGTCTTCGGGTTGATGATAGCTCTCTGTCGTCCTGATGGAACGCTGCCGCCGGACACGATCGCGTGCGACCGCCACAGAATGTGGTGTGTGTCCGGCCTCGTCGCCACGAGGTATAGGGTTCGGCGCGACTCGGTTGAAGATTCCTTAACGCCGTTTTCCCCAGCCGCCTCGTGCCTGTCCCCAACTCTCTTCCGCCCTCGCGCCGCGGACACGGAAGCCCTTGTCCCGCCCGCGCGGACGTGGTTCGCCGCCGAAGCGATTCGGTGGCGGGTCGATCCTCGCGCTCGGGTGCACTGCGTGACCGTCCCGTGCGCCGCGGCTCCTGCCGCGCCGTCGGCGCCGCCGCGAAAGGGCCGCCGAACCGGTTCGATCCATGGCGCGAAGCTACGGCGAGTCGCTTCGCCGGGTCAATGCGTCACGCAACGGGTCGTGGTTTGGTGTCGTGCGGCACACAACATGTAGGGGTGGGAAAAGGTCCCGGCGATCGCGACGAATTTAGTCGAATTCGCGGGCGGCCCTTGGCAAGTCTTTAGAAAGAACCGGGTTATCGATGTATGAAGCGCCGATCTCGGGTGTCGGCGCCGCATGTCACCGGATCGGCGTCCCCATGACCCATCACGCCTGCTACGGTCTGCCCACGGACCAGCTCGACGTCGTCGTGATCGACGACTCGAAGCCGATGCAGGCCATCCTGCGCACGATGCTGCACGCGATCAACGTCCGTCGCGTCCGTCTGTTCGACAGCCTGAAGGACGCCGTCGAGGCGATTCTGCACGAGCCGCCGAACCTGGTCATCTCCGATTGGAAGATCGGTCGAAAGACGCCATACAAATTCATGAAGGCGCTGCGAAAACGGTCGATGGGGCAGCTGTCGGTGGTGCCCGTGATCATCGTCACCGCCCACGCCACGCAGCAGGTGCTCGAACGCGCGATGCGCGCCGGGGCGCACACCATCCTGGTCAAGCCGCTGGCGCCGTCGATGCTGCACCGCCGCATCGACTGGCTGATCGGCGACGAGCGCGAACTGGTGCCGGGCGAGGGCGGCGGCATGGTGATCCAAGGCGTTCCCGAGCGACTCGACAAGCTCAAGGAGCGCTTCCACCTCGAGGTCGAGCCGCTGCGCCCGTCGCCCGCCCCGCCGGCCGCCGAGCCGCTCCCGTTGGAGCCGGCGGTGCCGGTCTGGCAGTTGCGCTACGCGGAGACCGTGCGCCCGCCCGAGGGACCGAAGCAGCCGGCGGAGACGCTGAAGCGGATGCCGCGGCTCAACCACTACGCCGCGCTCCGCGCCGAATAGGGTCCGGGCCGCGACGGATCGCGCCGCCGCGCACTGGACATCGCGCCGCACCATCGCCATAGTCCGCGCCGACAAGGGTCGGGCCCCGAGGGCTCGATCCCGCGTGGCGCATCTTGCGATCAGAGACCATGAAAACCTTCCTGACCGAGCTCTTCACCTGGTGGAACGGCCAGACCATGGGCACGCGCTTCTTCACGTGGCGCAAGGGCATCCGGGTCGGCGAGGACGAGGCGGGCAACGTCTACTGGCAGGACGCCACCGGCAAGCGCCGCTGGGTGATCTACAACGGCTACGCCGAGGCCTCGGCGATCCCGCCGGGCTGGCACGGCTGGATGCACCACCGCACCGACACGCCGCCGACCCGCGAGGACTACCGGCCGCGCTCCTGGCAGAAGCCGCATCGCCCGAATCCGACCGGCACCGCCGCCGCCTATCGCCCCAAGGGCTCGATCCTGGCCGACGGCACCCGTCCGCGCTCGACCGGCGACTACGACGCCTGGACCCCGGGCTGACCGGGCTCCCGCGCCCCCACGGGCCCTCACCGTTGGACGAACACGCCTCCGTCCTCGACGAAATCCGCGGCGCCGTCGCGCGCACCGGACGCGTCCCGTTGTCCTGGATGGCGCCGTCACCGTTCGCGTGGCGCCTGAACCTCGGCGACGCGCTGTCGCCCGTCATCGTGGCGATGATGGCCGGTATGCCGGTCGAGCACGTGCCCTTCCGTTCGCGCCGCCCGCGCCTCGGCGCCGTCGGCACCGTCGGCCACCTGTTCCACGGTGGCGCGGTCGCGTTCTGGGGCACCGGGGCCTCGCCGCATCTCGATCCCTTCGCAACGGAGAAGCGGCCCTACGTCCGGCCGCCGGACACCCGCGTCGCCCTGGCCGCGATGCGCGGGCCGTTCTCGCGGGCCGTGCTCGGAGAGGGCGCCGTGCCGGCGGACGCCGTCTTCGGCGATCCGCTCTGGCTGCTGCCGCGCTTCCATCCGGCCCCGCCGAAGCGCTGGGATCTCGGCGTCGTCGTCCACCTCTCCGAACTCGTCTCGACCGCCGTCGACGCCGGGCCGCGTCCCGACTTCCTGCGCTACGCCGTGCCGGCGTCGCTCGGCGACCGCGTCCGCGTGATCACCACCACCACCGAGGTCTCGGTGGCGGCGCTGCGGGCGCGGCTCGACGAGATCCTCGCCTGCCGGCGCATCGTGTCGACCTCGCTGCACGGCCTCGTCTTCGCCGAGAGCTACGGCATTCCCTGCCTCTATTTCTCGACGCGGACAAAGCGGCCCGGGCCCGCGCGCGCGCCGTTGCTCGAGGACGGCAGCGTCGACCTGCGCTTCGTCGACCTCTACCGCGGCCTCGGCCGCGACGAGATCGAGCTCTACGGCCAGCCGCGCGACGAGGCGACCGACTGGGACGCGGTGATCGACGCGGTCGACGCCACCTGGACGGAAAAGCCCTTCGACGCCGAGCCGCTCGCCCGCGCCTTCCCGGTGCCCGGCCGCGCGCTGACGCCGGAGCCGGGCTTCAGCGCCTTCGACCATCCGCTGGTCGCGGGCGTGCCGCTGCGCGAGCCGGCGAGCCCGGTGCATCTGGCGGCGCGGTTGCGGCGCGACCTCGCGGGGCTCGCCGCCCGGCTGGGCCCGGTCAGGGGGCGGCGGGCTCGATGAGGTCCCAGGTGTTGCCGTACGGGTCGCGGAACACCGCGACGGTGCCGTAGGCCTCGCGGCGCGGGTCTTCCAGGAAGGTCGCGCCGGCGGCGGCGACGCGGGCCCGGTCGGCGGCGAAGTCATCGGTCTCGAGGAACAGGAAGACGCGGCCGCCGGTCTGGTCGCCGATCCGGGCGCGCTGGGCGTCGTCGCCGGCGCGGGCGAGCAGCAGGCGCGTCTCGCTATCCGGCCGCGGCGCCACCAGCACCCAGCGCTTGCCGCCGCCGAGGTCGGTGTCGGCGACGACGGCGAAGCCGAGGCCGTCGCGGTAGAAGGCGAGGGCGCGGTCGTAGTCGTCGACCAGGACGGTGACGGCGCCGAGGCGGCGGAAGCTCACGGCGCGCGCTCCCAGCCGCGCGGCATCAGGTGCTCCTGCGGGCGGAAGCGCGCCTTGTAGTCCATCTTCGACGAGCCCTTCACCCAGTAGCCGAGATAGACGTAGGGCAGCCCGCGGGCGCGGGCGCGGCGGACGTGGTCGAGGATCATGTAGGTGCCGAGGCCGCGCTCGTGCTCTTCCGGGTCGTAGAAGGAATAGACCATCGACAGCCCGTCGGAGAGCACGTCGGTGAGCGCGACGGCGTGGAGCGGACCCTGACCACGGCCGGTCAGGAAGCTGTCGATGCCGCGGCGGCGGTACTCGATCACCGCGGTCTCGACGTGGGTGTCCTCGACCATCATGGCGTAGTCGAGCATGGTCATGTCGACCATGCCGCCATCGGAGTGGCGGCTGTCGAGGTAGCGGCGGAACAGCGAATACTGCTCGGAGGACGGCGCGGCCGGCAGTTCGGCGCCGACGAGGTCCTCGTTGGCGCGCAGGGTCCGGCGGAAGCTGCGGCCGGGCTCGAACTCGTCGACGCAGATCCGGACCGACACGCAGGACCGGCAGGTCTCGCAGGCCGGGCGATAGGCGATGTTCTGGCTGCGCCGGAAGCCGCCCTGGCTCAGGATGTCGTTGAGCGCCGGCGCCCGGTCGCCGACCAGGTGGGTGAACACCTTCCGCTCGAACCGGCCCGGCAGATAGGGGCAGGGCGAGGGCGCGGTGAGGAAGAACTGCGGTGCGTCGGTCGGATGGTGCGTCATGCCTCGGGCGGCCGAAGCGGGAAGTCGGGAGGCGATCCTGTCACGGATCGGCGCCCAAGGCGAGACGTCCGAACGATCCTGGCGGCCGCGCCGTTCAGCCGCGGTTGACGACGACGGTGCCGAGCACGAGGTCGTGCAGGAGGCGCTTGCGGTCCGAGAACAGCGCGACCAGCAGCACGAAGGGCGTCAGGATCGAGACCGAGGCGTAGAACAGCACCGCGTGCACCGCGGCGATGCCCGGGTTGAGGCGGCCGCCGTCGAGCATGCGGACCTCGAGGCCCATGGTGCGCATGCCGATCGTGGCCGAGCGCGGCCCGCCCATCGAAAAGGCGGAATAGAGCAGGGCGACGCCGGGCCAGAGCAGCGGGAACAGGAGCCAGCCGAGGCCAAGGGTGAAGACGCCGAACACCGCGACGACCACGTAGGCGAGTATCGTCATCAACGCGATCAGCACCGCGTCGATCAGGAAGGCGAACATGCGGCGGGTCCGCACGCCGTCGAACAGGCGCCAGTCGGTCAGCGGGTCGGCGACGTAGGTCGGCCGGTCGTGGGTGGTGGACATCGTTCACTCCTTGCGACACGACAGGTGGGGACGACCGCCCGCCGATGCAATCGCCGGGACCGCGCGTCTCACTCCGCGGGTCGGCGCTCGACGCCGTAGCCGCGTGCGCGGAGCGCCGCGCAGATCTCTTCGGCGTGGCCGCCGTCGCGCGCCTCGAAGGTGATGTCCAGCGACGCACCCTTGGCGGGAATCTCCAGCACCGTGCGCTTGTGGCTGACCTCGAGGATGTTGCCGCCGCACTCGCCGATCAGCGCGGCGATGTCGCCGAGCACGCCGGGCCGGTCCGGGATCGCGAGGCGGATCGCGACGATGCGCTCCTCGCGGGCCAGTTCGCGCATCATGATGGAGGCGAGGATGCGCGGGTCGATGTTGCCGCCGCACAGCAGCAGGCCGACCTTGCGGCCGCGGAAGCGTTCCGGCTCGGCGAACATGGCGGCGAGTCCGGCCGCGCCGGCCCCTTCGGCCATGGTCTTCTGCAGGGTTAGGAAGGCGTTGACGGCGCGCTCGAGGTGGCTCTCGTCGACGAGCACGATGGCGTCGACGAGGTCGCGCACCACCGGCAGCGTCAAGGCGCCGGCGTTCTTGACCGCGATGCCCTCGGCGAGCGTCGCGCCGCCGCAGACCGCGTCGACGCCGTGGATCGCCGCCCACATCGAGGGATAGAGCCGGGTCTCGACGCCGACCACCTCGATCGACGGCTTCAGCGCCTTGGCGGCGATGGCCATGCCCGAGATCAGGCCGCCGCCGCCGATCGGCACCGCGAGCACGTCGAGGTCGGGGTCGTCCTCGAGCATCTCGAGCGCGATGGTGCCCTGGCCGCGCATCACCGCGTGGTCGTCGTAGGGGTGGACGAAGACGCGGCCCTCGTCGGCGGCGATGCGCTCGGCGGCGCCGGAGCTCTCGGCCACGGTCTCGCCTTCCAGCACCACCCGCGCGCCGAATTCGCGCGTCGCGGCCACCTTCACGTGCGGCGTCGTCACCGGCATCACGATGACGGCGGAGATGCCGAGCCGGGTGGCGTGGTAGGCGACCGCCTGGGCGTGGTTGCCGGCCGACATGGCGACGACGCCGCGCGCGCGCTCCTCGGCCGTGAGCGACGTCAGCTTGACCAGCGCGCCGCGCTCCTTGAAGGCGGCGGTGACCTGGAGGTTCTCGTACTTGACCTTGACGTCGGCGCCGGTCAGCCGCGAAAGCCGCGGCGCGGCCAGGAACGGCGTGCGCATCACCTGACCGGCGACGACGGCGGCGGCGGCGCGGATGTCGGCGAGGGTGGGGCGGGACATGGTCGGCGGACTTCCTGTTCGATCGCCTCAGCCAATAGCAGATCGCGCGTGCGCCGCCACCCGCCCGCGTCGCCCGCCGGGCCCGGCGATGCTGCGCCGCCCGCGCTCGCGCCGACGGTCCCGTGGTGTCCGGGCGGCGGGCCGCCGCGATCGTCGGAACGGCGCATTTGTCCGAATTTCACGCGGCCGATCGGGCTTCAATCGATTGATTTCCCTCGCCGCCGCGACCGGGCGGCGAGGCGGCGTCGGGGACGACCCGGACCCCCCGGCGTTCTCCGTCGGATCGCACTTGCGAAAGGGCAGGCCATGGGCTAACCGTGCCGCTGGTATCCGTGACCGGAAGGCCCGCGAGTCCTCGCGAAATCCTTCCCGTCGGCCGCTCGGCCGCGGGAGGGACGACAGCCTGGACGAAGGCCGCATCGGGGCTGAGACGACGGGCGGCCGCTGGTGGCGAGGACATCGCCGCGAACGGCGGCCCTTCGTGCCGTGATGGGGTCCCCCGCGTGGCTCGGGTCCGCCTCGAGAGGTCGCCATGGACGCGCTCCTGAGAGACTATCTGCCCATCATCGTGTTCCTGGCGGTGTCGCTCGGCATCGGCCTAGCGCTGCTGGTCTCGCCGTTTCTGCTGGCGTTCCGCGATCCCGATCCGGAGAAGCTGTCGGCCTACGAGTGCGGCTTCAACGCCTTCGACGACGCCCGCATGAAGTTCGACGTGCGCTTCTACCTGGTGTCGATCCTCTTCATCATCTTCGATCTCGAGGTCGCCTTCCTGTTCCCGTGGGCGGTGGCCTTCAAGGAGGTCGGGCTGTTCGGCTTCTGGTCGATGATCGTGTTCCTCGGCGTGCTGACGATCGGCTTCGCCTACGAGTGGAAGAAGGGAGCGCTGGAATGGGACTGACCGCGAACTCCACGCTGGTCTCGCCCCCGGCCAAGGGCCTCGTCGATCCGTCGACCGGCAAGCCGATCGGTGCGAACGACCCGTTCTTCACGGAAGTCAACGCCGAGCTCGCCGACAAGGGCTTCCTCGTCACCGCGACCGACGATCTCATCAACTGGGCCCGCACCGGCTCGTTGATGTGGATGACCTTCGGCCTCGCCTGCTGCGCCGTCGAGATGATGCAGCTGTCGATGCCGCGCTACGACGTCGAGCGCTTCGGCTTCGCGCCGCGCGCCTCGCCGCGGCAGTCGGACGTGATGATCGTCGCCGGCACGTTGACCAACAAGATGGCCCCGGCCCTGCGCAAGGTCTACGACCAGATGCCGGCGCCGCGCTACGTCATCTCGATGGGCTCCTGCGCCAACGGCGGCGGCTACTACCACTACAGCTATTCCGTGGTGCGCGGCTGCGACCGAGTGGTGCCGGTGGACATCTACGTCCCCGGCTGCCCGCCGACCGCCGAGGCGCTGCTCTACGGCGTGCTGCTCCTGCAGAAGAAGATCCGCCGCACCGGCACGATCGAGCGCTGAGGCGCCGGTCCGGACGGACGGGACGCGACCCAGAGGACCGCCGGCGGCCACCGGCGGTCGGGCCACACGGGCGAAGGTGACGAGGGACGATGAGTGAAGCCCTGAACGGCATGGCGGAGGCGATCCGCGCGGCGCTCGGCGCCGACGTCGTCGACCTCGAGGTCGCCTTCGGCGACATCGGCGTCACGGTCCCGGCCGAGCGCATCGTCGACGTGGTCCGGGTCCTCCGCGACCACCCGGCGCTCCGCTTCGTCTCGATCGTCGACGTCTGCGGCGTCGACTATCCGAGCCGCGACCGCCGCTTCGACGTCGTCTACCACTTCCTGTCCCCGACGAGGAACGCACGCGTCCGCGTCAAGGTCGCGACCGACGAGGCGACGCCGGTGCCGTCGATCTGCGCCGAGTTCCCGGGGGCCGACTGGTTCGAGCGCGAGGCCTACGACCTCTACGGCATCCTGTTCTCCGGCCACCCGGAGCTCCGGCGCCTCCTGACCGACTACGGTTTCGACGGCCACCCGCTGCGCAAGGACTTCCCGCTCACCGGCTTCGTCGAGGTCCGCTACGACGACGAGCAGAAGCGCGTCGTCTACGAGCCCGTCCGCCTCAACCAGGAATTCCGCAACTTCGACTTCCTGTCGCCCTGGGAAGGTCCGGACTACGTACTGCCGGGCGACGAAAAGGCGAGGCAGTAGGGCTTCGGCAGTAGGGCTTCGGGGGAGCTTGGCTGCCGATGTCGAGTGAACCGGAGATACGGTCCTACCGGGACCTGAAGGTTTGGAAGGACGCGATGGATCTTGCGGTGAACAGCTACGAAGCGACGCGCGGGTTTCCCCGCGAAGAGATCTTCGGGCTCGTTTCACAGATCCGTCGTGCCGCCGCCTCGGTGCCGGCGAATGTCGCGGAAGGCTACGGACGCGACAATGTCGGGAACTACGTGCACCACCTGCGGATAGCGCAGGGCTCGCTCAAGGAGTTCGAGACGCACGTGATCCTGGCGGGCAGGGTCGAGCTCCTTAAGGAAGACGTGGTCATGAAGCTGTTGGACAGCGCGGATCGGATCGGGCGCATGTTGCGCGGCCTCATCCGGTCCCTGCAGCCGGGCGGAGACAAGTGATGCGGACCCTACTGCCTACTGCCTACTGCCGACTGCCCGGAGGCAACGCCCATGTCTGAAGCCGAAGTCCGCAACTTCAACATCAACTTCGGGCCGCAGCACCCTGCGGCTCACGGCGTGTTGCGCCTCGTGCTGGAGCTCGACGGCGAGGTGGTAGAGCGCGTCGATCCGCACATCGGACTGCTGCACCGCGGCACCGAGAAGCTGATCGAGGTCAAGACCTATCTCCAGGCCGTGCCCTATTTCGACCGGCTCGACTACGTCGCGCCGATGAACCAGGAGCACGCCTTCTGCCTCGCGGTCGAGCGCCTCGCCGGCATTCCGGTGCCGCGGCGGGCCCAGCTGATCCGCGTGCTCTATTCCGAGATCGGCCGCATCCTCTCGCACCTCCTCAACGTGACGACCCAGGCGATGGACGTCGGCGCGCTGACCCCGCCGCTGTGGGGCTTCGAGGAGCGCGAGAAGCTGATGGTGTTCTACGAGCGCGCGAGCGGAAGCCGCATGCACGCGGCCTACTTCCGTCCGGGCGGCGTGCACCAGGACCTGCCGGACCAGCTGGTCGAGGACATCTGGGATTGGTGCGACCCGTTCCTGCAGACCGTGCAGGATCTCGACGACCTCCTGTCCGAGAACCGCATCTTCAAGCAGCGCAACGTCGACATCGGCGTCGTCACGCTCGACGAGTGCTGGAAGTGGGGCTTTTCGGGCGTGATGGTGCGCGGCTCCGGCGCGCCGTGGGACCTGCGCAAGTCGCAGCCCTACGAGTGCTACGCCGAGATGGAGTTCGACATCCCCGTCGGCAAGAACGGCGACTGCTACGACCGCTACCACATCCGTATGGAAGAGATGCGGCAGTCGGTGCGCATCATGAAGCAGTGCATCGAGAAGCTGCGCGTCGAGCGCGGACCGGTGCTCACCACCGACGGCAAGTACGCGCCGCCGCGCCGTGGCGAGATGAAGCGTTCGATGGAAGCGCTCATCCATCACTTCAAGCTCTACACCGAGGGCTTCCACGTGCCGGCCGGCGACATCTACGCCGCCGTCGAGGCGCCGAAGGGCGAGTTCGGCGTCTATCTGGTGTCGGACGGCACCAACAAGCCCTACCGCTGCAAGATCCGCGCGCCCGGTTTCGCCCATCTCCAGGCGATGGACTACATCTGCCGCGGCCACCAGCTCGCCGACGTCTCGGCGGTGCTCGGCTCGCTCGACATCGTGTTCGGCGAGGTCGACCGCTGATGACCACCGCCGCGGCCGACACCATCCGCTACGATCGCCGCACCGGCCGTCTGGCCGGCGCGACCGCGGTCGAGCGGGCCGGGATCGCGCTTCTCGGCGCGATCACCCGGGTGGTGCCGTTTCCGCGCGTGCCGGGGCTGACGCCGCTGACCCGCCTGATCGCCCGGCTGTTCCCGAGCCGGCGCGACGTGGTGGTGACGCTCGGCGACGGCGACCTGTTCTCGTTTCCCTACGGCGATCCCTACTGGTCCGTGCTGTTGATGCCGCACATGGACTACGAGGAGGAGATCGCCGCCTTCCTGAAGCTCGCCCGCGGGGTCGACTACACCTTCCTCGATTGCGGTGCGAACTACGGCTACTGGTCGGTCCAGGTGACGTCGACGGCCTACGGGTCCCATCCGGCCGTCGCCGTCGAGCTGTCGACGCCGTCGGCCGAGCGGGCCCGGCTGAACGCCGCGCTCAACGGCGGCCGGTTCGAGGTGCTGCGCAAGGCCGTGGCGGCCCGCTCCGGCGAAGCCGTCACCGTCTACGGCGGCGACCGTCACGAGCAGCGCTCGATCGTCGCCGAGGCGGCGGGCGGCACCGTGCTCGAGGCGGCGACGACGGTGGCCGTGTCCGACCTGCCGGTCCCGCCCGCGGGCGCGGTGGTGCTGAAGCTCGACGTCGAGGGCGCCGAGTGCGCCGCGCTCGAGGGCGCCGGCGCGCTGATGGATCGCGACCTGATCGTGCTCTACGAGGACCACGGCAACGATCCGCACCACACGGTGAGTCGGGCGTTCCGCGAGGTGTTCGGCCTCCGGCTGTTCACTTGGGTCTCGGACACGACGTTCCGCGAGATCGGCGACCTCGCCGAGCTCTCGGTCATCAAGACGGTACGACGGGTCGGATACGACTTCTTCGCCACGCGCTCGCCGTTCTGGATCGAACGGCTCACCGGCGCGGGCGCGACGGCTTGACGCGGCGACGCGGCTGGCCGATGAGACCGGCGGCGACGCCGGGGTGACGGTGCGAGGCAGCGGTTCCCGTCCCTGGTGGGGCAGGGGGCCGACGGATCAAACGAGACGGGCCGGCCCGACGGGACGGTTCCAGAAGCGTCGAGGACGACAGATGTCGGTGCGCAGACTGCACGCGGAACAGCCGGAGAGCTTCGCCTTCAATGCGGAGAACGCGGCCTGGGCACGGACCGTGATCGCGCGCTATCCGGCGGGGCGCCAGGCCTCGGCGGTGATCCCGCTGCTCTGGCGCGGCCAGGAGCAGGAGGGCTGGGTCACCAAGCCGATGATCGAGGCGATCGCGGACATGCTCGGCATGGCCTACATCCGCGTCCTCGAGGTCGCGACCTTCTATACGATGTTCCAACTGTCGCCGGTGGGGAAGAAGGCGCACATCCAGGTCTGCGGCACCACGCCGTGCCAGCTGCGCGGCGCCGAGGAGCTGATCGCGATCTGCAAGTCGCGCATCGCCCCGCACGCCCACGAACTCGACGCCGACGGGTCGTTCTCCTGGGAGGAGGTCGAGTGCCTCGGTGCCTGCGTGAACGCCCCGATGGTGCAGGTCTTCAAGGACACCTACGAAGACCTGACGCCGGAGAGCTTCGAGGCGCTGATCGACGGCTTCGCGGCGGGCAACCCGCCGACGCCGGGGCCGCAGAACGGCCGCCAGTACGCGGCGCCGGAGGGCGGCGAGAACACGCTGCTCGACGCCGCGCTCTACGACGGTTCGGCGATCGGTCTCCACCGGGCCTACGCCCGCGAGGAGCCGAAGCCGGAAGAGAAGAAGCCGGCCTGACCGGGCCGGCGCGACGACGCCGAAGAAGGACGTGCGGGTGGTCGGGCGGTGACCCGAACCTGCTGGACGAACCGAGGTCCGAGGATCCGAACGATGCTTGCTGACAAGGACCGCATCTTCACGAACATCTACGGCCGCCACGACTGGGGGCTGCAGGGTGCGTTGAAACGCGGCCAGTGGGACGGCACGAAGGACATCCTCCTCAAGGGCCGCGACTGGATCGTCAACGAGATGAAGGCGTCGGGCCTGCGCGGCCGCGGCGGCGCCGGCTTCCCGACCGGCCTGAAGTGGTCCTTCATGCCGAAGCAGTCGGACGGCCGGCCGCACTACCTCGTGGTCAACGCCGACGAGTCCGAGCCCGGCACCTGCAAGGACCGCGAGATCCTGCGCCACGACCCGCACCATCTGGTCGAGGGCTGCCTGATCGCCGGCTTCGCCATGGGCGCCCACGCCGCCTACATCTACGTCCGCGGCGAGTTCATCCGCGAGCGCGAGCGCCTGCAGGCGGCGATCGACCAGGCCTACGACGCCGGCTACCTCGGCAAGAACGCCTGCGGCTCGGGCTGGGACATGGACGTCTACGTCCACCACGGTGCCGGCGCCTACATCTGCGGCGAGGAGACCGCGCTGCTCGAGAGCCTCGAGGGCAAGAAGGGCCAGCCGCGCCTGAAGCCGCCGTTCCCGGCCAACGTCGGCCTCTACGGCTGCCCGACCACGGTCAACAACGTCGAGTCGATCGCCGTCGCGCCGACCATCCTGCGCCGCGGCGCGGCATGGTTCTCCGCGCTCGGCCGGCCGAACAACGTCGGCACCAAGCTGTTCTGCGTCTCCGGACACGTCAACAAGCCGGCGACCTTCGAGGAGGAGCTCGGCATCCCGTTCCGCGAGATGATCGACCGCTACTGCGGCGGCATCCGCGGCGGCTGGGACAACCTGCTCGCCGTGATCCCGGGCGGCTCGTCGGTGCCCTGCGTCACCGCCGAGAACATCGTCGACGCGCCGATGGACTTCGACAGCCTGCGCAACCTCGGTTCGGGCCTCGGCACCGCCGCCGTGATCGTGATGGACAAGTCGACCGACATCGTGAAGGCGATCGCCCGGCTGTCGCACTTCTACAAGCACGAGAGCTGCGGCCAGTGCACGCCGTGCCGTGAGGGCACCGGCTGGATGTGGCGCGTGATGGAGCGCATGGCGGTCGGCAACGCCACCAAGCGCGAGATCGACATGCTGTTCCAGGTCACCAAGCAGGTGGAGGGGCACACGATCTGCGCCCTCGGCGACGCCGCGGCGTGGCCGATCCAGGGCCTGATCAAGAACTTCCGCCCGGTGATGGAAGCCCGCATCGACGCCTACGCCAAGGCGCACGCCGTGGCGGCGGAATGAGGAGGGGGCGATGGGCGAGGAGCCGGACAACATCGTCTTGAAGCTGCTCCGGGAAATGCGCGCGGAGCAGATCGAGCAGGGTAGGAAGATCGACCGACTCGAGAACCGCTTCGACCGCATGGACAAGCGGTTCGACGAGTTGAGGCACTCCGTCCTCTATGCCTTGGGGCTCGGAACGAGCGCCGGCCTGCGGGCCGACGAGCAGGAGGCCAAGGTCGACGAGATCGAGGCCCGATTGAACAAGATCGAAGAGCTGCTCACCAAGGCGTGACGGTTCAAGGGTGATCGAGCCGCTCCGGCGGCCCAAGAGGCGAAGTGATGGCAAAGCTCATCGTCGACGGAACCGAGATCGAAGTCGCGCCGGATGCGACGCTGCTGCAGGCCTGCGAGCAGGCCGGCGCGGAGGTTCCGCGCTTCTGCTTCCACGAACGGCTGTCGATCGCCGGCAACTGCCGCATGTGCCTCGTCGAGGTGAAGGGCGGCCCGCCCAAGCCGACGGCGTCCTGCGCCATGCAGGTCAAGGACCTCCGGCCCGGCCCGAACGGCGAGCCGCCCGTCGTGCTGACCAAGTCGCCGATGGTCAAGAAGGCCCGCGAGGGCGTGATGGAGTTCCTGCTGATCAACCATCCGCTCGACTGCCCGATCTGCGACCAGGGCGGCGAGTGCGACCTGCAGGACCAGGCGATGGCCTACGGCGTCGACAGTTCGCGCTACGTCGAGAACAAGCGCGCCGTCGAGGACAAGTACATCGGGCCGTTGGTCAAGACGATCATGACGCGGTGCATCCACTGCACCCGCTGCGTGCGCTTCACCACCGAGGTGGCGGGGATCACCGAGCTCGGCCTGATCGGCCGCGGCGAGGACGCCGAGATCACCACCTATCTCGAGCGGGCGATGTCGTCCGAGCTGCAGGGCAATGTCATCGACCTCTGCCCGGTCGGCGCGCTGACCTCCAAGCCCTACGCCTATCAGGCCCGCCCCTGGGAACTCGCCAAGACCGAGTCGGTCGACGTGATGGACGCCCTCGGCTCGGCGATCCGCGTCGACAGCCGCGGCCGCGAGGTCATGCGCATCCTCCCCCGCCTCAACGAGGAGGTGAACGAGGAGTGGATCTCGGACAAGACGCGCTTCGTCTGGGACGGCCTCAAGACCCAGCGGCTCGACCGCCCCTACGTCCGTGAGAACGGCCGCCTGCGCCCGGCGTCCTGGACCGAGGCCTTCGCCGCGATCAAGGCCAAGGTGGCGGCGACCGCGCCGAACCGGATCGGCGCCATCGCCGGCGACCTCGCCTCGGTCGAGGAGATCTACGCGCTGAAGGGCCTGATGGCCGCGCTCGGCTCTCCGAACGTCGACGGTCGCCAGGACGGCACGGTGCTCGACGGCTCGCTCGGCCGCGGCGCCTACCTGTTCAACCCCGGCGTCGCCGGCATCGAGGCGGCCGACGCCATCCTCTTGGTCGGCACCGACCCGCGCCACGAGGCGCCGGTGCTCAACGCCCGCATCCGCAAGCGCTGGCGCGCCGGCGGCTGCCCGGTCTACGCGATCGGCGGCAAGCGCGACCTGACCTATCCCGTCACCTGGATCGGCACCGGCCCGGAGGCCCTGACCGGCCTCGACGGCGCGGTGCGCGACGTGCTCGCCGCCGCCAAGCGTCCGCTGATCGTGGTCGGCCAGGGTGCGATCGCGCGGCCGGACGGTCTCGCCGTGCTGTCGGCCGCGGCCAAGCTGGCGGTCGACGTCGGCGCCGTCTCGGACGAGTGGAACGGTTTCGCCGTGCTGCACACCGCGGCCTCGCGGGTCGGCGCGCTCGACCTCGGCTTCACGCCGGGTGCCGGCGGGCTCGACGTCCGCGGCATGCAGGGCGGGGCGGTCGACGTGCTGTTCCTGCTCGGCGCCGACGAGATCGCCATGGGCAACTACGTCGGCAGCTTCGTCGTCTACGTCGGCACCCACGGCGACAGCGGCGCTCACCGCGCCGACGTGATCCTGCCGGGGGCGGCCTACACCGAGAAGTCCGGCACCTACGTCAACACCGAGGGTCGCGTGCAGGTCGGCGCCCGCGCCACCTTCCCGCCGGGCGAGGCCCGCGAGGACTGGGCGGTGCTGCGTGCGCTGTCCGACGTGCTCGGCAAACGCCTGCCGTTCGACAGTCTGGCGCAGCTGCGCGCCCGGCTCTACGCCGACCATCCGCATTTCGCGGCGGTCGACGTGCTGCCGCCGTCCGACACGGCCTCCGTGGTCGGTCTCGCCGCCATCGGCGGCACGGTCGGCACCGCGCCGTTCGCGAGCACCATCACGGACTTCTACCTGACCAATCCGATCGCGCGGGCGTCCGCCGTGATGGCCGAGTGCTCCGCGCTCGCCGCCGG
The DNA here is from genome assembly GCF_004362745.1 of Oharaeibacter diazotrophicus. NCBI lineage: Bacteria > Pseudomonadati > Pseudomonadota > Alphaproteobacteria > Hyphomicrobiales > Pleomorphomonadaceae > Oharaeibacter > Oharaeibacter diazotrophicus. The sequence continues at coordinate 1,268,165 of NZ_SNXY01000006.1, read as the reverse complement.
CGCCGTCAAGGCCGCGGCCGAGTGAGGGGCGACATGAACTTCTGGTCCGACATCCTCTGGCCCGTCATCGTGATCGCCGCGCAGAGCGTCCTGCTCCTGGTGGTGCTCCTGGTGCTGGTCGCCTACCTGCTCTACGCCGACCGCAAGATCTGGGCGGCCGTGCAGATCCGCCGCGGGCCCAACGTGGTCGGGCCGTTCGGCCTGTTCCAGTCCTTCGCCGACCTCCTGAAGTTCGTGCTGAAGGAACCCGTGATCCCGTCCGGCGCGTCCAAGGGCCTGTTCCTGCTGGCGCCCTTGGTGACGACGACGCTGGCGCTGCTCGCCTGGGCGGTGGTGCCGGTCGCGGACGGCTGGGTGGTCGCCGACATCAACGTCGGCATCCTGTTCATCTTCGCGATCTCGTCGCTGTCGGTCTACGGCATCATCATCGGCGGCTGGGCGTCCAACTCGAAGTATCCCTTCCTGTCGGCGCTGCGCTCGGCGGCGCAGATGGTGTCCTACGAGGTGTCGATCGGCTTCGTGATCATCACGGTGCTGCTGTGCGCCGGCTCGCTGAACCTGACGGACATCGTCAAGAGCCAGGAGACCGGCCTCGCCACCATGATCGGGCTGCCGTGGCTGTCGTTCCTGAACTGGTACTGGCTGCCGCTCTTCCCGATGTTCGTGATCTTCTTCATCTCGGCGCTCGCCGAGACGAACCGCCCGCCGTTCGACCTCGTCGAGGCCGAGTCGGAGCTGGTCGCGGGCTTCATGGTCGAATACGGCTCGACGCCGTACATGATGTTCATGCTCGGCGAGTACGTGGCGATCGTCACCATGTGCGCGCTGACCACGATCCTGTTCATGGGCGGCTGGCTGCCGATCGTCGACCTGCCGCCGTTCAACTGGATCCCGGGCGTGATCTGGTTCACCGCCAAGACCTGCTTCGTCTTCTTCTTCATCGCGATGGCGAAGGCGATGGTGCCCCGCTACCGCTACGACCAGCTGATGCGCCTCGGCTGGAAGGTGTTCCTGCCGCTGTCGCTGGCGATGGTCCTGATCGTCGCCGGTGTCCTGCAGGTCACCGGCTGGGCGGGCTGAGGCCATGGGCTGGCCCGACCTTCCCCTCGCCGGCGTCCTCGGGGCCGCGCTGGGCGTGCTGGTCGGGTTGATCGACTACGCGGTGGTGGCCTCGCTGGTCCGCCGGGCGCTCGCCCGGCTCGGCGGGGCGCCGGACCCGAAGCGGGCCGACCTCGTCATGAAGGTCGTCTTCGTGGTGAACGCCCTGGTGTTCGCCGCGCTCGGCTGGTGGGTCGGGGTTTCGGTGATCGGGATCGGCGTCACGCCGGCCTGACACGTGATCTGGGGTGGGGCAGGGCGCCTTGCAAGGCGACCGCCCTCGACGAGGAACAGAGGAAGAGGGATCGGTCGATGAGACTCGACGCCGTCGCCAAGTCGCTGCTGTTGAAGGAGTTCGTGTCCGGGTTCTTCCTGGCCATGCGCTACTTCTTCAAGCCGAAGCCGACCATCAACTATCCCTTCGAGAAGGGGCCGGTGTCGCCGCGCTTCCGCGGCGAGCACGCGCTGCGCCGCTATCCGAACGGCGAGGAGCGCTGCATCGCCTGCAAGCTCTGCGAGGCGATCTGCCCGGCCCAGGCGATCACGATCGAGGCCGGCCCGCGCCGCAACGACGGCACGCGGCGCACGACCCGATACGACATCGACATGGTCAAGTGCATCTACTGCGGCTTCTGCCAGGAAGCCTGCCCGGTGGATGCCATCGTCGAGGGCCCGAACTTCGAGTTCGCGACCGAGACGCGCGAAGAGCTCTACTACGACAAGGAAAAGCTCCTGGCGAACGGCGACCGGTGGGAACGCGAGATCGCGCGCAACATCGCGATGGACGCACCCTACCGGTGAGGCGGCGGGGGGAGGGGCGATCCGTCTCCCCCGGCACGACCGATGGACAGGACGCGGGGGCCGGGAGCGCCCCGGCACGGGGGCAAGGGCGAGACGATGATCCAGGCTCTGTTCTTCTACATCTTCGCGGCGATCACCGTCGCTTCGGCGGTCATGGTGATCTCCGCCCGGAACCCCGTTCACTCGGTGCTGTTCCTGATCCTCGCCTTCGTCAACGCGGCGGGGCTGTTCATGCTCGCCGGCGCCGAGTTCCTGGCGATGATGCTGATCGTCGTCTACGTCGGCGCGGTGGCGGTGCTGTTCCTGTTCGTGGTGATGATGCTCGACGTCGACTTCGCCGAGTTGCGCCAGGGCTTCCTGCAGTACCTGCCCGTCGGCATGCTGGTCGGCATCGTGTTCCTCGCCGAGCTTCTGATGGTGGTCGGCGGCTTCACCTTCGCGCCGGACGCGATGACGTCGGCGGTGGCGCCTATCCCGGACCCGACGCAGGTATCCAACGTGCAGGCGCTCGGCGAGATCATCTACACCCGCTACGTGTTCTACTTCGAGGCCGCGGGCATGGTGCTGTTGGTCGCCATGATCGGCGCCATCGTGCTGACGCTGCGCCACCGGCCGAACATCAAGCGCCAGGACATCTCGGTCCAGGTCGCCCGGACGCGTTCCACCGCCATCGAGATCAAGAAGGTCGAGCCGGGCCGCGGCCTCTGAGGCCCTCCCGCGCGCGCACCACGGACAAAGGTCGACCCATGGTCATCGGTCTCTCGCACTACCTCTCGGTCGCTGCGATCCTGTTCACCCTCGGGATCCTCGGCATCTTCCTCAACCGGAAGAACGTGATCGTCATCCTGATGTCGGTCGAGCTGATCCTGCTCGCGGTGAACCTCAACCTGGTCGCCTTCTCCACCCATCTCGGCGACCTCGTCGGACAGGTGTTCGCCCTGTTCATCCTGACCGTCGCCGCCGCCGAGGCGGCGATCGGCCTCGCGATCCTGGTCGTGTTCTTCCGCAACCGCGGCTCGATCGCGGTCGAAGACATCAACATGATGAAGGGCTGAGGACGACATGTACTCCCTCATCGTTTTCCTCCCCCTGATCGGCTTCCTGATCGCCGGCGCCATTTCGCTGTGGGGCGCGGCGTCGACGGTGCCGGCGCCGGTGGGCGGCCACGGCCACCACCACGATCACCACGACCATCACCACGACGACCACGCGGCCGACGACCACCACGGCCACGACGACCACCACGCGGTGGAGCCGGCGGCGCCGGGCTCCCGGATCGCCGAGATCGTCACGACGAGCTTCCTGTTCCTGTCTGCGATCCTGTCGTGGGTGTCCTTCGTCTCGGTCGGCTTCGGCGAGGGCGAGACCCTGCGCGTGCCGGTGATGACGTGGTTCACCTCGGGTGCGCTGCAGGTCGACTGGGCGTTCCGGATCGACACGCTGACGGCGATGATGCTGGTCGTCGTCACCTCGGTGTCGTCGCTCGTGCACCTCTACTCGATCGGCTACATGCACGAGGACCCGAGCCGGCCGCGCTTCTTCGCCTACCTGTCGCTGTTCACCTTCGCGATGCTGATGCTGGTGACCTCCGACAACCTGGTGCAGATGTTCTTCGGCTGGGAGGGCGTCGGTCTCGCCTCCTACCTCTTGATCGGCTTCTGGTACAAGCGCCCGTCGGCCTCGGCGGCCGCCATCAAGGCCTTCGTGGTCAACCGCGTCGGCGACTTCGGCTTCTCGCTCGGCATCTTCGGCGTGTTCCTGATGTTCGGGTCGGTCGGCTTCGACACGATTTTCGCCAACGCCTCGTCGCTTTACGGCAAGACGCTGCACTTCCTGTCGTGGGATTTCGACGCCGCGACCGTGCTCTGCCTGCTGCTGTTCGTCGGCGCCATGGGCAAGTCGGCGCAGTTCCTGCTGCACACCTGGCTGCCGGACGCCATGGAGGGCCCGACGCCGGTGTCGGCGCTGATCCACGCCGCCACCATGGTGACCGCGGGCGTGTTCATGGTCGCCCGGCTGTCGCCGCTGTTCGAGCTGTCGCCGACCGCGCTCGCCACCGTGACGTTCTTCGGCGCCACCACCGCCTTCTTCGCGGCGACCGTCGGCCTCGTCCAGAACGACATCAAGCGCGTGATCGCCTACTCGACCTGCTCGCAGCTCGGCTACATGTTCGTCGCGCTCGGCTGCGGCGCCTACGGCGCCGGTGTGTTCCACCTGTTCACCCACGCCTTCTTCAAGGCGCTGCTGTTCCTCGGTGCCGGCTCGGTCATCCATGCGATGCACCACGAGCAGGACATGCGGAAGATGGGCGGGCTCCGGACCAAGATCCCGGTCACCTTCTGGGTGATGACGATCGGCACGCTGGCGATCACCGGCGTCGGCATCCCCGGCACCGAGATCGGCTTCGCCGGCTTCCTCTCCAAGGACGCGATCATCGAGAGCGCCTACGCCGCCCAGGAGCACAACCCGATGGCCGGCTACGGCTTCGGACTCCTGGTCTTCGCGGCGATGCTGACGAGCTTCTACTCCTGGCGCCTCGTGTTCCTCACCTTCTTCGGCGAGACGCGGGCGGACCATCACACCTACGACCACGCCCACGAGAGCCCGCGCGTGATGCTGATCCCGCTCGTCGTGCTCGCGGTCGGCGCGGTGCTCGCGGGCATGGTGTTCTACGGTCACTTCGTCGGCGAGGAGTACAAGGAGTTCTGGAAGACCGCGCTGTTCTTCGGGCCGGAGAACCACGTCGTCGAGGAGGCGCACCACGTGCCCTTCTGGGTCAAGGCCTCGCCCTTCGTGGCGATGCTGCTCGGCCTCGGCGGCGCATACTGGTTCTACGTCGTCGATCCGGACCAGCCGAAGCGGCTCGCCCGCCAGCACGACGCGCTCTATCAGTTCCTGCTCAACAAGTGGTACTTCGACGAGCTCTACGACATCCTGTTCGTGCGGACCGCGAAGTTCGTCGGCCGCCTGTTCTGGAAGGTCGGCGACGGCGCGATCATCGACGGCCTCGGCCCGAACGCGGTCGCCGCCCGGGTGCAGGACGTCACCGCCCGCGTCGTCCGGCTGCAGACCGGCTACGTCTACCACTACGCCTTCGCCATGCTGATCGGCGTCGCCGCGCTGATCACCTGGGCCATGTTCGCCGGGGGTATCCAGTAATGAGCGGCCTTCCGCTTCTCTCGCTCACGACGTTCCTGCCGCTCGTCGGCGTCCTGTTCCTCCTCCTTCTGAGGGCGCAGGACGAGGCGGCCGTGCGCAATGTCCGCTGGGTCGCCCTGATCACCACGGTGGTCACCTTCCTGGTGTCGCTGTTCGTCTGGGCCGGGTTCGATCCGAAGAACCCCGGCTTCCAGCTGACCGAGCAGGCCGACTGGATGGGGACCTTCTTCGCCTACCGCATGGGCGTCGACGGCATCTCGATCCTGTTCGTGATGCTGACCACCTTCCTGATGCCGTTCTGCATCCTCGCCTCGTGGGAGAGCGTGCAGGTCCGCGTCAAGGAGTACATGATCGCCTTCCTGGTGCTGGAGACGCTGCTGGTCGGCGTGTTCTCGGCCACCGACCTCGTGCTGTTCTACGTCTTCTTCGAGGGCGGCCTGATCCCGATGTTCCTGATCATCGGCGTCTGGGGCGGCAAGCGGCGCGTCTACGCCTCCTACAAGTTCTTCCTCTACACCCTCGCCGGCTCGGTGCTGATGATGATCGCCATCATGGCGATGTACTGGCAGGCCGGCACCACCGACATCACCCAGCTGGTCGACCACCCGTTCCCGGCGTCTATGCAGTGGTGGCTGTGGTTCGCCTTCTTCGCGAGCTTCGCGGTGAAGATGCCGATGTGGCCGGTGCACACGTGGCTCCCCGACGCGCACGTCGAGGCGCCCACCGCCGGCTCGGTGCTCCTGGCGGCGATCCTCCTGAAGATGGGCGGCTACGGCTTCCTGCGCTTCTCGCTGCCGATGTTCCCGCTCGCCTCGGCCGACCTCGCGCCCTTCGTGTTCACCCTCTCGGTCGTCGCCATCGTCTACACCTCGCTGGTGGCGCTGATGCAGGAGGACATCAAGAAGCTGATCGCCTATTCGTCGGTCGCCCACATGGGCTACGTGACCATGGGCATCTTCACGATGAACACTCAAGGGATTCAGGGCGCCATCTTCCAGATGTTCAGCCACGGCCTCGTCTCGGGCGCGCTGTTCCTCTGCGTCGGCGTCGTCTACGACCGCATCCACACCCGCGAGATCGACGCCTACGGCGGCCTCGTCAACCGGATGCCGGTCTACGCCACGGTGTTCCTGATCTTCACCATGGCCAACGTCGGCCTGCCCGGCACCTCGGGGTTCGTCGGCGAGTTCCTGACGCTGAGCGCCGCCTTCCAGGTCAACACCTGGGTCGCCTTCTTCGCGACCACCGGCGTGATCCTGTCGGCCGCCTACGCGCTGTGGCTGTTCCGCCGGGTGGTCTGGGGTTCGCTCACCAAGGCGAGCCTGAAGAATATCGTCGACCTCAGCCCGCGCGAGCTCGCCATCATCGTCCCGCTCGTCGTGCTGACGATCTTCTACGGCGTCTACCCGGTGCCGGTGCTCGACGCCTGCGCCGCCTCGGTCGAGGCGCTGATCCGAAACGCCCAGGCGGCCATCGACGCCGCCGGCCAGACCGCGTCGGCCGTCGACGCCGTCGTCATCCGCTGAGGGGCCCCGACCGCCATGTTCGCCATGCCTGACTTCGGCCTCGCGGCCCCCGAGCTGATCCTGGCGATCGGATCGCTCGTCCTCCTGATGATCGGCGCCTTCGGCGGCGACCGCACCTACCGCACCGTCACCGGCCTGTCGGTGGTGGTGCTCCTGCTCGCGCTCGTCGCGGTGATCTGGGGCCGCGAGGGCACCACCTTCGAGGGCGCGTTCGTCGTCGACGGCTTCGCCCGCTTCCTCAAGGTGCTGGCGCTGATCGGCTCGGCCTCGGCGATCGTGATGTCGCTCGCCTACGTCCGCGCGGAGAAGTTCGAGCGCTACGAGTTCCCGGTCCTGATCGTCATCGCCACGCTCGGCATGATGCTGATGATCTCGGCCGGCGACCTGATCGGCGTCTACCTCGGCCTCGAGCTGCAGTCGCTGGCGCTCTACGTCATCGCCGCCATCAACCGCGACGACGTCCGCGGCACCGAGGCGGGTCTGAAGTATTTCGTGCTCGGCGCGCTGTCGTCCGGTATGCTGCTCTACGGCGCGTCGCTGACCTACGGCTTCACCGGCCACACCGACTTCGCCGGCATCGCCGCTTCGCTGGCGGGTGCCGAGCGCGCCTCGCTCGGCCTCGTGTTCGGCATCGTGTTCCTGCTCGCCGGCGTCGCCTTCAAGGTGTCGGCGGTGCCGTTCCACATGTGGACGCCGGACGTCTACGAGGGTGCGCCGACCCCGGTGACCGCCTTCTTCGCCGCCGCGCCGAAGATCGCCGCCATGGCCATCTTCATCCGCATCGTGATGGAGGCGTTCCACCCGGTCACCCACGACTGGCAGCAGATCGTCGCCTTCATCGCGCTCGCCTCGATGGTGCTCGGCGCCTTCGCGGCGATCGGACAGCGCAACATCAAGCGCCTGATGGCCTATTCCTCGATCGGCCACATGGGCTACGCGCTGACCGGCCTCGCCGCCGGCACCGAGACCGGCGTCCAGGGCGTGCTGATCTATCTGGCGACCTATCTCGCCATGACCGCCGGCGCCTTCGCGTGCATTCTGGCGATGCGGCGCGAGGAGGGCATGGTCGAGGACATCTACGAGCTCGCCGGCCTGTCGCGCACCAACCTGCCGATGGCCTTCCTGCTCGGCATGATCATGTTCTCGCTCGCCGGCATCCCGCCCTTCGCCGGCTTCTTCGCGAAGTACTTCGTGTTCATGGCTGCGGTGCAGGCCGGGCTCTACTGGCTGGCCGTGCTCGGCGTGCTCGCCTCGGTGGTCGGCGCCTACTACTACCTGCGCATCGTCAAGGTGATGTTCTTCGACGAGCCGGCCCGGCCGTTCCAGCCGATGCCGCTGGAGCTGAAGGCGGTGCTCGGCGTCGCGGGCCTGTTCACCATCCTGTTCGTGCTGGTGTCCGGGCCGATCGCCTCCGCCGCCGCCGCCGCGGCGAAGACGCTGTTCTGACGCGATGACCGACGCGCCGCGCCTGCCGCACGGTTATCGTGCGCTCGTCCTCGACGCGGTCGGATCGACCAACGCCCTCGCGCTCGACAAGGCGCGCGAGGGCGAGGCCTCCGGGCTCTGGGTCGTAGCCGGACGCCAGACCGCCGGCCGCGGCCGGCAGGGCCGGCCCTGGTCCTCGGAGCCGGGCAACCTCTTCTCCAGCCTGATGCTGCGCGACGCGGCGCCGCCGGAGCGGATGGGCGAACTGCCGCTCGTCGTCGCGCTCGCGGTCCACGACGCCATCGCCGACGTGCTGCCGCCGCCGGCGCGGCCGTCGCTCGAGATCAAGTGGCCGAACGACGTCCTCCTCGGCGGCGCCAAGATCTCCGGCATCCTGATCGAGGGGGCCGCGCTGCCCGAGGGCGCGGTCGCGGTGATCGGCATCGGCATTAACTGCGCCTCGCACCCCGGCGGCACGCCCTATCCGGCCACCCATCTCGACGCCGCCGGCTATCCGACCGCGCCGCTCGCCCTGTTCGAGTGCCTCGCCGCCCGCCTCGCCGCCCGCCTCGCCGAATGGCGCGACGTCGGCTTCGCCTCGATTCGCGAGTCCTGGCTGAAACGCGCCCGCGGCCTCGGCGCACCGATCACCGTCCGCCTGCCCGACCGCACCGTCTCCGGCCGCTTCGAGGGCCTCGACCCCGGCGGCCGCCTGATGCTCGTCACCGACGAGGGTAGCCGGCAATTGATCTCGGCGGGCGACGTCTTCTTCCGCTGAGTGGCCGGGACCACCGGGGCGCAATACGGCGTTGACCATGTTTCGGCAGGATGGCGGGACCGTCCGCCTCCACCCAGGCCGCAGCGCCATGGCATCCGCCGACCGAACACCCGCCCGCCGCCTCGCGTCCGCCGCGCTCGTCGCCGTGGCAGGGTACGCGGCTGTGTTCGCATCCGCGCCCGCGCGGGCCGAGAGCGCCCGCGACACCGTCTGTCGGCTGATCGAGCGCGCCGCTGCCGACAATGGGCTGCCGGTCGCGGTGTTCACGCGCCTGATCTGGCGCGAGAGCAGCTTCCGGCCGGCGGTGACGAGCCGGGCCGGGGCGCAGGGCATCGCCCAGTTCATGCCGGGCACCGCCGCCGAGCGGAAGCTCGAGGATCCCTTCGATCCCGAGCAGGCGATCCCGGCCGCGGCGGCGCTGGTCGCCGATCTCTCCGGCCGGTTCGGTTCGCTCGGCCTCGCCGCCGCCGCCTACAACGCCGGCCGGACCCGTGTCTCGGACTTTCTGGCCGGCGGCGGCACGTTGCCGCGCGAGACGCGGGCCTACGTCGCCTTCGTCACCGGCTGGAGCGTCGACGACTGGCGCAGCGGTCTCGCCGAGGCCGCCGGGGTGATGCAGATCGCCGACCCGGGCGCCGGCTGCGCCGCGACGGTCGCCGCCGTCGTCGCCGAGACGCCGGGGGCGGCGGCGTCCGCGCTCGACGAGGCGGTGCTGCCCTGGGGCGTCCAGCTCGCCGGCGGCTACGGCAAGGACGACCTCGTCGCCACCTACGCCCGGATGCGGACACGCTACGCCGGCGTGCTCGCCGGCCACGAGCCGACACTGTTGCCGTTCCGCGTCGGCGGCGCCAAGCCGCGGCGCTACTACCAACTGCGCGTCGCCTTTTCCGGCCGCCGCGACGCCACGCGCCTCTGCCGGGCGCTGCGTCAGGCCGGCGGTTCCTGCCTGGTCATGCGGAATTGATCGGGCTCGGCCGGGAAACCTTGACCTCGGCGCGCATCCGTTCCACGTAGGACCCTTCCGTTCGGGTGTGGTGCTGCAGGAGTTCGACCGCGTGAAGAAGCCGAGGATCGACGGGGGCGAGGAACTGGTGTTCCTGCCGCTCGGGGGCGTGGGCGAGATCGGGATGAACCTCGCTCTCTACGGGCTCGGCCCCGAACGCGATCGCAAGTGGCTGATGATGGACTGCGGCGTCTCCTTCGCCGGACCGGACCTGCCGGGCGTAGACCTCGTGCTGCCGGACATCCGCTTCGTCGAGGCCCAAAAGAAGAACCTCGTCGGCATCCTGATCACCCATGCCCACGAGGACCACTACGGCGCCCTCTACGACCTCTGGCCGCGCCTCGAGGTGCCGGTCTACATGACGCCCTTCGCCGCCGCGCTGCACGCAGCCAAGCGCGAAATGGAGCCCGGCGCACCGCGCATCCCGACCACCGTGGTCGAGCAGGGCTCGCGCTTCTCGATCGGCCCGTTCGACCTCGAACTCGTCGCGGTATCCCATTCGCTGCCCGAGCCGAACGCGGTGATGATCCGCACCGCCATGGGCAACGTGCTGCACACAGGCGACTGGAAGATCGACCTCGCACCCGGCGTCGGCCGCGCCATCGACATGGACCGGCTCGCCGCCCTCGGCGCCGAGGGCGTCCGGGCGATGATCTGCGATTCCACCAACGCCACGCGCGAGGGCCGCAGTCCGTCCGAGGCCGATGTCGCCAAGGGCATGGCCGAGGTGATCGCCAAGGCCAAGCGCCGCGTCGCCGTCACCATCTTCGCCTCCAACGTCGCCCGCATCCGCTCGGTGGCGCAGGCCGCCGCCGCCAACGACCGCGAGGTCGTGATCCTCGGCCGCGCGATCCGCCGCGTGGTCGACGTCGCCGGCGAACTCGGCATGCTCGACGGGCTGCCGCCGTTCCGCGACGAGGAGGCCTACGGCTACCTGCCGCCGGACAAGGTGGTCGCCCTCGTCACCGGCAGCCAGGGCGAGCCACGGGCGGCGCTCGCCAAGATCGCCTTCGACGAGCACCGCAACGTCGCGCTGTCGAGCGGGGACACCGTGGTGTTCTCCTCGCGCACGATTCCCGGCAACGACAAGGCCGTCGGCGCGATCCAGAACGCCCTGGTGGCGCGCGGCATCCACATCGTCACCGACCGCGACGCGCTGGTGCACACCTCCGGCCATCCGCGCCGCGACGAACTGACCGAGCTCTACCGGCTGATCCAGCCGAAAGTCGCGGTTCCGGTCCACGGCGAGGCCGTTCATCTTGCCGCCCACGCCGCCCTCGCCAAGGCGGCGGGCGTGCCGACCGTCGTCTCCGCCAAGAACGGCGCGATCGTCCGCCTGCTGCCGGCCGACCGCGACGCCGAGATCACCGGCCACGTGCCGGTCGGCATCCTGGTCAAGGACGGCTCGTTGGTCCGCGAGCCCGAGGTGTCCGGCGTGGTCGAGCGGCGGCGGATCAGCTTCGCCGGCGCGGTGGCGGTCACGGTCGTCATCGACGACACGGGCGACCTCGTCGGCGACTTCGCGCTGTCGCTGTTCGGCCTGCCGACCACCGACGCGCGGGGCGAGAGCTTCCACGACGCCCTCGGCAAGGTCGTGGAGGGCACGCTGGAGTCGATGCCGCGGGCGCGGCGCCGCGACGACGAGACCGTCGCCGAGGCGATCCGCCGCTCGGTGCGGTCGGCCGTCAACGAGCGCTGGGGCAAGAAGCCCATCTGCGACGTGACGGTGCTGAGATTGGAAGACGCCTGAGGAGGGGCAGCGCCCCGTCCTCCGACAGGGAAGGGGTGAAGCATGATCGGTCGGCTCAACCACGTCGCCATCGCGGTTCCGGATCTGGAAGCGGCGGCGGCCACTTACCGCGACGTGCTCGGAGCCGACGTGAAGCCGCCGCAGGCCGAGCCGGACCACGGCGTCACCGTCGTCTTCATCGAGCTGCCGAACACCAAGATCGAGCTCCTGACCCCGCTCGGCGACGCCTCCCCGATCCGCGCCTTCCTCGACAAGAATCCCTCCGGCGGCATCCACCACGTCTGCTACGAGGTCGACGACATCATCGCCGCCCGCGACCGGCTGAAGGCGACCGGCGCTCGCGTGCTCGGCAGCGGCGAGCCGAAGATCGGCGCCCACGGCAAGCCGGTGCTGTTCCTGCACCCCAAGGACTTCAACGGCACCCTGGTCGAGCTCGAGCAGGCCTGACCGCCGCGGCCGGTGCGCGCCCGCGTTGAAGGCGGGCCGCGGACTTGCTATCTTCCAGGAGTGGGACGGGCGGCAGCCACCGCCCGTCCCGTTTGCCTACCTTGCGAATGATATGCGGACCGTTATGACCCAGCGGTCCGCATATTTCGCCAGGGCGACCTCCAGTTTCCATCGCGGACGCGACATCGACCGGACTCCTGATCGAACGGCGAGGCCTTCGCCGCGGTCGGGGCGGCCCGTCCTCCCCGATCGTTCCCGCCGGGCAGGGAACGCCCTGCTTCCGCCGTCGACCGAGCCATCGTCCTTCGGTTGTGGCGCGTTGTCGAGACCCGCGCCCGCCGCTCATCCGAAATCCGCGATGGCGTTCGCTGCCGCAGCGCAGTAGAAGCGTCGCAAAACGATCCAACGAGGTCTCCCCGGGGAGGGAAGGAGCTGTCCTTGCAGGTGATCGACACCATCGCCGGCCTGCGCGCGGCCATCGCGGCACATCGGCGGGCCGGCCGCACGGTCGGATTCGTCCCGACCATGGGCTATCTGCACCAGGGCCACACGACGCTGGTCGACCGCGCCCGCGCCGAAACCGACGTCGTCGTCACCTCGATCTTCGTCAATCCGCTGCAGTTCGCCCCGACCGAGGACCTCGCCCGCTATCCGCGCGACCTGCCGCGCGACTGCGCGCTCTTGGAAGCGCACCGCTGCGACATCGTCTTCGCGCCGGCCGTCGAGGAGATGTACCCGCGGCCGATGGAGACCATCGTCGACGTCACCGCGCTGTCGGGCCTGCTCGAGGGCGAACGCCGGCCCGGCCACTTCCGCGGCGTCGCCACCGTGGTCGCCAAGCTGTTCGCGATCGTGCAGCCCGACCGGGCCTATTTCGGCGAGAAGGACTACCAGCAGCTGCTCTTGATCCGCCGCATGGTCGCCGACCTCTCGATGCCGATCGCCATCGTCGGCGTGCCGACCGTGCGCGAGGACGACGGTCTCGCCTGTTCGTCGCGCAACGTGTTCCTCGGCCCCGCCGAGCGCGCCGTCGCCGTGGTGCTGTCGCGCTCGCTCGCCGACGCCGAGGCAGCGGTCGCGGACGGCGTCGTCGACGGCCGGGCGCTCGAGCGCCGCGTCCGCGCCTTCGTCGAGGCCGAGCCGCTCGCCGCGCCGGACCTGATCGCGGTCCGCGACGCCGACACGCTGCTCGCCTACGACGCCGCCGAACCGCCGCGCGCGGTCGTCGTGCTGCTCGCCGTCCGCTTCGGCCGCACCCGGCTGCTCGACCAGCGCGTCATCCCCGTCCGCCCCGCCAGCGAGGGAGCACGCCCGTGAGCGCCCCGATCCGTTCCAAGCGCACCAGCGTCAACGACATCAAGGCGCTGCACCGCGTCCGCCCGATCGTCAGCCTGACCGCCTACACCGCGCCGATGGCGGCGATGATCGACCCGCACGTCGACTTCCTGCTGGTCGGCGACAGCCTCGGCATGGTGCTCTACGGCTTCGAAACCACGCTGCCGGTGACGCTCGACATGATGATCGCCCACGGCGCGGCCGTGGTCCGCGGCTCCAAGCGGGCGATGGTGGTGGTCGACATGCCGTTCGGCTCCTACCAGGAGAGCCCGGCGCAGGCCTTCCGCAACGCCGCCCGCGTGCTCGCCGAGACCGGCGCCAACGCGGTCAAGATGGAGGGCGGCGAGGAGATGGCGGAGACGATCCGCCACCTGACCGAACGCGGCGTGCCCGTGCTCGGCCACGTCGGCCTGACGCCGCAGTTCGTCAACAGCTTCGGCGGCTACCGCACCCAGGGCAAGACACTCGCCGAGGCCCGCAAGGTCAAGGACGACGCCGCGGCCGTCGCCGCGGCCGGTGCCTTCGCCATCGTGCTCGAGGGCACGATGGAGCCGCTCGCCCGCGAGATCTCCGAGGGCTCGCCGGTCCCGATCATCGGCATCGGCGCCTCGCCGCACTGCGACGGCCAGATCCTCGTCACCGAGGACATGCTCGGCCTGTTCAACGAGTTCGTGCCGCGCCACGTCAAGCGCTTCGCCGAACTCGGCGCCGAGGTGTCGAAGGCGGTCGCGGCCTATGCCGAGGAGGTCAAGGCGCGCAGTTTCCCGGGGCCGGAGCATACGTTCCGGCCGAAGGCGTGAGAATCGGCAGGGCGGTGGTCCGGCCGGATCGGAGCAGGAGAGGGCGATGAGCATCGGCGGCGTCGGCATCGGCAGCGCGATCGCGATCTACTTCATCATCTGGTGGCTGGTGCTGTTCGCGGTGCTGCCCTGGGGCGTGCGCTCGCAGCACGAGACCGGCGAGGTCACGCCCGGCTCCGACCCCGGCGCGCCGGTGGTGCCGCACCTGAAGCGCAAGCTGATCGCCACCACCGTGGTGGCCGCGATCTGCTTCGTCACCTTCCTCCTCGTCCGCAACTCCGGCCTGACCCTCGACATGTTCCCGGGTCCGAAGGCTCACCGCACCACCTGAGGTCATGGACGTGACGTCCCGCCAGCCGCTGTTCGATCGCCTCGTCGCGCTCTCTGCGTCCGACTGGGACGCCTACACCCACCATCCCTTCGTGGAGGCCATGGGGACGGGCACGCTGCCGCAGGCGGCGTTCCGCCACTATCTGGTGCAGGACTACCTGTTCCTGATCCAGTTCGCCCGCGCCTACGCGCTCGCGGTCTACAAGGCGCGCAGCCTCGAGGAGATGCGCTCGGGCCTGCGCGGCCTTTCCGCCATCCTCGACAAGGAGATGGACCTCCACGTCGACTATTGCGCCGGCTGGGGCATCTCGCGCGCCGAGATGGAGGCGTCCGAGGAGGACATGCCGACGGTGGCCTACACCCGCTTCGTCATCGACGCGGGCCTCGCCGGCGACCTGCTCGACCTCCACGTCGCGCTGGCGCCCTGCGTGATCGGCTATGCCGTGATCGCGCGCCGCCTCGCCGAGGCCGGCGGCGTCCGCGACGGCAATCCCTATTCGCTGTGGATCGCCGAATACGCCAGCGCGGCCTACCAGGACCTCGCCGCCTCGGCCGTCGAGTCGCTGGACCGCCTCGCCGGCGACGACCTCTCCGACGGCCGCCTCGTCCGCCTCGCCAAGCTGTTCGGTCAGGCCTGCCGGCTCGAAGCCGCGTTCTGGCAGATGGGATTGGACAAGGCACCCTGATCCGTTCATGATGCGTTCTCACCGACCGCGGGCCTTTCCCCCGCCGGCGGGCGGCTCCCCGGGAGGAGGGCGGATCATGGACGAGGGCTGGCGCGACTTCCTCGCGGAACTGACCGAGCCGCTCGGCGGCGTCACCATGCGGCGCATGTTCGGCGGCCTCGGCATCTACCGCGACGGCGTGATCTTCGCGATCTCGGTCGGCGACGTGCTGTTCCTCAAGGCCGACGAGGTCACGATCCCCGACTTCGAGGCCGAGGGCTGCGGCCCCTTCACCTACACGTCCAAGGACGGTCGCACGTCGCGGATGCCCTACTGGCGCGCACCCGAGCGGCTGTTCGACGAGCCGGAGGCGTTCCGCGCCTGGGCGCTCGCCGCCGCCGCGGCGGCCCGCCGCCTCGCCGACGCCAAGGAAGCTGCCGCGGTCGCCAAGAAGGCGGCAGCGCGCCCGCGCGCGGCGCGGAAGGCTCGCGGGCCGGAGCCGGGTTAGGCGTGACGCCGACTCGGCCGCCTCCCGAGGGGGCGCGGTGCCCGGTGGCACCGACCTTCCGCCGGCGACCACCGCGATACGGTTCGTTACACTTCCATACCCCCGCGCGAGGATCGACGGCCACCGGGCGGCTAGTGTCCGAAGCGTCGACGTCGGCGGTGCCGTGCCCCCGGCGCCGCGCGCGACGCCGACCCTCGTCGCTCCGAGGTGCCCGTCCGGTTCCCGTCCCCGCGGGCGCCGGGCGGGCGGCGGAGCGCTCGCAACCAGGGACACCCGAGATACCCGTCATGGCCACCGTCAAGGACTTCCTCTGCCGTCAGGCGACGCCGTTCACCACCGGCCTGTTCGTGGTCTCCGCCGTCTCCGGTGTCGCGCTGTTCGTGCACCTGGGCACCGCGACCTTCCGCGAGATGCACGAGATCCTGTCGATGGTGCTGCTGGTGCCGGTGGCGTTGCACGTCTGGCGCAACTGGCGCAGCCTCGTCGGCTATTTCAAGCGCGGCACGATGTGGGTGGCGACCGCGGTCTCGCTGGTGCTCGCCGTCGGATTCGCGCTGGCGGCCGGCAACGGCGGCGGCAATCCGATGATGCAGATGGTCGGCCGGCTCCAGAGCGCGCCCCTGACCGCCGTCGCCCCGGCGATCGGCAGCGACGAACAGGCCGTGCTCGACGCCCTGGTCGCCGCCGGGATCAGCCCGGTCAAGCCGTCGGACAGCATCGCCGACCTTTCCGCCCGCACCGGCCGCGACGCCTTCGAGATCGTCGCCGCGCTCAATGCCGCGGCGAAGGTGGCGCCCGCCGGCCCCGCGACCACCGCGGCCCCCTGATCCCGCGGAAGGCCCGCGCGGCGCGGGAGAGGGGCGGGAAACCCGCGCCTTTTCGCTTTGTGCCCCGACGAAACTTTGCTATGGGAGACGCCGCCTCGGGCCCCGGCCGCGAAGCAGGCGGCGTCCTCGCGGGCGTGGTGGAATTGGTAGACACGACGGATTTAGGTTCCGTTGGCGCAAGCCGTGGGGGTTCAAGTCCCTCCGCCCGCACCAGTCGACGCGCCTCGCGAGCTGCCGGAACCCGCCGTCGCGGCCGAATGCCGGTCCCGTGAGGGATCGTGCGGGACGCGCCCGACGATCGAGACGACAGAACGGGACGCCCGTCCGCTCCGCGGCCACGCGCCGCGCCGGGACGGGCCGAGCGACGACAGGGACGAAAGACGCATCCATGCAGGTGACCGAAACCGCCGCCGACGGCCTCAAGCGCGAGCTGAAGATCGTCGTTCCCGCCACCGACCTCGCCGGTCGGCTGGAGACCTATCTGAACGACCTCAAGGGTCGCGTCCAGATCCGCGGCTTCCGCCCCGGCAAGGTGCCGATGGGCCACCTGAAGAAGCTTTACGGCAAGTCGGCCATGGCCGACATCGTCAACACCGTGATCGGCGAGAGCTCGAACAAGGCGCTCGAGGAGCGCAACGAGAAGTCGGCGATGCAGCCGCAGGTCGAGCTGGCCGACGCGGACGCCGAGAAGGTGCTCGACGGCGGCGTCGATCTCGCCTTCGCCATCAAGTACGAGGTGCTGCCGGCCTTCGAGCTGGCCCCGACCGACGAGATCGCCATCGAGCGGCCGGTCGCTGACATCACCGACGCCGAGGTCGACGAGCGCCTGAGCCAGATCGGCGAGGGCGCCCGCTCCTACGAGGAGAAGGCCGAGGACGCCGTCGCCGAAGAGGGTGACCGCCTGACCATCTCCTACCTCGGCAAGCTCGACGGCGAGCCCTTCGAGGGCGGCGCCGACGACAAGGCCTACCTCTTCCTCGGCCAGAAGCGCTTCATCCCCGGCTTCGAGGAGCAGCTGGTCGGTGCCAAGAAGGGCGACAAGAAGGTGATCGAGGTCACTTTCCCGGCCGAGTACCAGGCGCCGCATCTCGCCGGCAAGCCGGCCACCTTCGACATCGAGGTGTTCGAGATCGCGGCGCCCGGCGAGTTGAAGCTCGACGACGACTGGGCCAAGACCCTCGGCATGGACAGCCTCGAGGCCCTCAAGGGCGCCGTGCGCACCCAGATCGAGTCGCAGTACGGCTTCCAGACCCGCCAGAAGGTCAAGCGCCAGCTGCTCGACGCCCTCGACAAGCAGTATTCCTTCGAGCTGCCGCCGACCCTGGTCGAGCAGGAGTTCGACATCATCTGGCGGCAGGTCGCCGCCGAGATGGAGCGCTCCGGCAAGACCTTCGCCGACGAGGACACCACCGAGGAGAAGGCCCGCGAGGAGTATCGCAAGATCGCCGAGCGCCGTGTCCGTCTCGGTCTCGTGCTCTCCAAGTTCGGCGAGGCCAACAAGGTCCAGGTCACCGAGCAGGAACTGCAGCGCGCCCTGATCGAGCGCGCCCGCCAGTTCCCGGGCCAGGAGCGCGCGGTGTTCGACTACTACCGCAAGGACCCGAACGCGCTCGCCTCGCTGCAGGCGCCGGTGTTCGAGGAGAAGGTGGTCGACTTCCTGCTCGCCTCGGTCAAGGTCACCGACAAGACCGTCTCCAAGGACGAGCTCTTCACCGAGGACGACGAGCTGGCGGCCTGACCGCACGCCCGTCCCGACGAATTTTCGCGCCGGCCGGAGCCACCCGCTCCGGCCGGCGTCGTTTTTTCGCACGTGTATCGCCGACGGCTGCGGAAACACGTCGGTTTCCGCTTGCGTCAGGTCGCGCCTTCCGATTACGTAAACGTCGCAATCCGTAACCGGTGGCCGCGAGGAGGCGGCGTGCCGGCGGCCGGGCGCGAGAGGGCGCCGGCCGGACGGAGGGAACGGGGATCGGGAGGATCTGAATGAAGACGTTCTGGGCCAGGCTCGCGGGCGCGGCCTTCGCCGTCGCCGCCACCGTCACTGCGGCCGCGGCGGCCGACTACCGCGTCGTCTCCTTCGGCGATTCGCTGAGCGACGTCGGCAACACCTTCGAGTTCACGTCCGGCTCCAAGCCGGCGTCGCCGCCCTACTACCAGGGCCGCTTCTCCAACGGGCCGGTGTGGACCGAGATCCTGGCCGGCGGCGCGATGAACAAGTTCTCGAGCGCGATCAACAACGCCAAGGACACCAACTTCGCCTTCGGCGGCGCCTATGCCGGAACCGGCGGTCAGGTCCCGACGATCCCGACCCAGATCGGCGCCTACCTGCAGAAGGGTGGCAAGTTCGCGGCCAAGGACGTGGTGACGCTGCTCGGTGGCGCCAACGACATTTTCGTGCTGACGCCGGCGAGCACCGCGACCAACACCAAGAAGGTCGCCACCGCCGCCGCCGACGCCATGGCCGCCAACCTCGCCTCGGTGCTGAAGGCCGGCGCGAAGGTCGTCGTGATTTCCAACCTGCCGGCGCTCGACAAGACGCCGCAGGCCAAGCTCGCGAGCGGTCTCGGCACCGTCTACGCGCTCGCCACCAAGACCTACAACACCCGCCTCGCGGCCAAGGTCACGGCGGCCCGCACCGCCAATCCGACCGCGAAAATCGTGGTGCTCGACCTGAACACCCTGTTCTCCTCGGTGATCGCCTCGCCAGCCACCTTCGGCTTCACCAACGTCACCGACGCCTGCGTCCGCGTGCCGGCCTGCGTGTCGGCGAGCACGGCGACGCAGAACGAGTACATGTTCTTCGACGACGTCCACCCGACCACCCACGCCCACGAAATCACCGCCTTCATGGCGCGCTGGGCGCTGACGCACTGATCCGGCCGAGCCGGCGACGGATCGTCACGAACGGGCCGGGGAGCGATCCCCGGCCCGTTCCGCGTTTCCGGGGAGGGGCTTCCATGGCGGCCGCGGCGACATATATGCGCTCTCCCGGGCCCGCCGCGGCACCGGTCCGGCGGCGATCCGACCGCGGCCGTGCACGCAAAATTTAGTCGGTCGGTGTAGCCAAGGGCGGGAACGGGATGTAACGATCCCGTCACGAGCGATTTGCGGGGGCGGCGGCGACGCCGGTTTTCCGCCACGGAACGGCCGCGGCACGCGCGGTGCGAGGAGAGGCATGAAGGATCCCGTCGATTTCACCATGAGCACGCTGGTCCCGATGGTGGTTGAGCAGACCAACCGCGGCGAGCGCGCCTACGACATCTTCTCGCGCCTTCTCAAGGAGCGGATCATCTTCATCGCCGGCGGCATCGACGACAACGTCGCGACGCTGGTGTCGGCCCAGCTCCTGTTCCTGGAATCGGAGAATCCGAACAAGGAGATCTCCCTCTACATCAATTCGCCGGGCGGCTACGTCACCTCGGGCCTCGCCATCTACGACACCATGCAGTTCATCCGGCCGAAGGTGTCGACGCTCTGCATCGGCCAGGCGGCGTCGATGGGCTCGCTGCTGCTGTGCGCCGGCGAGGCGGGCATGCGCTTCTCGCTGCCGAACAGCCGGATCATGGTGCACCAGCCGTCGGGCGGCTTCCGCGGTCAGGCCGCGGACATCATGCTGCACGCCCAGGAGATCCTGAAGCTGAAGCGCCGGCTGAACGAGATCTACGTCAAGCACACCGGCAAGAGCCTCGAGGCCGTCGAGGAGGCGCTGGAGCGCGACAACTTCATGGACGCCGCCCAGGCGAAGGCCTTCGGCCTCGTCGACGACGTCCTCGAGAGCCGCGTCGCCCTCGAGGCGGCGGGGCGCTGAGACCCGGAACCGTTCCCGCATCGGCCCTCGCCGCGGGGCCGGGCGGGGTGGGGACGGAACGGCGGCGACCACCGGGTCGCCGATGGTACGTGACGTTAAGTCTATCTTGATCCTCCGGCGCCAGCATCGTCGGATCGTCTGCCGGGCGACCGGCGATGCGCTAGAAGGATCGGGACGAGGTCCGGGGTCGGGCGAGGCGGCGGTGGCCGCGGCGTCCTCCGCCGGACCCGGGTGGGTCACCGCCCGCAACCGAGCAGGAATGATTGGATGACCAAGGTCAGCGGCGGCGAGTCGAAGAACACGCTCTACTGTTCGTTCTGCGGCAAGAGCCAGCACGAAGTCCGTAAGCTCATCGCGGGCCCGACGGTCTTCATCTGCGACGAATGCGTCGAGCTCTGCATGGACATCATCCGTGAGGAGTCGAAGTCCAATCTCGTCAAGTCGCGCGACGGCGTGCCGACACCGGAGGACATCCGCAAGGTCCTCGACGACTACGTCATCGGGCAGGACAAGGCGAAGAAGGTTCTCTCGGTCGCGGTCCACAACCACTACAAGCGCCTGAACCACGCCGCCAAGAACAACGACGTGGAACTGGCCAAGTCGAACATCATGCTGATCGGCCCGACCGGTTGCGGCAAGACGCTGCTCGCGCAGACGCTCGCCCGCATCATCGACGTGCCCTTCACGATGGCCGACGCCACGACGCTGACCGAAGCCGGCTATGTCGGCGAGGACGTCGAGAACATCATCCTGAAGCTGCTGCAGGCCGCCGACTACAACGTCGAGCGGGCCCAGCGCGGCATCGTCTACATCGACGAGGTCGACAAGATCTCGCGCAAGTCCGACAACCCGTCGATCACCCGCGACGTCTCGGGCGAGGGCGTGCAGCAGGCCCTCCTCAAGATCATGGAGGGCACGGTCGCCTCGGTCCCGCCGCAGGGCGGC
Organism: Oharaeibacter diazotrophicus; assembly: GCF_004362745.1. NCBI lineage: Bacteria > Pseudomonadati > Pseudomonadota > Alphaproteobacteria > Hyphomicrobiales > Pleomorphomonadaceae > Oharaeibacter > Oharaeibacter diazotrophicus. Next base: position 1,246,960 of record NZ_SNXY01000006.1, on the reverse strand, counting down.
CGCAAGCACCCGCAGCAGGAGTTCCTGCAGGTCGACACCACCAACATCCTGTTCATCTGCGGCGGCGCCTTCGCGGGTCTCGAGAAGATCATCTCGGCGCGCGGCAAGTCGACCTCGATCGGCTTCAAGGCCAACGTCGCGGCCCCCGAGGACCGTCGCACCGGCGAGCTGTTCCGCGAGGTCGAGCCGGAGGACCTGTTGAAGTTCGGCCTCATCCCCGAGTTCGTCGGCCGTCTGCCCGTGCTGGCGACGCTGGAGGATCTCGACGAGGAGGCGCTGATCATCATCCTGACCGCGCCGAAGAACGCCCTGGTCAAGCAGTACCAGCGCCTGTTCGAGATGGAGGACGTCGAGCTGTCCTTCACCGACGACTCGCTGCGGGCGATCGCCCGCAAGGCGATCGAGCGCAAGACCGGCGCGCGCGGCCTGCGTTCGATCATGGAGGCGATCCTGCTCGACACCATGTACGAGCTGCCGGGCCTCGACGGCGTGCGCGAGGTCGTGATCTCCGACGACGTGGTCGCCGGCAAGGCCAAGCCGATCTACGTCTACGCCGAGCAGCGGCTCGAGGAGACCGGCACCTCGGCGTGAGGCCTGGGGCCCGAGCGGCGGGCGGTGCCCGCCGCGGCGAAGATCGAGGGCGGCGAGGGGCTTCGCCGCCATGACGGCAAAGTCGCCGGGCTGTTCCGGCGACCTTGAACATACCCCTGCCGCGGTCCATGTATCCGCTTGACGCGGCAGCGTCGGAAACGAGCGAGGCGGCTCGGGGTGCGCTCCAACGCGGGGCACCCGGCGCCGGCCGTGCGAAGCGGATCGGGGCGACCGGCGGACGGCCCCCCGCGAACCTTCCACAGCCCGTTTCCATCGAGGGTCGTCTCCGCGCGCGGTGACGGTCCGTCGTGCCGACCGCGTCGTTCGGCCGTCGATCGTGGCTCCCTCCCGGCCAAGTCGACGGGCCGCAGATAAGGAAATGGACATGGCCGCCCAATCCCCGTCAGGACTGCCGAAGGACGTGTTCCCCGTCCTGCCGCTGCGCGACATCGTCGTCTTCCCGCACATGATCGTGCCGCTGTTCGTCGGCCGCGAGAAGTCGATCCGCGCGCTCGAAGAGGTGATGAACGCCGACAAGCAGATCCTGCTCGTCACGCAGAAGAACGCCGGCGACGACGATCCGGCGCCGGGCGCGATCTACGACGTCGGCACCCTCGCCACCGTGCTGCAGCTGCTCAAGCTGCCCGACGGCACCGTCAAGGTGCTGGTCGAGGGCGGCAAGCGCGCGACCATCACCCGCTATCTCGATCGCACCGAGTATTTCGAGGCCGAGGCCACGATGCTCGACGAGGATTGGGGCGAGCGCGTCGAGGTCGAGGCCCTGGCTCGTTCGGTGGTCGCCGAGTTCGACAACTACGTCAAGCTGAACAAGAAGGTCTCGCCGGAGGTGCTCGGCACCATCTCGCAGATCGACGACTATTCCAAGCTCGCCGATACCGTCGCCTCGCACCTGGCGGTCAAGATCTCCGACAAGCAGGAGATCCTCGGCCTCGTCAAGGTCGCGGACCGGCTGGAGCGCGTGCTCGGGCTGATGGAGAGCGAGATCTCGGTCCTCCAGGTCGAGAAGCGCATCCGCTCGCGCGTCAAGCGTCAGATGGAGAAGACCCAGCGCGAGTACTATCTCAACGAGCAGATGAAGGCGATCCAGAAGGAACTCGGCGACGGCGAGGAAGGCCGCGACGAGCTCGCCGAGCTCGAGGAGCGCATCAAAAAGACCAAGCTTTCCAAGGAGGCGCGGGAAAAGGCTCAGGCGGAGCTGAAGAAGCTGCGCCAGATGTCGCCGATGTCGGCCGAGGCGACGGTGGTGCGCAACTACCTCGACTGGCTGCTGGGCATCCCCTGGAAGCAGCGCTCGAAGGTGCGCAACGACCTCGCCTTTGCCGAGCACGTCCTCGAGGAGGAGCACTACGGCCTGGAGAAGGTCAAGGAGCGCATCGTCGAGTATCTCGCCGTCCAGGCGCGCGCCAACAAGCTCAAGGGCCCGATCATCTGCCTCGTCGGCCCGCCCGGCGTCGGCAAGACCTCGCTGGCCAAGTCGATCGCCAAGGCGACCGGCCGTGAATATGTCCGCATGTCGCTCGGCGGCGTGCGCGACGAGGCCGAGATCCGCGGTCACCGCCGCACCTACATCGGCTCGATGCCCGGCAAGGTCATCCAGTCGATGAAGAAGGCGAAGAAGTCCAACCCGCTCTTCCTGCTCGACGAGATCGACAAGATGGGCATGGACTTCCGCGGCGACCCGTCGTCGGCGCTGCTCGAGGTGCTGGATCCGGAGCAGAACTCGACGTTCATGGACCACTACCTGGAGGTCGAGTACGACCTCTCGGACGTGATGTTCGTGACCACGGCGAACACGCTGAACATCCCGGCGCCGCTGATGGACCGCATGGAGATCATCCGGATCGCCGGCTACACCGAGGACGAGAAGGTCGAGATCGCCAAGCGGCACCTGATGCCGAAGGCGATCGCCGACCACGGCCTCCGGAAGGGCGAGTACGAGATCACCGAGGACGCGATCCGCACGGTGATCCGCCAGTACACCCGCGAGGCCGGCGTCCGCAACCTCGACCGCGAGATGATGTCGCTCGCCCGCAAGGCGGTGACGGAGATCCAGAAGTCGAAGGGCGAGGTGACGTCGGTGGTGGTGACGCCGGAGAAGGTCGAGGCCTATCTCGGCGTCCCCCGGTTCCGCCACGGCGAGGCCGAGCAGGACGCCGCGGTCGGCGTCGTCACCGGTCTGGCCTGGACCGAGGTCGGCGGCGAACTGCTGACGATCGAGGCGGTCAAGCTGCCCGGCAAGGGCCGCATGACCGTGACCGGCAACCTGCGCGACGTGATGAAGGAATCGATCTCGGCGGCGGCGTCCTACGTCCGCAGCCGCGCGGTCGACTTCGGCATCGAGCCGCCGCTGTTCGACAAGCGCGACATCCACGTCCACGTGCCGGAGGGCGCGACGCCCAAGGACGGGCCGTCCGCTGGCATCGCGATGGTGACGTCGATCGTGTCGGTGATGACCGGCATCCCGGTGCGCCACGACGTGGCGATGACCGGCGAGATCACGCTGCGCGGTCGCGTGCTGCCGATCGGCGGCCTCAAGGAGAAGCTGCTCGCCGCGCACCGCGGCGGCATCAAGACGGTGATGATCCCGGCCGAGAACGCCAAGGACCTCGCGGACATCCCCGAGAACGTCAAGGGTGGCCTCGACATCATCCCGGTCGCCCGCATGGACGAGGTGCTGAAGCACGCGCTGGTGCGCATGCCCGAGCCGATCGAGTGGGACGAATCGAAGGCGGAGACGCCCAAGACCCCGGCGATCGAGGAGGACGCCACGACCGCCACGGCACACTGACGACCGGCCGCTCGACGGCTGTCGCACCCCAGGGTCGAAAGGGCCCGGGCTCCTCGGAGCCCGGGCCCTTTCTTTGTCGTGAAGAGGTTCGCCGGGGGCGCTTTTTTCCTGAGATTCCCGGCCTTCGCCTCTTGATTTCGGGCGGAAATCCGGGAAACGTGCCGCCCGAGGTCGCCGGGCCCCCCTCGGGTCCGCCACCGTCAACGAGCTTCCAAGGACAAAGGGATCCGTGATGAACAAGAACGATCTGGTCGCGCAGGTTGCCGACAAGGCGTCGCTGAACAAGGCGCAGGCCGGCGCGGCCGTCGACGCCCTCTTCGCCGCGATCACCGCGGCCCTGAAGGAGGGCGACGAGGTTCGCATCGTCGGCTTCGGCAACTTCGTCGTGACCGAGCGCGCCGCGTCCGAGGGCCGCAACCCGCAGACCGGCGAGACGATCCAGATCCCGGCCTCCAAGCAGCCGAAGTTCCGCGTCGGCAAGGCCCTCAAGGACGCCGTCAACGGCTGATCCGGACCGACGGTCCACCGTCGGCACGAACGGCCGGTCGCGCGATGGCGCGGCCGGCCGTTTCCTTTGCGGCGCCGGCGCGCGGTGCTTGCCACGCGGCCCACTTCGCCGTAATTCTCGCCGCGTCGACGGTCGGCGGGCGGTTAGCTCAGTTGGTAGAGCGCCTGCTTTACACGCAGGATGTCGGGGGTTCGAGACCCTCACCGCCCACCAGTCGCCTCCCTCGCGCCGGTCCTTTTCGCGCGCCCCTCCCGACATCGTGCTTCGACCGCCGGATCCCTGCCCGCTACCCTCGCGTTGGGACGTGGGGACATACGGGGCCCGATGCGCGCCGGCCGGACGGTCGGCACCGGGACCCGCGAGCGGGAGATGGCAGATGCGGACGCGTGTTCTCGGCCGGAACGGGCCGGTGGTCTCGGCCCTCGGCCTCGGCTGCATGGGGATGAGCGAGTTCTACGGCGCCGCCGACGAGGCGGAATCGGTCGCGGTGATCCGGCGTGCCCTCGATCTCGGCGTCACCTTCCTCGACACCGCCGACATGTACGGCGTCGGCCGCAACGAGGAACTGGTGGGACGGGCGATCGCGGGCCGGCGCGACGGCGTGGTGCTCGCCACCAAGTTCGGCAACGTCCGCGGCCCGAACGGCGAGCGCCTCGGCATCGACGGCCGGCCCGAATACGTCCGGGCCGCCTGCGAGGCCAGCCTGAAGCGGCTCGGCGTCGACGTGATCGACCTCTACTACCAGCACCGCGTCGACCCGAACACGCCGATCGAGGACACCGTCGGCGCCATGGCCGATCTGGTGCGCGCCGGCAAGGTGCGCTTCCTCGGCCTCTCCGAGGCGTCGCCGGCGACGATCCGGCGCGCCGCCGCGGTCCATCCGATCGCCGCGCTGCAGACCGAGTACTCGCTGTGGAGCCGCGATCCCGAGGACGCCATCCTGCCGACCCTGCGCGAGCTCGGTATCGGCTTCGTGCCCTACAGCCCGCTCGGGCGCGGCTTCCTCACCGGGCGCTTCCGCAAGCCCGAGGATCTTCCCGGCGACGACTTCCGCCGTGCCTCGCCACGCTTCTCCGGCGAGAACTTCGCCCTCAACCTCGATCTCGTCGGCGTCGTCGAGGAGATGGCCGCCGCCAAGGGCGTGAAGCCGTCGCAGTTGGCGCTCGCCTGGGTGCTCGCCCAGGGCGACGACGTCGTGCCGATCCCCGGCACCAAGCGGATCGCCTATCTCGAGGAGAACGTCGCGGCCGCCACGGTCGACCTCTCCGCCGACGACCTAGCCGAACTCGACCGCGCCTTCCCCCGCGGCGCCGCCGCCGGCGAGCGCTACGCCCCCGGCGGCATGGCGACGATCGACGGCTGAGGTAGGTGGGTGGAGGGGGCAGGCGCGCGACTCGATTCTCGTGCGCCGGAAACCGGTCCGGTCGAGGCACCCGCGCGACGATCCCGCCGAAGCCGGCGGGTTTGCGGCTGGTTGACAGCCGGTGGCGAAGTCGTTGACAGGCCGATGACGATCGGCTACTTCACCCCGGCCGGCGGCAACCGGCACCGGCGGTGCCGGCCCTGCGAAGCAGGCCTGCTGGGGGATAGTTCAACGGTAGAACAGCGGACTCTGACTCCGTTAATCTTGGTTCGAATCCAGGTCCCCCAGCCAATCTTCCGCTAAGCTCCTTGTAAACATTGATGTTTCGCCATCGGCTGAGAATCCGCTCCGCCGATCTTGGTGCGCGTGTGCCCCAACCTTGGCCCCAAGCTGTGCCCCAAAGGCGCCGCGGCCGGTCGGATCTCGAGGGGGCGCACCTGACGGCGACGCGTCACGAAGTCCCCACTCTCGCCTGCGAGGGCAACGTCTTCCACCGGTGCGACCGCAGGCCGGTCCGCTACGATGGTTGCACCCGGAACGTCAGGTGCGCAATCATGTTGGGGCCGCGCGGCTCCCGGTCTGGCGGGCAAGATTGAGAACGCGCTGGAATCCTGGGAGTGCCGGGGACGGGCCGAGAGCGTGCTTCCATCTCTTGGCGTCGTCAGCACCAACCGCGTCGCGAAGTCCATCCGGGTCGCTTGATCGGTCCCGCCGAACACTCGCTTCCATCGGCCGTTACGAAAGCACGCGCCGGAACGTCCATTTGCTGTCCCCGACCGCCCAATAGTCCGGGATCTCGGCTACCTGTTCGTAGCCGAGGAATGCGTAGAGCGCTCTCGCAGGTGCCATCGCGGGCAGGCTCGACGTATCGATCAGGAGCATGCGTGCGCCGAGTTCGATGGTGCGACGCTCGACCGCGATGACGAGATCGCGGCCGACGCCGCGCCGGCGGGATGCCGGCAGAACGCCGAGGAACAGCATGTTCCAGACGCCCGGCGCCGGCTCCGGCTGGAAGAGGGCCGCGCCGCTGCCGTCGGACGTGACGAGCCATTGCCGCCCGTCCTGGCTTTCGGCCAAGGCCGCGGGCAGGGAGGCGACGAAGTCGTCGGCCTCCTCGGCCGAGAACAGGCCGACGCCGCGGATGATGGCAGCGAGCGCCGGGATGTCCTCGGCGCCGGCCGGGCGAACGATTGGCGACGAGGACGTCGGCGGGGCTCCTCCTGCCAGCTGGTCTGCGATCCGGACTTCGATTGGATTACACGGCGGCGAACTGGCGTTCGATGGCCTTGTGGTCGGCGCGCCAGGCCTCATAGACGCTCGCCGACATCGGGTCCGGGAAGATGTCGTCCCGGCCGGACTCGATGCCTTCGACGATGGCGCGGGCGACGTCCGCCGGGCTGGTCTTCGGGAAGGTGATCTCGGCCGCCATGTCGGTGTCGACCGGGCCTGGGAAGACGGTGTGCACGGCGATGCCGAGCGGGGCGAGGCTCCCGCGCTGGCTCTGCGACAGCGACCACAGCGCCGCCTTGGACGCGTTGTAGCCGGCGAGCGCCGGCATGCTGGCGAGCGCGACGACGCTCGCGATGTTCACCACCGCGCCGCCGCCGTTGCCGGCGATCACCGGGGCGAGGGCGCGGGTGGTGAGCAGCGGACCGTAGAAGTTCACCGTGAAGTTCCGCTCGATCGCCTCGGGCGCCATGTCGAGGGCGGAGCCGAAGTCGAGCACGCCGGCGTTGTTGACCAAGAGCCGGAGGTCGGGGACGGCGGTGGCGAGGGCGGCGACGGCCTGCCGATCCGCGACGTCGAGGGCGAGCGGGACGACCCGGTCCGGGGCGATCGCGACGGTCTCGGCCAATCGGGCGACGTCGCGTGCGGCGGCGTAGACCTTGGCCGCGCCGGCGGCGACGAGGGCCGAGACGATCTCGCGGCCGATGCCGCGGTTGGCGCCGGTGACGAGGGCGACGGTGGACTGGATCCGCATGGCTCTGCTCCTGGGACGAGATGGCGGGGTAACCGCGACGCCCCAGATCTAATCCTTGCACCGAGCGCCTTAAACGCCGCAGGATGCGCGACACTCGTTCTTAAATTGCACCAATGATCCCATGGACATCGAGGCGCTCAAGGTGGTGGTCGAAGTTCTGTCGCGGGGCAGCTTCGCCGAAGTTGCGCGCGGGCGCGGCGTGGAGCCCTCTTGGGTGTCGCGGACGGTGGCCGCGGTGGAAGCGGAGCTCGGCTTCCGCCTCTTCCAGAGGACGACGCGCCGCCTCTCGCCCACCGAACTCGGCGCGTCCTATCTCGCCAAGGTCGGCGCGCTGGTCGCCGATCTCGAGGCCGCGCGCGACGAGGCGCTGGCGGCGAGTGTGGGCGCGACGGGGCTGCTGCGCCTCACGGCATCCGTGGCCTTCGGCGCGCGCTGCATCCTGCCGCTGATCCCCGCCTTCCGCGCCCTCCATCCGGCGGTCCGGCTCGATCTCGTCTTCACCGACGACACCCTCGACATCGTGGCCGAGAAGATCGATCTCGCAGTGCGCCTCGCACCGGAGGTCTCCGGCGATCTTGTCTGCACCCGGCTGATGCCGACCCGCTACCGCGTCTGCGCCGCGCCGTCGTGGGGCGATGGCGACGGGCTCGGCGGGGATCTTGCACGCCTCGCATCCGCTCGCTGCCTGCGCCTCGCCTTGCCGGCGTTCCGCGACCGTTGGCTTGTGCGGGACGCGACCGGCACCGTGACCGAGGTGCCGATCGACGGTGATCTTCTCTTCACCAGCGCGCTGACGCTCTACGAGGCGGCGCTGATGGGCCTCGGCCCCGCGCTGCTGCCGCTCTGGCTGATCGCGGACGACCTCGCCACCGGTCGGCTCGTCGACCTCCTGCCGGAGCACGACTGCGCGGCGACGCAGTTCGACACGTCCGCCTGGATGCTCTACCCCTCGCGCGCCTACCTGCCGGCGAAGACGCGCGTGGCGATCGACTTTCTGCGCGAGCGGTTGGCGCCGCTCGGCGTTACCGGATCGGCCCGGCGGGACGGGTGAAGACGCTCGCGGGTGACCGAGGCTGTCGGGCCCGAAGCGTGCCGGGCCTCCCTCCGGCCGGGACGCGCCCCTACCGGTCGCCGGTCCGTCCCTCGAGTCGTGCCCGCTCACCGACGAGCCCGCCGCCGACGATGTCGAGGAAGGCGCGCACCCGGGCGGTTGTCTTGAGATCGGCGTGGGTTACGATCCAGAGCTCGCGCGCCAACGCCGGGATCGGCTCCGGCACGGCGCGCACGAGGCCGGGTTCGCCGTCGCCGAGGTAGCAGGGCAGCACGGCGAGGCCGAGGCCGTTGCGGGCCGCGACCAGCTGGTTGACGACGCTGTTGGTACGGTAGGCGATGCGGGCGGCCGGGACCGTCGCTGCCAGCCAGTCGGCGGCATTGACGCCCGCGACGCCGTCCTCCCAACCGACGAAGGGGCCGTTCTCGAGCCCGCTGCCGGCCACGAGGCCCGGCGTGCCGTAGACCGTCCAGCCGACATCCGCGAGCTTGCGGCCGAAGAGGTCGCCCCCGCGCGGCCGTGCGACGCGCAGCGCCACGTCCGCCTCTCGGCGTGACAGGCCGAGGATGCGGTTGTCGATGACGAGTTCCACCGCGATTCCCGGATGCGCCTGCCGGAACAGGCCGATTTGCCTCGTCAACAGGCTGTAGGCGAGCGTCTCCGAGGAGGTCACTCGCAGCCGGCCGGTGAGCCGGGCATCGCGGCCGAGGATCTCGCGGTCGAGCGCCGCCGTCTCGGTCTCCACCCGCTCGGCCGCGGCGGCCGTGCGCTCTCCGGCCGGCGTCGGCACGTGGACGCCGCCCGGCAGCCGCTCGAACAGGCGCACGCCGAGCCGGTCCTCCAGGGCGCCGAGCCTGCGGAAGACCGTGGAGTGGTTGACGCCGAGGTCGGCCGCGGCCCCGGTCAGGGAGCCACGGCGGGCGATCGCGAGCACGAGGCGGAGGTCGTTCCAGTCGTCCATGGCCAGGGAGACTAGCAGGCGAGCGGCTTGCAGTCGTGCAAGCACGACTTCCAAAGTCACAGATGGAGCGGATCATGTGCAAGCGCTACCGATCGGGACGAGCCGCAGCGCCACGGCCCGAACTCTCGGAGAAGCCCCATGTCCGCCCCAACTTCCCTCACCGCCGAACGGGTGGCGACGACCCTGCTCAGGGTGTCGCTCGGCACCATGTACCTCGCCCACGGCATTGTCCTGAAGCTCCTCACCTACGGTCTGCCCGGGACCGCCGCCTTCTTCGAGAGCGTGGGCCTGCCGGGCTGGCTGGCCTACGTCACCTTCGCCGCCGAGGCTCTTGGCGGCGCGGCCCTGGTGCTCGGCATCCAGGCCCGCTGGGTGGCGCTGGCGCTGACGCCCTTCCTGGTTGGCGCCATCGTCGGCGTCCACGGCGCCAACGGCTGGGTCTTCACCGCGCCGAACGGCGGCTGGGAGTATCCGGCCTACCTGGTCGTACTCTCGTTCGCCCAAGCGCTGCTGGGCGACGGAGCCTTCGCTCTCAGTCCTTCCAGGCCGCTCCTTCGCCGGGCGCGACGCGTCGCGGGCAGGGTCTTCGGCTGATCAAGCCGCAATCGGCGGGACGGCGACGCCGTCCCACACTCCTATCCACCACGACTGGATTCGTCCGATGCCGAAGCTCGAACTCGTCAGCCACGCGCTCTGCCCCTATGTCCAGCGCGCCGTCATCGCTCTCACCGAGAAAGGCGTGCCGTTCTCCCGCACCGTCGTCGATCTCGACGACAAGCCGGACTGGTTCCGCGCGATCTCGCCGCTCGGCAAGGTCCCGCTGCTGAAGGTCGATAGCCAGGTGCTCTTCGAGAGCGCCGCCATCGTCGACTATCTCGACGAGACGCTGGAGCCCCGCCTCCACCCCGTCGACCCGATCGAGCGGGCGCAGCACCGCGCCTGGATCGAGGTTTCCTCCACTATCCTCGGCGACCTCTGGCAGCTCTATACAGCCAAGGATACCGACGCCTTCGAGGCGCGGAGGCAGGTCCTCGACGGTCGCTTCGCACTGCTGGAGGAGACCCTCGAGGAAGGGCCCTTCTTTGCGGGCGACCGCTTCTCACTGGTGGATGCCGCCTTCGGCCCGATCTTCCGCTACCTCGACGTGTTCGACCGCGTCGTCGATCTCGGCGCGTTCGAAAGCCGTCCGACGCTCGCCGCCTGGCGCCGCGTGCTCGCCGCCCGCCCGAGCATCCGCGACGCCGTCGCGCCGGACTACCCCGACCGCCTCGCGGCCTTCGTCCGCCGTCAGGGCGGTCACCTCGGGCGTCTGTTCGACCGGGCCGACGCGGCCTGATCAGGCGCTCGGGACGCGCCGCATCGCTAGCCACGCGCCGATGCGGCGCACACCCACGGCCGACGCTACCGCCGAGGCCGTGATCCCCGCGTAGACGACCATCGCGCCGGCCAGTACAGCGTAGAGCCCGGCCGGCCCGAAGGCGTGGGCCGCCGGCCCGCCGAGCGCCGCGACAAGGCCGACGCGGAACAGCGACGCGGCGAGCGGGATCGCGAGCCGGCCGGTCGCCTGCGCCGCGAAGTAGAGCGCGAGTCCCGCGCCGAAGAAGCCGTAGGCCGGGCCGACGACGGCGAGATAGGCCGCGCCGGCCGCGACGATCGCCGGATCGTCGGTGAACAGGCCGAGGAAGCGGGCCGGGAACAGGGCGGCGGCAAGGCCGATCGCCTCGGTGATGGCGAAGGCGATGCCGGCCGCGATCCAGGTGACGCGCACCGCGCGCGCCCGGTCGCCGGCCCCGATGCTGGTGCCGACGATGGCCGCCGTCGGCGCACCGAGGCCGAAGACGAGCGGGATCAGGAGATACTCGAGCCGCACCGCGGTGCCGTAGCCCGCCACCGCCGCCGGCGAGGCAGCGGCGGCCGCGGCCATGGCGAGCGCCACGGTGACGTTGGTCGAGACGCTGGAGATGGACGAGGCGAGGCCGATCCGCAGGATCTCGCCCGTCGCGGCGAGCGGCAGCCGTGGAGGCCGGGCGGTGGGCTTCAGCACGCCCCGGCCCGACCAGATGTGCCAGCCGAGGATCACCGTACCGATCACGTAGTAGGCCACCACCGCCAGCCCGCCGCCGGCGATGCCGAGCGCCGGCACCGGGCCCCATCCGAAGATCAGCAGCGGCGAGACCGGCACGAGCAGCGCCGTGCCGGCGACGATCACCGTCGCCGGGAAGGCCATGTTGCCCTGCGCGCGGATCACGGCCGAGAAGGAGTTGAACAGCCAGAGCGGTACCGCCCCGGCGAACACCACGGTCGAATAGGCGACCGCCGCATCGAGCGCCCCGCCCGTGCCGCCGAGCAGGACGTAGAGGTCCCGCCCGAAGGCGAGCGCCGCCGCCGTCGTCGCGCCCGACAGCAACAGCGTGACCCCGACCGCGGCCCAGACGACCCCGTTTGCGTGCTCCCGCCGGTCCGCCCCGAGCACCCGCGACAGGGTCGAGAGGATTCCCCCGCCGACGGCGCCGGCGGACACCATCTGCAGCAGCATGAAGGCCGGGAACACCAGCGCCATGCCGGCGAGCGCGTCGGTGCCGAGGCGCGAGACGTACCAGGTCTCGATCAGGCCGATGGAGGACTGCGCGCCCATCACCAGCATGTTCGGCCAGGCGAGGCGGAGGATGGTGCGGCCGGGCGGGCCCTCGAGCAGCAGGCGGGTGCGCGGGTCCATGGGCGTGCGGTTTCCGGAAAGAGCGGCAGGGCCCCGGCGCCACAGCGGCGCCGGTGCGGGCGGGATCCAGGCGTCAGGCGGTGGTCGGCAGCCCGTAGCGGGCGGCGACCTTCGCGTTGGAGAGTCGCGGCAACATCGCCTGCCGGGCCGCCTCGTAGGCCTCGAAGTCGGCCGCATCCTGCAGCGAGGGGATCGTCGCGAACTCGCCGCGGTCGAGCCCGACGAGCGCGGCGTCGACGAGATCGCCCGCGGACATCACCATCGCCGCCGGCAGTTCGCTCGCCGGCCGGCCGGCCTTGTCCCACAACTCCGTCGCGGTCGCACCCGGCAGCACCACCTGCACCTTGACGCTGGTACCGGCGAGCTCCTTGGCGAGCGACTGGCTGAAGCCGAGCACGTAGGCCTTCGACCCGCCGTAGACGCCGTTCAGGATCTCCGGGCCGATGGCGACGATCGAGCCGATGTTGACCACGGTTCCGGTGCCCCGCGCGACGAAGCCCGGCACCGCCGCATAGGTGAGGCGCGTCAGGGCCGTCACGTTCACCGCGATGATCGCCTCCATGGCGTCCACGTCCGACTGCACGAGCGGCGTGATCGCGGCGAGGCCGGCGTTGTTGACCAGCAGCGTGACGGTGGTGTCGGTACGCAGCAGGTCCTCCACGAGGCGCTGCCCGGCGGAGGTGGCGAGATCGGCCGCGAGCGTGCGGACAGCGACGCCGTGACGCTCGCGCAGCCGCGCGGCCTCCGCGTCCAGGCGCTCCGCGTTGCGGGCGACGAGCACCAGGTCGTGGCCGCGCGCGGCGAGGCGGTCGGCGTAGACGGCGCCGATGCCGGACGAGGCGCCGGTGACGACGGCGGTTCCGAGGGGGGACGGCATGGAAAAGTCTCCTGAGGTGTGCCGGGACCGAGCGGCGCCGGCGTCGCAACAGGAATAGCGCTCGACCGTCATGTCTTAAATGCCGTATAGACGACAAATCAGGACATGACGTTCGGGCGACGGGACGGCGGGGATACCCAGATGCGGACGATCGGCTTCGTGCTCTCCGACGGCTTCCAGGTGATGGCCATGGCCGCGGCGACGCCCTTCGAGATGGCGAACAGGCTGCTCGGCGAACCCGCCTATGCCGTCCGGATGCTTTCCGAACACGGCGGCCCCGTCCGCTCGTCCCTCGGGTTCGCGGTCGAGACGGAGGCCGTCGGCCCCGCCATGCCGGACACGGTGATGACGGTCGGGGCGATGCTTCCGGTTCGTGCCGCGGACGGCGTCCTCGCCTTTCTCCGCCGTGCCGGCGCCGAAGCACGCCGCGTCGCCGGCGTCTGCACCGGTGCGTTCGCGCTCGCCGATGCCGGCCTGCTCGACGGACGCCCCGCGACCACGCACTGGGCGCACGCGCGGACACTGCAGCGGCTGCACCCGTCGGTGCGCGTGGAAGACGACCGCATCTTCGTCAAGGACGGCCCGATCTGGACCTCCGCCGGCATGAGCGCCGGCATCGACCTCGCGCTCGCCCTGGTCGAGGACGACCACGGCGCCACACTCGCCAAGGAGATCGCCCGCCGTCTCGTCGTCTACCACCGCCGCGCCGGCGGCCAGTCGCAGTTCTCCGCACTCCTGGAACTCGAGCCCCGTTCCGACCGCGTCCGCCGCGCCCTCGTCTACGCCCGGGAGCATCTCACCAGCGCGCTCTCCGTCGAGGAGCTCGCCGAGGCCGCCAGTCTCAGCCCGCGCCAGTTCAGCCGCGTTTTCAAAGAGGAGACCGGCCAGTCCCCGGCCAAGGCCGTCGAGCACCTGCGCCTGGAAGCCGCCCGCGCCATGATGGAGGACGGCCGCCACCCCATCGACGTCGTCGCCCGCGAAACCGGCTTCGCCGACCGCGAACGCATGCGCCGAGCGTTCCTCAGGGCCTACGGACAGCCGCCGCAGGTGATCCGGAGGACGGTGCGGGCTGGCGGAACCATTTAGCGCTCACCGGTCGTCATGTGATCAGGACAACGTGCTCGGTTTCGGAACTCGGGCTCCCAAGCTGTGTGGAGCGCATCCCGAAGTTCGGACAATCTGACCTCGCCCCCAATATGCCCTAGTTCATAACCAGAATCCGTTCTGGTTCCGGTCCTTCCCGGACCGGGTGGCGAACTCGTCCGGGGCGAGACCGCTTGGACTGGTGTGCGGGCGGTCGTCGTTGTAGTCGAGGCGCCGAGCCTGCTCGGTCCGGGGATCCAACCCTTCCCGCTCGCCCTCCGCGCTCGTCCCGAACGCGGCGAGCCGATCCCCGGCCGAATTGAATCGGCCTCGATATCCGCCTATACGTGGAACTATGGACACCCTTCGAAATCCCGTCGCGCCGCTGTCGACCCGCGGGTCCTCCGGCGGCCGCGCAGCGCCGTTCCTGCCGATGAGCAAGCCCGAGATGGCGGCGCTCGGATGGGACGCTTGCGACGTCGTGCTCGTGACCGGCGACGCCTATGTCGACCATCCGAGCTTCGGCATGGCGATCATCGGCCGCCTGCTCGAATCCCAGGGCTATCGCGTGGGGATCATCTCGCAGCCGGACTGGCAGTCGGCCGAGCCGTTCAAGGCGCTGGGCCGGCCCCGGCTGTTCTTCGGGGTCACCGGCGGCAACCTCGATTCGATGGTGAACCGCTACACCTCGGACCGCCGGCTGCGCCACGACGACGCCTATACGGCGGGCGGGGAGGGCGGCAAGCGGCCGGACCGATGCACCATCGTCTACACCCAGCGCTGCCGCGAGGCCTACAAGGACGTGCCGGTGATCCTCGGCGGCATCGAGGCCTCGCTGCGCCGCATCGCGCACTACGACTACTGGTCCGAGAAGGTGCGCCGGTCGATCCTGGCCGACGCCAAGGCCGACCTCCTGCTCTACGGCAACGCCGAGCGTGCCGTCGTCGAGGTCGCGAACCGGCTCGCCGCCGGCGAGAAGCCGCGCGACCTCCACTCGATCCGCGGCGTCGCGCTGTTCCGCCCGGTGCCCGAGGGTTTCACGGAACTCCACGCCGACGACCTCGATTCCGCCGACGAGGGCGCCGCGCGCAAGCCCGGCGACACGGTGATCCGGCTGCCCTCCTACGAGCAGGTCGAGACCGACAAGGAGGCCTACGCCCGCGCCTCGCGCGTCCTGCACCGCGAGGCCAATCCCGGCAACGCCCGTCCGCTGGTCCAGCGTCATGGCGACCGCGACCTCTGGCTCAACCCGCCGCCGATCCCGCTGACCTCGGACGAGATGGACGCGGTCTACGACCTGCCCTACGCCCGGGCGCCTCATCCCTCCTACGGCGACGCGAAGATCCCGGCCTGGGAGATGATCAAGTTCTCGGTGACGGTGATGCGCGGCTGCTTCGGCGGCTGCACCTTCTGTTCGATCACCGAGCACGAGGGCCGCATCATCCAGAACCGCTCCGAGGGCTCGATCCTGCGCGAGATCGAGAAGATCCGCGACAAGACCCCGGGCTTTTCCGGCGTGATCTCGGACATCGGCGGCCCCACCGCCAACATGTACCGGATGGCGTGCAAGGATCCGAAGATCGAGGCGGCCTGCCGGCTGCCGTCCTGCGTGTTCCCGGACATCTGCCCGAACCTCAACACGTCCCACGACGACCTGATCCGGCTCTACCGCAAGGTGCGCGAGGTCAAGGGCGTCAAGAAGGTGATGGTCGCCTCCGGCGTGCGCTACGACCTCGCGGTGAAGAGCCCGGAATACGTCAAGGAGCTCGTCACCCACCACGTCGGCGGCTACCTGAAGATCGCGCCCGAACACACCGAGCGCGGACCGCTCGACGTGATGATGAAGCCGGGCATCGGCACCTACGACCGCTTCAAGGAGATGTTCGACGAGGCGGCGAAGGCGGCAGGCAAGAAGTATTACCTGATCCCGTATTTCATCGCGGCCCATCCCGGCACGACCGACGAGGACATGCTGCAGCTGGCGCTCTGGTTGAAGAAGAACCGCTACCGGGCCGATCAGGTTCAGACTTTCCTGCCCTCGCCGATGGCGACGGCGACGGCGATGTACCACACCGGCGTCAACACGCTGAAAGGCGTCCGGCGCGGCGCGACGGAGACGGTCGAGACCGTGCGCGGCGGCCGGCAGCGGCGTCTGCACAAGGCGTTCCTGCGCTACCACGACCCCGAGAACTGGCCGCTGCTGCGCGAGGCGCTGAAGGCGATGGGCCGCGCCGACCTGATCGGGCCGCGCCCGGACCAGCTGATCCCGGCCAACCAGCCGATCGGCACGGCCCGCCCCGGCGACAAGAAGCGCCCGGTGCGGCCCGGCTTCAAGGCGGGAACGTTCACAACCAAGGGTGTTCCGCTGCCGAAGCGGTGAGGGAGAGCTAGTCTTCCGCGACCGGCTCCGGCGGGCCCTCGCGCCGCAGCACGGCGGCGAAGAAGCCGTCGGTGTCGTGGCGGGCCGGGGTCAGCGACAGGTGGTCCGGGTGGGCCGAGGTCGTCAGCTGCGGCGCGGCTTCGCGGAGGGGCACGACGGCGAAGGCCGGGTGCGCGGCGAGGAAGGCGGCGACCTGCTGCTCGTTCTCCTCGGGGAGCAGCGAGCAGGTGGCGTAGACGAGGCGGCCGCCGGGCCTGACGAGGCGGGCGGCGCTGGCGAGGATCCGGCCTTGCAGGGCCACGAGGCCGGCGAGGCCCTCGTCCTCCGGCGCGCGCCAGCGGGCGTCCGGATTGCGCCGCCACGTGCCGGTGCCGCTGCAGGGTGCGTCGACCAGGACGCGGTCGAAGCCGCCCTTGTGGCGCTTGACCCAGCGGTCGGTCTCGCCGGCGAGGAGCCGGGTCTCGGCATTGTGCAGGCCGGCGGCGCGGAGACGCTCGGCACAGCGCTTCAGGCGGGCCTCGTTGACGTCGCAGGCGACGACGTGGCCCTTGTTCCGCATCCGAGCGGCGATGGCCAGCGTCTTGCCGCCGGCGCCGGCGCAGAAGTCGACCACGCGCTCGCCGGGCCGGGCGTCGACCAGCGACGCGACCAGCTGCGAGCCCTCGTCCTGGATCTCGATCGCGCCGGTCTTCAGCCCGGGCAGGCGCGCCAGGGCGACGCGTTCGGGCAACCGGACGCCGTCGGGCGACAGCTTGGTGGGTTCGGCCGGCAGACCGAGGCCCTTCAGTTCGGCCAGCACGGCCTCGCGCGTCGTCTGGATCGGGTTGACGCGAAGGTCGAGCGGCGGCGGCGTCAGCAGCGCCGCCATCTCGGCCTCGAAGGCCGCCCCGAAGCGCCGCCGCAGCGGCTCGATCGCCCAGGGCGGACACTCGAGGCGCATCGCGTCGGGCATGGCGGGATGGACGATCGTGCAGCCCTTCAGCGCGGCGAGCAGCGCGCCTTCGCCGTCGGTCAGGGCGGCCGGCGCGCCCTTCGCGCCAGCGAACAGGCGCGCGACCTCGACGGGCGTCCTGCCTTCGCCGAGCGTCAGCCACGCGAGCAGCCGCTTGCGGGGATCGTCCTCTTGCCCGTGCCGGACCAGCCACCAGCCGAGCCGCGCGCGATGGCGCAGGAGCGCGTGGAGCCGTTCGAGGATGGCGCCCTTGTCCCGGTCGTCGAGATGACGCCGGGTCCGGACCCAGGCGGCGGTGACGGCATCCGCGGGGCGGGCGTCGTTCTCGACGGCGGACGAGAGATCGAGGGTGGCTTGCAGGCGAGCGGCAGGGGTCACGGTGGGGCGGTCGGATCTTGCGAGGGCCGGGAGGGCTGGGAGTGCGGGGCGGTCCAGGTCGCTCTACGCGCCCTCGGCCGGCCGACGGAGCTCCGCGGCACGGACGGCGAACTTACCGGGCGCCTACGCCTTTGCAAGCGGGGTTTCGGGGGGCTGGTTTTGACCGAGATAGACATTCGGTTGCCGTCGAGGTGTAACGGCACGCGGCTACGGCTCCCTATTCGAGGATAGTGCCGCCGCCGCGTTCCCAGACCATGGCCCAGAATTGCTGACTCCAATCGGTCTGATGCCCGTCGAGGTACCGAGACTTGCCAAGCGCCGTTCCCAGTTTCGCCATCAAGGCGAAGAACTCGGCATCGGCGGGATTCGCCGCTGACCAAATCCGGCCCAGCAGGTAAGTCAGGAGGGCGTGAAAGAGCGTGATGCGGGTGGCTTTCTGCGGATCGTAGGCACGTGGCCTCATCTCAAGTATGGCGTGGGAAGAAGCGGTCGACTTGTTCGCGTCATAGAAGCGATGGAGGCGGAGTTGCCATTGTGCGAGGCTGCGGCCGTAATGAGCATAGGGTTGGATCGCTCCGGCAAATTCCCGCATGAAAGTGGACCACGGCTCTTGCCATAAACCATTCCCGTAATTCGGCCAGACATTCGTTTGCAACCAAGCCCGGAGCTTGCCAGGCGTGAGATCGTCCGAATCCCATCTCAGCAATGTTGCTTCGGCGTCGGGGTGGCCGCACACGCCGAGTTCGATGATGCTGATCGCTTCAACGCATTGTCGCGTCAGTGCCAAGGCGTTGGCGTGCATCCCCTCCCGGTTCGCCTGATTTGCCAGAAGCAACGTATCAAGTAAGAACCAATGCGCCATCAAAGATGATGATCGAACTTGGGATGTCATTTTTATATCTGAGACACTTACCGCAATACGTTTCATGACGATGGGTGTTGACTCTTCGTTTATTTTGAACCAATCTGGCTTTTTCATTGTCTTATCCGGTGAATTGACCGCGGTACTCGCGCAGAACGATTGTATCTTGCATGAGCGTAAACTGAGCGGCGAATACGAATGACACATGAAAGAAAAATGAAAACAGGCCGAATTCTCTAATCAACATGCCGGCGATCTCCCTGGCGTAGACGATCCCGAACAGATGGATGGCGACCGCCTGTTCACGGCTCGGCCCGGCCAGCCGATGCATCCGCGCCAGTTCTGCCGCGGCCTCGTCGATCGTCATGTCGGCTCCTCCCCGTCGCGAACATCTTCGTCATCCATCCCGAAATCGGGCTCACCGCCATGGCGATCCGGCCCGGACTCGGGCGAGATCCGTACGCGTTCCAGTGGAGCGCGGCCGCGCATTCTCGTCAACGGCACCCCCGCCCCGATCCGTCCCCAGCCTTTCGCCGCCGCCGGCCCCGCGCGCCCGGCTTCGCCTTGACTCGCGGCGACGGGTCGGGGATTTTGGGAACAAAATAGGAACATCGTCCCGCCGCCCGGCGTCCCGGGCGGGGGTGGATCGTGGAAGTCATGGCCGTCGCTCTCGCCAGTTTCGGGTCCGGTCCCGCCTTCGCCGCCGACGGCCTGCACGAGGTCTACGCGGCGGGGCAGGCCGAGGCCGTCTGCCTGTCGGGCTGCCTGCTGGCGATGGGCGGGGCCGGCCGGGCGGGGGCGGTGCTGTGGGTCCGGCAGGCCGAGCAGAACCGCGAGGCCGGGATGCCGTCCGCCGCGGGCCTGCGCGAACTCGGGATCGACCCCGGCCGGGTGGTGCTGGTGCTGCCGCGCGATCCGCTGTCGGCCCTGCAGGCGGCGCTCGAGGGCGCGCGCTGTGCCGCGCTCGGCGGCGTCGTCCTGGAACTCTGGGGCGAGGCGCGTCCCTACGACCTCACGGCCAGCCGTCGGCTCGCGCTCGCCGCCCGCGAGACGGGCGTGCCGGTGCTGGTCGCCCGCACCGCCGCCGCGCCGACGCCGAGCGCGGCCGAGACGCGCTGGCGGGTGCGCGCGCTCGCCTCGCGCGCCCTTTCCGCCCGCGCGCCGGGGCCGCCGGCGCTGGAACTCGTGCTGCTCAGGGACCGGAGCGGGCGGGAAGGGCTCTCTTATCACCTGGAGTGGGATCGCGATGTCCGCCAATTCCGCCTCCGCGACGCCGACGCGGTCGCCGTCGCCGCCGGCCCCCGCCGCGCCGCGCCGCTATCTGGCGCTGTGGTTCCCCTGGCTCCCGACGGACCGGCTGCGGCAGATCGAGGCCGTCGCCGGCAGACGGGATGAGCGTCCGCTCGTGCTGGTCGCCAAGGAGCGCGGCGCGCTGCGCCTCGTCGCCGTCGACGGCGCGGCGGCGGCGCTCGGGCTCGCGCCCGGCATGGCGCTGGCCGAGGCGCGCGCGCTGGTGCCGGACGTCGCCACCGCCGACGCCGCGCCGGAGGCCGACGCGGCGCTGCTGCGCGGCTCGGCCGAGGCCATGGAGATCTTCACGCCGCTGGTGGCGCTGCGCGGGCACGACGGCCTCGTGCTCGACGTCACCGGCTGCGCCCATCTCTTCGGCGGCGAGCGCGGGCTCGGCGCGGCGGCGCGGCGGCGTCTGGCGCGGGCGGGCCTGCAGACCCAGGGCGCGATCGCCGGGACGCCGGAGGCGGCCTGGGCCTTCGCCCGCCATCGCCCCGGCAGCGTCACGCCGCCCGGTGGGGAGGCGGCGGCGGCGCGCGGCCTGCCGGTGGCGGCGCTGGAGCAGGACGAGGCTGTCACGCTCGCGCTCGTGCGCGCGGGCCTGCGCAGCCTCGGCGACCTCGCCGACCGGCCGTCCCCCGTGCTCGCCGCCCGCTTCGGCGAGGGCGTGACCACCGCGCTGCGGCGGATCACGGGACGCGAGGACATCCGCGTCACGCCGCTGAGGCCGCCGCCGGTGATCATGGCGGAGCGGCATTTCCAGGAGCCGTTCGCCGAACTCGACGGGCTCCTCGCCGTGCTGGAGCGGCTGGCCGGCGACGTGACGGCGGCGCTGGAGGCGCGCGGGGCGGGCGGACGCGCCTTCGAGGCGGCCTTCTTCCGGGCCGACGGCGCGGTGCGGCACCTCGTGGTCGAGACCGCCGGACCCACCCGCGACGCCGCCGCGCTGATGCGGCTGATCCGCCTCCGGATCGAGGCGCTGGCCGATCCGCTCGACCCGGGCTTCGGCTTCGACGCGCTGCGGCTGGTGGTGCTGCGCGGCGAGGCGCTCGAGGTCGCCCAGCCGGATCTCGCCGGCGGCCGCGACGCGCGCGAGGAGGCGCGCGCCCTCGCCGGACTGGTGGACCGGCTGGTGGCCCGCTTCGGGCGCGAGACCGTCCGCCGCTTCGTCGCCCGCGACAGCCACGATCCGGTGCGCGCCGGCGGCACGGTGCCCTGGCTGGAGGAGACCGACGACGCGCCCTGGCCGGAACCGGAACCGGGCCAGCCACCGGCGCGTCCGCTGACGCTGTTCGGCCGGCCGCAGCCGATCGACGTGCTGGCCGAGGTGCCGGACAGTCCGCCCCTGCGCTTCCGCTGGCGGCGGGTGCTGCACGAGGTGGCGCGCGCCGAGGGGCCGGAGCGGATCGCGCCCGAATGGTGGCGCGCGCAGGACGGCACGCCGCCGCCGACGCGCGACTACTACCGGGTCGAGGACGCCGCCGGCCATCGCTTCTGGATCTTCCGCGAGGGGCTCTACGAGGAGGAGGGCACGCCGCCGCGCTGGTTCGTCCACGGGCTGTTCGCATGACCGCGCCGTTCTTCCCGCCCTATGCCGAACTCGTCTCGGCCAGCACCTTCTCCTTCCTGCGCGGGGCCTCGCAGCCGGCCGACCTGGTGCTCGCCGCCGTGCTGCTCGGCCATGCCGGCCTCGGCATCGCCGACCGCAACACCGTGGCCGGCGTGGTCCGGGCCTGGACCGCACTCGGCGAACTGCGCGAGGGCGGGCTGCTGCCGCCCGTCGTCCGGCGCGAAGGGTCGGGGCCGGGCGAATACCGCGTCGAACTGCCCGCGGCCCCCTCCCACGAGGCCCTCGCCGCGGCGATTCGGGCCGAGGCGCGGGCGCGGGCGGCGCGGTTTCGGCTCGTCGCCGGCGCCCGGCTCGTCTTCGCCGACGGCACGCCCGACGTCGTCGCCCATCCCGCCAACCGGGCGGGCTGGGGCCGGCTCTGCCGGCTGCTGACGCGCGGCAACCGGCGCGCCCGCAAGGGCGAGTGCCACCTGACCATCGACGACCTCTGCGCCGACGCCGCCGACCTCCTGCTGGTGGCGATGCCCGAGCGCGACCTCGCGCCGATGGAGGCCGCGCTGCCCCGGCTCGCGGAGGCGGCGCCCGGCGCGCTCTGGCTCGCCGCCACCATGCCCCGGCGCGGCGACGACCGCCGGCGCCTCGCCGGGCTCGCGTCCCTCGCCGACCGGGCCCGCCTGCCTCTGCTCGCCACCAACGACGTGCTCTACGCCGAGCCGGGCCAGCGCGACCTGCAGGACATCCTCACCTGCATCCGCGAGGGCCGCACGCTGGAGACCGCCGGCCGCCGGCTGGAGATCAACGCCGAGCGCCACCTCAAGCATCCCGGCGAGATGGCGCGGCTGTTCGCGGACCGTCCGGAGGCGATCGCCGAGACGGGGAATTTCCTGGCGCGGGTCGACTTCGACCTCGGCGAGCTGCGCTACGAATATCCCGACGAGCCGATCCCGCCCGGCCGCGACGCCCAGGGCTGGCTCGAGGAGCTGACCTGGCGCCACGCCGCCATGCGCTATCCGGACGGAATTCCCGGCAAGGTCGAGGCGCTGCTGCGGGACGAACTGGCGCTGATCGCCAAGCTGAACTACGCGCCCTATTTCCTGACCATCCACGACATCGTGCGGGTGGCCAGGGATCTCGGCATCCTGTGCCAGGGGCGCGGCTCGGCGGCCAATTCCGCCGTCTGCTACATGCTCGGCATCACCTGCGTCGACCCGGCCGAGCACGACGTGCTGTTCGCCCGCTTCATCTCCGAGGAGCGCCGGGAGCCGCCCGACATCGACGTCGACTTCGAGCACGAGCGCCGCGAGGAGATCATCCAGCACATCTACGAACGCTACGGCCGCGAGCGGGCGGGGCTGGTGGCGACCGTGATCCACTATCGCCCGAAGAGCGCCATTCGCGAGGTCGGCAAGGTGCTCGGCTTGTCCGAGGACGTCACGGCGGCCCTGTCCGGCACGCAATGGGGCAGTTGGGGCTCGGACATCACCCGGGCCCAGGTGGTGCAGGCCGGGCTCGACCCGGACAACCCGTGGATCGCCCGCGCCGTCGGCTTCGCCAAGCGCCTGCTCGGCTTTCCCCGCCACCTGTCGCAGCACGTCGGCGGCTTCGTGCTGTCGCGCGGACGGCTGGACGAACTGGTGCCGATCGGCAACGCCGCCATGGCCGACCGCACCTTCATCGAATGGGACAAGGACGACATCGACGCGCTCGGGCTGATGAAGGTCGACGTGCTGGCGCTCGGTATGCTGACCTGCATCCGCAAGGCCTTCGAGCTGCTGCGCGACCACGACGGCGTCGACCTCGGCCTCGACGACGTGCCGGCCGACGACCGGGCCACCTACGACATGCTGTGCCGGGGCGATTCCGTCGGCGTGTTCCAGGTGGAGAGCCGGGCGCAGATCAACATGCTGCCGCGCCTGAAGCCGCGCGTCTTCTACGACCTCGTCATCCAGGTGGCGATCGTCCGCCCCGGTCCGATCCAGGGCAACATGGTCCATCCCTATCTCCGGCGTCGGGGCGGGGAGAAGGTGGTGTTTCCCTCGCCCGCCCCGCCGCACGACCCGGACGAGTTGAAGGCCGTGCTCGGCAAGACGCTCGGCGTGCCGCTGTTCCAGGAGCAGGCGATGCGGCTCGCGATGGTGGCGGCGTCCTTCTCCGACGTGGAGGCCAACCAGCTGCGCCGGGCGATGGCGACCTTCCGCAACCTCGGCACCCTGGAACGCTTCGAGGGGCTGATGGTGGAGCGCATGGTGGCGCGCGGCTACGACCGCGGCTTCGCGCAGGACTGCTTCAACCAGATCCGCGGCTTCGGCTCCTACGGCTTTCCCGAGAGCCACGCGGCGTCCTTCGCCAAGCTGGTCTACATCTCGTCCTGGCTGAAGTGCCACCACCCCGCCGCCTTCGCCTGTGCGCTCTTGAATTCCCAGCCGATGGGCTTCTACGCCCCGGCGCAGATCGTCCGCGACGCCCGCGAGCACGGCGTCGAGGTCCGGCCCGTCGACGTCGACGAGAGCTTCTGGGACAACACGCTGGAGCGCACGGCGACCGGCGCCTTGGCGATCCGCCTCGGGTTCCGGCAGGCCGCCGGCGTGCACGAGGCCGAGGCGCGGCGGCTGGTGGCCGCCCGCCGCGACGGTTTCCGCAGCGTGGAGGACGTGGCACGGCGGGCCCGGCTGTACGGTCGGCCGATGAAGGCGCTGGCCGACGCCGACGCCTTCCGCTCGCTCGGGCTCGACCGGCGCACCGCCCTCTGGGAGGTGCGGCGCCTGCCGGCCGACGATCCGCTGCCGCTGTTCGCCGCCGCCGACGCGGCCGAACTCGGCGCGGAACCGGACGCCCGGCTGCCGGCGATGTCGCTCGGCGAGCACGTGGCGACCGACTACCAGACCATGCGGCTGTCGCTGAAGGCCCACCCGATGGCGCTGCTGCGCCCTCTGTTCGCGCGCGCGGGCGTCTCCACCGCCGCCGAGGTGAACGCGCGCGCCGACGCCCGCTTCACCCGCATGGCCGGGCTCGTGCTGGTGCGCCAGCGTCCCGGCAAGGGCAACGCCATCTTCATCACCCTCGAGGACGAGACGGGCATCGCCAACTGCCTGCTGTGGGCGCGCCAGTTCGAGGCCCTGCGCCGGCCCGTGATGGGCGCCCGGCTGATGCTGGTCGAGGGCCGGGTGCAGCGCTCGGCGGAGGGCGTGGTGCATCTGATGCTGAGCGGCGTGATCGACCGCTCCGACGCGCTTGCGCGGCTGTGGCCCGGGACAGGGGGCGACCGCGAGCCGTCTGGAAACGCGCCCACGGCTCCGCTCCGCGCCCGCCATCCGCGCGACGTCCGGATCCTGCCGAAGAGCCGGGACTTCCACTAGGGCCGGGTCGCCCGGGCCGGCGTCGGGGGCCCGCGCCCGCCGCGTTCACGCCGTTCCGGCCTCGCGCCGCTTGCGGTCGCGGAAACGGCCGACCTTGTCGCGGTTGCCGCAGACGCTCATCGTGCACCAGCGCCGGCGGGCGTTCTTGCCGACGTCGTAGAACACCATCGAGCAGGCCGGGTTGGCGCAGTGCTTCAGCCGCGCCGGCTCGTGGTCGCAGACGAAGCGGGCGAAGTCCTCGGCGACGACGCCGGTCACGCCCGCCGCCCGCCGTTCCACCGCCAGCTGCGGCCCGTCGGCGCCGACCGTCAGGCGCAGGCGATGGGCGACGCCGGCGAGGCGGCGGTCGACCTCGGCGACAACGTCGTCGCCGATCGCCTCGCCGCGCACGAGCCGCTCGAAGGCGCCGCGCAGGATCTCCCTGAAACGCCCCGCCTCGTGCGGATCCTCGCCGGCCGAAACCTCGCCGGCGAGCCCGGCCGCATCGGTCCAGCGCCCGAGACCGTCGGCGTCGGCGACGAGGTCGACCGGCCGGCCGTCGGGGTCGAGCGGCGTCGTGTTGAGGAAATCCAGCCACAGCCGGCTGCCGACGAAGGGCATGCCGTCTCGGAACTCGTCGCTCATCCCGGCCTCTCCCCGGCGCCGCGCCGCGCCGATCACGTCTTCGTAACCGTTGAAATATGCCTTTACAGGTTCGATTTCAACCGATACCGATAATAACGCATTTCAACGGTTACAGGACCACGGACATGCTCGACCTCCTCCGCCGCGGCCTCCTCGCCGCCGCCCTCGCCACGGGAACCCTGACGATGACCATGCCGCTCTCGGCGACGCCCGCCGTCGCCGCTTCCACGCACACGCTCTACAAGTCCGTCGCGATCGACGGCATCCGCATCGCCTATCGCGAGGCGGGCCCGAAGGACGCCCCGGTGGTGCTGCTGCTCCACGGCTTCCCGTCGTCCTCGCACATGTTCCGCGACCTGATCCCCGAGCTCGCCGACAAGTACCGGGTGATCGCGCCCGACTATCCGGGCTTCGGCCAGAGCGACGCGCCCGGCCTCGACGCCTTCCCCTACACCTTCGCGGCGATCACCGACCTCGTCGACAAGTTCACCGTCGCGGTGGGCGCCAAGTCCTACGTCATCTACATGCAGGACTACGGCGGGCCGGTCGGCTTCCGCCTCGCGGTCGCCCATCCCGAGCGCGTCCGCGGCTTCGTCGTGCAGAACGCCGTCGCCAGCGTCGAGAGCTGGAGCCCCGAGGCGGTCGCCGGCTTCGCACCGTTCTGGAAGAACCGCACCCCGGAGACCGAAAAGCCGGTCCGCGGCTTCCTGACCGCCGAGACGACGCGCTTCCAGTACACCCACGGCGCCTCGCGCACCGAGCGCCTGTCGCCCGACGCCTGGGTGTCCGACCAGGCCAACCTGGACAAGCCCGGCAACGCCGACCTCCAGGTGACGATGCTCTACAACTACCAGGACAACGTCGCCCAGTACCCGGTCTGGAAGGCCTATCTCGAGAAGAACCATCCGCCGATGCTGATCGTCTGGGGCCGCAACGACCCCTACTTCACCGAGAAGGGCGTCGCCTACTTCCAGTCGCTGCTGCCGAAGGCCGAGGTCCACCTCTACGACGCCGGCCACTTCGCGCTCGAGACCCACGTCGACGAGATCGCGTCCGAGATCCGCGGCTTCCTCGGCCATCTCGGCGGCCACAAGAAGGGCTGATCCCCCACCCGCGACCGCGGTGCGCCCTCCGCCGAGGGGCGCACCGCGGTCGCGCGCTCCGGGGCGGCCCTCCGCAACGCCCCGGGGACCCTCCCTCCGCCCGCCGCCCGACCCGTCCTCCGCGAGGAGGAGCGGGCGGAGGGAGCGGCAGCGCCGGCGCCCGCACGGGATCCGCAAAGGCGCGGTCTTTCCCGACGAACGCGAACAGGCCGGCCGCCCGATCGGGGCTGCCGGCCTGTTCGCGTTCGTCGTAAGAGAAGCCCCGGCGTCGGGGCGCGGGATTGTCCGACGCCGGGGCACGACGGACCGCGGTCACCCGCGATCCGACCTCCGGGATGCGCCGAACCGGCCGGCGCATCCGCATGGCACGTCCTAGTGCTTCGGCAGGGCGTCGCGGATCGCGGCTAGACCGGCGGCGGCGCAGACCTCGTCCTTGTCGCCGCCCGGCGCGCCGCCGACGCCGATCCCGGCGACGACTTCGCCGTCGACGCGGACGGCGACGCCGCCGGCGAGCAGGATGACGTCGGGCACGGTGGCGAGCGCCGCGGCGGCCGGCGTGCCGGCGGTCTTCGTCACGAAGGCGCCGAGACCGTCGAAGCCGAATACCGGGCCGAGGGTCGCGACCGTGTAGGCCTTGCGGAAGCTGGTGGTGCGGGTGTGCACGGTGGCGTGGTCGCCCTTGCCGTAGGCCTTGAGCTCGCCGGCGGTGTCGACCACGGCGGCCGCGACCGGGTAGCCCGCGGCGGCGCAGGCCGCGATCGCCGCGTCGACCGCACGAGTGGCGAGCGCGAGGGGCAGTTCATAGCCGACCGAGCGCACCTGCGCGGTCGCGGACGGGACGGCCGCGAGGCCGGCGAGGAGGCAGACGGCCGCGGTGCGGCCGGCGCGACGGACGGGGTGTGATCTCGACAAGGCATCGTCTCCGGTGTCGTGGCGTGTCGGATCATAGCGAAGACGTAACCTATTAAAATACAATTTCATAGGTTTCACGTGGATGTGACGCTCAGCGCGCGGCGGGATCGCGCAGGGCGAGGAACACGCCGCCGAGGATGGCGAGCGCCGGCAGCAGCGTGGCGAGGCCGAGCGGCTCGCCGAGCAGCACCACGCCGGCGACGGCGGCGATCGCCGGCACCGACAGCTGGACCACCGCGGCGGTGTTGCGCGGCAGCGCGGGCAGCACGGCGTACCAGACGGCGTAGCCGAGGCCGGATGCGAGCGCGCCGGACGCGATCGCGAGCAGCACGCCCTCCGCTCCGACGTCGATCCGGACCCCGGGCAGCAGCAGGGCCGCCACCGCCATCGGCGCGGCGAGGCGGAAGTTGGCGGCCGTCCGCCGCAGCGGATCGCCGGCGCCGGCGCGGAGCGTGTAGACGGCCCAGGCCGCGCCGGAGAGTGCCATGGTCGCAGCGCCGAGCGGATCCGGGGCGTGCAGCCCGGGGGCGAGCAGCGCCACCAGCGCGACCGCGGCGACGGCGAGGCCGGCGGTCTGGCGCCGCGACGGCCGGGCGCCGCGGAGCACGTTCCAACCGATCATGCCGCCCTGGACCGCCGCGAACAGGATCAGCGCGCCGGTGGCGGCGCCGACGCGGACGTAACCGAGCGAGAAGGCGAGGGCGTAGGCGAACAGCGCCGCCGCGGCGATCGGGTCGCCGGCAGGTCCCGGCGCCGCGACGGCGGTCCGGCGGCGGGCGAGCAGCGAGAGGGCCGCCGCGCCGGCGACCAGCCGGATCGCGGTGTAGCCGACCGGATCGGCCGCCCCGGTGGCGAGAGCGGCGCGGGCCAGCACCGAGTTGGCGGCGAAGGCGACCATCGCCGCCGCGGTGCCGGCGTGGACCGCGAGGCCCGTCGGGGCGCGCGTGGCGGCGTCCTGCATTCCCATCGCTCTCCCTCCGCTCCGATCGCGGTGGCCGGCGGGCGTTTCCTCGCGCCACCCGCCGGCCGTCCTTCCACCGCTCGACGCCTGGCGAGCGGCGGCGGACCTCGTGTCGACGGCCGATGGCCGTCGACGGGACGGATCAGCCGGCGTCCGGCACCAGCACGACCTTGCCGACCGTGCGCCGGCTCTCCAGCGCCGCGTGGGCTTCGCCGGCCCGCGAGAACGGGAAGGTCCCGCCGGCGAGCACCGTGAGGTCGCCGCGTGCGACGGCGTCGAACAGCGCGGCGAGGCCGGTGCGGACCGCCTCGGGATCGAGCAGCGGCACCAGCGCGAAGCCGCCGAGCCACTGGTTCTTGAACACCATGCGGACGAGATCGGTGCCGGAGAGCGTGAATTCCGCCGGGTTGAGCGCGCCGTAGAGCAGGGCGCGGCCGCACGGCGCCAGGATCTCCAGGCAGCGCTTGGTGACATCGCCGCCGACGGAATCGTAGACGACGTCGGGTCCGGTGCCGCCGGTGGCGGCGAGCACGGCGTCGTCCCAGCCCGGTTTGGAATAGTCGACGACGGCGTCGGCGCCGAGCGAGCGGGCGAGGTCGAGCTTGGCGGCGCTGCTCGCCGCCGCGACCACGGTGGCGGCGCCGGCGAGCCGCGCGAGCTGGATCAACAGCGAGCCGACGCCGCCGGCGGCGGCGGTGACCAGAACGCTCTTGCCCCGCGGATCGGCCTGGATCACCAGGTGCCGGGCCGACAACCCCTGTGCCTGCAGCGCCACCGCGGTGGCGTCGTCGATGGCGTCCGGCAGCGCGACCAGGAAGCGGGCGTCGATCACGAGCGCCTCGGCGTAGCCTCCGAAGTGGACGCCGCTCGCGAACAGCGGCGCGGCGACGCGGCGGCCGACCCAGCCGGCGTCGACGCCGTCGCCGACCGCCGTGACGACGCCGGCGGCCTCGCTGCCGAGCACGATCGGCAGCGGCGGCGTCACGACGTAGGCGTCGCGGCGCATCAGCGTGTCCGCGAAGTTGACGCCGGCGGCGGCGACGCGGACGAGGGCCTGACCGGCGGCCGGCACGAGGGCGGGACCGTCACGGAGGGCGAGCACGTCGGGGCCGCCGAAGCGGTCGAGGACGATCGATTTCATGGGGGCGGTGTCCGTTTGGAAGGGGAGGGTACGAGGGCGGCCGGTCGGGTCAGCCGGCCGCCGCGACGGTCTCGCCGATCAGCGCGAGGATCTCGGCGCGGTGCTCGTCGAGATGCGGCGGCGCCCGCTCGAAGGCGACCGGGGAGGCGGAGAACTTCAGGGGGTTGCCGAGCAGGCGGACGGTCTCGCCGTCCGCGCCGGTCATCGGCACCACCATCTCGCGGGCGAGCGTCTGCGGATGGGCGAGGGCCTCGGGTACGGTCGCGACCACGCCGGCGGGCACGCCGGCCCGCTCCAGCCGTTCGACCCAGGTCGCGCGCGGCGCCGTGCGGAAACGCTCCGACAGGATCGCGTCGAGGGTGTCGACGTTCGCGACGCGGCCGCGGTTCAGGGCGAAGCGCGGGTCGCCGGCGAGCGCCGGCAGGCCGGCGATTTCGGCCAGCCGGACGAACTGGGCGTCGTTACCGCAGGCGATCACGAACTCGCCGTCGGCGGCCGGGAAGCTCTGGTAGGGCGCGATGTTGGGGTGGCGGTTGCCGAGCCGGCGGGGCGTCAGGCCCGAGACGAGGTGGCCGGTGGCGACGTTGGCGAGCCAGGCGATCTGGGCGTCGAACAGCGAGAGGTCGATCCGCTGCCCTTGGCCGGTCGCTTCGCGGTAGCGCAGGGCCGCCAGGATGCCGATCGCGGCGTAGAGCCCGCAGACGATGTCAGCGATGCCGACGCCGACCTTGAGCGGCCGGCCGCCGGCCGCGTCCGGCTCCCCGGTCACGCTCATGATCCCGCCCATGGCCTGAACGAGGAAATCGTAGCCGACGCCGCCGGCGAGCGGCCCGGTCAGGCCGAAGCCGGTGATCGTGCACCATACCAGCCGGGGATTCTCGGCCCTCAGCGCCTCCCAGCCGAGGCCGGCACGGTCGAGGTCGCCGGTCTTGTAGTTCTCGACCACGACGTCGGCACGGCGGGCGAGGGCGCGGACCCGGGCGGCGTCCGCGGGGTCCTTGAGGTCGAGGGCGATCGAGCGCTTGTTGCGGTTGGCGGCCAGGAAATAGGCGCTGCGGTCGCTCTCGCCGCCGTCGGCGGCCGGCGCGAAGGGCGGGCCCCAGCCGCGGGTGTCGTCACCGACACCGGGCCGCTCGACCTTGACCACCTCGGCGCCGAGGTCGCCGAGCAGCTGCGTCGCGCTCGGGCCGGCGAGGATGCGCGAGAGGTCGAGCACCCGGATGCCGGCGAGCGGCCCCGCGGCAGTCGCCGCCGGTCCGCCGTCGCCCCTGCCCGTCGCGTGAAAGTCCATCGTCCCGTCCCCCGCTGTCGGCGACCACTGCGGTCCGCCGGTGGGACGCCGGGGGAGGGGCGGACGTTACGGGGGCGGCGTTTCACGCTTTCGCGATCGCTGGCGCCGGCTCGGCCGTGGCGACG